>NZ_JBZGDV010000006.1:0-305555 GCF_058355585.1 Nocardioides sp. Z13_37 | reverse complement strand
AACCGCATCAACGCTCGCGGAAGACTGCCGGGCCGAGGACCCCGCAGACCACCGGTTGACAACAAAGGGGAGCCGGAGTGTCGCAGTTCGACCGTGTGGGTGTTGCAGAACTTCCAGAGTTCTTTCGCTGCGCGTGAGTACTGGAACAAGACCTCGTCTACGTCGAAGACGTTGAGTTCGCCGCTGCGGAACCGGTCAATCGCCTCCGCTACGCGCGCGACGAGTTCCGCGAGCTCCGCCTCCTGGTAGGCCGCCACCGCCTCGCGCGCTTGCTGGCGATCTGACTTCTGGGACACGAACTGAGGCTAGTGCGGATCGCCGAACGAGAATGCGTGCACTCATCGCGCCAGATCCGGTCACCGGCGGCGCCGATAGGGACCCCGCAGTAGACCGACTTCTTAGGGTCCAACCTGGAACCGATTGGGGTCCAAAGCGGCATCGGTGAGCGGGGTCGAGATGACCTCAGATGACTTGGCGTGAGGTCGTTTCACGCTCGCAACCGGTAGTCGAGCGCGAGATGCCACGCACTGGGGGTAAGGGGTCGCAGGTCCAATTCCTGTCAGCCCGACCGAGTAGAACAGGGCTCTGATCTGCACAACCGCACGTCAGAGCCCTGCTTCGATTCATGGCTCACGTCAGTTCGAGGATCTGATGAGCGCGTCGGGCACAAGCGGTGACACGGTGCCGTCGGCTCACTCGCTGTGGTCGTCGTGGCTGGCTGAGCTTGCGTCAGCTCGGCTGGGTCGACACGATCAGGTCGACGTGCTCCTCGGCCCAGTCGCTCAGCGGGTCCAAGGCGGTGAGGAGCTTCTCGCCGGCCGGCGTCATGGAGTACTCCACCCGCGGCGGGACCTCATGGAAGCTCTCCCGATGCACGACGCCACGCTGCTCCAGCTCGCGGAGGTTCTGGGTGAGCATCTTCTGGGATATGCCCTCGAGCGAACGGTGCAACGCGTTGAATCGCTGGGGACCCTCTTTGAGCTCCCAGAGGATCAACGGCTTCCACTTGCCGCCGACGACGTCGAGGGCGGCGTCGAGCCCGCACGTGTAGGACCAGTCGTGGTCAGCCATGGGTCAGTTCCCTTCGGGTCAGTACCCCACTAAATGGTGGGTACTTATGACGTGGCGCATATTGACCGACGATCACTGTATGTCCTTTTGCGCCACCACCGCCTCTCCTCGCGCGGGCACTCGGGAGTGGCTCGGCCTGGCCGTCCTGGCGCTCCCGACGCTCCTGCTCTCCCTCGACATCACCGTGCTGCACCTCGCCGTGCCGCACCTGGACGCAGACCTGCGGCCGTCGACGTCTCAACTGCTCTGGATCGTCGACATCTATGGGTTCATGATCGCCGGGTTCCTGGTGACGATGGGCGCTCTCGGCGACCGCGTGGGCCGCCGGCGCCTGCTCGTGTTCGGGGCTGCGGCGTTCGGCGTGGCCTCGACCGCCGCCGCGTTCTCGACCTCAGCCGAGATGCTGATCGTCAGCCGCGCCGCCATGGGCATCGCCGGAGCCACCCTCATGCCGTCCACGCTCGCGCTGATCAGCAACATGTTCCGCGACCCGAGTCAACGAGGTCTCGCCATCGGCGTCTGGGCGACGATGTTCTCAGTGGGGATCGCCCTGGGCCCCATCGCCGGTGGCTTGATGCTGCAGTCGTTCTGGTGGGGCTCGGTGTTCCTGCTCGGCGTGCCGGTCATGGCGCTGCTGCTCATCGCGGCGCCGATCCTGCCCGAGTTTCGCGACGCGGCGGCGACGGGCCGGGTCGACCTGATCAGCGTCGCGTTGGCGGTCCCGACCATGCTTGCGCTCGCCCTCGGGGTCAAGGAGCTCTCCACAGACGGTGTCGGTGCTGTTCCACTCTGCGCGATCCTGCTCGGCCTGACCCTCGGGATCCTCTTCGTGCGCCGGCAGCGACGGCTCGACGACCCGCTGGTAGACCTCCAGCTGTTCGCGAATCCGGCCCTCCGCGGGGCTCTCGCAATCCTGCTCGTCAGCGTCGGGACGGTCGGCGGGACCTACCTCTTCATCACCCAGTACCTGCAGCTCGTCGCCCACCGCTCGGCGGTCGAAGCCGGCGTGCTGCTGATGCCGGCCGCCATCGCCTTGGTCGTCACGTCGCTCCTGGCTCCGTTGGTGGCCCGCATGGTCCGGCCCGGACACGTCGTCGTGGCGGCACTCGCCATGTCTGGCGTCGGGTTCGTGGTGCTGGCGCAGGTGCGGACAGCCGCCGACGTCCCGCTGGTCGTCGGCGGCTTCGTGCTCATCTACGCCGGAGTCGGGGCGACGACAGCCTTGGGCACCGAGCTCGTCGTCGGCGTGGCGCCGCCCGCGAAGGCGGGCGCGGCTTCCGCATTAAGTGAGACCAGCACGGAGCTGGGGGTTGCCCTTGGCATCGCAGCACTCGGCAGCATCGGCGCCGCCTTCTTCAGCTCGGAGCGCGCCGGTGACCAGTACGCCGACGCCGGTGTCAGCGCCCCGCCAGAGACACTGGCCGCAGCCGTCGATATGGGAAGCGCCCTGCCGGCCGGGGCCGGCAGCGAGCTCGTCGCGACTGCCACGTCGGCCTTCATGGACGGGTTCGGAGCCGCGGCGTGGGTGAGTGCAGTCGTCATGGCAGCCGTCGCAGCGATGGCCGCTGTCAGTCTTCGCAAGGTCGAGTCCCATGTCGCAGCCCAGTCGGACTGACTGAGTGTGTCCCGATTGTCTGGACGAGTGGTGTCGTCACCGTGCGGGGCATGCCGTACCAAGTGAGCTGACCGATGAGCAGGGGGACCTGCTAGAGCCTGTCTTCAACGCGCCGGGCAAGCGCGGTCGCAGGCACGCCCATGACCTTCGGGCGTGGTGGACGCGATGCTGTACATCGCCCAGACCGGTTGCCAGTGGCGCGACCTCCCGGAGTCGTTCGGTCTGCTGCACGGACTGGTGACAGGTTCGGTTTGGCCGCCTGGGTGGCGGGTGTGGTCATGATCAACTCGTACTCGACCGGGGTCAACCGCCCGAGGGCGGCCTGTCGACGGCGTCGGTGGTAGGTCCTTTCGATCCAGGTCACGATCGCGATTCGTAGCCCGCCACGGGTGTCCCAGACGCGGCGAAATGCCCCCGCGCGACCCCCGCCTCACCGGCCAGCCAGTGTCGGACCCTCCTGATTGAGTAGTGGCATGCACCTGACCACCGCTCTCGACGAGCTGACCGAGGCCGAGCTCCTCGATCACGCCGACGAGGTCGCGCGCATGCAGCGCGAGTGCGAGGCGCAGATGCTCCGGATCGCGCTGCAGGTGGCGATCCTGCACGCCCCCGACACGATCGACCCCGCAGTCGGCTCTCTGCCCGGACGTGAGCGGATCAGGCGGTTCGGCGGCGTGGGGACGCCGGACGTGTCCGAGTTCGCGGCTGCGGCGCTGGGAGCGCGGATCGGCATCTCGACGGGCTCGGCCCACTCGCTGATGGCCGATGCGCTCGACCTGGTGATCCGGCTCCCGCAGCTCTGGCGCCGCGTCGAGGCGCTCGAGGTGAAGGCGTCCTACGCCCGCTTCGTCGCGCGGCGCACGCGCGACCTGACCGTCGAGCAGGCGTCCTACGTCGACGAGCGCGCCGCCGAGTCCGCCGACGGGCGCATCCCGTGGTCCCGCTTCGAGGACCTGGTCACGGGTCTCGTGGTCGCCAGCGACCCCGAGGCGGCCGACCGTGAGGAGCGGGCCAACGCGGAGCGCCAGGTAGCCCGTCCCACCCGTTCCACCGACAGCGGCATGCGGGGCTTCTTCGTCCGGGCGCCGTTCCCTGTCGTCGCGCTGCTCGACGCCCGCGTGCAGTGGATCGCCGACATCCTGCAGGCACTTGGCGACGCCGACGACGTGGAGGCCAGGCGCGTCAAGGCGATCGCCGTCCTGGCCAACCCGCACGAGGCCGTCGCCCTCATCGAGTCCTTCCTCGCCTGGCGCGACCGTCCCGGGTGCACCGGTGAGCGCCCCGAGGTCGACTGGTCCAGGCTCCTGCCGACCGTCACCCTCCACGTGCACACCTACGCCGGCCCCGAGCCGACCGGCACCGCCCGCGTCGAGGGCCACGGGCCGGTCACCGAGGAGTGGCTCCGTCGCCATCTCGGCCCGCGCGCACGCTTCACCGTGAGGCCGGTCCTGGACCTCGCTGGCCAGGCGCCCGTGGACGCCTACGAGATCCCCGACCGACATCGTCGGGCCGTGCATCTCATGACGCCGGCCGACACCTTCCCGTGGGGAGTCAGCACCTCCCGCACCCAGCAGATCGACCACACCGTGCCCTTCCGCCGAGCGGGGCCGCCGGGACAGTCGAGGGTGGGCAACTACGGACCGATGACGGGCTTCCACCACCGCATCAAGACACACGGTGGCTGGCAGGTGCGGCAGCCGTTCCCGGGCCTCTACGTGTGGCGCGACCCGCACGGGGCGACCTACCTCGTCGACCACAGCGGCACGCGACGGGTGCCGACCGGGAGCAGTCGCAGCCCCGCCGAGGATCAGCTGGCGCGAGCGCTCTTCACCCTGGCGGCGTGACGTGGGTCAGCGCCGGGGCTCGTAGACCCGCAGCGTGGTGCCGTCGAGCTCCTCGGACCGCCCGGCGTCGACGTAGGTGATCGAGCCGCCGCCCACGTCCTCGACCGACAGCGGCTCGCCCGGGACGGGGCACGAGGCGACCTGCCCGTCGGCCGGGCCGCCGCGCAGGATCACCTTCGGAACGCTCATGCGCCGACCCTAGGCGACCACGGGCCGGCGCAGCGCGAGAGGGAGCGTCGCCACGGCGATGGCACCCGCGACCAGGAGCGCGGTGGTGAACGACGTGAGCTCGGCCATCACGCCCACGGCCACCGAGCCCAGCGCCGTCCCCGCGTCGAAGCCGACGTTCCACACCGCGCTGGCGAGGTGGTGGTGGCGGCGCGAGACGGCGGTGAACGACATCAGCAGGGTGAGGTTCTGCAGGCCGCCGTAGGACAGGCCGACCAGCAGCATCGCGACCAGGAACGAGCCGACCCGCGCGCCGTCGGAGTCCGCGACCGACCACGCCACGAGCGCCATGCCCACCCCGGTCAGCGGCACCAACGGCACGAGCAGGCGGTGGACCCCGTGGCGGTCGGCGAGCACGCCGATCCGCCAGCGGCTGAGCGCGGACGCGAGCCCCATCAGGAGCAGGCCGCCCGCCGCGACCGACGAGCTGTCGACCATCTGGGGCGTGAACGTCACCAACGCCCCACCGGCCAGCGTGACCGCGAGCAGCAGCAGCATCGGGCGCAGCAGCCGGACGTACGCCGCGGCCGCCGGGTCGCGCGGGTCGGCGGATCCGGTCGTCCCCGGCTCCGGCTCCTGCACGTCGGGGCGCAGTGCCGAGGCGAGGCGCAGCGCGGCCGGGATCCCGGCGACGGGGAGGGCGCTCACGACGAACGCCACCCAGTAGCCCAGGCTCTCCGCGATCCAGGGTCCGGCCGGCAGGAGCACCAGGTTGGGCGCCGCGACGGCGAGGCCGTAGGCCCCGATCGCCTCCCCGCGGCGCCGGGCGCCCACGAGCCCCGCGACGGCGGCGCTGCCGGTGACGGTGAGGACGCCGAAGCCCACGCCGCGCACCGCCGACACCGCCAGGACCACGCCGAGGTCGTCGCTCAGCGTCAGCAGCACTCCGGGGACGCCGAGCAGCAGCAGTCCCGCGGTGAGCACCGGCGCCCACCCGAGGGTGCGCAGCGCGCGGGGGACGAAGAGCTGGGTGAGCACGGTGAAGAGCAGCAGCACGCCGTTGACGAGCCCGGCACCGCCGGTGCCCGCGCCGCCCTCGACCGCCCACAGCGGCGCGACTGTCAGCAGGATCGCGTAGCCGGAGAACCCGGCGCACGACATCGCCATGAGCGGCGCCATGCCCGGCTGCCGCCAGATCGGGCCCCCAGCGCTCACGACCGGAGTCTAACGACGGCGCGGCCGGCGGCCTCGGCCCTAGGGTGGCCGGGTGAACGAGGAGCCCCCGTCGCGAACCCCCGTCGACCCCGTCGACCCCGCCGCCGCCCGCGGGTCGCGTCGGAGGGAGCGCACGCGCACGCTCGCGCTCGACGCGGCCGAGCTGCTGCTCTCGCAGCGGGCTCCGGAGGAGATCCGGGTCGAGGACGTCGCCGCTCAGGCGGGGATCTCGCCTGCCTCGGTCTACGTGCACTTCGGCACCAAGGACGGGCTCCTGGCAGCCGTCACCGAGCGGGTCCTGGGGGTGGCGACCGAGGCGCTGCGCTCGGCGTACGCCGCGCAGGTGTCGCCGCTGGAACGCTTCGCCGGGGTGGGGGCGGCCTACCTGCGCCTGCTGCTCGACCACCCGGCGGTCGTGAAGTACCTGGCCGTGACCGGCGAGCGCGGGCCCGGCAGCCCGGTCGAGGACGAGGTCGTGGCGCGGTTCGGCGAGCTGCGCCGCGAGTTCGAGCAGAGCATCCGCGACGCCGTCGAGACCGGCGCGATCCGGCAGGTCGACCCCGAGCTCATGTCCTACTTCCTGTTCGGCTCGTGGAACGGCGTCGCCGCCCTCGCCCTGCGCCGCGACACCTTGGCGATGTCGCCGGAGCAGGTCGAGCGCGCGGTCATCGAGGCCGGCCTGGTGCTCCTCGACGGCCTGCTCCCGCGAACTCCGTCCGGTTGAGGATGGGCGCTTGGCGTAGGGGTCGGGACGCGGTTGACTTGGAGTCAGACTCCAGATCACTCGTGGAAGAAGATGCCGACATGACCCAGACCCCGCCCGAGACCCCCGACGAGACGTGGGACGTCGTGGTCGTCGGCGCCGGCCCCGGCGGCCTCACGTGCGCGGCCTACCTCGCGGCCAACGGCAAGCGGGTGCTCGTGCTCGAGGCCAACCAGGTCGTCGGCGGCAGCACCCAGGTCTTCCGGCGCGCGGGCAACAAGTTCGAGTTCGACGTCGGCACCCACTACGTCGGCGAGTGCGGCCCCGGCGGCCGGATGCAGACCGCGCTGTCCGGGCTGTCCCTCACCGAACGCATCACGTGGCTGCGCCAGCGCCCCGAGGGCCACTGCCAGATCATGATCCCCGGCACGACGTTCCAGACGCCGACCGGCTGGGACACCTACCTCGAGCGGCTCCTCGCGGCGTTCCCCGACGAGGAGGCCGGCCTGCGCCGCTGCGTCCGGATCATGCGGATCGTCGCGGCGGGCGAGGAGCCCCGCAAGCGCCCGTACGTGCTGCTGCGCTGGGGCGTGCGGCCGATCACGACGCTCATGGACGCGTGCGGGCTCAGCGCCGACGCGCAGGCGGTGATCCTGGCGGAGAACGGCGACTACACGTGGCCGCCGCACCGCACGCCGACGGCGATGCACGCCGGCTTCCTCCACCACTACCTGCAGGCCGGGGCCTACTACCCGCGCGGGGGCGGGCAGGTCATCGGCGCCCACCTCACCGACGTCGTGCAGACGCACGGCGGCCGGGTGCGCACCAAGGCGAGGGTCGAGCAGATCCTCGTCGAGGACGGACGTGCCGTCGGCGTGCGACTCCGCGGCGGCGAGGTGATCCGCGCCGAGGCAGTCGTGTCGGCCGCCGACTACAAGAAGACGTGGACCGAGCTCGTCGGCGACGAGCACCTGACCCGCCGGCTGCGGCGCAGGCTGAAGGACCTCGAGATGACGCTGCCGATGTTCGCGGTCTACGTCGCGCTCGACGTCGACCTGCGCGAGCGCGGCACGCCGCCCCTCGCCTGGGTGTGGCCGACCAACGACGTCGACGGCTACTACCGCGAGGTCGCGGCCGGCCGCTGCCCCGAGCTGATGCCGGTGGGCATCAGCTGCCCGACCGCCAAGGACCCCGAGGGCACGCACTCCGCGCCGCCCGGCTACTCGACGCTCGAGCTGGTGAGCTGGGCGCCGAAGGACCACGCCTTCTGGAACGTCGACACCGACCCCGGCGACGGCGACGGCTACGGCCGCGACGAGCGCTACCGGCAGCTCAAGGACGACCTCACCCAGCGCGTGCTCGACACCGCCGAGCTGATGATCCCGGACCTCCGCGAGCGGATGGTCTTCTGCGAGGCCTCCACGCCGATCACCCAGGAGCGCTTCACCCTCACCAGCGACGGCTCCTGCTACGGCATCGCGCCGCTGCTGCGCAACCTCGGCCCGTTCCGGCCCCGGGTCACGACCCACATCCCGGGGCTGTTCCTCGCCGGGGGCAGCACCCAGCACATGTTCGGCATCAACGCCACGATCTGGGGCGGGATGCGCACCGCCGGGACCATCCTGGGACGCGACCTGGTCCAGGAGGTGCGCGACGGGGCCGTCTTCGTCGACGAGGCCGACCTGACGCCGCTCACCGACGACTTCGACCCGCTGCTCGCCTCCAAGCCCGGGTCGGTGATCCGCCGAGCCGCGCGCCGCCGTCCCCGGGCCACCGCCTGATCCCGCGCGCGCTGGCCCGGTGCGTCATACGAAGGCGAACCCATGGCCGGTGAGGGCCGCGTCACCTCGGGCGGAAGCCCGAGCACATGATCCGCAGGTGCTCGATCGCGTCGCCGCCGCGGTAGTAGGCCTGCTGCTCGGCGACGTACGAGCCGCCGGGGTTGGTCAGGTCGAGGCGGTAGCTCACGTGCGAGGTGTCCGCGACGTCCTCCCTCTCGGAGACGTCGACCACCCGCTCGATCTCGTCGGCCGGCTCGAACCACGAGCCGAAGAGGGTCTCCACGACGGCGTCGGGCCCGGTGCCCTCCCACAGCCGCCCGGGGGTGAGGCCCTTGAAGTCGACGCCGTCGGCGAGCACGTCGCGCAGCGCGGCCTCGTCCTTGGCGGCGATGGCGCTCGCCAGCCGGGCTCCCAGGGTCTCGCTCACGCGCCCAGTGTGCTCCCGGAGTCAGCGCGGGTCCAGCGACGCGAGGTCGCGCTCGGCGTACGAGCGGTGCTCCCACTCCTCGCGGACGACCACCCGCAGGCAGTCGGCGACGGTCAGCGAGTCGGCGTCCTGCAGGAAGGGGGTGGCGGAGGAGACCGCCCACCCGAGGCCCTCGTCGGTCAGGTCGTCGAGCACCGCGGCCACGGTGGCCCGCCGCTGCGCCCGCACCTCGAGCACCTCGTCGAGCCCCGGGCGGGCGTCGCGGTCCCACGGGACCCCGTCGTGCGCGGGCGCCTCGTCCCACGGCAGGTCGAGCGGGTGCCACGGAGCCGGGTCGGCCAGCACGACCCCGCCGACCCAGCAGGCGTGCGCGAACCCGAGGTGGCGCAGGGTCTCGATGAAGGACCACTCGCCGTCCACCCGCTCGTGCAGCGCCCCCGGCGGCAGCGCGCGAGCCCGGTCGAGGGTCGCCTCCCACAGCCGGTCGAGCGTCTCGAACGCCGTGCGGAGGCCGGCGAGGTCGGTGGGCCGCATCAGCGCCCGCTCGGGCGTGCGCCGGTCGAGCTCGGCCTCGACGAGCGGCACGACGTCGACGCCGTTGACCAGCACCCGCCCGAGCTCGCCGTGGATCTCGAGGTGCGGGACCTCGACGCCGGTCATCCGGACCCCGTCGAGGTAGGCCGCCCGGACCCGCGTGCCGCTGAGGTCGACGTCGCGCAGGTCCATCCCGGTCAGGTGGGCCTCGCGGAAGACGGCGCCGGAGAGGTTGACGCGCTGGAACGTGGAGCCGCCCAGGTCCTGCTCGGTGAAGTCGGTCATGGCGAGCACGCTAGGGGGCGTTGCGGACGATCGGCGACCGGTTCGATGATGGGAGGCATGACCGCCGCACCCCGCACGCCCGGCACCGTCGAGGTTCCCGGCGCCGTCCTGTCGTTCGACGTCGTCGGCGACCTCGCCGACACGACCCCCGACGCACCGCCCCTGGTGCTGGCCGGGTCGCCGATGGACAGCACCGGCTTCGGCAGCCTCGCGGCCCGGCTGGACGACCGGGTCCTCGTGCTCACCGACCCGCGCAACACCGGACGCAGCACCCGCGACGACGCCACGGCGGCCGTGACGCCCCAGCAGCACGCCGAGGACCTGCACGCCCTCGTCGCCGCGCTCGGCGTGGGACCGGTGGACGTGTTCGCGAGCTCCGGCGCGGCGGTCAACTTCCTGCACCTGCTCGCCGCGCACCCCGATGACGTACGCGTCCTGGTGGCGCACGAGCCGCCGATGGCCGGACTGCTGCCCGACGCCGGCGCGATCGCCCGGGCCTGCGACGACATGGTGGCGGCCTACGACGCCTCGGGCCAGGGACCGGCGATGGCGCGGTTCATCGCGCTGGTGTCGCACCGCGGCGAGGTCACCGGCGACGAGCCCGCGCCCGACCCGGCGGCGTTCGGGCTGCCGACCGAGGACGACGGCTCGCGCGACGACCCGCTCATGGCCAACATCTGCGGTGCCGGCGTCATCTCGGTGCCGGACCTCGAGGCCGTCCGCGGCGCGTCGACGCGTGTCGTCGTCGGCGTGGGGGAGGAGTCGGGCGGTCCCGACGACGGCGAGATCGCGGGGCGCGCCGCCCACGCCGTCGCACGGGCCCTCGGCCAGGAGGCGGTGGCCTTCCCCGGCGGGCACGACGGCTTCCTGGGTGGTGAGTTCGGTCAGACCGGGGTGCCTGACGAGTTCGCCGCGCGGCTGCGCGAGGTGCTGGCTACCAGGTGAGCTCGATCTCGACCTCGTTGTCCTCGCCGAGCTCGACCTCGACCTTGAGCCTCACCTCGTCGGGCACGGACACGGTGACCCGGCCGCCGTCGCGGGAGAACTCGACCGAGTTGTGCTTGGCGAGCGAGTCGGCGAGGGCGCGCAGGCGTGCGGCGGCCTCCTCGCGGGTCATGGTGCGGGTCTCGTCCATCTCGAAGAGGTCCATGCCCAGAACCTAGCCCAGCGGCTACAACCCGAGCATCCGCCCGATGATCTCCTTCTGGATCTCGGTCGTGCCGCCGTAGATCGTCTGGATGCGCGAGTCGGTGTAGGCCTTGGAGATGGGGTACTCGTCCATGTAGCCGTAGCCGCCGTGGAGCTGCACCCCGGCGTCGACGACGCGCTTCTGCAGCTCGGTGGTCCACCACTTCGCCATCGAGGCGAGCGCCGTGTCGACCTCGCCGGCGTTGAGCCGCAGCACGCAGTCGTTGATGAAGACCCGGGCGATGTGCGCCTCGGTGGCCATCTCGGCGAGCACGAAGCGGTTGTGCTGGAACTTCCCGATGGGCTTGCCGAACGCCTCGCGCTCCTTGGCGTAGGCCAGGCACAGGTCGAGCACGTGCTCGATCGCGGCGACGGCGATGCAGCCGATCGAGACGCGCTCCTGGGGCAGGTTCTCCATCAGCGAGACGAAGCCCGTGCCCTCCGCGCCCAGCAGGTTGGCCTTGGGCACGCGGACGTCGGTGAAGGACAGCTCCGCGGTGTCCTGGGCGTGCAGCCCCATCTTGGCCAGGTTGCGCCCGCGCTCGAAGCCCTCCATGCCGCGCTCCACGACCAGCAGCGAGATGCCCTGGTGGCCGGCGTCGGGGTCGGTGCGGCACACCACGACGACGAGGTCGGACAGGATGCCGTTGGAGATGAAGGTCTTCGACCCGTTGAGGACGTAGTGGTCGCCGGCGTCGACCGCGGTCGTGCGGATGCCCTGGAGGTCGGACCCGGCGCCCGGCTCGGTCATCGCGATGGCGGTGACGAGGTCGCCGGACACGCAGCCCGGCAGCCACCGCTGCTTCTGCTCCTCGGTCCCCAGCGCCGAGATGTAGGGGACGATGATGTCGGTGTGCACCGCGAAGCCGGGCCCGGACGCGCCGGCCTTCGCGGCCTCCTCGGCGAGCACCATGTTGTAGCGGAAGTCCTTGATGCCCGGCCCGCCGTAGGCCTCGTCGACGTCGAAGCAGAGCAGCCCTCGCTCCCCGGCCCGGCGCCACACCTCGCGGTCGACGATGCCGGCCTCCTCCCACGCGGCGTGGTGGGGCACCACCTCCTTGTCGAAGAAGGCGCGCGCGACGGCGCGGAAGTCCTCGTGCTCCTGCTCGAGGATGCTGGGGCGCTCAGGCATGTGTTCCCTCTCGGTGCGGGTGCGGGCCGTTCGGCTCAGGACACCCATTCCTTCACCTGCGCCACGGTCGCGGCGGGGTCCTCGCTGACGGGCGTGATGTTGAGGTCGGTGACGCCGGCCTCGCGGAACGCGGCGATCCGCTCCTTGACGTACGACGCCGGACCGACGAGGTTGGCGGCCTCGAGCCACTCGGTCGGCACCAGCGCCTCGGCCTCCCGCTTCTTGCCGGAGAGGTAGAGCTCCTGGATCTGCTCGGCCTCCCTCTCGTAGCCGTAGGCGCGCGCGACGTCGTTGTAGAAGTTCTTGCCCTTGGCGCCCATGCCGCCGACGTAGAGCGCGAAGACCGGCCGCGCGAAGTCGAGGAGCGAGGTGGTGTCGGGGCCCTCGCCGATCGCGACCATGCCCCCGGCCATCACCTGCAGCGGCCCCAGTCCGGGCTGGCGCTTCGCGGCGCCCGCCGCCAGGGCGTCGCCCCACACGCGGTGGGCCTTCTCGGGGTGGAAGAGGTGGGGGATCCAGCCGTCGGCGATCGCGGCGGTCTGCTCGACGTTCTTCGGGCCCAGCGCGGCGATCCAGATCGGGATGGTGTCGCGCTCGGGACGGTTGAGCAGCTTGAGCGGCTTGCCGAGGCCGGTGACCGCGCCGTGCTCCTTGTCCAGCGGCAGGTGGAACTCCCCGTCGGCCGCCAGCGGCTCGCGCTTCAGGCCGCTGCGGATGATCTCGACGACCTCGGCGGTCCGCGCCATCGGCCGGCTGTAGGGGACGCCGTGGAAGCCCTCGACCACCTGGGGACCGCTCACGCCGAGGCCCAGGATCGCCCGGCCCTGGCTGACGTTGTCGAGGCCCGCGGCGGTCTGGAGCAGGGCGCCCGGCGTGCGCGAGTAGATGTTGAGGATGCCCGAGCCGATCCGGACGGTCTCCGTCTTCGCGGCCAGGTAGCCCATCAGCGTGGGCGCGTCGAAGCCGTAGGCCTCCGCGACCCACACGCTGTCGAGGCCGGCCCGCTCGAGCGCGACCACCTCGTCGGCCGCGGTGCGCGGGTTGCCGTCGTACATCAGCAGGGAGGCGAGGCGCATGCAGCAATCGTGACAGTGCCGCTGTCACGATGGCAAGGGTCGCCGGGGCCGTCCTCAGCGGCCCAGGTCGGGCACCACCTCGGCGCCGGGGAGGCCGGCGAGCGCGTGCCCGGGCACCAGCAGCTTGGAGCGGCGCACGCCGCTGCCGAGCACCACGACGGGCTCGTCGAGCAGCGCCTCGTGCACCAGCACGCGCCACCCGGCGGGGAGCCCGACCGGCGTGATGCCGCCGTGCTCCATGCCGGTCTCGGCCACCGCGCGCTCCATCGGCAGGAACGACGCCTTGCGCACGTCGAGCATCCGGCGCACGAGCGTGTTGACGTCGGCACGCGTGTCCGCGCGCACCACGCACGCCGCGATCCGCTCCTCGCCCGCCCGCGAGCCCGCCACGACGACGCAGTTGCCGCTCGCGGTCATCGCGATGCCGTAGGCCTCGCTCATCGCGGCGGTGTCGGCGAGGTCGGGATCGATCTCGACGACCGCCACGTCGGCCGCGCCCGGCCACGAGGCGAGCACCGCCGCCACGGGCGGCGCGAGCAGCTCGGGGTGCTCGGTGGCCGGCAGGGAGGTCAGGGAGGGGAGGCTGGGGAGCGTCACCCCGTCATCATCCGGCATTCACCCCGCCGCCACCCCAGCACCACCGCCGGGTCGCCCAGGCCGGGCACGGTGGTGCCGTGACGGTGACCCGCGAGGCCCCCAGGGCCGGCACGGTCGCGACCTCGTCGTTGGTCGCGACCCCTGCCGTGGTTGCGCACCGCGGTGCCAGCGGGCACCGTCCCGAGCACACGCTCGGCGCCTACCGCACCGCCATCCGGATGGGCGCCGACGACATCGAGCTCGACCTCGTCGCCACCCGCGACGGGGTGGTCGTGGCGCGCCACGACCTCGACCTGGGGGCCACCACCGACGTGGCCGACCACCCCCGGTTCGCGCACCGGCGCCGCACCCGCCGCGTCGACGGGGTCGACCAGCGGGGCTGGTTCGTCCAGGACCTCACGCTGGCCGAGGTCAAGACGCTCGCCGCCCGCGAGCGGATGCCCCGCACCCGCCCGGCCAGCGCGGCGTACGACGGGACGGAGGGGGTGCCGAGCCTCACCGAGGTCCTGGCGATGGCCGGTGCGGAGTCACTCAGGCGCGGTCGGCCCGTCGGGCTGGTGCTCGAGCTCAAGCACGCCGCCCACCACGACGCGGCCGGGCTCCCGCTCGAGGTGCCGCTCCTGCGCGACCTCGCCCGGCACGGCCTCGACGACCCGTGGGCGCGGGTGACGCTGATGTCCTTCGAGTCCGACGTCCTGAGGCGCCTGAGCCGCCTCACCCGGCTGCCCTTGGTGCAGCTGCTGGCACCGGGGCACCCGCTGCCGGCCGACGAGCTCGACCGGATCGACGAGTACGCCGACGGCGTCGGCGCCCACACCTCCCTGGTGCTCCCGCGCGACGCCCGGGGAGCGATCGGCGCGCCGTCCACGCTCGTCCGCGACGCCCACCGGCGTGGGCTGACGGTCCACGCGTGGACCGTGCGCGCGGAGAACCGCTTCCTGCCCACCGACCTCCGGCGCGGCCACGTCCGCGACGCCCCCGGTGACGTGGCCGGCTACGTGCGGGCGCTGCTCGCCGCCGGGGTCGACGGCGTGATCACCGACCACCCCGGGGAGGCGCTGGCCGTGGTGCGGAAGGTGCAAGGCAACGCCTCTCACCGGCGTACGCTCGCCCCGTGACCCACGTCGGCGCCCCCTCCACCCCCCTCCTCGAGCGCATCCGCGCGTCGGTGATCGGCGACGACCAGGTGATGCAGGGCCCCTACGGGCCCCGGCGCGTCACCTACGCCGACTACACCGCGTCGGGTCGCAGCCTGAGCTTCATCGAGGACTTCATCCGCACCGAGGTGCTGCCCGCCTACGCCAACACCCACACGGAGGCGAGCGGCACCGGCCTCCAGACGACCCGGCTGCGTGAGGACGCACGGCGGATCATCCGCGACGCCGTCGGCGGCGACGAGGAGACGGTCGTCGTCTTCTGCGGGTCCGGCAGCACCGCGGCCATCGACAAGATGATCGGCATCCTCGGGCTCCGCGTGCCCTGCACCCTCGAGGACCGCTACGCCCTCAGCGACGCGATCCCGGCCCACGAGCGCCCGGTGGTCTTCCTCGGCCCGTTCGAGCACCACTCCAACGAGGTGAGCTGGCGCGAGACCATCGCCGACGTCGTCACCATCCACGAGGACGCCGACGGGCGGGTCTCGCTCGACCACCTCCGCGAGGAGCTCGAGCGTTACGCCGACCGGCCCCTCAAGATCGGCTCGTTCTCGGCCGCGTCCAACGTGACCGGCATCGTCACCGACACCGAGGGCGTCGCCGACCTGCTGCACGCGCACGGCGCGCTGAGCTTCTGGGACTTCGCCGCCTGCGCGCCCTACGTCGACATCGAGATGTACGGGCCGGGCGGCTCGCACAAGGACGCGATCTTCCTCAGCCCGCACAAGTTCATCGGCGGCCCCGGCACCCCCGGCGTCCTGGTCGTGCGCCGCGAGCTCATGGCCAACCGGGTGCCGGTCGTGCCCGGCGGCGGCACGGTCATGTACGTCAACACCTCCGAGCACCGCTACCTCGACGACCCGGCGCACCGCGAGGAGGGCGGCACCCCCGCGATCGTGGAGTCCATCCGCGCCGGACTGGTCTTCCAGCTCAAGCAGGCCGTCGGGGTGGAGACGATCCAGCAGCACGAGGAGGAGCTGCTCGGGCGCGCCGTGGACGCGTGGGTCGCCGAGCCGACCATCCAGATCCTCGGCAACCTCGACTCCCAGCGGCTCTCGATCGTCTCCTTCGTCATCAAGGCGCCCGACGGCGCCTACCTGCACCACAACTTCGTCGTCGCGCTCCTCAACGACCTGTTCGGCATCCAGACGCGCGGCGGCTGCTCGTGCGCCGGCCCCTACGGTCACCGCCTGCTCGACATCGACCTCGAGCGCAGCCACCGGTTCGAGGCCCAGATCGCCGGCGGGTGTGAGGGCATCAAGCCCGGCTGGGTGCGGGTCAACTTCAACTACTTCCTCGACGAGGAGGTCTTCACCTACGTCGTCGAGGCCGTGCGGCTCGTCGCCCGCGAGGGCTGGCGGCTGCTCGGCGACTACCGGTTCGACCCCCTCACCGGGCTGTGGCACCACCGCACCGGCCCGGTCGAGCCGCCGCTGCGCCTGACCGACGTGACCTACGCCGCCGACGGCACCATGACCTGGCCGTCGCACACGCAGACGGCCCCCGTCTCGGTGCTCCGTGAGCACCTCGACGAGGGCCGCGCGATCATGGCCGCCGCGTCTCCGCCGGACTGGTCCGACACCGCCCACCTCGACGAGGACTTCGACGCCCTCAGGTGGTTCGCGCTGCCGGCCTGCTCCCTGGGCTAGGCATCACGGCTAGGAGCGCGCCGAAGCCCGGCGGGCCGGCCAGACGGTGGCGGCGAGCCCGGCGGCGCCGGCCACGAGCCACGGGATCGGCATCAGCCAGCGCAGCTGGGGGGTCTCCACCACGTCGCCCTGCAGGAGCGCCCACACCAGCACCATGCCGGCGAAGGCGACGCCCATCACGAGCTGGCCGACGTTGACCGGGTGCAGGCCCGTGGTGCGGGCGGGCGCATCGAGCGGGCCGGTCATCGGCTCGTCGTACGCCGTGGTCCAGGCGTCCGGCCCGGTGGCGGCACCGGCGTCGGCACCGGTGTCGTAGGTGGACGAGTCGAGTCCCGCGGCGCGGAGCTCGTCGTGGAGCTCGGCGCGCTCGCGCGCCCGCACGTCGGCCTGCTTGTCGTACTGGTTGTCGTACTGGTTGTCGTTGTCGGTCATGGCAGTGCTCCTCAGGCCGCTTCGCGGACGACGACCTCGCCGCCGACCAGGTCGATGGTGATGGACATGTCGGGGACGCCGGCGCCGCCGTCGACGAAGCCGTTCTGGGTGACGACGAAACCGCCGCTGCGCTCGCCGAAGACCTCGGCGCTGCCACCGACCACCTCGGCCCGGACGTCGACGTCCACCCCCTCGGGCACGATCACGTCGACCCGCCCGCCGACCGCGTCGATCGCGACCTCGCGGCCGTCGAGCTCCTCGACGTCGGAGACCCCGGAGAGGTCGAGCGTGAACCGGCCGCCGCCGAAGTCGTAGGTGTCCTCGACGCCGCCGGCGGTGGTCGGGGCGACGTAGCGGTTCTCGTCGCCGATGGTGCTGTTGGCGGTCGTCACTGCGGTGGCCAGCGCCGCGACCAGGCCCAGCAGGATCAGGCCTCCGGCGCGACCCCAGAACGAGCCGAGCACCAGCATGGCGGCGGTGATGCCGAGCGCCAGTGCCGGGTAGGCGCTGTCCGTGACGGCCGCGCCGGCGACGTCGACCACGCCGAGGACCCCCTCCGCCAGCGCGATCAGCGCGAGGGTGAACCAGAACAGGATCGGCCCGCGCCGGCGCGGGCGGCGCGGCTCCGGCTGCGGTGCGCGGGCGTAGGACGTCCACGCCGGGTCGGCGGGCGGCGCCCAGGCCGGCTCCGGCGCCGGGGCGGACGCCGGGCCGTACGCGGGGCCGTGCGCGGGGCCGTTGCCTGCGGGCGGTGAGCCCTGCTGCTTGCGGTGCAGGAACCACACCACGAGGGCGGCGGCGATCGCCAGCGGCCACGGGAACCAGAACGCGCCGGCCCAGTCGCCGAGCGCGGCGATCAGGGCGAGCACGCCGGCCGCGCCGAGGGCGATCGTCCGGTTGCGCTCGTCGAGGCCCAGCGGCTCGTCGGTGGTGCCCTCTTCGGGCACCAGGAGCCAGGCCGCGACGTAGACGAGGAGCCCGGCGCCGCCGAAGAACACCGCGACCACCAGCGCCACGCGCACGATGATCGGGTCGATGTCGAGGTGGCGGGCGATGCCGCCCGCCACGCCGGCGACGTACCGGTCCCTGACGCTGCGCCTCAGCCGGCCGAGGTCCTTCATCTCGTCGCGGGTGACGCGCGGACCCGACGGGGGAGGGGTGGCCGGGGCGGGCTGCTCGGCGGAGGGGCTGACGTTGTCCATGGCTCCACTCTCCCTGCGCCCGCAGCCCGGCACCATCGGGGACAGCCCTGATCCGTGCCGAGGGTCCCGGGGTCGGCGTCAGGGTCGGCTCGGGGTCGATCCTCATGGTCGCGGCCGTGCGCGCCTGCGACGATGGAGCCACGATGAGCCACCCCACGCCCCCCGCCCACCCGGCCGCCCGCCCGGCGCGTCCGTCCCACCCGGACGAGCCCCGCCGCGCCTACCGCGACCTCTCCGCGCCACTGGTGGGCGGCGTGGCCTCGGGCCTGGCGCGTCACCTCGGGCTGCCGGTGCTCTGGGTGCGTGGATTCTTCGTCGCCACCGCGTTCCTCGGCGGCTTCGGGCTCTTCCTCTACGCCGGCCTGTGGGTGTTCCTGCCCGCCGGCCAGCACTTCGAGGTCGGCGCTCCCGGCCTGGAGAGCGCGACCCGCACCGGCAAGCGTCCCGGACGGCGCTCGCTGCTGCGCGACGCCGGGCCGGCGGTCGCCCTCGGCGCCCTCTTCTTCGGCGTCGTGCTCGGCGTCGAGGCCCTCTTCGGCCAGGGCGCCCTCTTCTGGCCGGTGGTCCTCGCGGTCGCCGGCGTCGGGCTGCTCTGGCGCCAGGCCGACGAGGCGCAGCGCGAGCGCTGGATGGACTCCTCGGGCCGCATCGACCCGTTCCGCGCGATCTTCGGCAACGGCGGCTGGGCCGCCTACGGCCGCATCGCCGCCGGGCTGGGGCTCATCGTCACCGCGCTCGTCGTCTTCGCCCTCGCCGGCCGCGCGACGTTCGCGGTCCCCGTCGTGGTCGCGGGGTTGCTCGGCCTGCTCGGCCTGGCCATCGTGGTCGGCCCGTGGGCCCTGCGCCTGGTCAACGACCTCGGCGCCGAGCGGGCCGAGCGGGTGCGCACCCAGGAGCGCGCCGACATGGCCGCGCACCTGCACGACTCGGTGCTCCAGACCCTCGCGCTCATCCAGAAGAACGCCCACGACGCCACCACCGTCGCCCGGCTCGCCCGCTCGCAGGAGCGCGACCTGCGCCAGTGGCTCTTCGAGGCCGACACCCCCGACGCCACCACGCTCGCCGGCGCGCTCAAGGAGATGGCGGCCGACGTCGAGTCGCAGCACCCCGTCGTCGTCGACGTCGTCACCGTCGGCGACTGCGACCTCGACGAGTCGCTGCGCCCGGTCGTCCTCGCGGCCCGCGAGGCCGTGGTCAACGCCGCCAAGCACGCCGGCACCCAGCGCGCCGACGTCTACGCCGAGACCACCCCGGGAGCCGTCGACGTGTTCGTGCGCGACCGGGGCGCCGGCTTCGACCTCGGTACCGTCGCGGCCGACCGCCACGGGGTCCGCAGCAGCATCGTGGACCGGATGGCGCGCCACGGCGGCAGCGCGGACGTACGCTCTGCACCCGGTGAGGGGACCGAGGTGCGCCTGCACATGCCGCGCGCCCCCCACCAGCACACCCGCCAGCACGACCAGCAGCAGCCCACCGAGGAGACCCGATGAACCAGGCCAGCCCAGAGCATCCCGTGCGCGTCGTCCTCGTCGACGACCACGCGATGTTCCGCGCCGGGGTGCGTGCCGAGCTCGCCGCGAGCGGTGCCGGGGTGGTCGAGGTCGTCGGCGAGGCGGCCGACGCCGACGCCGCGATCGCCGTGGTGCGCGAGCTGCAGCCCCAGGTGGTGCTGCTCGACGTGCACCTGCCCGGCGGCGGCGGCGTCGAGGTGATGCGGCGCCAGCCCGCGCCCGACACCCTCTACCTGGCGCTCTCGGTCTCCGACGCCGCCGAGGACGTCATCGGCACCATCCGCGGCGGTGCGCGCGGCTACGTCACCAAGACGATCACCGGCCCCGAGCTCGTCGACGCGATCCTCCGGGTCGCCGGCGGCGACGCGGTGTTCTCCCCGCGGCTGGCCGGGTTCGTGCTCGACGCCTTCGCCGGCTCCATCGACGTCGCCGCCGTCGACGAGGACCTCGACCGCCTCACCGAGCGCGAGCGGGAGGTGATGCGCCTGATCGCCCGCGGCTACGCCTACAAGGAGGTCGCCAAGGAGCTCTTCATCTCGGTCAAGACGGTCGAGACCCACATGTCGTCGGTGCTGCGCAAGCTCCAGCTGTCGAGTCGCCACGAGCTGACCAAGTGGGCCTCCGACCGCCGGCTGCTCTGAGGCGCATCGCGCCCCTCCGGGTGGGCGACGATTGACAACCCCTCCCCGACCCGCTGGGGTCGGGGAATGGCAGACACTGCGTCCCCCGCGACAGTCGCGGACGACGGGGGCGGGCTCAAGCGGTCGATCACCGGTCGCCTCCTGTTCTTCTACGTCCTCGGAGACGTGCTGGGCTCCGGCATCTACGTCCTCATCGGCTCGGTCGCCGGCGAGGTGGGCGGGGCCTTCTGGGCCGCGTTCGCCGTCGGTGTGACGGTCGCCGGCTTCACCGGCCTGGCCTACGCCGAGCTCGCCACGAAGTACCCCCAGGCGGCCGGCGCCTCGCTCTACGTCAACAAGGCGTTCGGCAAGAAGCCGCTGACGTTCCTCACCACGGTGACCTACCTGTCGGCCACCTTCGCCGCGGCCGGATCGCTCGCGGCCGGCTTCTCGCAGTACGTCGCCGAGGTCTGGGACGCACCGCCTGCGCTGCTGGTGATGATCGCCTTCATCCTGCTGCTCGCGCTGCTCAACTTCATCGGCATCACCGAGTCCGTGGTGGCCAACATGGTGATGACCTTCGTCGAGATCGCCGGTCTGGTCATCGTGGTCGTCATCGCCATCATCTACATCGGACAGGGCAAGGCCGACTTCTCCGCGCTCGGCGACTTCACGACCGGCGACAACGTCATCTTCGCGATCGTCGCCGGCGTCGCCCTGTCGTTCTTCGCCATGACCGGCTTCGAGAACGTCGCCAACGTCGCCGAGGAGACCGTCGACCCCAGCAAGAACTTCCCGATCGCGCTGATCGGCGGCATGGCCACCGCCGGCGTGATCTACGTGCTGGTGTCGATGTCGGCCGCCCTCACGGTCCCGATCGACACCCTCGCCGAGTCCGACGCCGCGCTCCTCGAGGTCGTCAAGGCCGGCATCCTGCCGCTGTCGGTCACCGCGATGACGCTGATCTTCGCCATCATCGCGATGGTCGCCATCACCAACACCACGCTCGTCCAGGTCGTCACCCAGTCCCGCATCCTCTACGGCATGGCCCGCGAGGACGTCGTGCCCGCTGCGTTCGGCAAGATCCACGCCTCGCGCCGCAGCCCCTACGTCGCCCTCGTCTTCAGCGCCGTCGTCGTCATCGGCCTGGTGGTCGCCGGCGACGTGCTGGGCCGCATCGGCCTCGACGTCGACATCGTGAGCCGGCTGGCCTCGGTGACGGTGGCGCTCCTGCTGGCGGTCTACGCCGGCGTCATCGTGTCCTGCTTCAAGCTGCGCGGCCAGGACGAGTCCGACGACACGTTCCGCGCCCCGAGCGTCCTGCTCGTGCTGGGACTCATCGGCAACATCGTGCTGCTCGGCTACGTGGTCGTCACCGACCCGTCCTCGTTGATCTGGTGCGGGGCCCTCGTCGGCCTCGGCGGGATCCTCTACGTTGTGGAGAAGGTGTTCGGGTCCCGCAACCCCGACTCCACCGGCACCGGCGCCGTGAAGGGAGCCTGACATGCACGTCATCGTCGCCACCGACGGCTCACGCCAGTCCCTGGCCGCCGCCAAGCACCTCAAGTCCTTCGCCGACCCGGCCAAGATCACCGACGTCTCGGTGATCGCGGTGATCCGGCCGCTCGCCTCGGTGGCCTTCGCCGACGACGTCTCCGAGCGCGGGTTCGACGGCTCCTTCCGCGACGCCGCCCAGAACGCGGTCGACGCCATCGCCGCGGTGTTCGACGGCTGGGGGCCGAAGGTGCACAAGCGCATCCGCAGCGGCTCGGCGGCCAACGAGATCATCAAGGCCGCCAAGCAGTACGACGCGGGCCTGGTCGTGGTGGCGGCCGGTGGCCGAGGCCTCAGCGACAACGTCCTGGTCGGCAGCACCGCCCAGCGCGTCCAGCACTACGCGCCGTGCCCGGTGCTCGTCGTACGGCCCGCACCCAAGCCGCGGAGGCGCAAGACCGATCGTTAGGCTCCCCCCATGGAGACCCTGCGCCTGGTGCTGCTGTTCGCCCACATCCTCGGCTACGCCGCCCTGCTCGGCGGGCTGCTCGTCCAGCTGCGCAGCGACACCAAGACGGTCAACCCGCTGATGCGCGACGGCGCCGGCCTCGCGTTCGTCACTGGCCTGCTGCTGGTGGGCGTGCTGGAGCAGGTGGCCTCGCCCGACCACGCCAAGATCGCCGTGAAGTTCGGCATCGGCCTGGTCATCCTGGTGCTGGTCATGGTCAACATGCGCAAGCCGAGCATCCCGCAGGGCCTCTACCTCGGCCTGCTCGCCCTGACGGTCGTCAACATCGGTGTGGCCGTCTTCTGGGCCCCCGCCCACGCCTGATCGGGTGTCCCCCCTCCCGCATAGGCTGGGGAGGACATGAGCCCCACTGACGCACTGATCGACCACCCGCTCCTCGACGGCCTCAACGAGCCGCAGCGCGCGGCGGTGACCCACGCCGGCCCGCCGCTCCTCGTCGTCGCGGGCGCCGGGTCGGGCAAGACGCGCGTGCTGACGCGGCGCATCGCGTGGCTGATCAACGAGCGCAAGGCCCACCCGGGCTCGATCCTGGCGATCACCTTCACCAACAAGGCCGCGGCCGAGATGAAGGAGCGCGTCGAGGAGCTCGTCGGCAAGCGCGCGCGCATCATGTGGGTCTCGACCTTCCACTCCGCCTGCGTGCGCATCCTGCGCAAGGAGATCGACCGGGTGGGCTTCAAGTCCAACTTCTCGATCTACGACGCCGCCGACTCCAAGCGCCTGATGACGCTGGTGCTGCGCGACCTCGAGCTCGACCCCAAGCGCTACCAGCCCAACGCGGTGCTCCACTGGGTCTCCGACCAGAAGAACGAGCTGCGCGACGCCGAGGACGCCGCGAAGGAGGCGCGCAACTCCTTCGAGGAGGCCTACGCCAAGGCGTTCAGCCACTACCAGCGGCGCCTGCGCGAAGCCAACGCCCTCGACTTCGACGACCTGATCATGACCACGGTCCACCTGCTGCAGGCCTTCCCCGACGTCCGGGAGAACTACCGCCGGCGCTTCCGCCACGTCCTGGTCGACGAGTACCAGGACACCAACCACGCGCAGTACAGCCTGATCCAGCAGCTGTGCGGGCGCTCCCTCGAGGAGCAGGGCGCCGAGCAGGTCGAGCCCAGCGAGCTGATGGTCGTCGGCGACGCCGACCAGTCCATCTACGCATTCCGCGGCGCCGACATCCGCAACATCCTCGACTTCGAGCAGGACTTCCCCGACGCGACCACGATCCTGCTCGAGCAGAACTACCGCTCGACGCAGACCATCCTCAGCGCGGCCAACTCCGTCATCGGCAACAACCGCGGGCGCAAGCCCAAGCGGCTGTGGACCGACGCGGGGGAGGGCGCGCGGATCGTCGGCTACGTCGCCGACGACGAGCACGACGAGGCACGCTTCGTCAGCGAGGAGATCGACCGGCTCGCCGACGAGGCCGGCGTACGCCCCGCCGACGTCGCGGTGTTCTACCGCACCAACGCCCAGTCGCGCGTCTTCGAGGAGGTGTTCATCCGCACCGGCCAGCCCTACAAGGTCGTGGGCGGGGTGCGCTTCTACGAGCGCAAGGAGGTCCGCGACGCGCTGGCCTACCTCCGGATGCTGGTCAACACCGCGGACGAGATCTCGCTGCGCCGGGTGCTCAACACCCCCAAGCGTGGCATCGGCGACCGGGCCGAGGCCTGCATCGCGGCCCTGGCCGACCGCGACCGGATCACCTTCTGGGAGGCACTGACCCGCGCCGCCGATGCGCCCGGCCTGGCCACGCGCAGCCTGCGCAACATCGAGGCGTTCGTCGCGATGGTGCAGGAGCTGCAGTCGATGGTCGAGGCCGACGAGCGCCCCGACGTCATCCTCGAGTCGGTGCTCGAGCGCTCGGGCTACCTCACCGAGCTCGAGGCCAGCGACGACCCGCAGGACGGCACCCGCGTGGAGAACCTCGCCGAGCTCGTCGCCGTCGCCCGCGAGTTCGCCGAGGACCCCCAGCCCGGTCCCAGCGCCGACCCGGCGGAGGTCGAGGCCGGCACGGTCGCGGTGGGCCTCGGCGACTTCCTCGAGCGGGTGGCGCTGGTCGCCGACGCCGACCAGATCCCCGACGCGCCCGATTCGGAGTCGGGTGGCGACGACACGGGCGTGGTGACGCTGATGACGCTCCACACCGCCAAGGGCCTCGAGTTCCCGGTGGTGTTCGTCACCGGCCTCGAGGACGGCGTGTTCCCGCACCAGCGCTCGCTCGGCGACCAGCCCGAGCTCGAGGAGGAGCGCCGCCTGGCCTACGTCGGCCTCACCCGCGCACAGCAGCGGCTCTACGTCTCGCGCGCCCTCGTCCGCTCCGCCTGGGGGGCGCCGAGCCACAACCCGGCCAGCCGCTTCCTCGACGAGCTGCCGGTCGACCTCGTCGACTGGCGGCGCACGGCGGCGGAGCAGACCCGCTGGGGCCGCACCGACCTGAGTGGCGGATCCACGCGCCTGGGCACCCCGACCGACGCCGGCCGCCGCAACTTCAGCTCCGCGGCGCTGCGCGCCGACGCGGCCTCCAAGGCCAAGCCGGCTCGCGAGATCCCCAGCCTCGACCCGGGCGACCGGGTCGTGCACGACTCCTTCGGCATGGGCACGGTCGTGGCCGTGGAGGGGGCCGCGGAGAAGTCCGTGGCGTCCATCGACTTCGGCTCCGAGGGCGTCAAGCGCCTGCTGCTGCGCTACGCCCCGGTCGAGAAGCTCTAGCTCGGCTCCCTCCCCGCCTTCGCCGCCGGCCTTCGCCGCCGGCCGAGCGGTGCGTGAGGGGGATTCTGCGCCGGCCGAACGCCCCTCAGCCGCTGCCCGGGGCGCGGGCGTTCGGGCGGTGAGCCAGCAACCTTCTGCGCGAGAGAAGAGGTTGCTCAGCCACCGCCCATCGGCGGACGCCGGGACGAGAACACCCCTCAGCCACCGCTCAGGACGACGCGGAGGAGAGGGTCGGTCAGGGGACGATGCCGTGCTCGACGAAGGCCTGGAACGGGTCGACGGGGCCGCCGCCGCCGGGACGCACCTCGAGGTGGAGGTGGGAGCCGGTCACGTGGCCCGTCGTACCGACGGTGCCGATGACCTCGCCGCCGTTGACGCGGTCGCCGACCGAGACGTAGATCGAGGTCTGGTGGCAGTACCAGATCTCGGTGCCGTCATCGAGGGTGACGACGGTCTTGTTGCCGTAGGCGCCGTCGTAGCCGGTCGAGGTGACGGTGCCGTTGGCGACCGACATGATCCGGTCGCCGCTGTTGGCGTTGAAGTCGAGGCCGGTGTGATAGCTGGCCCAGAGGCCGTACTGGCCGAAGGTGGCGGTGATGCCGTAGCTGGCGAGGGGGAGAACCCACTTGTTCTCCTTGATCTTCGCCGCCTGCTTCTCCGCCGCCTGGCGCATCTCCTTCAGCTTGGCGGCGTACTCGGCCACCTGCTTCTCGGCCAGGGCGATCAGCTCGGGGTCGGTCTCCTCGCTGCCGGAGTCGCGGGTGTCCGCGCGGCTGACGAGGGGGCCGCGGCGCGAGAGCGCCTGGCCGGCGGCCGCGCCGATGGACTGCGTCGAGCCGACCGTGGAGCCCGTCGAGGCCAGGGTCGTGACTCCCGCTCCGGCGCCGGTGACGGCGGCGGTGGCGGAGACCGCGAGGACGGCGACTCCGGCCACGAGCGGGACGGACGGCAGCCGCACGAGGGAGCGGCGCGGCGCCGGGGTGGCGCGCCGCTTGCCGCTCACGGGCGCAGCCGTTGCCGAGGTGCGGCGCTTGGGAGCGCGCTCCGCTCGGTGGTTGCCCATGAAGGAATTACCAATCTGCCGGATCGTCAGGGGGGTTCGGGTCGGCGAGACCGCGCCCGACTGTAACGGAAACATCACGGGAAAGTGCAACCCTTGACGAAATCTGGAGATGTACCCCGCTCGGACGGCCGATAAACGGACGACCCCCGTCAGGGGCGGGCGGACTGGTAGCGGTCGAGGGCCTCGCGCCGCTCGTCGGCGTGGTCGACGATCGGCAGCGGATATCCGTGCTCGTAGCCCACGTCGGACCTCCACGGCTCGTGCGCGGCCCGCCCCGGCAGGTGGGCCAGCTCGGGGACCCAGCGCCGTACGTAGTCGCCGTGCGGGTCGAACCTCAGGCCCTGGGTGACCGGGTTGAAGACGCGGAAGTAGGGCGAGGCGTCGGTGCCGGTGCCGGCCACCCACTGCCAGCCGTGGTTGTTCGACGCCACGTCGCCGTCGATCAGCAGGTCGAGGAAGTGGCGCGCGCCGACCGGCCACCACACGTGCAGGTCCTTGGTGAGGAACGAGGCGGTGATCATCCGCACGCGGTTGTGCATCCATCCGGAGTGGAGCAGCTGGCGCATCCCGGCGTCGACGATCGGGTAGCCCGTGGTGCCGGTGCGCCACGCCTCGACGGCGTCCTCGGGGTCGTCGTAGCGCATGCCCTCCAGCGCGGGCCGCAGGTCGGCCCACGCCGAGCCCGGGGCGTGCCAGAGCACGTCGGCGTAGAACTCCCGCCACGCCAGCTCGGTGGCGTACGTCGAGGTGTGCGGGACCTCGGCCAGGAGGGAGCGCGGGTGCAGCACCCCGAGGTGGAGGTAGGGCGAGAGCCGCGAGGTGCCGTCGTGGTCGGGACGGTCGCGCTCCACGTCGTAGTCGTGCAGGCCGGCATCGCGGAACGCCCGCCAGCGCCGCCAGGCGGCGTCCTCGCCGGCGGCGGGGAGGTCGAACGGCGCGTGCGCCACGGCGTCCTCGAGCAGGGCGATCGCGCGCGGGTCGGAGTCGCCCGGCTCGATGACGGGGGAGCGGGGGGTGGGCGCCGGCTCGGGCCAGCCGTGCTCGCGCCAGCCGCGGGCGAAGGCGCCGAAGACCTGGTAGGGCCCGCCGCCGCCGTTGCGCACCCGGCCGGGACCCACGGCGTACGGCGACCCGGTGGCGACCAGCTCGACCTCGCGGCCCACGGCCTCGTCGCGGCGGCGGCCGTAGGGGGTTGTCTCGGCGGCGACGTGCACCCGGCGGCCGTCGGCCACCCGCGGCACGACCTCGCGCGGGTCGCCGTGGCGGATCGTCAGCGGGATGCGCTCGGCGAGGGCCAGCACGTTGGCGGCGAGCCAGGCGCGCCGGGCCGGCCCGGCCCCCTTCCAGATGGCCGGGTCGACGACGAAGAGCGCCGTCGTGGTCCCCTCCGCCAGGGCCGCCAGGAGCGCCGGGTTGTCGCGTAGGCGCAGGTCGCGGCGGAACCACATGAGGGTCGAGGGCGTGTCCCGGTCCGAGATGGGCATGGTCCTCAACGTAGCCCGGGCGTGACCACCGCCACTCCGACCCGACCTCGTGCGAGCCCGCCGGACGGGTCTAGGGTGCCGAGAGGGAATTGCCCCGCCACTGCTCGCAGACGAAAAGGACTGGTCACCTCGTGGACCTGATGGAGTTTCAGGCGAAAGAGCTCTTCGCCAAGCATGGAGTAGCGACCACCCTGGGTGTCGTCGCCGAGACCCCGGAGGCCGCTCGCGCCGCCGCCGAGGAGATGGGCGGCGTGACCGTCGTCAAGGCCCAGGTCAAGGCCGGCGGCCGCGGCAAGGCCGGCGGCGTGAAGATCGCCAAGACCGCCGACGAGGCCGAGTCCTACGCCCGCGACATCCTCGGCATGGAGATCAAGGGCCTGCGGGTCAACCGGGTCCTGGTGACCCCGGCGACCCCGCCCGTGGAGGAGTACTACTTCTCGTTCCTGCTCGACCGCTCCAACCGCTCGCACCTGTGCATCGCCTCGGTCGAGGGCGGCGTGGAGATCGAGGAGGTCGCCAAGACCAACCCCGACGCGGTGAAGCAGATCCGCATCGACGCCCTCGAGGGGGTCACCCCCGAGAAGGCCGCCGCGATCGTCGACGAGGCCAAGTTCCCCGCCGAGCTGCGCGACCAGGCCATCGAGATGGTCCAGAACCTGTGGAAGGTCTACGTCGAGGAGGACGCCACCCTCGTCGAGGTCAACCCCCTCGCCCGCCTCGAGGGCGACAAGCTCGAGGCCCTCGATGGCAAGGTGTCGCTCGACGACAACGCCTCCGAGGTCCGCCACCCCGAGCACGCGCAGTTCGAGATCCGCGAGGAGGCCGACGCGCTCGAGTCGAAGGCCAAGGACAAGGGCCTCAACTACGTCAAGCTCGACGGCCAGGTCGGCATCATCGGCAACGGCGCGGGCCTCGTGATGAGCACCCTCGACGTCGTCGCCTACGCCGGTGAGGCGCACGGCGGCGTGAAGCCCGCCAACTTCCTCGACATCGGCGGCGGCGCCAACGCCCAGGTGATGGCCGACGGCCTCGACGTGATCCTCGGCGACGAGCAGGTCAAGAGCGTCTTCGTCAACGTCTTCGGCGGCATCACCTCCTGCGACGAGGTGGCCAGCGGCATCAAGGGCGCGCTGGAGATCCTCGGCGACAGCGCCACCAAGCCGCTCGTCGTGCGCCTCGACGGCAACAACGTCGAGAAGGGTCGCGCGATCCTCGACGAGCTCAACCACCCGCTGGTCACCCAGGTCGACACGATGGACGGCGCGGCCGACAAGGCCGCCGAGCTCGCCCACCAGGCCTGAGAGAGAGAACTGAACAGATGAGCATCTACCTCACCAAGGACTCCCGCATCATCGTCCAGGGCATGACGGGCGGCATGGGTGCCAAGCACACCACCCTCATGGTCGAGTCGGGCGCCGACATCGTCGGCGGCGTCAACGCCCGCAAGGCCGGCACGACCGTCGAGCTCGGCGGCAAGGAGCTCCCCGTCTTCGGCTCCGTCGAGGAGGCGATGAAGGAGACCGGCGCCAACGTGTCGGTCGCGTTCGTCCCGCCGGCGTTCACCAAGGACGCCTGCATCGAGGCCATCGACGCCGAGATCCCGCTCCTCGTGGTGATCACCGAGGGCGTGCCGGTCCTCGACACGGCCGAGGTCGTGGCCTACCTCGAGGGCAAGAAGACCCGGATGATCGGCCCCAACTGCCCCGGCATCATCACGCCGGAGGAGTCGCTGGCCGGCATCACGCCGCACACCATCGCGGGCAAGGGCCCGATCGGGCTGGTCTCGAAGTCGGGCACCCTGACCTACCAGATGATGTACGAGCTGAAGGACTTCGGCTTCACGACCGCCATCGGCATCGGCGGCGACCCGATCGTCGGCACCACCCACATCGACGCGCTCGAGGCCTTCGAGAACGACCCGGAGACCAAGGCGATCGTGATGATCGGCGAGATCGGCGGCGACGCCGAGGAGCGGGCCGCGGCCTACATCAAGGAGCACGTGACCAAGCCGGTCGTCGGCTACGTCGCCGGCTTCACCGCCCCCGAGGGCAAGACCATGGGCCACGCCGGCGCCATCGTCTCCGGCTCCTCGGGCACCGCGCAGGCGAAGAAGGAGGCCCTCGAGGCCGCCGGGGTCAAGGTCGGCAAGACGCCGTCCGAGACCGCCGCGCTGATGCGGGAGATCCTCCAGGGACTCTGATCCATCGGAGCCCCAGGGCTCACTCCAGACGGCCTCGCAGGTCCACCTGCGGGGCCGTCGTGGTCCTCACGTGGCGAGCGGGCGGGTGCGCCTGCCACAGCAGCCGCCACACGACGTGCGCGCCCAGCAGGCGCACCGGTGCGACGGCGCTGAGCCGTCGCGGCGACGGCAGGGTCGGGCAGGCCGAGCTGGCCAGCATCGAAGGAATGGACATCGTTCTCCCCGTTCTCGTGGGACACCGTATTGCCTGGCGCATCAGCCGCGCCCCGCCGCTCGCTCGCCGAAGCTCGTCAGCGCCGCGACCGTCTCGCGCAGCGGCCCGACCGTCCGGGCGACGGCACGATCGGCGTCATCCCCGGTCCACTGCCCGTACGTCGAGGTGACGAGCAGCGCCGCCCCGGCCGGTACGACGTGCACGACGGTCGCGCCGTCGCCGGCCCGGCCGTCCACGCTGTAGGTCTGCAGCAGCGTCGTGGCCGGGCGGGGTCCGAAGGGCGAGGCGAGGACCTCGGTGCGGGTCTGCATGTCGCCCGACCCGTCCCGGCGCGCGCACCCCGTGGCCAGGTCGGCGATCTCCTCGGCCAGCCGGCTCGCGTCGCCGGGCGCCGGGAGGACGACCAGGTCGCGGGTGTCGGCCGACTCGCCGCCGCTGTTGTCGGCGACCATCCGGTCGCGGGTGACCAGTCCGCGCAGCGGGGAAGTGCCGCACAGCTCGAGGTCACGCAGGCCGGTGCCCGTGCGGGAGGTGGGCACGGTGTCGCGAGGCCCTCCCATGCCCGCCGAGAGCGGGAAGTCGTCGGGGATCGCGGCCCCCGGTCCGCTCGCCGCGGAGGCGGCCGCGGGCGAGGGGTCGCGGGGCGTCTGGCCCTGGCACGCCGACAGTGCGAGGGCGCACGCGAGCGCGACAGTGCCCAGCCGTGCGCGGTGCCTCATACCCGGTGAGACACCGCGGCGCGCGGAAAGGTTGCGTCAGCGTGCGGCGTCGAGCGGGCCGAGGCGCTGCATCACCCGACGGGCGAGGGTGACGAAGTCGGCCCGCGACATCGTCATGTTGCGGTCGGGGGCGAAGCCGAGCTGGGAGACCGCGCCACCGTCGCGCACGATGGCCATCAGGAACGGGAACGACTGGCGGTCGTTGATCTCGAAGGTCAGCGCCCACACGCTCAGGTCGGAGGACTTCGACGAGCTCGACGCCAGCTGGGTCACGCTCGTGCCGAGGTTGGCTCGACCGCACTGGCGGATCCGGTCGCGGACGGTCGCGACGAACGCGCGTGCGCGGGCCGGCTTCATCGCCCCGACGGTCTGGGTGAGACCGAGCTGGCTGGCGTTGGGCGTCTCGGGGAACAGGAAGGTGCGGGTCAGCGCCTTGCTGATGCCCTTGCCGGTGAAGGTGGTGCGGTCGCAGCGGGTGGCGGCGTAGTTGGTGCGGGCCTTCTCGGCGTCGGTGCCGACCCAGGGACCGCGGACCGCGGCCACCGGCGGCAGGTCGACCACCGACAGCAGCCCGGGCGGCGTACCGACGGGGAGCGGCGCGCTCGTGCGTGCCTTGGCCCGGCCGGCGCAGGTGCCGGCGCCCTCGGTGCCGCAGACGCCGTTGACGGCCGCGGACAGCCCGGTGAGCAGGGCCTTGTCGCCGACCGCCTTGCCCTGGCTGCGCACGACCAGGGCGACCACCATCCGGCCGGTGCGCGCGACACCGACGGTGATGCCGGCCGGCTTCTTGCCCCACGACCGCAGCCGGAAGGCGCGCGCCTGGTCGCCGACGCGCTTGACGGTGCGGGTGCTGACGAGCTGGGTGCGGGGGTCGATGCAGCCGGCGAACCACAGGGAGGCGGTCTCGAAGGCCTGCTCGGCGTCTGCGTCGTCGTGCGACGTCTCGACCACCTCGACGGCCGTGGACCGGACGGAGGTGACCTCGCGCTTGCGGGTGCGTGCGCGCTTGCCCTTGCCGACCTTCTTCCTCACCACGCGGGTCTCGGTCCCCTCCCAGGTGCGCGCCAGTGCGCCCACCCCCTCGGGGTCGGCGAACCGCTCACGCTGGCAGGGAGCGACGAGGCCGTCGCCGTCGGAGTCGTCGGTGGTGGTGGAGGTCTCGGTCCACTCCAGCCCGGAGCCGAACCGCGACAGCTGGGCGGGGGAGAGCAGGGCGTCGTCGGCGACCGTCTCCCCGCCGTCGGCGTCGGACGCCGGCGGGTGCACGGTGACCCCGGGCGACGCCTTGTCCTCGCCGAGGCTGGTGGGCTCGGCGCTCGACCCGGCGGCGACGAGGGAGCCCGAGGCGACCAGCGCGGCCGTGGCGACGGCGGCGCCGATGACCGTGTGGGTGCGGCGGCGCGCCGCGCCGGAGCGGCGGATCACGGTCGCCCGCGGCCAGCGGATGTCCTCGAGCGGGCCCGACAGGGCGTGGAGCAGGCGGGGGATCTCGGTGCTGGGCACGTCGCGGTGCAGCGCGAACTGCGCGGTCGCGGTCTGGAGCTCGCGCTCGGCGTCGGCCCGGGGCAGGCCCACGGTGCGGGCGAGCTCGCTCAGGGAGAGGGCGGAGAGCACGTTGAGCACGAGCAGCTCGCGCTGGCGCGTGCTGAGCTTGCTCAACGCGTCGAGGGTGCTGCGCACCTCGGGGTCGAGCGACTTGTCGCGGTGCCAGAGGCGGGCGGTGTGCCGGCGGCGGGCGCGACCGAGGGCGAGCGCGCGGACGTAGCCGTCGCGGTCGTCGAGCTGCTCGACCTTGCGCCAGTGGTGCCACGTCACGACGAAGGCGTCGCGGACCGCGGCACGCGCGGCCGGCGCGTCGCCGGTCAGTGCGTACGCCTCGTGCAGGAGGCGGGTGCGCGTCTCGACGTAGTAGGCGTCGAAGGTCTCGGGGCTCCTCATGACCGCTCCACGGTACGGGAGGCGTGCACACGGCGCACATCCGTCCCGCCGGTCCCGGCGGAGGGCGGCGTGGGAGCGCGATCTGCCGCGGGGGGCGGGTGATGATGGGGCGGCCATGACGTCGCTCCTGACCCGCCCCGAGCGCTCCCGGACCGAGGCTCCGCGGCCGCGTCCGCTCGTGCTCATCGCCACGTTCGGCGGTGCCCTCGCCGCCCTCGGACCGCTCGTGGTGCTGCTCGCGATCGGCATCATCGGCTGGTTCGCCAGCGACGCCGGCATCCACGGAGCCCCGCGCGACGGCATGCGGGTGGGGGCCCTCGCCTGGCTGGCCGGGCACGGCTCCGGCGTCACGGTCATGGGCGCGCGCATCACGATCGTCCCGCTCGGCGTCACGGCGATCGCCGCCTGGTCGATGTGGCGCCTCGGCCACCGCGTCGGCGACGCGGTCTCCGGCCACGGTCCCGACGCCGACCGCATCTCCGACGGCGAGCGCGACGTCACCGTGCCCACCGCGATCGCCCTGTTCTTCTCGGCCTACGCGGTCGTGGCCGTCGTGGTCGCGACCCTCGCCGCCGGCACCACCGCCGACCCGTCCCTGCCGCGGGTGCTCGGCTGGAGCCTGCTCCTGACGGCGTTCGTCGCGGCGCCCGCCATCGCGATCGGCTCGGGCCGGGCGGCGATCTGGGCGGCGTTCCTGCCGGTCTCGGTCCGGGCCGGCGCCGCCGTGGCCGGCGCCGTGCTGGCCCGCCTGCTCGCCCTCTCCGCGCTCGTCTTCCTCGTCGCGCTGGCCCTCTCCTTCGACGACGCCGCCACGATGACCTCGCGGCTGCACCAGAGCCCCGCCGAGGCCGGGCTCTACGGGCTCGTCAACGCCGCGTTCGCGCCCAACGCCGCCCTCTTCACCGGGTCCTGGCTGCTCGGCCCCGGCTTCGCGGTGGGCGGCGCCACCGTGGTCTCGCCCGGCGCAGTGGTCCTCGGCCCGCTCCCCGTCGTGCCGCTGCTCGCCGCGCTGCCTGCCGTCGGCACGCCCGCCGGCTGGGTCGGCGCGCTCATGGCGCTGCCGGCGCTGGTCGCGGCCTGGTCGGCCCACCGCACCTTGCGCGGGCGCGTGCTGACGTGGGACCGGATCGCGCTCGCCGCCTGCGGAGGCGGGCTGGCGGCCGGGATCGGCTTCGCCCTGCTCGCCTCGCTGTCCGGCGGGGCAGCCGGGCCGGGCCGCATGCGGTTCGTCGGCCCGTTCACCCGTGACGTCCTGGTGCACTCAGTCACCGCGTGCGGGATCGGCGCGTTGGCCGGTGCGTCCGTGCTGTCGTGGCTGGCCTGGCGCGCCGCCCGCGCCGTGCCGCAGGTGCCCGCACCCGCCGGCGAGGACTGAGCGTGGGGGCTGGACACAGCCACGGCACGCGCCCGGCCCTGGGCCCGCTGCCGCGCCGGCTGGCGATGCTGATCGGCCTGGTCGTGGGGCCGCTCGTGCTGGCGACGCTGGTCGGGCTGGTCGTGCTGTGGCCCGATGGCGACCTGCAGATCGACCAGCCGGGCGTCGACGTCGAGCGCGGCACCGCCAAGGTGAGCGAGGTCGGCCCCTGCCCGCCGCGCGACGGCGGCACGGAGGTGGAGGGCTGCCGCCTCGCCGAGGTCGAGCTGCTCAGCGGGCCCGGTGCGCCCGGCACCGCGGAGGCGCTGCTGCCCTACGGCCCGCAGGCCCCCGACGTGGTCGCGGGCGACCGGATCATCGTCTCGTTCACCGAGCAGGCGCCCGACGGCGAGCAGTACGCCTTCCAGGACTTCGACCGCGGCCCGCCGCTGCTGGTGCTGACGATCCTCTTCGCCGTCGGCGTCCTGGCGCTGTCGCGCTGGCGCGGGATCGGTGCGCTCGCCAGCCTGGCGTACTCCCTCGTCCTCATCGCCGTGTTCACCCTGCCCGCGATCATGGAGGGCGCCTCGCCGCTGCTCGTCGCCGTGACGTCCGCCGCCGCGATCATGCTGGTCACGCTCTACCTCTCCCACGGCTTCGACGTGCGCTCGACCGTCGCGATGCTCGGCACCCTGGTGTCGCTGGTGGTGATCGGCGGCATCGGCTGGGTCTTCACCCGGCTCGGCCACTTCACCGGCCTGGTCGACGAGGGCAGCCAGTACATCTCCGGCATCGCCGCACAGGTCGACCTGCGCGGCCTGCTGCTGGCCGGGCTGGTGATCGGCGCCCTCGGCGTGCTCGACGACGTCACCGTCACCCAGACCTGGGCCGTCTGGGAGCTCGCCGACGTCGACCCCGACGCCACCACCCGCTCGCTCTTCACCCGGGCGATGCGCATCGGGCGCTCGCACGTCGCCTCCACCGTCAACACGCTGGTGCTGGCCTACGTCGGCGCCACGCTCCCGCTGATGCTGGTGTTCTCGGCGCTGTCGATGCCCTTCGGCGTCGCGGTCAGCCAGGAGGTCGTCGCCCAGGAGGTGGTGCGCGGCCTGGTCGGCGGGCTCGGCATCATCGCCGCGGTGCCGGTGACCACGGCGATCGCCGCGCTCGTCGCCGGGCGCCTGGTGCGCGACCGGAGGGCGGGCGAGGGCGCCGGCCCCTCCCACCGCGCCTAGACTCGCCCGCGTGCAGCAGCCCGCCCGCCTCGTCGTCCTCGTCTCGGGGTCCGGCACCAACCTGCAGGCCCTGATCGACGCCTGCGCCGATCCGGCGTACGGCGCCCGGGTGGTCGCCGTCGGCGCCGACCGCGACGACATCGAGGGTCTGGCCCGCGCCGATCGCGCCGGCATCCCCACCTTCGTGCGCAAGGTGTCGGACTTCGAGACCCGCGAGGGCTGGGACGCGTCGCTGGCGACGGTGGTGGAGCGCTTCGAGCCCGACCTGGTGGTCTCCGCGGGGTTCATGAAGCTGCTGTCCACCGAGTTCCTCGACCGGTTCGTCACCGTCAACACCCACCCGGCGCTGTGCCCGGCGTTCCCGGGGATGCACGGCCCGCGCGACGCGCTCGAGCACGGCGTCAAGGTGACCGGGGCGACCCTGTTCGTGGTCGACGGCGGCATCGACACCGGCCCGATCGTCGCGCAGGTGCCCGTCGAGGTGGCCGACGACGACGACGTCGAGTCGCTGCACGAGCGGATCAAGACCGCCGAGCGCGCCATGCTCGTCGACGCCGTGGGCCGCATCGCCCGCGACGGGATGACCGTCGAGGGCCGCCGGGTTCGCATCGGCGCGCCGGCTCGGTAGTCTGCAGCCACACGACTGGCGCAGGTGGGTCACCACCAGGGAGTGACGCTGGGGAGCATCGAACGCCTGGGTGCCCCCGACTCGTTGCCCACCCGAGGAGTCCCGTGTCCCCCACCGCCGAGCACCGCGTCCCGATCCGCCGCGCCCTCGTGTCCGTCTACGACAAGACCGGCCTCGACGAGCTGGTGCGTGGGCTGCACGACGCCGGCGTCGAGCTCGTCTCCACCGGCGGCTCGGCCGCGCTCATCGACTCCCTGGGCCTGCCGGTCACCCGCGTGGAGGACCTCACCGGCTTCCCCGAGTGCCTCGACGGTCGCGTCAAGACCCTGCACCCGCGCGTGCACGCCGGCATCCTGGCCGACCGCCGCCTCGACTCCCACGTCGCGCAGCTCGAGGAGCTCGGCGTCGAGCCGTTCGACCTCGTCGTGAGCAACCTCTACCCCTTCACCGAGACTGTCGCCTCGGGTGCGGGCATGGAGGAGTGCGTCGAGCAGATCGACATCGGCGGGCCCTCGATGGTGCGCGCCGCCGCCAAGAACCACCCCAGCGTCGCCATCGTCACCTCGCCCGCGGCGTACGACGCCGTGCTCGCCGCCGTCGCGGCCGGCGGCTTCACGCTGGCCGAGCGCCGCGGCCTCGCCGCGGAGGCGTTCGTCCACACCGCCACCTACGACGTCCACGTGGCGTCGTGGATGGGCAACGTGCTCACCGACACCAGCGACGGCACCGGCTTCCCGGCGTGGATGGGCGCGACGTGGACCAAGGAGGCGGTGCTCCGCTACGGCGAGAACCCGCACCAGTCCGCCGCGCTCTACGGCAACGGCTTCCTGCCCGACGGCCCCGGCCTCGCCCAGGCCACGCAGCACCACGGCAAGGAGATGTCCTACAACAACTACGTCGACGCCGACGCGGCCCGCCGGGCGGCCTACGACTTCGATGAGCCGGCCGTGGCGATCATCAAGCACGCCAACCCCTGCGGCATCGCGGTCGCCGACGACGTCGCCACCGCCCACCGCAAGGCGCACGAGTGCGACCCGGTCAGCGCCTTCGGCGGCGTGATCGCCACCAACGTGCCGGTCTCCGTCGCGATGGCGCAGCAGGTGGCCGAGATCTTCACCGAGGTCGTCGTGGCGCCCGGCTACGAGGACGGCGCCATCGAGGCGCTGCAGGCCAAGAAGAACATCCGGATCCTGGAGTGCCCGCCGCTCACGCGCGGCGGCACCGACCTGCGCTCGATCTCCGGCGGGCTGCTGGTGCAGGAGCGCGACGTGCTCTCCGCCGAGGGCGACGACCCCTCGACCTGGACCCTGGCGACCGGCGAGGCCGCCTCCGACGAGGTGCTCGCCGACCTGGCCTTCGCCTGGCGCGCCTGCCGGGCGGTGAAGTCCAACGCGATCCTGCTCGCCTCCGGCGGCGCCTCGGTCGGCGTCGGGATGGGCCAGGTCAACCGCGTCGACTCCTGCCGGCTCGCGGTCGAGCGGGCGGGGGAGCGGGCCGCGTCGGCCGTCGCGGCCTCCGACGCGTTCTTCCCGTTCGCCGACGGCCCGCAGATCCTCATCGACGCCGGGGTGCGGGCGATCGTCCAGCCCGGCGGCTCGGTGCGCGACGCCGAGGTGGTCGCGGCGTGCGAGGCGGCGGGCGTGACGATGTACCTCACCGGGGCTCGGCACTTCTTCCACTGACCGCCCCTGGGCGGTGCGCGGAGGGGGTGCCGCGGCACGGAAAATGCCGCGCGCGCACCGCTCGACGACGTTATCTTGGCGTCAAGACAATGGGCGGCGGGGGTGACGACGTGCGGTGGTGGCAGCGGGTCCTCCCGCCGACGAAGCTCGAGCGGGACCTGGTCTGGCAGTGCGTGCTCTCCGCGTTCGCCACCGGCACGTTCCTCACCGGCACCGCCGTCTACTTCACCCAGATCGTCGGCCTGAGCGGAGCGCAGGTCGGGCTCGGGATGTCGATCGCCGCGGGCGTGACCCTCGTCCTGCAGCTCCCGATGGGCCGGCTCGCGGACCGCGTCGGCGCCAAGCCGCTGTGGGCGCTGGCGAGCGCCGTGGAGGCCGCGCTCTACTTCGCGTGGCCGCTGATCGGCGGCATGGCGACCTTCGTGGCGATGCTGACGGTGCTCGCCGTCGTCGAGACCGCGGGCCGCAACGCGCGCAACGTCTATCGGATCGCCGTCTTCCCGCGCGCGGTGCGCGTGCGGGCGCTGGCCTACATGCGCGCCGCGCGCAACGTCGGCTACACCCTGGGCGCCGGCGCGAGCGGCGTGGCGCTCGGTGTCGGCCTCGACGCCGTACGCCTCATCCCCCTCGTCACCGGCGGGCTGCTGGTCCTCAATGCAGTGCTCATCCTGTCCGTGCTCCCGGTGGTCACGCTCCCCGCCCCGGTCGTGCAGGACGACGGCACGCCGGTCACGGCGCCGCCGGCCTGGCGCAACACCGGGTTCGTCGTGCTCAGCGTGTGCAACGGGGTGCTCTCCTCCAACCAGGTGCTGCTCAACGTCGTCGTGCCGCTGTGGCTGGTCGAGCGCACCGACGCGCCGCCGACGCTCCTGGCCTGGCTGTTCGGCACCAACACCGTCCTCGCGGTCGCCCTGCAGGTGCGGGCGAGCCGGGTGGCCGACTCCGTCGACGGATCGCTGCGGGCGGCGCGGTGGTCGGGCTATGCCTTCCTCGTCTCGTGCGGGCTCCTCGCCTGGACCCACGAGACGGTCGGCTGGGTCTCGATCGTGCTGATCTGGATCGGCCACGTCACCATCACCGGCGCCGAGCTCTGGCAGTCCGCGGCCGACTGGTGCTTCACCAGCGAGCTCTCCGACCACCGCCGGCTCGGCGACTACCAGGGCATCTGGGGCCTGGGCTACCAGGTCGAGCCGATCGTCTTCCCGGCCCTCTACACCTGGCTCGCCCTCACGGTCGGCACGGCGGGCTGGGCGGTCATCGCCGTCATCGGCATCACCGCAGCCGCTGTCGCGCACCCGGCGGCCCGGGCCGCGGAGCGGCACCTGGTCCGGATCGGGGCGCCGGTCGGGGTGTGAGCGAGCCGATCCCTAGACTGACCCGCGTGACGGCACAGACCCTGGACGGCGCAGCCACGCTGCGGACCATCAAGGCCGAGCTCGCGCAGCGAGTCGCCGCACTCCGCGAGCAGGGGGTGGTCCCCGGGCTCGGCACCGTGCTGGTCGGCGACGACCCCGGCTCGCACTGGTACGTCGGCGCCAAGCACAAGGACTGCGCGGAGATCGGCATCACCTCGATCCGGCGCGACCTCCCCGCCGGCGCCACCCAGGCCGAGGTGGAGGCCGTCATCGACGACCTCAACGCCGACGAGGCCTGCACCGGCTTCATCGTCCAGCAGCCCACCGGGCTCGACGAGTTCGCCCTGCTGTCGCGCGTCGACCCCGCCAAGGACGTCGACGGGCTGCACCCGGTCAACCTCGGCAAGCTCGTGCTCGGCGAGGCGGGTCCGCTGCCGTGCACCCCGGTCGGCGCCATCGAGCTGCTGCGCCGCCACGGCGTCGAGATCGCGGGCGCCGCGGTCGTCGTCGTCGGCCGCGGCATCACCGTGGGCCGGCCCCTCGGCCTGCTGCTGACCCGTCGTTCCGAGAACGCCACGGTCACCCTGTGCCACACCGGCACCCGCGACCTCGCCTCCCACGTGCGGCGGGCCGACATCGTCGTCGCCGCCGCGGGCGTGCCGGGCATCATCACCGCCGACATGGTGCGGCCGGGGGCGGCGGTCCTCGACGTCGGCGTCTCGCGGGTCGACGGCAAGGTCACCGGCGACGTGGCCCCCGACGTGTGGGACGTCGCCGGCTGGGTCTCGCCCAACCCCAAGGGCGTCGGGCCGATGACGCGCGCGATGCTGCTCACCAACATCGTCGAGATCGCCGAGAAGTCCGTCCGGTCCTGACATGCCCGACCCCGACACTCCTGAGCCGTCCGTCGATCCGCCCGAGTCGGTGCCACCGGTCTCCGCGGAGCCGTCCCCGCAGGACCCCGACGAGCCGCGCCGCTACCCCTCGACGATCGGGGGAGCGTTCTACCTGCTCGTCCTGGCCGTCGTGACGGTGGCGATGGTCGTCGTCGTGCTCGACGAGTGGCGCACCGGCATCCGGCTGATGGGCGGCGCGCTGATCGCCGCGGCCGTCGTACGCCTCGTGCTGCGCCGGCGCGACGCCGGGATGCTGGCCGTGCGGCACAAGGTGCTGGACGCGGTCGTCCTCGTCGTCCTCGGCGGGTCGTTGATCTTCCTCGCCGGCTCCATCCCGGACCAGCCCGGCTTCTGAGACGCCGCGAGCCGGCGCTCGTGCCCCTCGATCGGGAACACGGGCGCCGGCTCGGCGTCGTTGCGGTCAGGATGCGCCGACTCGACGTGGATCTGCGGTCAGGACGCGCCCACTCCTCAGATCAGGCCCAGCTCCGTGACGGCCTTGCGCTCGTCGTCGAGCTCGGCGGTCGAGGCGTCGATGCGCGCGCGGGAGAAGTCGTCGATCTCGAGGCCCTCGACGATCGACCAGTCGCCACCGGAGGTGGTGACCGGGAAGGACGAGATGAGGCCCTCGGGGACGCCGTACTCGCCGCTCGAGACGACCGCCATCGACACCCAGTCGTCGGCCGCGGAGCCGAACAGCCAGTCGCGCGCCGCGTCGATGGTCGCCGAGGCGGCCGAGGCGGCCGAGGACGAGCCGCGGGCGTCGATGATCGCCGCACCGCGCTTGGCGACGGTCGGGATGAAGTCGTTCTCCAGCCAGGCCTGGTCGCCGACGAGCTCGGCGGCGCTCTGGCCCTTGACCTCGGCGTGGAAGAGGTCGGGGTACTGGGTCGCGGAGTGGTTGCCCCAGATCGTCATCTTCGTGATGTCGGTGACCTTGGCGCCGGTCTTGGCCGCGAGCTGGCTGATCGCCCGGTTGTGGTCGAGGCGGGTCAGCGCCGAGAACCGCTCGCGCGGGATGTCGGGGGCGTTGGTCATCGCGATCAGCGCGTTGGTGTTGGCCGGGTTGCCGGTCACGCCGATGCGGACGTCGTCGGCGGCCACGGCGTTGAGGGCCTTGCCCTGCGCGGTGAAGATCGCGCCGTTGGCGGAGAGCAGGTCGCCGCGCTCCATGCCCGGGCCGCGGGGACGCGCGCCGACGAGCAGCGCGAGGTTGACGCCGTCGAAGATCTTCTCGGCGTCCGCGCCGATCTCGACGCCGGAGAGCAGCGGGAAGGCGCAGTCGTCCAGCTCCATGACGACGCCCTCGAGCGCCTTGAGGGCGGGCTCGATCTCGAGCAGTCGCAGCTCGATCGGGCGGTCCGCGGCCAGCGCGCCGCTGGCGAGGCGGAACAGCAGGCTGTAGCCGATCTGGCCGGCGGCGCCGGTGACGGCGACCTTGAGAGGTTCAGCGGAGGTCACGGTGGTCTTCTCCTCGCGAGATGAGGTCGGTGAGGTCTGTCCCGCTGACGCTAGCAGCGCCCCGGCCGCGCGCTGTCCGCTGGTCGGAGGCTGGCATGCTGGCGCCCATGACGAGGGGGCCACGAGCCGTGCGGCGCGCGCGGGCGACGGCGGCGCTGACGGCCGGCCTGGCGCTCGCGCTCGCCGGCTGCGGCGGCGTGGGCCAGCCCGCGCCCTACGACTCCCCGGGCATCAACGGCCTCGTCGTCCCGACGCCGAGCCCCGAGCCCGCCGACTTCGTCGACACCGTGGACAACCCGTGGCTCGCCCTCGAGCCGGGCTCGCGACGGACCTACGACGTGAGCGACGGCGCCCGTGACCTCGGCACGATCGAGGTCGAGGTGCTCGAGCCCACCGTCCCGGTCGCCGGGCTCGACGCCACGGCCGTGCGGGCCACGACCGACCTCGCCGACGGCTCCGGTCGCACGACGAGCGTGGAGACCCGCCTCTACGCGCAGGACGCGGCGGGCAACGTCTGGCTCGTCGGCGCCGACGGCGACACCGGGGACTGGCGCGCCGGCGAGGACGGCGCGGAGGCCGGGCTCGCGATGCCGGCCGACCCGCGGCTCGGCGACGGGTGGCTCAGCTACGACGTGCCCGGGCTGCCGCGCGCGAGCAGGACCATCGAGGACCAGTCGGCCACCCTCGTGCAGCTGCGCGACGAGGCCGGCACCACGACCCGCACGGTGTACGAGAAGGGTGCCGGCCTCGTGGGGCTGGTGGACCTCGACGACGGCTGGAGCGCCGAGCCGGCCGACTGACTCGGACCTGTTCGGGGCCGTCAGTCTGGGCGGCGGACCTGGGTGCGGCCGTCGTCGTCGCCGTCGGGGTTGCCCCAGTGACCCGGAGCGCCCTGACCCGGAGCGCCCGGAGCGCCCGGAGCGCCCGGGGTGCCCTGGCCCGGCTGCTGCTGGGGGGCCGGGGTGCCCCACTGGCCCGGCTGGGACGGCTGGCCGGGCTGCTGCTGCGGCGCGGGCTGGCCCCACTGGCCGGGCTGCTGCGGAGCGGCCTGCGGAGCGCCGTAGGCCGGGTCGGGCTGCTGCTGCTGCGGCTGCTGGTAGGGGTCGGGCTGGCCCCACTGCTGCTGCGGGGGAGCGCCCCAGGCGGCACCGGGCTGGCCCCAGCCACCCTGCTGGCCCTGGTTCCACTGCGCCTCGTAGTTGCCCGGGACGTTCTGGTCCTTGCGGCCGCCGCTGAAGTTGAGGCCGGAGCCCGCGACCGGGGCGGCGCCCTGGCCGAAGAGCAGGGGGTAGGTCAGGCCGGCGATCGCCGCACCGAGCAGCGGGGCGAGGACGAACAGCCAGAGCTGGGCGACCGCGTCCATGCCGGCGAAGACGCCGACGCCGATGGAGCGGGCCGGGTTGACCGAGGTGCCGGTCAGGGGGATCGCGACGAAGTGGATCATCGACAGCGTGAGGCCGATCGCGAGCGGGCCGAGCGCGACGTTGACCTCGTTGCGCTCGTCGGTGACGCCCAGGATGACCCACAGGAAGACCGCGGTCAGCAGCACCTCGAGCAGCAGGGCGGCCCACCAGGCGAAGCCGGATCCCTGGTCGCCGAAGAAGTTCTGGCCCATGTTGCCCTCGGCGACGAAGCCGTCGAAGCCGTGGCCCAGCGCGAAGAGCACCGCGCCGGCCAGGAGGCCGCCGAGGAGCTGGGCGGCCATGTAGAGGCCGACCTGGTTCCACGGCAGGCGACCGCCGAGGACCGCGCCGAGCGTCACGGCCGGGTTGAAGTGACCGCCGGAGACGCGCCCGACGGCGTAGGACATGACCACGACGGTGAGACCGAACGTCAGGCCGGTGGCGACGATGTCGCCGCCGGTGTAGACGGCAGCACCGCAGCCGAAGAAGACGAGCACGAACGTGCCCATCACCTCCGCGGTGAACTTCTGTCCGGTGGTCGGTGTGGCTTCGACGGTGTCGCTCATCAGCTCGTCCTCCAAGTCAGGGTGGCCGTACCCCTCGTAGGCCACGTCGAGCCTAGCGGCGTCGGGACGGGGGTGCGAGGGTAGGCGAGTCGCCAGGCGTGTGCGACGTCAGGTATCTTGACGTCAAGAGTTATGCCCGGATCAGATCGCGATCTACAGGAGCTGTCGTACCCATGGCCAAGATCATCTACACCCATACCGACGAGGCGCCCCTGCTGGCGACGTACTCGTTCCTCCCGATCATCGCCGCCTACGCGAAGACCGCCGGTGTGGACGTCGAGACCCGTGACATCTCGCTGGCGGGTCGCGTGATCGCCCAGTTCCCCGACCGGCTCACGGACGAGCAGCGCCTCGCCGACGACCTCGCCGAGCTCGGCGAGCTGGCCACCCGGCCCGAGGCCAACATCATCAAGCTGCCCAACATCTCGGCGTCCCTCCCGCAGCTCAAGGCGACCATCGCCGAGCTGCAGTCGCAGGGCTACGACCTGCCCGACTACCCCGAGAACCCGCAGACCGACGAGGAGCGCGAGGTACGCGCGCGCTACGACAAGGTCAAGGGCTCCGCGGTCAACCCGGTGCTCCGCGAGGGCAACTCCGACCGCCGGGCGCCGGCGTCGGTGAAGAACTACGCCCGCACGCACCCCCACTCGATGGGCGCATGGAGCAGCGACTCCAAGACCTCGGTCGCGACCATGGGCCACGACGACTTCCGCACCAACGAGAAGTCCGTGGTGATGCCGGCCGATGACACGCTGTCGATCGTCCACGTCGGCACCGACGGCCAGGAGACGGTGCTCAAGGACGACCTGAAGGTCCTCGAGGGCGAGGTCGTCGACGCGACCTTCCTGAGCGCCGCCCGCCTCGACGAGTTCCTCGAGGAGCAGGTCGCGCGGGCCAAGGCCGACGGCGTGCTCTTCTCCGCCCACCTCAAGGCCACGATGATGAAGGTCTCCGACCCGATCATCTTCGGCCACGTGGTCCGCGCCTACTTCGCCGACGTCTTCGCCCAGTACGGCGAGGAGCTGGCCGCCGCCGGGCTGTCGGCCAACGACGGCCTGGGCGCGATCCTGGCCGGCCTGGACTCCCTCGACAACGGCGCCGAGATCAAGGCGGCCTTCGAGAAGGGCCTGGCCGAGGGCCCGGCGCTCGCGATGGTCGACTCCGACCGCGGCATCACCAACCTGCACGTGCCCTCCGACGTCATCATCGACGCCTCGATGCCGGCGATGATCCGCACCTCCGGCCAGATGTGGAACGCCGACGGCGAGCAGCAGGACACCCTCGCGGTGATCCCCGACTCGTCCTACGCCGGCGTGTACCAGGCCGCGATCGACGACTGCCGCACCCACGGCGCCCTCGACCCCTCGACCATGGGCTCGGTGCCCAACGTCGGGCTGATGGCCAAGGCGGCCGAGGAGTACGGCTCGCACGACAAGACCTTCGAGATCCCGGCCGCCGGCCGGGTCGAGGTGCGCAATCGCGCCGGCGAGGTGCTGATGTCGCACGACGTCGAGGCCGGCGACATCTGGCGCGCCTGCCAGACCAAGGACGCCCCGATCCGCGACTGGGTCAAGCTCGCCGTCACCCGCGCCCGCGCCAGCGACACCCCGGCGGTGTTCTGGCTCGACGAGACCCGCGCCCACGACGCCAACCTCATCGCGCTGGTGAAGAAGTACCTGAAGGACCACGACACCGAGGGCCTGTCGCTGGAGATCATGGCGCCGGCCGAGGCGACGACGTACTCCCTGGAGCGGATCCGCCGCGGCGAGGACACCATCTCGGTGACCGGCAACGTGCTGCGCGACTACAACACCGACCTGTTCCCGATCCTCGAGCTCGGCACCAGCGCCAAGATGCTCTCGATCGTGCCGCTGATGAACGGCGGCGGCCTCTTCGAGACCGGTGCCGGCGGGTCGGCGCCCAAGCACGTGCAGCAGCTGGTCAAGGAGGACTACCTCCGCTGGGACAGCCTCGGCGAGTTCTTCGCCCTGGCCGCCTCGCTCGAGCACCTCGCCGGCTACGACGACAACGCGCGGGCGCGCATCCTCGGCGACACCCTCGACAAGGCCACCGAGACCTTCCTCAACGAGGACCGCTCGCCCGGGCGCAGGCTCGGCACGATCGACAACCGGGGCTCGCACTTCTACCTCGCCCTGTACTGGGCCGAGGAGCTCGCGAAGCAGACCGAGGACGCCGAGCTCGCAGCGGCGTTCGCCTCGCTCGCCAGCACCCTGCGCGAGGCCGAGCAGACGATCGTCGACGAGCTGCTCGCGGTCCAGGGCAAGCCCGCCGACATCGGCGGCTACTTCCGCCCCGACCCGGAGAAGGCCGCCGCGGTCATGCGTCCGTCCGCGACCTTCAACGACGCGATCGCCTCGCTGGGCTGACCGCGACCCGCGTCACAGGCAGGGCCCCCGGGGAACAAACCCCGGGGGTCCTGCTCTTGCGCCAGGTGATGACGACGACCGCCGACACGACACAGCTGCCCGACCATCCGTCGTCGGGCGACCCCGACGTCCCCTCGGTGACCGCGCGCCACTTCGGCCTCGCGGTGCTCGCCCTGGCGATGGGCGGCTTCGCCATCGGCACCACCGAGTTCGTGACGATGGGCCTGCTGCCGCAGATCGCCCGCGGCGTCGACGTCTCCATCCCCACCGGCGGCCACGTCATCTCGGCGTACGCCGTCGGGGTCGTCGTCGGGGCGCCGGTGCTCGCCTTCCTCGGCGCGCGGCTCCCGCGCCGCGCCCTCCTCGTGGCCCTGATGGTCGCCTTCGCCGCCGGCAACGGGCTGAGCGCGCTCGCGACGTCCTACGAGCAGCTGATGGTCGCCCGCTTCGCCGCCGGGCTGCCCCACGGCGCCTACTTCGGTGTCGCCTCGCTGGTGGCCGCGAGCATGGCCCGCCCGTCGCGCAAGGGCCGAGCGGTCTCGTTGGTGATGCTCGGCCTGTCGGTCGCCAACGTGATCGGCGTGCCCGCGGCGACGGTGCTCGGCCAGGAGCTGGGCTGGCGCGCGGCCTTCTGGGCCGCCGGCGGCCTGGCCGTGGTCACCCTCGCCCTCGTCGCGTGGTTCGTGCCGTCCGTCCCCGGCGACGCCGGGGCCAGCGGGCTGCGCGAGCTCGCCGCGTTCAAGGTGCCGCAGGTGTGGCTGACGCTGCTGGCGGGCGCCGTCGGCTTCGGCGGCATGTTCGCGGTCTACTCCTACATCGCCCCGGTCGTCACCGACGTCGGCGGCCTGGGGGAGCGGTCGGTGGCGGTCTTCCTGCTGTTCTTCGGCCTGGGCATGGTCGCGGGCACCTCTCTCGCCGGGGTCATGGCCGACTGGTCGATCTTCCGCTCGCTCATCATCGGCGGCGTCGGCATGGCCGTGACCATGCTGGCCTTCTGGCTCGCGGCGCCCCACGGCTGGGCGGCCCTGCCGGTGGTCTTCCTCATCACCACCCTCGGCTCGGTGCTGGTGGTCAACCTGCAGCTGCGGCTGATGGACGTGGCCGGCGACGCGCAGACCCTGGGCGCCGCGATGAACCACGCCTCGCTCAACATCGCCAACGCCCTCGGCGCCTGGCTCGGCGGTCTCGTCATCGCCGGCGGCTGGGGCCTGCGCGCCCCCGCCCTGGTCGGCCTGGCGCTGTCGATCGCCGGGGTGGCGATCCTGCTGCTCTCCGCGCGGCTCCACGTGCGCCAGCGCGACGCCGTACGCGCCTGAGATCCGCCTGGGATCCCGCCGACCTCCGGGGGTGGTCGGCGCCGCCTTGCACGCAGCGCGATGCACGCATTTTCCGGTGATGTTGCACGGAGTTAACACGGGCGGAACTCTTGTGTAGCGCACACTTGGAACGATCCAATCCATGGAGGGCGGGCAGGCCGCCCGAGATCTTCCCGAGGAGGACGTGATGGACGACGACAAGATCGTGCGCGAGGTGGAGCGCCGCCGTGAGCTGGCCGACCGCAACGTCAGCGCAGTGGTCGACCTGCTGCAGCGACGCCAGGAGCTGAAAGGGATCTACCCCGCGGCCGACCTGTTCGCCGAGAACGTCGGCTGGGCGGTCTGAGGGGAGCGGCCCAGCCCGGCCCCCGAGGGGTCAGCGCCGGCACGTCGACGCACGAACCGCTCCAGCCTGCGCTGACGCGCACGTCAGCCCGGGCTGTAGCGGACTCCATCAGGCCCAGCCGTAGACCATGCCCATCGCCTCGCTGACCTCGGCCAGCGTCGCGTCGGCGACCTCGTTGGCCCGGGCGTTGCCGCGACGCAGGATCTCGTCGAGGTAGGCCGGGTCGGCCTCGAGCTCGGCGCGGCGGGCGCGGAGCGGGGCCAGCTCGGTGTTGATCGCGTCGGTCAGGCGACGCTTGAGGGCACCGCCGCCCCCGTCGCCGATCTCCTCGGCCACGACGGCCGGGTCGACGTTCTCGCAGAGGCCGATGAGGGTGAGCAGGTTGGCCACCTCGGGCCGCGCCTCCGGGTCGTAGGTGATGACCCGGTCGCTGTCGGTCTTGGCGCCCTTGAGCTTCTTCGCGGTCTCGTCGGCGCTCATCCGCAGCTCGACGACGTTGCCCTTGGACTTGCTCATCTTGGTGCCGTCGGTGCCGAGGATCAGGGGTGCCTCGGAGAGCAGCGCGCCGGGCTCGGGGAACACCGGGGCGTAGCGGTCGTTGAAGCGGCGCGCGACGACGCGGGTCTGCTCGAGGTGGGGCAGCTGGTCGCGGCCGACGGGCACGACGTTGGCCTTGCAGAACAAGATGTCCGCGGCCTGGTGCACCGGGTAGGTGAGCAGGAGGCCGCCGATCGAGGTGATGCCGGCCGTCTTGGCCTCGTCCTTGACCGTGGGGTTGCGCTGCAGCTCGGCGACGCTGACCAGGCTCAGGAACGGCAGCATCAGCTGGTTGAGGGCCGGCACCGAGGAGTGCGTGAAGATCGTCGCCTTCTCCGGGTCGAGGCCGGCGGCGATGTTGTCGACCAGCAGGTTGCGCACGTTGCTCGAGATGTCGCCGAGCACCTCGCGGTCGGTGATCACCTGGTAGTCCGCGATGAGCTGCCAGATCTCCGCGCCACTGTCCTGCAGGCGCAGGCGGTTGCGGATCGAGCCGAAGTAGTGACCGATGTGCAGCGCTCCGGTCGGACGGTCCCCGGTGAGCATGCGCAGCGATGCCGGGTCCTTCGCCATCTGCTCCTCGATGGCGTCGCTGCGTGCCTGGGCGGCGCGGAAGGTCTCACTCACGCGGCCGATCCTTTCACGGGGCCGATCGACGCCGCGATCGGGTTCTGTAGGGTTTCAGGGGTGCCCACCATCGGAGTAGCGATCGCGATCCCCGAGCCCTGGGCGAGCGAGCTCCAGGACTACCGCACCAGCGTCGGCGACACCACGGCCACGCAGATCCCCACGCACATCACGCTGGTCCCGCCGACCGAGGTGGGCCCCGACGACCTCGACGCCGTCACCGCCCACCTCGAAGCCGTCGCGGCCGCCGTCTCCCCGTTCACCATCCACCTGCGCGGCACCGGGACGTTCCGCCCGGTCTCGCCGGTCGTCTTCGTCACCCTCGCCGAGGGGATCTCGGGCTGCGAGGTGCTCGCGGGCGCCGTACGGCAGGGGCCGCTCGCGGTCGACCTGCACTTCCCCTACCACCCGCACGTCACCGTCGCGCACCACCTCGACGACGAGACGCTCGACATCGCCTACAAGGAGCTGGCCGGCTTCGAGTGCCGGTTCGCCGTCGAGGAGTTCAGCCTCTACGTCCACGACGAGCAGGCCGGCTGGCGACCGACCCACCACTACCGGCTCGGGGAGCGATGAGCGTCGTCGACACGGTCAAGCAGCGCGTCGCCGCCGTGCGCAAGCGCCGCCCGTTCATCGACCACCTCTTCCGGATGATCCAGCACTACGGCGCGGTCAAGGGCAACGCGCTCGCCGGCGCGGTCACCTTCTTCGGCTTCCTGTCGTTCTTCCCCATCCTGGCGCTCGCGTTCGCCGTGGTCGGCTGGGTCGCCGGCATCTACTCCGACGCCACCGAGCAGATGGTCAAGGCGATCCGGTCGGTGCTGCCGATGGTGGTCGAGGGCAAGGCGGGACCGGGCGAGATCTCCATCGACGCCTTCCAGGACGGCGCGGGCGCCGCTGCCGGCATCGGCCTGATCGGTGTCCTCTACTCAGGGCTGGGCTGGGTCTCCGGCCTGCGCGACGCGCTGCAGATCGTCTTCGAGACGCCGCGGCGCGCACAGCCCAGCTTCCTGGTCGGCAAGCTCAAGGACCTGGTCTCGCTCGTGCTCATCGGCGTCGTGCTGCTGCTCAGCGTGGCCGTCTCCGGCGTCGTCACCGCCCTGTCCAGCCACATCCTCGACCGGCTCGGCCTCGACCTCGCCCTGCGCCCGGTGCTGACCGTCCTCGCCATCGCGGTCGGCCTCGGCGCCAACACGCTGCTGTTCTTCGCGATCTTCAAGATCCTCGCCGACCACGACACCCCGGACCGCTCCATGTGGAGCGGCGCGCTCCTGGGCGCGATCGGCTTCGAGGTGCTCAAGCAGGCCGCGACCTTCCTGATCAGCTCCACGCAGAACCAGCCGGCGTTCGCCGTGTTCGGCATCGCGCTCGTGCTGCTGATCTGGATCAACTACTTCTCCCGCGTCGTCATGCTGGCCGCCTCGTGGGCGCACACCTCGCGCGAGGCCCGCGCTCGCCGCGAGGCCGAGGAGGTGGCCGAGCTGCTGCCCGAGGGGCCGCGGATCGACCTCGCGGGTGCGGGGTCCGGCGCCCCGGCGTACCCCTCGGCGGCGCCGTCGCCCTCCCCGAAGGCCGCCTTCGCCGCTGGGGCGGGCGCCATGCTCGGGCTGGTCGCGCTCGTCCGCCGCCGCCACTGATCGCCGACTCGGCACGGCGGTGAGTGTCAGTGGCCGTGCTTGATCGCCATCCGCAGGTCCTTGTTGAGCTGGGAGATCACGTCGAGCGGGATCTCCTTGGGGCACGCCGCGGTGCACTCGCCGATGTTGGTGCAGCCGCCGAAGCCCTCGTGGTCGTGCTGGGCGACCATGTTGACCACGCGCTCGTCGCGCTCGGGCTGGCCCTGGGGCAGCAGGCCGAGGTGGGTCACCTTGGCGCCCATGAAGAGCGAGGCCGAGCCGTTGGGGCACGCCGCGACGCAGGCGCCGCAGCCGATGCACGTCGCGACGTTGAAGGCGCGGTCGGCGTCGTCCTTGGGCACCGGCACCGAGTGGGCTTCGGGGGCCGAGCCGGTGTTGACCGAGATGTAGCCGCCGGCCTGGATCATCCGGTCGAGAGCGCCGCGGTCGACGACGAGGTCCTTCACCACCGGGAAGGCGTCGGAGCGCCACGGCTCGATCGTGATGGTCTCGCCGTCCTTGAACGAGCGCATGTGCAGCTGGCAGGTCGTGGTGACCTCGGGGCCGTGCGCCTCGCCGTTGATCATCAGCCCGCACATGCCGCAGATGCCCTCGCGGCAGTCGGAGTCGAAGGCGATGGGGTCCTCGCCCTGGTCGTTGAGCTGCTCGTTGAGCACGTCGAGCATCTCGAGGAACGACATGTCGGGGGAGACGTCGGACAGCTCGTAGGTGTGCATCGCGCCGGCGCTGGTGGAGTCGGGCTGACGCCAGATCTTCAACGTCACGTTCATCGGTGGGTCCTCGTGGGTGTCGGGGTCCCCGCGGCGTCGTCGGCCGGGGGTGCGAAGCGGGGGAGGGGGCGGGTGCCGGAGGCAGGCGTCACTTGTAGCTCCGCTGCTTCATCTCGATGGCCGAGTAGACCAGGTCCTCCTTGTGCAGCACGGGCCGCTCGTCGAGGCCGGCCCACTCCCACGCGGCGACGTAGGCGAACTCGTCGTCGTGGCGCAGGGCCTCGCCGTCCTCGGTCTGCGACTCGGCCCGGAAGTGGCCGCCGCACGACTCGCGCCGGTTGAGCGCGTCGATGCACATCAGCTCGCCGAGCTCGAAGAAGTCGGCCACACGGCCTGCCTTCTCCAGCGACTGGTTGAGCGACTCGCTGGTGCCGAGCACCTTGACGTTGCGGTAGAAGTCGTCGCGCAGGCCGCGGATGAGGTCGATCGCCTTCTTGAGACCGGTCTCGTTGCGCTCCATGCCGCAGTACTCCCACATGATGTTGCCGAGCTCGCGGTGGTAGGAGTCGACGCTGCGGGTGCCGTTGACCGACAGGAAGTGCTGGATGCGCTGCTCGACCGACTCGCGCGCCTCCAGGACCGCCGGGTGGTCCTCGGCGACGGGCTCGAACGGGCCGTCGGCGAGGTAGTCGCGGATCGTGTGCGGCAGGACGAAGTAGCCGTCGGCCAGGCCCTGCATCAGCGCCGAGGCGCCGAGGCGGTTGGCGCCGTGGTCGGAGAAGTTGGCCTCGCCGGTGACGAACAGGCCCGGGATCGTCGACTGCAGGTCGTAGTCGACCCACAGCCCGCCCATGACGTAGTGCACGGCCGGGTAGATCCGCATCGGCGTCGAGTACGGGTCCTCGCCGGTGATCCGGGCGTACATGTCGAACAGGTTGCCGTACTTGGACTCCACGGCGTCGCGGCCGAGGCGGTCGATGGCGTCGGCGAAGTCGAGGTAGACACCCCGGCGCACGCCCTCCACCTCGGGACCGACGCCGCGACCCTCGTCGCAGACGTTCTTCGCCGCGCGCGAGGCGATGTCGCGGGGGACCAGGTTGCCGAAGGCGGGGTAGATCCGCTCCAGGTAGTAGTCGCGGTCCTCCTCGGGGATGTCACGCGGGTCCTTGTCGCAGTCGGCCTGGTTCTTGGGCACCCAGATGCGGCCGTCGTTGCGCAGCGACTCCGACATCAGCGTCAGCTTGGACTGGTGCGAGCCGGAGACCGGGATGCACGTCGGGTGGATCTGCGTGTAGCAGGGGTTGGCCATGTAGGCGCCCTTGCGGTGCGCACGCCAGGCGGCGGTGACGTTGGAGCCCATCGCGTTGGTCGACAGGTAGAACACGTTGCCGTAGCCGCCCGAGGCGAGGACGACGACGTCGGCGAGGTGGGTCTGCACCTCGCCGGTGACCATGTCGCGGGCGATGATGCCGCGGGCCTTGCCGTCGACGACGATCAGCTCGAGCATCTCGTGGCGAGTGAACATCGAGACGGTGCCGGCGGAGATCTGGCGCTCGAGCGCCTGGTAGGCGCCGATCAGCAGCTGCTGGCCGGTCTGCCCGCGGGCGTAGAAGGTGCGCGAGACCTGCACGCCACCGAAGGAGCGGTTGTCGAGCAGGCCGCCGTACTCGCGGGCGAACGGAACGCCCTGGGCGACGCACTGGTCGATGATGTTGGTGCTCACCTCGGCCAGGCGGTAGACGTTGGACTCGCGCGAGCGGTAGTCGCCGCCCTTGACCGTGTCGTAGAAGAGACGGTGGACCGAGTCGCCGTCCTCCTTGTAGTTCTTCGCCGCGTTGATGCCGCCCTGCGCGGCGATGGAGTGGGCGCGCCGGGGCGAGTCCTGGTAGCAGAACGTCTTGACGTTGTAGCCGGCCTCGCCGAGCGTGGCGGCCGCCGAGGCACCCGCCAGGCCGGTGCCGACGATGATGATGGAGAGCTTGCGCCGGTTGGCCGGGTTGACCAGGCGAGCGTCGAACTTCCGCGTCGCCCAGCGCTCGGCGAGCGGGGCGTCGGGCGCCTTGGTGTCGGCGAGCGGCTCACCGGGGGTGTAGTAGCCGGCGGCGTCGTCGTAGTCGCCGTCCAAGGACCCGCTGGCCGAGGCCTCCGTCGAGGTGACGGTGTCGGGCATGTCCATGTCGTGGCTGTCGTGGCTCACGTGAGGTGACCCCTCTTTACTTGGTGATGATGCCGGCCAGGACGGCGAGCGGGACGAGTGAGAAGCCGATGGAGATGACGAGCGCGGTCACGAAGCCGAAGGCCTTGGCGCGCTTGCGCTTGACCGCGGTGCCGGTCCAGCCCAGGGTCTGCGCGGCGCTCCAGATGCCGTGGTGCAGGTGGGCACCGAGCGCGAGCATCGCGGCGATGTAGATCAGCGTCATCCACCACAGGTCGAAGGTGTCGACCATCAGGAGGTAGGGGTCGTTGGTGGCCCCGCCCTGCGGGTTGACCTTCCCGATGGTGAAGTTGAGCAGGTGCCAGACCAGGAAGACGAGGATCGCGAGCCCGCCCCAGCGCATCATCAGGCTGGCGCGCGTGGCGCCGGTGTCCTTCTTCATGACGTACTTGGTGGTGCGGGCACGCGCGGCGCGACGCCACAGGACGACGGCGCAGTAGACGTGCACGACGAGCGCCACGATGAGGCCCACGCGCAGGATCCAGAGCGCGCCCTCGTGCGGCAGCATCGGCTCACCGAGCACGCGGAGGTGGTGGGCGTACTCGTTGAACGCCTCATGTCCGGCGAACGCCTTGAGGTTGCCGTACATGTGCGCCAGCACGAAGCCGAGGAAGAGGAAGCCGCTGCCGGCCATCAACAGCTTGAGAGCGATCGTCGAGCGCGAGGCCCGTGCGCCCTTGACGAGGGTGGGGGTAGACACGTCTCCACGCTACCGCCTGTCGACGTGCGCCCGACGCCCCGGGGAGTGTGACGTACGCCCCTTTGCCCGCGCGCATGGAGCGACCCGCGGGCGGTCGCGACCCGGGTCGACCGGCAGGGGACGACGGCCGCCGCCCGGGTCGAAGTGCTCTGCCGGGGACCCGGGCGGGGCTCGTAACTTCAAGGAGACGTCTGCACGAGGAGCGCATTCGGGCGCCCTCGCTCGCAGTCGGCCCAGACGGACAACGACGTGGAGGCAGCACCGTGTGCACTGCGACCAACTACACCGCCAAGGACCACTACTTCGGTCGCAACCTGGACCTGGAGTTCTCCTACAACGAGTCGGTGACCATCACGCCGCGCAACTTCGTGCTGCCGTTCCGCAAGGTGGACGACCTGCGCACCCACCACGCGATCGTCGGGATGACGACGGTGGCCGACGGCTACCCGCTCTACTACGACGCCACCAACGAGAAGGGGCTGAGCATGGCGGGGCTCAACTTCCCCGACAACGCCGACTACAAGCCCGAGACCCAGGGCAAGGACAACATCACGCCCTTCGAGTTCATCCCGTGGATCCTGGGGCAGTTCGAGACGGTCGCCCAGGTCCGGGAGGCGCTGGACAGGCTGGTGCTGGTCGACATCCCGTTCAGCCCCCAGTTCCCGCTGTCACCGCTGCACTGGATCGTCTCCGACCGCGAGGAGTCGCTCACGGTCGAGTCGGTCGCGGACGGGTTGCGGGTCTACGACAACCCGCTGGGCGTGCTCACCAACAACCCGACCTTCGACATCCAGATGTTCAACCTCAACAACTACGCGAGCCTGTCGCCGAGCCAGCCCGAGACCCACTTCTCCAAGAAGCTGCACTTCGACGCCTACAGCCGGGGGCTGGGCGGCATCGGACTGCCCGGTGACCTCTCCTCGATGTCGCGGTTCGTCAAGGCGGCGTTCACCGCCGTGAACTCGGTCTCCGGCGAGTCGGAGTCCGAGGCCATCAGCCAGTTCCTCCACATCCTCGGCTCCGTCGCCCAGCAGCGGGGATGCGTCGAGGTCGGGGACAGGTACGAGATCACGATCTACTCCTCGTGCTGCAACACCGACACGGGCGTCTACTACTACACGACCTACGAGAACAGCCAGGTGACGGCGGTCGACATGCACAAGGTCGACCTGGACGGCGACACGCTCTCCAGCTACCCGCTCCTCACCGGCCAGAGCATCCTGGCCCAGAACTAGTGGTCGCGCCGCTCCGCCAGCCCTCTCCTCGGGCCCGTCGGGGGAGAGGGCCCTGCGGGCCAGGAGGGCCGACGATCGGGCTGGACGACACCCTGGTGACGGTCAAGCTGTCGCCCCCGAGGCGCCGGAGCGGCATGGTCAGCAGGGTGGCGCTCCTCGACTCCGTCCGTGACGCGGCCACCGCCGTGGTCGGCGTCACCGCGCCCGCCGGCTACGGGAAGTCGACGCTGCTGGTCGAGTGGGCCCACCGGGACCGCCGGAGGGTCGGGTGGCTCTCGCTGGACCGGTCCGACGACGACCCGAGTGCCCTGCTCTTCCTGCTGGCCTCGGCCTACGAGCGAGCCGTACCGGAGCACGCGGGCCTGGCCGCCGTGGTGACCGGCCCGGACGCCGCCGCACGCGGCCGGGGCGCTGCCCGGATCGCGTCGGCGTTCAGGCGCTCGCCGGTGCCCTTCATCCTCCTGCTCGACGACCTGCACGAGCTCCGGTCGCCCGAGTGCCACCACCTGCTGGGTGTCGTGCTGTCGTCGGCCGTCCCCCCCGGGTCGCAGGTCGTGACGGCCAGCCGCCACGAGCAGCCCCACCTCCCCTCTCTCCGGGCGGCCGGGGAGGCGGTCGAGCTCACCACTCGCGACCTCGCCCTCGACGCGCCCGCCGCGGCGCAGGTCTTCGCGACCGCGCGCGTCGACGTCACCCCGGCGCAGGCGGCCGACGTCGCGGCGCGGACCGAGGGCTGGCCGGCCGGGATCCAGCTCGCCGCCCTCATCGCGCGGGAGGGGGAGGACCAGCCCGGGCGGGCCACCGGGGACGACCGCTACATCGCCGACTACCTCCAGCGCGAGGTCTTCCGGAGGTTCGACCCCGGGATCCGGGACTTCCTGCGGCGCACGGCCGTCCTCGACCGGCTCCACGGCCCGCTCTGCGACGCGGTGCTGGGGGAGCGGAGCTCCCAGGACCGGTTGCGCACCCTCGAGGCGTCGAACGCGTTCATCGTCGCGCTGGACCGGCGACGCGAGTGGTACCGCTACCACCCCCTGTTCCGCGAGTTCCTGCTGGCCGAGCTGCTCCGCGACGACCCGGAGGCGGTGGAGAAGCTGCAGGTGCGCGCGGCCGACTGGTTCCAGGCGAACGGCGCACCGGCGACGGCCGTGGAGTACCTCCTCATCACCCAGGAGCGCGAGCGGTGCGCCCAGCTCGTGGCCGAGCTGGCACTCACCACCGTCAGCGCGGGGCAGATCTCGACCCTCCAGCGGTGGCTGGGCGTGCTCGGCGAGCGCACCATCGAGGCCTATCCGCCCCTCGCCGTGCTGGCGGGGTGGGTCGCGGCGTCGGCGGGGCAGGCGGTGGTCGCCCAACGGTGGGCCGCCTTCGTGGAGGAGGCGTCGTTCGACCCGACCCCGACCCACGGCGGCGCGTCGTTCGCGTCCTCGCGGTCGATGCTCCGCGCCATGACGTGTGCGTCGGGCCCCGAGGCGATGCTGGCCGACGCCGAGCTCACCGCGGCACAGGAGCCGCTGCGGAGCCCGTGGCGGGCGACGGCGCTCTGCGTCCTCGCTGAGGCGCACCTGCTCGCGGGCTCACCCGGGCGCGCCGGGGCCGTGCTCCGGGACGCCACGGAGGTCGGCCTCGCCGTGGGCGACACGGGTGCGGTGGTGCTCAGCGAGTCGGGACTGGCCCTCATCGACATGGACCGCGGGCGTTGGGACGAGGCCGCGGAGCACGTCGGGCTCGCGCTCGGCATCGTCGACCAGCACCACCTGGAGGACTACGCGACCAGCCTGCTCCCCTTCGCGGCCGCGGCCCGACTGGCCGTCCACGGAGGCAACCTCCTCGAGGCGGACCGCCAGGTCGCTCGCGCCATGGAGGCGCGTGCCGCGTCGACGTACGCCCTCCCGTGCCTCGCGACGAGGGGCCGGCTCCAGCTTGCGAAGGTGTGCTGGACGCGAGGCGACCACGCCGACGCCCGGCTCCTGCTGGCCGAGATCGACGACATCCTCCGGCTCCGGCCCGAGCTGGGGACCCTGGTCCAGCAGGTCGGCGAGCTCCGCGCGGTCACGACGGCGACGAGGACCGATGCCGGCGCCCCCGAGGCACCGCTCACCCCGGCGGAGCTCCGCGTGCTGCACTACCTCCCCACCCACCTCAGGATCGTCGACATCGCCCAGCGGCTGCAGATCTCGCGCAACACCGTCGCCTCCGAGGTGTCCGCCATCTACCGCAAGCTCGGCGCCACCTCACGCGGTGAGGCGGTCGACCGGGCGACCCTCCTCGGGCTGCTCGGGGGATGAGGGAGGAGCGTGTCGCTCACGGCCCGGCGTCGTCGTCGCGGTCCTCGTCGACGTCGTAGCCCAGGACGAGGGCCAGCTTGGGCGCGGCCGTCGCCACGCGCACCGGTCCGGTGATCGGCAGCACTCCCACGAGGACGTCGACGATCTCCTCGACGCTCGCCCCGGCGCTCAGAGCGCTGTCCGCGAGCGATCCGTAGGAGCGCACGGTGCCGTCGCCCGTCGCGGCGAGGGCGCCGAGCCGGACCAGGGCCAGGATCCTCGCGTCGAGAGCCGTCGCCGGCCAGGTGTCGGGGACGTCCTGTGCGCGGTCGTCCGCCGTCTGGCCGAACGCCAGACGACGCAGCTGTTCGCCGTTGTCCATCCCTGACTCCCTCCGGAGACGTCTTCCCATTAGCGCCCGTGCAGGCCGTCTGCGCACCACCTGTTTCGTGTCATCTGCGACCAGTCGCCCTCACCACCTGCCCATTCGTCAGCCCAGCACGTTCACCGCCCGGGCGACGACCAGGCCCACGATGGCCAGTGACGTCAGCGCCTGGACCGACATGACGAGCTTGGCCCAGGGAGCGAGCGGCATCACGTCGGTGGGACTGAACGCTGTGGCGTTGGTCAGGCCGAGATAGAGGTAGTCGCCGAAGCGCGGGCGCCAGCTCTCCAGTCCCAGCTCGGAGGTGAGCTGCTGGGGGAAGGCGAGGTCGGGCGTGCGCGGCATCCACTCGGCACGGGCGGCGGCCCCGCCGCAGTCGAGCTCGAAGTAGAGGAGCGCGTAGGCGATGATCGAGCCCACCCACACGCAGCCGCTCGCCTGGAGCAGCTCGGGCGCCGAGTCGGTCGCCGACCCGCCGTCGATGATGTCGGCGACGAGCCGGACGGTCGACCAGACGGTCCCCAGGGACAGGACCGTGATCAGCGCGATCGACGCCACCCGCAGGGACGTCGTACGCCTCGAGATCTGGCCGGGGTCGCCGGCGAGCAGCGCCACCAGGAGCACTCCGGAGATCGTGGGCAGCACCCAGGGCTGGGCCATGCGCAGGCTGTCGGGCAGCAGCACGGTGAGACCCATGGCGACGGCAACCGCCACCGCCATCGGCCACCGGGTCTCGGCGTAGGGATCATCGAGGTCGTCGGTGGAGTCCGGGCGTCTCATCCGTGGTCAGTGGCCGAGGCTGGGGAGCGGCACCGCGACCGTCAGGTCGGTCGAGGCGAAGACGGCGTCCCCGAGGGCGCCGCCTACGGAGTTCCTGCCGTGCACCATCTGGCATCTGCTCCTCGTGACTGCGCCATCGAGACACTCTGCTCTGGTCGGGCTGGGTCGGGTGGTGCGTCGCCTACCGGTCCGGGATGGTCCTCTCGGTCTCCAGGTCCTCCACCTCGTCGAGCAGCTCGCCCGCCTTGTCGGGGCAGTAGGTCTCGACCACCGCGAAGTCGTACTCGATGATCCGGGGGTCGATGACCACGCGCCGGAGGTGCAGGGCGTTGTTGCCGAACTGGGACAGGGCCAGCTCCTGCTGCAGCTCGCCGACGTTCTCGCAGCTGACGCCCCCGTCCGTGCCGTAGAGGGCGGTCGCCGTCGAGGCGTCGACCTTGGGGAACCCGGCTTCGGACAACCTCACGTTGAGCTGCTCGGCGAGCTGGCGTGCCTGGTCGCTGTCCGGGTCGGAGGCGCTGCCGGCTGCGGAGCAGGCGGAGAGCCCCAGGCCCGCCGCCACGGCCAGGCCGGCTGTCCGGAGCACTGCGGAGCGGACTGTTCGTGGACGCTTCGTGATCATCGGACTCACGCCTCCTGGGCCGTCGTGTCGGAATGGGTGTTGTCCGGGGAGGTCTCGATCTTCCACTCCGGCTTGCGCAGCTTGTAGAGGACGAACGGCCACACGCCGAGGAGGACGATGCCGGCCACGAGGATCAGGATGTACACGCCCTGCGGCGTCGAGTCCGCGTTGCCCGACGGCTCGACGAAGCCGAGGAGGAAGGCGGCGACGCTCGCCACGAAGCCGACCGACCCGACCAGGGTCATGGCAGGCGTGCGGAAGCCACGCTTGACGTCGGGGTGGGTGCGGCGCAGGCGCATGCCGGCGAGGAACATGACCATGTACATCAGCAGGTAGAGCTGCACGGCCATGGCGGTGAGGATCCAGAAGACCGACTGCACCGACGGCAGGATGGCGAAGAGGACGGCCATCGCCGTCACGATGATGCCCTGCACCATCATGATCGGGACCTGCATCCCGTGGCTGTTGGTGCCCTGCAGGCGCGGAGGCAGGTAGCCCTCCTTGCCGACCAGCAGCAATCCCTTGCTCGGTCCCGGGATCCAGGTGACCACCGAGGCGAGGATGCCGATGACGATCAGCAGTGCCATCACGGTGGTGCCCCACGACATCCCGAGGTGGTTGAAGAAGACGTCGAAGGCCTGGAGCACGCCCTGGGTCAGGTTGACGCTCGAGCCGGGGACCGCGACCGAGATGGCCAGGGTGGGCAGGATGAAGACGAACAGGATGAGGATCACCGACAGGACGATCGCCTTCGGGAACTCGGTGCTGGGCCGCCGCATCTCGTTGACGTGGACGGCGTTCATCTCCATGCCGGCGTAGGAGAGGAAGTTGCTGACGATCAGCACGATGCTGGCCAGCCCGGTGAACTTCGGGAACCACTCCGCATCACCGATCGGCGGGAGGTGCGAGGTGCCGCCGCCGGCCCAGAAGATCGCCGCGAAGACGATCAGGGCCGCCGCCGGCACGAGGGTGCCGGCCAGGAAGCCCCAGGTCCCGACCTTGGCGAACGCGTCGACACCGAGGGTGGCGATGAACGTCGAGATCCAGTACACGACCAGGATGATCAGGCCGGTGAAGATGCCCGAGTTGGCCAGGGCCGGATCCCACACGTACGCGAGGGCCGAGGCGAAGAAGGCGAGCTGGGCCGGGTACCAGGCGACGTTCTGCATCCACTGCTGCCAGATCGCGAAGAAGCCGAGGCGGTCGCCATAGGCCTCCTTGACCCAGACGAAGATCCCGCCCTTCCATCCGCTCGCCAGCTCGGCGGCCACGAGCGCCACCGGCACCATGAACAAGATCGCGGGCAGGACGTAGAGGAATATCGACGCCCAGTCGTAGGCCGCCATGGCCGGCAGTCCGCGAACGCTCGCGACCGCTGTGGCGATGAGGATCGCCATCGATGTCCAACTGATGAACGAGGTGCGTGCCTGGGCCCGTCCCTGCGGTGCAGTCGCCTGACTGTCGTCCCGAGTAGCCATCTCCGCGCCTTTCGCCGATTGCTCCGGCCAACGACGCTAGTTGCGTGCCGACGCGGCGGCATCACTCACAATGAGTGACGTCTGTGGCGTCCCGATCCGCCTTCCTCGTCGGCTGCTGACCCCGCCCGGGATCGGTGCTCTACTGAGTGGGTCCCGGGGCTGCGGCGTCCCGCATCGTCCCGACGTGAGCGTCGTCGCACGAGGAGCGGAGATGTCATGAACTACTGGATCAGCGTCGTCTTCCGTGCCATCCCGCTGGCGATGATGGCGGTCTGCATCGGCTTCGGCCTCTACGTGTGGAACGCCGCGGACGCGCCGGGAAACTACGTGGCAGGCCGGGTGGTCACCTTCCTCGGCGCGATCTGCCTGTGCCTGTTCTGCACGGCGGCGACGATCATCCGGCAGCTCATCGGACGCTTCAACGCCGTCGACAAGGTGGGCTACCCCGCTCTCGGCTACGCGTCCGCCATCGGCACCTCGGTCTACGGCGTCTCCCTGTTCGCCGGGGTCTCGGGCAGCGGCCAGAGCCCCGAGTACATCGCCGGGCACGTCGTCCTCGGTCTCGGGTTGATCTGCGGCTGCGTGTCCACGGTCGCCCTGGCGTCGACCAAGTTCACGCTCATCCCCGCCAACTCCGCCAGGCCGGCCGGCGACCGGACGCCCCCGCCGGCGGCGTTCTCCGGGCCCGTCGTCGCCGTGCTGGGGGCGATCCCGGTCGGGCTCGCCGCGCTCGCGTGGGGCTTCGGCATCGCGAACCTGCTGATGACCACCTCACCGAGCCGCTTCACGGTGGGCCACGTCGTCAGCGGTCTGGCGATGATCTGCACGAGCCTCATCGGGCTGGTGTGGAGCATCCTGCGCCAGGTCCAGGACACCTACGGGCCGCGCGACCGCGTGGCGTGGCCCTGGCTGGTGATCGCGATGGGCAGCGCCGCGATGCTGTGGGGGATCGTGCTGCTGGTCCTCGACACCGAGCCGTACTACCGCACACCCGGGTTCGTGATGATCGGCCTGGGCCTGGTCTGCTTCAGCATCCTGAGCAAGGTCGGGCTGCTGGCCCTGGTGTGGCGGCGCACGTTCAGCCTGGCCAACCGGGTGCCCCTGATCCCGGTCGTGACCGCGCTCGGCTGCCTGTTCCTGGCGGCGTTCGTCTTCCAGGCCGCGTTCACCGACACCAACGTCTTCATCGCCGCCCACGTGCTCGTGGGGCTCGGAGCGATCTGCTTCACGCTCTACTCCATCGTCTCCATCCTGGAGAGCGGCACGTCGTCGCACGGCGACTGAGCCCGCCGAGACGTACGGGTGGCGACGATGGATGAGCCGCACGCTCCCGATCGGTCGATCGGCACGATCGGGCTGACCTTCGTCGCCGTCGGCGGCGTGGTCGGCTCCGGGGTGCTGTTCGCCCCCCTGTTCGCGGCACAGCAGGCCGGGCCCGCCGCGATCATCGCGTGGCCGATCGCGGGGTTGATGCTCGTCACCGTCGCGCTGGTCTATGCCGAGATCTCCGCGATGCTGCCGGTCGTCGGCGGCCTCGGCCTGCTGCCCACCTACAGCCACGGGAAGGGGGTCGGCATCGCGATCGGCTGGGTGGCCTGGGTCGGCTACGTGACGGCCGCGCCGATCGAGACCCAGGCGATGCTCGAGTACGCCAGCAACGAGCCGGCCTTCGACTGGCTGTTCGTCGCGGGAGCCGCGTCCGACGGGGAGAGTGCGCTGAGCCTGCCGGGGATCGCGGCGGCAACGGTCGTGCTGGCCGCCTTCACCGGGCTCAACGCGTTCGGGGTGGCGCTCTTCGCCCGGATCAACAGTGCGCTGACCTGGATCAAGCTCGTCATCCCGGTGGCGATCGCCGTCGCCCTGCTCACCCGCTTCTCCACCGCCCCGATCCGCGAGACGGGGTTCGCCCCCGAGGGGATGACCGGGGTGCAGAGCGCCATCACCACGGGCGGTGTCGTCTTCGCGTTCCTCGGGTTCCGGCATGCACTGGACCTCGCCGGTGAGGCGCGGCGACCACAGGTGACCATCCCCGTCGCGCTGGTCGGCGGCATCCTCGTGTGCACCGTGCTGTTCACCCTCCTTCAGCTCGGGTTCGTCGGCGCGGTCGACCCCGCCGACCTCGACAGCGGCTGGGCCGGCCTCGACAAGGGCGGGGCCAACGGGCCGCTCGCGGCGCTGCTGTCCGGCCTGGGCATGGCGGCGCTGGCCAAGCTGGTCGTGGCCGACGCCGTGCTCGGCCCCTTCGGCGCGGGCCTGGTCTCGACCGCGTCCACCGGTCGCCTCACCGTGGCCGTCGCGCAGAACGGGCTCTTCCCGCGCGCGCTGTCGGCCTTCAGCCGCCACGGCGTCCCGATGCGGGCGATGGTGCTGAACCTGGTGGTCGGGCTGGTCCTGCTGGTCGCCTTCCGCGACGGGTGGTCGGAGCTGCTCTCGTTCAACTCGGGAGCGATCGTGCTCTCGATGTGCCTGGGCCCGGTGACCGTGATGGCGCTGCGGCACCAGGTGCCCGACCGCGTGCGTCCGTTCCGCCTCCACGCGGTGTCGGTGATGGCGCGGGTCGCCTTCGTCGTGATCACCCTGATCATCTACTGGACCGGCTGGGAGACGATGGTCAAGCTGACCATCCCGATCGCCGTCGGCGTCGTGGTGCTGGCGTGGCGCATCCTGCGCGACCCCCGGCTGCGGGAATCGCTCGCGCTGGGCTCGCTGGTGTGGCTCGGGCCCTACTACGGCGGGGTGCTGCTGCTGACCTTCCTCGGCAGGTTCGGCGGCGGCCGGGACGTGCTGCCCAACGGGGTCGACATCGTGGTGGTCACCGCGTTCGCGCTGGCGCTGTTCGAGTGGGGCGTGCGCGCCGCGCTGCCGGCCGCCGACGCGGCTGCGCTGGTCGCCGCCGTCCCGCCGGTCCGGGCGTCCTGACCCGTCCCCGTCGAGGGCGGCCGGTGTGGCCCACTTCACATCGCCGCCCGTTGTGTGCAGACTCTGGCCCAACCACGACGCGACGGGGATGCGATGAGCACAGGTGTGCACGGCCCGACCAGGGCGCGGATCGAGGCCGGCACGCTGCGCCGGGACCGGTGGTGGCTCTCGCCGCTGACGACGTTCGTGGTCTTCTCCGCCTTCGTCGTCTACGCGACCGTGCGCGCCTTCATGGGTCGCGACTACTACGCCTCGCCCTACCTCTCGCCGTTCTACTCCCCGTGCCTGGGCGACTGCGTCGAGGGCGCCTCCGACTTCGGCCAGCCCTTCGCGGCGTGGCCGCTGTCGGCGGCGCTGATCATCCTGGTGTTCCCGCTCGGCTTCCGGATGACCTGCTACTACTACCGCAAGGCCTACTACCGGGCGTTCTGGCTGAGCCCGCCGGCGTGCGGCGTCGCCGAGCCGCACGGCTCCTACTCGGGCGAGACCCGGTTCCCGCTGATCCTGCAGAACGTGCACCGCTGGTTCTGGTACGCCGCGGTGCTGGTGGGCCTGGTGCTCACCTTCGACACGGTCCTTGCCTTCCGGCCGATGCCGGCGGAGTACGCCCTCGGGGACGGTGAGACCAGCGGCGTCCACATGGGCCTGGGCACCCTGCTGATGATCGTCAACGTCGTCTTCATCTGGCTCTACACGCTCTCGTGCCACTCGTGCCGCCACATCGTCGGCGGCCGGCTGCGGCACTTCTCCAGGCACCCGGTGCGCTACCGGCTCTGGACCTGGGTGTCGCGGCTCAACGAGAGCCACGGCAGGTGGGCCTGGTACTCGCTCTTCTCCGTCGCGATCGTCGACCTCTACGTCTTCCTCCTCGCCACCGGCACCATCCAGGATGTGAGGTTCTTCTGATGACTGACCGCCATCCGATGACGGGCAACGAGATGTCGCCCGAGGCGCGGGCGGGAATGGAGCGCCACACCTACGACGTCGTGGTGATCGGCGCCGGCGGGGCCGGCCTGCGGGCCGCCATCGCCGCCCAGGAGGCGGGCGCCCGCACGGCCGTGGTGTGCAAGTCGCTGCTCGGCAAGGCGCACACCGTGATGGCCGAGGGCGGGGCCGCGGCCGCGCTGGGCAACCGGTGGCCGGAGGACAACTGGAAGGTCCACTTCCGCGACACGATGCGCGGCGGCAAGATGCTCAACAACTGGCGCATGGCGCAGCTGCACGCGCAGGAGGCGCCCGAGCGGGTGCTCGAGCTCGAGGACTGGGGTGCGTTGTTCGACCGCACCGAGGACGGGCTGATCTCCCAGCGCGACTTCGGCGGCCACCGCTACGCCCGGCTCGCCCACGTCGGCGACCGCACCGGGCTCGAGCTGATCCGCACGCTGCAGCAGCGCACGGTGCAGCTCGGCATCGACGTCCACATGGAGTGCACGGTCACCGAGGTGCTCAAGGACGACGGGCGGGTGGCCGGGGCGTTCGGCTACTGGCGCGAGACCGGGCGCTTCATCACGTTCGAGGCGCCGAGCGTGGTGCTCGCGACCGGCGGCATCGGCAAGTCCTACAAGGTCACCTCCAACTCCTGGGAGTACACCGGCGACGGGCACGCGCTGGCGCTGCGCGCGGGAGCCAGCCTGATCAACATGGAGTTCGTGCAGTTCCACCCCACGGGCATGGTGTGGCCGCCGTCGGTGAAGGGACTGCTGGTCACCGAGTCGGTGCGCGGCGACGGGGGCATCCTGCGCAACTCCGAGGGCAAGCGCTTCATGTTCGACTACATCCCCGACTTCTTCCGGTCCGAGACGGCGGACACGGAGGAGGAGGCGGACCGGTGGTACGAGGACAAGGCGAACAACCGCCGCCCACCGGAGCTGCTGCCGCGCGACGAGGTCGCCCGCGCCATCAACTCCGAGATCAAGGCCGGACGCGGGTCACCGCACGGCGGGATCTTCCTCGACATCGCGAGCCGCCGCGACGCCGACTACATCCGCAAGCGCCTGCCGTCGATGTACCACCAGTTCAAGGAGCTCGCCGACGTCGACATCACCGCCGAGCCCATGGAGATCGGGCCCACGTGCCACTACGTGATGGGCGGCGTCGAGGTCGACCCCGACACGCAGCAGGCGGGCGTCGAGGGTCTCTACGCCGCGGGCGAGGTCAGCGGCGGCATGCACGGCTCCAACCGCCTGGGCGGCAACTCGCTGTCCGACCTGCTCGTGTTCGGCAAGCGCGCGGGCGAGGCGGCGGCGGCGTACGCCGTCTCGGGCCCGCGGCCGGCGGTCGACGAGGCGGACGTCACGGCTGCCCAGGCCGACGCGCTGGCGCCGTTCGAGGTCTCTGCCGGTCCGGGGGGAGGTGGGGAGAACCCCTACACGATCCAGCACGACCTGCAGGACACGATGAACGAGCTGGTCGGCATCATCCGCACCGCCTCGGAGCTCGAGGAGTCGCTGAGCGGGCTCGAGCGCCTCAAGGAGCGGGCGGCGGCGATGGTCGTCGAGGGCCACCGCCAGTACAACCCGGGCTGGCACCTCGCGCTCGACCTGCGCAACATGCTGCTCGTCAGCGAGTGCATCGCCAAGGCGGCGCTGGCGCGCCAGGAGTCGCGGGGCGGGCACACCCGCGACGACTTCCCGGGACCCGACCCCGAGTGGGGCGCGAAGAACCTGGTGCTCACCCTCGACGCGACCGGGTCGGGCGTCGACATCGCGGAGAAGCCGCTGCCGGTGATGCCCGACGACCTCGAGCAGCTCTTCCAGGACAAGTGAGGACGGCCATGGCCTACGACCTGAAGATGCGCGTGTGGCGGGGCGACGCCGGCGGCGGCGACCTCACCGACTACACCGTCGAGGTCTCCGAGGGCGAGGTGGTGCTCGACGCGCTGCACCGCCTGCAGGCGACGCAGACGGGCGACCTGGCGATCCGCTGGAACTGCAAGGCCGGCAAGTGCGGCTCGTGCAGCGCCGAGATCAACGGCCGGCCGCGGCTGATGTGCATGACCCGGCTCTCCGACTTCGACCCGGCCGAGACCATCACCGTGACGCCGATGCGCACCTTCCCGGTGATCCGCGACCTGGTCACCGACGTGTCGTTCAACTACCAGAAGGCCAAGGAGCTGCCCTACGCCGACCTCGGGCCGCGCGACGCCCACGGCCGGCGGCGGATGATGCAGGTCGACGTGGAGCGCAGCCAGGAGTTCCGCAAGTGCATCGAGTGCTACCTGTGCCAGGACGTGTGCCACGTGGTCCGCGACCACGAGGACAACAAGCAGCACTTCGCCGGCCCCCGGTTCCTCATCCGCTACGCCGAGCTCGACATGCACCCCCTCGACACCCACGACCGCCGCAGGCTGGCGCAGGACGCGGCCGGCCTCGGGATGTGCAACATCACCAGGTGCTGCACCGAGGTGTGCCCCGAGGGGATCAAGATCACCGACAACGGCATCATCCCGATGAAGGAGCGGGTCGTGGACCGCACGTACGACCCGCTCGTGTGGCTCGGCAACAAGATCGGCCTCCGCCCGAAGGACGACGAGGGCCGCACGGAGGTCTGAGGTGAGCCCGGATCGTGGACGGCGACGGTGACCTTTCCCATAGTCCACGGCCGTGACCCTCGCCACGGGCCGGGCCTATCCTGCGCAGCATGACCGACCTTCCCGGTAATCTCCCAGGTGGACTCGACGAGCCCGAGGAGCTGCAGCCCGCAGCGGGCTCGCTCCGGCTGGTGGGCGACGACGACCGCTACGACGCCGCGGCATGGGAGGCGGCGAGCGCCGCGGTCCTGCGCAAGGCCCGCAGGCTCGGCGAGGACGCACCCGACTCCGACGTCTGGGCGGCCCTGACCCGCACCACGCTCGACGGCATCGCGGTCCCGCCGATCGGGCAGCCGGCCGACCTCGACGCCCTCACGACCTCGGGCCGCCCGACCCGCGTCGGTGCCTGGGACGTGCGTACGCAGGTGGAGGTGGTCGACGACAAGGCCGCCAACGAGGCGGTGCTGCAGGACCTCGAGAACGGCGGCACGTCGCTGCTGCTGCACCTCGACACCGAGCGCGACCACGACTGGGCCACCGTGCTGGAGGGCGTGCTGCTCGACCTGGCGCCGGTCGTGCTCGACCGCCCGACGACCGAGCAGGTCGAGGCCTTCGCCGACTTCCTCGAGGGGGTGGAGGGCGCGCTGCACCCGGCCACCAACCTCTCCTTCGACCTGCAGACCCTCGAGATGCTCCACCACCGCGTCCGCGACGACCGCGTCGAGGCCCGGGACCTGTTCGCCCCGCTGGCGCGCCGGGCCATCCAGCTCGGCGTCCGTGCGCTCGTCGTCGACGGCACGGCGCTGCACGACGAGGGCGCCAGCGACGCGCAGGAGCTCGGCTGGGCGATCGCGACCGGCGTCTCCTACCTGCGCCTGCTCGCCGACGAGGGCTTCTCGGTCGACCACGCGGCCCGGCTCGTGGAGTTCCGGCTGGCCGCCACCGACGAGCAGTTCGCCACGATCGCCAAGATGCGCGCCGCACGGCGCCTGTGGGCCCGGGTGCTCGAGGCCTCCGGAGCCGGCGGCCCGGGCGAGATGGCGCTGCACGCGATCACCAGCCGTCCCATGACCAGCAGGCGTGACCCGTGGGTCAACATGCTGCGTGGCACCGTCGCGGCCTTCGCGGCGGGCGTCGGCGGCGCCGACGCCCTCACCGTCGTGCCGTTCGACGAGCCGCTCGGCGCGCCCGACGCGTTCGGTCGCCGCATCGCCCGCAACACCTCCTCGCTCCTGATCGAGGAGTCCCACGTCGCCGCGGTCACCGACCCGGCCGGCGGCTCCTACGCCGTGGAGAGGCTGACCGACGACCTCGCCGCCGCCGGGTGGGCCGAGCTCGGCCGCATCGAGGCGGCCGGCGGCGCGCTCGCCGACGAGGCCCGCACCGGCGTCAGGGATCGGGTGCGGACCGTGCGCGAGGAGCGTGACGCCCAGGTCGCCGACCGGTCGCGCCCCCTGACCGGCGTCTCGGAGTTCCCCCACCTCGACGAGGTGCTGCCCGAGCGCGAGCACCTCCCGCAGCGCCACGTCCGCCACTACGGCTGGGCCTACGAGGACATGCGGTCGGCGCCCGCCACCGGCTCGGTGTTCCTCGCCACGATGGGCCCCGTCTCCGCCCACACCGCCCGGGCGACCTTCGCCACCAACCTCCTCGCGGCCGGCGGTGTCGCCGTCGAGGCGGCCGGCCCCACCGACGGGGTCGACGCGGTCCTGGCGGCCTACTCCGGCCAGCCCGTCGTCTGCCTCGCCGGCACCGACGCGGCCTACGCCGAGTGGGGCGCCGACCTCGTGGCCGCGCTGCGGGCGGCAGGGGCGTCGTACGTCGTGCTCGCCGGCAAGCCGGGGGAGCGCACCGTGACCGACGTCGACGACTCGTGCGCCATGGGGGTCGATGCCCTCGGCTTCCTGACCCGCATCCGAGAGGAGCTCGCCCGATGAGCATTCCGAAGAACTTCGCCGACGTGTCGCTGGCGGGTGCCGCCTCGACCGGGCAGCCTGCCGGTGGCGAGCCGTGGGCGAGCCCGGAGGGCATCGAGATCCTCCCCGTCTACGGCCCCGAGCACCTCGAGGGCCTCGACGGCCTCGACACCTGGCCGGGCCTGGCGCCGTTCCTGCGCGGGCCCTACCCGACGATGTACACGACCCAGCCGTGGACGATCCGGCAGTACGCCGGCTTCAGCACGGCCGAGGAGTCCAACGCCTTCTACCGCCGCAACCTCGCGGCCGGGCAGAAGGGCCTGAGCGTCGCCTTCGACCTCGCCACCCACCGCGGCTACGACTCCGACCACCCGCGGGTGCGCGGCGACGTCGGCATGGCGGGCGTGGCGATCGACTCGATCTACGACACCCGCACCCTGTTCGACGGCATCCCCCTCGACGAGATGTCGGTGTCGATGACGATGAACGGCGCCGTGCTGCCCGTGCTCGCGCTCTACATCGCCGCCGCCGAGGAGCAGGGGGTGCGGCCGGAGCAGCTGGCGGGGACCATCCAGAACGACATCCTCAAGGAGTTCATGGTCCGCAACACCTACATCTACCCGCCGTCGCCGAGCATGCGGATCATCAGCGACATCTTCGCCTTCACCTCGCAGCGGATGCCGCGCTTCAACTCGATCTCCATCTCCGGCTACCACATCCAGGAGGCCGGGGCGACCGCCGACCTGGAGCTGGCGTACACGCTCGCCGACGGCGTGGAGTACATCCGCGCCGGTCTCGGCACGGGCATGACGATCGACCAGTTCGCGCCGCGGCTGTCGTTCTTCTGGGCGATCGGGATGAACTTCTTCATGGAGGTCGCCAAGCTGCGCGCGGCCCGGGCGCTGTGGGCGCGGCTGGTCGACGACTTCGACCCGCAGAACCCCAAGTCGCGCTCGCTGCGCACCCACAGCCAGACCTCGGGCTGGTCGCTCACCGCCCAGGACGTGTTCAACAACGTCGGGCGCACCTGCATCGAGGCGATGGCCGCGACGCAGGGCCACACCCAGTCGCTGCACACCAACGCCCTCGACGAGGCGATCGCGCTGCCGACCGACTTCTCGGCGCGCATCGCCCGCAACACCCAGCTGCTGCTGCAGCAGGAGAGCGGCACCACCCAGCTCATCGACCCGTGGGCCGGCTCCTACTACGTCGAGAAGCTCACCCACGACCTCGCCGAGCGCGCCTGGGCCCACATCCAGGAGGCCGAGCGCGCCGGTGGGATGGCGGCCGCGATCGAGCAGGGGATCCCCAAGATGCGCATCGAGGAGGCGGCCGCGCGCACCCAGGCGCGCATCGACTCGGGCGCGCAGAAGGTCATCGGCGTCAACACCTACCGCCTCGCCGCCGAGGACAAGCTCGACGTGCTGCGGGTGGACAACGACGACGTCTACCGCCAGCAGGTCGCCAAGCTCGAGCGGCTGCGTGCCGAGCGCGACGACGACGCCGTGCGCCGGGCGCTGGAGGCGCTGACCAACAGCGCCGAGCGCGGGCCGGTGGGTGGCGGCTCGCTCGAGGGCAACCTGCTCGCGCTGGCCGTCGACGCGGCTCGCGCCAAGGCGACGGTCGGGGAGATCTCCGACGCGCTGGAGAAGGTCTACGGCCGCCACCAGGCGGTGATCCGTACGATCAGCGGCGTGTACCGCGACGAGGCAGGCGCCGCCGAGGGCTCGGCCGTGGCCGCGGTCCTGCAGGCGACCGAGGAGTTCGAGGCCGAGGAGGGCCGCCGGCCCCGCATCCTGGTCGCCAAGATGGGCCAGGACGGCCACGACCGCGGCCAGAAGGTCGTGGTCACCGCCTTCGCCGACCTCGGCTTCGACGTCGACGTGGGGCCGCTGTTCTCGACTCCCGAGGAGGTCGCCCAGCAGGCCGTGGACGCCGACGTGCACATCGTCGGGGTCTCGTCGCTGGCTGCCGGCCACCTCACGCTGCTGCCCGCGCTGAAGCAGGCGCTGGCCGACCAGGGCCGCCCCGACATCATGATCGTCATCGGCGGCGTCATCCCGCCCGACGACGTGGCGACGCTGCGGGAGATGGGCGCCGCGGCGGTCTTCCTGCCGGGCACCGTGATCGCGGAGTCGGCCCTCGACCTGATCGCGCGCCTGCGGGAACAGCACGCCGGCTGATGCCCCGCCCGATCGACGTCGACGCCCTCGTCGAGGACGTGCGGGCCGGCCGGAGGGCCGCCGTCGCCCGCGCGATCACGCTGGTGGAGTCGTCGCGGGTCGACCACCGGGCCGCGGCACGGGAGCTGCTGACCGCGCTCGCCGCGACCGACCGGCCGACGGCGACGCGGGTGGGCATCTCGGGCGTCCCGGGGGTCGGCAAGTCCACGTTCATCGAGGCGCTGGGCACCCGGCTGACCGCGGCCGGGCACCGCGTCGGGGTGCTCGCCGTCGACCCGTCGTCGGTGCGCACGGGCGGGTCGGTGCTCGGCGACAAGACGCGGATGTCGGCGCTGGCGGTGGACCCCATGGCGTTCATCCGTCCCTCGCCGTCCGCCGGCACGCTGGGCGGGGTCGCGCGCGCCACCACGCAGGCGATGCTCGTGCTCGAGGCGGCGGCGTACGACGTCGTGCTGGTCGAGACCGTCGGCGTGGGGCAGTCGGAGGTGACGGTGGCCGGGATGGTCGACACGTTCCTCTTCCTGACCCTGGCGCGCACCGGTGACCAGCTGCAGGGCATCAAGAAGGGCATCCTCGAGATCGCCGACGTCGTCGCGGTCAACAAGGCCGACGGTGAGCACGAGGCCGACTCGCGGGTCGCGGCGCGCGAGCTCGCCGGCGCGCTGCGCCTGGTGCGCGGGCACGCCGAGTGGGCGCCCCCCGTCGTCACCTGCTCGGCGCTCACCGGGGCGGGCGTCGACGACGTCTGGCAGCGCGTCGGCGCCCACCGCGAGCACCTCGGCGCCGACGGCCTGGCCCACAAGCGCGCCGGCCAGCAGCTCGAGTTCACCTGGGCGCTGGTGCGCGACGAGCTCGACCACCGGCTGCGGTCCTCGCCGGGGGTCGCCGCCGTGCGCGACGACGTACGACGTGCCGTGATGTCGGGTGAGCTGCCCGCCCCCCTCGCCGCCGACCGGATCATCGCGGCCTACGACGGCGACGCCACCTAGACTGGGCCGGTCATGCCACCCCTACTCGCTGCCACCCCCGTCATCGCCGAGATCGTCGACAAGTACGCCGACGACCTCGTCGCCCTCCGTCGAGACCTCCACGCCCACCCCGAGCTGAGCTGGGTGGAGGAGCGCACCTCCGAGGCGGTCGTCACCGCCCTCGAGGGTGCGGGCTGGACGGTCACGAGGCCAGAGGGAGGCGGCGTGCTCGCCGAGATCGGCCACGGCGGCAGGCTCGTCGCGCTGCGCGCCGACCTCGACGCGCTGCCGGTCGACGACCTCATCTCGGACCCCTGGAAGAGCACCAACCCGGGGGTCGCCCACGCCTGCGGGCACGACGTCCACACCGCCGGCCTCGTCGGCGCCGGCCTCGCGCTGGCCGAGGTCGCGGCCCGGGGCCTGCTGCAGGGGCGTGTGCGGCTGCTGTTCCAGCCCGCCGAGGAGGTCATGCCCGGCGGTGCGCTGCACCTCATCTCCACCGGGGCGCTCGAGGGCGTGTCCCACGTCTTCGGCCTGCACTGCGACCCGAGCCTCGACGTGGGCCAGGTCGGCCTGCGCGAGGGCCCGCTCACCGGTGCCGCCGACGCGCTCACCGTGCGGTTGATCGGCAAGGGCGGCCACACCTCGCGGCCCCACCTCACCGAGGACCTCACCTTCGCGCTCGGCAAGGTCATCACCGAGCTGCCGGCGATCCTGAGCCGCCGCCTCGACCCCCGCGCCGGCGTCAGCGTGGTCTGGGGCATGGTGCGCGCGGGCTCGGCCCACAACGTGATCCCGCACGGCGGTGTCGTGGCCGGCACCGTGCGGATGCTCGACGCGGTCGCCTGGGCCGACGCCGAGCACCTGATCCGCCAGCTCATCGCCGCGATCGTGGCCCCCTACAGCGTCACCGCCGAGGTGACCTACCAGCGGGGGGTCCCGCCGGTGGTCAACCACGAGGTGTCGACCCGGCTCCTCGGCGCCGGCGTGGAGAGCGTGCTGGGCCCGCAGGGTCGCGTCTCGACCGCCCAGAGCCTCGGCGGCGAGGACTTCGGCTGGTACCTCGACTCCGTCCCCGGGGCGATGGCGCGGCTCGGCACCCGCACGCCCGGCGGGCCGACCTACGACCTGCACCAGGGCAACCTGCGCATCGACGAGCGGGCCACCACGATCGCGGCCCGGGTGCTCGCCGAGACCGCGGTCACGGCCCTGGCCTCCTGAGCCGGACCGCCTACTGCTGTCGGTACGCCTCGCCGTCGGCCGCCGGCGCGCGCGAGCGGCCGACCAGGCCGGCCACCGCGAAGATGGTGACGACGTAGGGCAGCATCAGCATGAACTGGCTCGGCACGGGGGAGCCGATGGCCGAGAGCACGCCCTGGAGGTTGGTCGCGAAGCCGAAGAGCAGCGCGGCGAGCGTGGCCCGGATCGGGTCCCACTTGCCGAAGATCACCGCTGCCAGCGCGATGTAGCCGGCACCGCCGGTCATCTCGCGGTTGAACCCGGCGACCGAGACGAGGCTGAAGTAGGCACCGCCGAGGCCGGCGATCGCGCCTGCGAGCAGGATCGTGCGGTAGCGGGTGCGGTTGACCTTGATCCCCACGGTGTCGGCCGCCTTGGGGTGCTCGCCGACGGCGCGGACCCGGAGGCCCCAGCGGGTGCGGTAGAGCGCGAAGGCCACGATCGCCACCACGGCGTACAGCACGTAGACGAGCGGGGTCTGGCGGAACAGGATCGGGCCGATCAGCGGGATGTCGCCGAGGATCGGGATCGGCAGCGCGCGCAGCCGGTCGGGGGAGTTGAGGGACTCGGCGTTGGGCGTGAGCACCTGGCGGAACAGGAAGTTGGTCAGGCCCACCACGAGCACGTTGAGCACGACGCCGACGATCACCTGGTCGACGAAGTAGGTGATCGCGAACAGCCCGAGGATCAGCGCGACGAGGGCGCCGGCGACCGCCGCCGCCACGAGGCCGGCCCAGGGCGAGCCGGTGGTCGAGGCGGTGATCGCCGCGGCGAACGCACCGAGCAGCAGCTGGCCCTCGATGGCGATGTTGACCACGCCGGCACGCTCGCCCAGCACGCCGCCGAGCGCGCCGAAGACCAGCGGGATCGCGAGCGCGACGGCACCGCCGAGCAGGCTGACCATCCGGATGCGGCCGTCGGCCGCGGCCCAGCTGAGGAAGCCGACCATCCACGCGACGGCGAAGCCGATCGGGATCCACGCGGGCTGCCGCAGCGGCACCATCATGCGGCGCACTGCCTCCGCGGTGAGCGCCAGGCAGATCACCACCATCACCCACGCGGTGGGGCCGGACGGCACCACGATGTCGGGGAGGGTGACGAAGTCGCTCTCGGCGGCCAGCTGGAACGTGGTGTCGCCGGAGTGGCCCGAGCGGAGCAGGATGCCGGCGAGCAGCACCGTCAGCACACCGAGCACGACCGGCAGCTTCCGCGGGCCGCGGCTGGGCACGTGCACCACCGCCGGGTCAGGGGCGAGACCGCCGATTTCGGGGATCTCGGGGGTCGCGGTGCTCACTTGGCCTCCTGGGCGGGGAGCCGGAAGATCGCGCGCACCAGGGGAGGCGCGGCGAGGAACAGGACGATGAGGGACTGCACCACCAGCACGAGGTCGACCGAGATGTTCTCGGAGGTCTGCATGGTGAAGCCGCCGGCCTTGAAGGCACCGAACAGCAACCCGGCCGCCAGGATCCCCAGCGGGCGCGAGCGGCCGAGCAGGGCCACGGTGATGGCGTCGAAGCCGATGGAGGCGTCGAGGTCGAGCGAGACGCCGCTGGACACGGTGCCGAGCACCTGGTTGACGCCGGCGAGGCCGAGCAGCGAGCCGGCGATCATCATCACGACCGTGTAGGTCCTGCCGACGTTGATGCCGGCCGCGCGGGCGGCGTGCGGGTTCTCTCCGACGGCGCGGATGCGGTAGCCGAGGGTGGAGCGGTTGAGCAGCCACCAGGTCACGCCGACCGCGACGAGGGCGAGCACGAAGCCGAAGTGCAGGTTGAACTCGTCGCCCAGCACCTTGGGAAGGGTTGCGGAGTCCTTCATCGGCGGCGACTTCGGGTTGACCGAGCCGGTCGTCTTGAGCAGCCAGTCCTTGGTGAGGGCGTAGAAGAGCAGGTAGTAGCCGACGTAGTTGAGCATGATCGTGACGATCACCTCGTGGGCGCCGGTGCGGGCCTTGAGCAGGCCGGCGATGCCGCCCCACAGGGCTCCGAACGCCATGCCGACCAGGATCGCGAGCGGCAGGTGCACGACCATCGGCAGGTCGAGCTGGAAGCCGACCCAGCCCGCGGCGCCGCCGGCGATCAGCATCTGGCCGCGGCCACCGATGTTGAACATGGCCGCGCGGAACGCGAGACCGACGCCGAGGCCGCCGAGGATCAGCGGGCCGGCGAACTTCAGCGTCTCGGTGAGCGGGCGCCACTGCAGGGCGGGCTCGTCGACGTTGTAGTTGAAGATCGCGCCGCGGAACATCGCGGAGTAGGCACCGGTGATGGCCTCCCACACGGCGGTGAAGAAGTCGGAGGGCCGCGCCGTGACATAGCTGGCGGCCTCGCGGACCGACTCGTCGGTCGCCGCGATCATCACCGACCCGACGAAGACCGCGAGGAGCACGGCGAGCACGCCGGCGAGCGGGTCGCCGGAGGCGATCTCGCGCAGCATCGAGCGGGACCGCTGGCCGCGCGCGTCGTGCGGGTCGGTCCCAGGAGTGGCGGTCATCGTGTCGGTGTCCGTGCTGCTGTCCGTGCCGGCGCCCGTCTCGGGTGCGTCGGGCTTCTCGGGCTGGGGGGTGCGGGAGTCGCTCACGCCACCACGTCCTTCAGGTCCTGGGGGCGTTCGCCGGTCATCATCAGTCCGAGGGTCTCGCGGGGCGTGTCGGCCGGCACGACGCCGACGATCCGCCCGCGGTAGAGCACCATGATGCGGTCCGCGAGCGCGACCACCTCGTCGAGCTCGGTGGAGACCACCAGGACCGGGATGCCCCGGTCGCGGGTCGCGACGATCTGCTTGTGGATGAACTCGATCGAGCCGACGTCGACGCCGCGGGTGGGCTGGGCCGCGACGAGCAGCCGCAGGTCGCGGGAGAGCTCGCGGGCCACGACGACCTTCTGCTGGTTGCCGCCGGAGAGGTTGGAGGCCAACGAGTCGATGTCGCGGGCGCGGACGTCGTACTGGGTGAGCTTCTCCTGCGCGAAGGCGCGCAGCGCGCCGAGGCGGAGCGAGCCGTTCTTGACGAACGGGGACGTGAAGCTGCGGTCGAGCATGAGGTTCTCGGCGATCGTGAAGCCGGGCACGAGGCCGTCGACCTGGCGGTCCTCGGGGATGAACCCGACGCCCGCGTCGAGGATCTTGCGCGTCGACCTGCCGACGAGCTCGACGCCGTCGAGGGTGATGGACCCGCTGACGTCTTCCTGCAGGCCGAGGAGCGCCTCGGTGAGCTCGGTCTGGCCGTTGCCCTGCACGCCGGCGACGGCGAGGATCTCGCCGGCGCGGATCGTGAAGCTCAGGCCGTCGACCTGGGCGTGGCCGACGGCGTCGACCACCCGGAGGTCCTTGACCACCAGCGCCGCGTCACCGAGCTGGGGCGCGTCCTTGTGCACGACGAGCTCGACCGGACGCCCGACCATCATCGAGGCGAGCTCGGTGTTGCTGGCGGTCGGCTCGGCCTCGCCGACGACCTTGCCGTGGCGGATCACGGTGATCCGGTCGGCGACCGCACGGACCTCGCGGAGCTTGTGGGTGATGAAGACGATGGCCTTCCCGGCGTCCTTGAGCTGGCGCATGATCTCCATCAGCTCGTCGGTCTCCTGCGGGGTGAGCACCGCGGTCGGCTCGTCGAAGACGAGCAGCTCGGCGTCGCGGGAGAGGGCCTTGATGATCTCGACGCGCTGCTGGACGCCGACCGGGAGCTCCTCGACGAGGGCGTCGGGGTCGACGTGGAACCCGAAGCGCTCGGAGATCTCGGTGACCCGCGCGCTGGCCGCGGCGAGGTCGAGGGTGCCGGCGAAGCCGGTGGACTCGTTGCCGAGCATGACGTTCTCGGCCACGGTGAAGACCGGGATGAGCATGAAGTGCTGGTGGACCATGCCGATCCCGGCCGCCATGGCGTCGCCGGGACCCGTGAAGTGCTGGACCACGCCGTCGAGCTCGATCTCGCCCTCGTCGGCCTTGTAGAGGCCGTAGAGCACGTTCATCAGCGTGGACTTGCCGGCGCCGTTCTCGCCGAGGAGGCAGTGGATCTCTCCCGGCTCCACCGTGAGGGAGATCGAGTCGTTGGCCACCACGCTGCCGAAGCGTTTGGTGATGCCTCGCAGGACGAGTCTCATGGATCGCATCCTAGGGTCGCAGAGGTCCAGGGTCTGGACCAGGGTCTGGTAGCGGAGGGCCCGTGAAGCAGGCCCGGGAAGGCGGTCGCGTACGGCAGGCGGGGGAGCGCGCGGGAAGGGTATCCGCCGGCGCGCACGCGGCACTGCCACGAGATGTGCCAAAGGTCATGGCCGCGGTCTGGCAGGTGGCCGACACGGCACGAGGGAGGCCGACGAACCCGTCGGCCTCCCCCGTGGTGGAGCGTGCTGGTGGATCAGCCCAGGTAGGACTCGACCTTGATGGAGCCGTCGATGATGCCGGCCTTCACCTCGTCGAGCTCAGCGGCGAGCTCGCCGCTGACCTTGTCCTCGAAGTTGTGGAACGGCGCGATGCCGATGCCGCCGTTCTCGAGGGTGCCGACGTAGGGCTCGAAGTCGAACTCGTCGTTGCCCGCGGCCATGATCGCCTCGTAGGTCGAGACCTTCATGTCCTTCAGGATCGACGTCATGACGTAGTCCTGGGTGTTGGGGTCGGTCTCGAACAGGTCGGCGTCGACGCCCACCATGGCGACGTCCTTGCCGGAGTCCTCGATCGCGGTGATCGCGCCCTGGTAGATCGGGCCACCGACGGGGAGGATCACGTCGACGTCCTGGTCGAGGATCTGCTTGGCCGTGCTGGTCGCGGCCTCGTTGGCCTCGAAGCCACCGGTGAAGGAGCCGTTCTTGCCGTCCCAGCCGACGACCTCGACGTCCTTGCCCTTCTCCTTGGCGTAGTACTCGGCGCCCTGCTTGAAGCCGTCCATGAAGATGGTGACGGTCGGGAAGGGCATGCCGCCGAAGGTGCCGACCTTGCCGGTCTTGGTGTAGTCGGCAGCCGCGTAGCCGGCCAGGAAGGCGGCCTCGGCGGTGTTGTAGAGCAGCGGCTTGATGTTGGGCTGGTCGGCCTTGCCGTCGAAGGTGGCACCGTCGTCGCCGCCGTCGGCGGAGTCGTCGATCAGGACGTACTCGACGTCGGGGTTGGCCTTGGCCGACTCCTTGGTCGCGGCGGCCAGGGCGAAGCCGACGGTCACGATGGCGTCGCAGCCCTCGCCGACCAGGCTCTCCAGGTTGGGGCCGTAGTCGTTCTCGCTGTTGGACTCGACGTCGATGAGCTCGACACCGAGCTCGTCGGCGGCCTGCTTGGCGCCCTCGTAGCCGAGCTGGTTGAACGACTTGTCGTCGAATCCGCCCGCGTCGGAGACGATGCACGGCGTGAAGTCGCTGGCAGCGGCCTCGCTGCCGCTTCCACTACCGTTGGTCTCCTCCTCGGGCGCGTCGCCGCACGCCGCCAGGGTCGCGGCCGCCAGCAGGGCCACGAGGCCGCTCGAGACGACCTTCCTCGACTTGTTCACAGATGCCTCCAAGTTCGTGACCCCGAGGCGGGGTCGCTTTCGGGGAGCATGATGCCTCCCGCCCGGCGACAAATCACGCGGTTCGGAGCCTTCGAGACCCGTTTGAGACATAGAACTCACGACAAGTCTTTCGGCGGAACCTGCCAAAGACCCTCGCTTCGTCCTATGCGCCATAGTGGCGACGTGCAGGACAGGTGGAGGACAGATTGCATGACGATGTGGACGACGAGGCAGGCGACGTGACGAGCGACGGCACCCGCGGCGCACCCGGGCAGGTCGACTGGGACGAGCTCAAGGCGGCCGCCCTCGACGTGGTGGAGCGGGCCTACGCCCCCTACTCCCACTACTCGGTGGGGGCTGCCGCGCTGGTCGACGACGGCCGCGTCGTCGTCGGCTGCAACGTGGAGAACGCCTCGTACGGCGTGGGGCTGTGCGCCGAGTGCGGTCTGGTCTCGCACCTGCACGCCACCGGCGGCGGACGGCTGACGCACTTCGTGTGCGTCAACGGCGCCGGCGAGGTCATCATGCCGTGCGGTCGGTGCCGCCAGCTGCTGTTCGAGCACGGCGGCCGCGGCCTGCTGGTCTGGACCATCTCGGGCATCAAGCCCATGTCGGAGGTGCTCCCCGACGCCTTCGGACCCGACGACCTGGCGGCCGGCGCCGTCCCGGAAGGAACCCCATGACCGCCCATGACGCCGTCGAGGTGATCCTCGCCAAGCGCGACAAGCACGAGCTCTCCGACAGCCAGATCGACTGGGTGATCGACGCCTACACCCGCGGCGACGTCGCCGACGAGCAGATGTCGGCGCTCGCCATGGCGATCCTGCTCAACGGGATGAACCGCCGGGAGATCTCGCGCTGGACCGGCGCGATGATCGCGTCGGGGGAGCGGATGGACTTCTCCACGCTGTCGCGCCCGACCGCCGACAAGCACTCCACGGGTGGCGTGGGCGACAAGATCACCCTCCCGCTCGCGCCCCTGGTCGCCGCCTGCGGCGTCGCCGTCCCGCAGCTCTCGGGCCGCGGGCTGGGCCACACCGGCGGCACCCTCGACAAGCTCGAGTCGATCCCGGGATGGCGCGCGGCGCTGAGCAACGAGGAGATGTTCGCCATCCTCGAGGACGTCGGTGCCGTGATCTGCGCGGCCGGCGACGGCCTCGCCCCGGCGGACAAGAAGCTCTACGCCCTGCGTGACGTGACCGGCACCGTGGAGGCGATCCCGCTGATCGCCAGCTCGATCATGAGCAAGAAGATCGCCGAGGGCACCGGCGCCCTGGTGCTCGACGTCAAGGTCGGCAGCGGCGCGTTCATGAAGGACCTCGACACCGCCCGGGAGCTCGCCGAGACGATGGTCGCGCTCGGCACCGACGCGGGCGTGCACACGGTCGCCCTGCTGACCGACATGGCGACCCCGCTCGGCCTCACCGCCGGCAACGCGATCGAGGTGCAGGAGTCGGTCGACGTGCTGGCCGGCGGCGGTCCCGCCGACGTGGTGGAGCTCACCGTCGCCCTGGCCCGCGAGATGCTCGCCGGCGCCGGTCGCGACGACGTCGACCCGGCCGACAAGCTGGCCGACGGCTCGGCCATGGACGTGTGGAAGGCGATGATCCGCGCGCAGGGCGGCGACCCGGACGCCGACCTGCCGCAGGCGAAGGAGTCGCACGTGGTGACCGCTCCGGCGAGCGGCACCCTCACCCGCCTCGACGCGATGGCGGTCGGCATGGCCGCCTGGCGCCTCGGCGCGGGCCGTGCCCGCAAGGAGGACCCGGTGCAGGCCGGCGCCGGCGTGGTGTGGCACGCGCGACCGGGCGACCGGGTCACCCAGGGCGAGCCGCTGCTGACGCTGCTCACCGACGAGCCGCAGCGCTTCGAGCGCGCGCTCGCCTCGCTCGAGGGCGGCTTCGACATCGGCGACGACGCCGGGTCGGCGACCCGGGAGATCGTGCTGGAGCGGATCGGCTGATCGGTCCCCACAACTGACGATGACCGACCAGTAGCCCAACGGCTGCCGGGGACCCCCGCCTACGTTTCCCTCACCTAGGGATCTTGGGGGCCCCGATGCAGACGAGCCATGAGCGCGGTGGGGTCCGCGCCACGTCGCGATCGACCGCCGTGCTGGCGGTCGTGGTGCTGGTGACCGGACTCGTCGTCGGTGCCGGCGCCACCTGGCTGGCGCTGTCCGGGCCGGACGCGACCTCCGACTCGACGGGGTGCGAGCGGTTCCGCGGCGTCGACCTCGCGGTGGCGCCCGAGATGTACGGCGCGGTGGTGGCCGCCCTCGCCGAGGTGACCCCCGACTGCGTGCAGGTGGACCCGGCGATGCGCTCGGGCGCCGACGTGGCCCGCGGTGCCTCGATGGAGGGCTCGCTGCCCGACGTCTGGATCCCGGAGGCGCACTTCCTCACCACCCGGGCCTACCTCGGGACCGGGGCCCGGCCCCTGCTCCTCGTGAAGAGCCTGGCGCGCACCCGCGTGGTGCTCGTCGGCGGGACGGCCGCGCGTCGCTTCCCGTCCTGGGGCGACGCCGCGGCGTCGGGCCTCGTCACGGTGCCCGACCCCGGCTCGTCGGCGGCGGGGGCCCTCGCGGTGACGGCCCCCGAGGCCGAGGCCCGCGCGGTCGGCCGCAGCCGCGACGACGCCCGCCAGCTCGTGGTCCCGCTCGCGCAGGCCCAGGGTGCGCGCGCCGTGCGGGGCGAGGACGAGGCCGTGCGGCCGGGCATGTTCGCACGTCGCTCACCGCGCCTGGTGGCCACCACTGAGCAGCAGCTGCGCACCGCGGCCGGACGCGGCGACCTGCGCGACCTGACCCCGGCCGTGGGCGCGCCGGTCCTCACCTTCCCGCTGCTCGTCAGCCGCGACGCCGCCCAGGGGGCGCGGGCGCTGGCGCAGGCCCTCGCCGAGCACCTCCGGGGCGCGGCCGGCCGCGCACTGATCGCCGACGAGGGGCTCCGTGCCCCCGGGGCCGGGGACGGCGCGCTGCGCCCACCCACGGCGCCGGCCGTCGCCCGTGCGGTCCAGTCGTGGAACCTGTGGAGCGTCCCGTCGGCGATGCTCGCCGTGGTGGACGCCTCGGGCTCGATGGACCTCGACACCGGGATGGGGTCGCGGATGGACCTGCTCGCCGACGCCGCCCGGATCGGGCTCGGGTTCCTGCCCGACCACGCCCGGGTGGGGCTGTGGGTCTTCTCCATCGACAAGGGCGGACCCGGCCGCGACTGGCGCGAGCTCGAGCCCATCCGCCGCCTCGACGACCTCCGGTTCGGCCGCACCCAGCGCTACGCCCTGCGCGAGCGCACCGCGGAGCTGCCCGGCCTCACCGACGGCGGGACCGGGCTCTACGACACCGCGCTGGCGGCCTACCGCGAGGCGCTGCGCAGCTATCGCCCGCACTACGCCAACGCCGTGGTGCTGATGACCGACGGGCGCAACGAGGATCCCGGCTCGATCGACCTCCCGACGCTGCTGCGGCGCCTGGCCGAGCTGCGCGACCCGCAGCGGCCGGTGCGGCTGGTCGGGATCGCGATCAGCGGCGACGCCGACCTCGCGGCCCTGCGGCGGATGGCACGGGTCACCGGCGGCGAGGCCTACCTGGCGGCCCAGCCCGAGGACGTGCTGGGGGTGTTCGCCCGGGCGGTGCTGTCCAGGTGAGCGCCCGCGGGTCCCGGTCGGCTCAGCCGAGGAGGAGCACGACGTGCGCGGCCACGCAGGCCGGCTTGTCGTGGCCCTCGATCTCGACCGTGTGCTCGATGACCAGCTGCCGGCCGGCCGCCACGTCGCGCACCTCGCCGAAGCGCACGTGCGAGCGCAGCCGGCTGCCCACGGGCACCGGGGCCGGGAAGCGGACCTTCTCGAGGCCGTAGTTGAGGCGGGCGCCGGGCGTGTCGAGCCGGAAGACCTGCGAGGCGAAGTGCGGCAGCAGGCTGAGGGTGAGGAACCCGTGGGCGATGGTCGTGCCGAAGGGCCCCTGGGCCGCGGCGTCGACGTCGACGTGGATCCACTGGTGGTCGAGCGTCGCGTCGGCGAAGGCGTCGATGCGGGACTGGTCGACGGTGAGCCACTCGCTGGTGCCGAGCTCGGAGCGGGCGGCGGCCGCGACCTCGTCGAGGGTGGTGAAGGTGCGCATGCCGACGAACATAGTGGGCCCTGATTGGATGTGCCGATGAGCACCCCCACGCGCGACCAGGTCCAGGCCGCTCCCAAGGTCCTGCTGCACGACCACCTCGACGGCGGGCTGCGACCGCAGACCATCGTCGAGCTGGCCGCGGAGGCCGGCCACGAGCTGCCGGCCCCCGACGCGGAGTCGCTGGGCCGGTGGTTCACCGAGTCGGCGGACTCCGGCTCGCTCGTGCGCTACCTCGAGACCTTCGACCACACGGTGGCGGTCATGCAGAGCGGCCCGGCGATCGCGCGGGTGGCCCGCGAGTGCGTCGAGGACCTCGCGGCCGACGGCGTCGTCTACGCCGAGGTGCGCTACGCCCCCGAGCAGCACGTCAGCGGCGGCCTGACGCTCGACGAGGTCGTCGCCGCGGTGCAGGAGGGCTTCGACGCCGGCATGGCCGCCAGCGGCGGCAGGATCGTCGTACGCCAACTGCTCACCGCCATGCGGCACCAGGCGCGGTCGATGGAGATCGCCGAGCTCGCGATCGCCTGGCGTGACCGTGGCGTGGCCGGCTTCGACATCGCCGGGGCCGAGGCGGGCTTCCCGCCCACCCGCCACCTCGACGCCTTCGAGTACCTCCAGCGCGAGAACGCCCACTTCACCATCCACGCCGGCGAGGCGTTCGGGCTGCCCTCGATCTGGGAGGCGATCCAGTGGTGCGGCGCCGATCGGCTCGGCCACGGGGTGCGCATCATCGACGACATCACCGTGAACGACGACGGGTCGGTCGAGCTCGGCCGGCTGGCGGCCTACGTGCGCGACAAGCGGATCCCGCTCGAGATGTGCCCCAGCTCCAACATCCAGACCGGGGCCGCGGAGTCGTTCGCCCAGCACCCGATCGGGCTGCTGACCGACCTGCGCTTCCGGGTGACCGTCAACACCGACAACCGCCTGATGAGCGGCACGTCGATGACCCGGGAGATGTTCGGGCTCGTGGAGGCGTTCGACTACACCCTCGAGGACCTGCGCTGGTTCACCATCAACGCGACGAAGTCGGCGTTCCTTCCCTTCGACGAGCGCCTCGCGCTGATCGAGGGCGTCGTCAAGCCCGGCTACGCCGCGCTCATCGACGCTCGGTAGCCGCGGCGGTCAGCTCGGCGTAGGCCTGGTCGCCGGTGGCGCGGCGGCACCCCTGCCGCACCGCGTGGGCGACCACCCGCTTCTGGTCGCGCATCAGCGCCATGCCACGGCGCACCAGGACGAGCGGCGGCTTGCGGTGCTCGCGCAGGTCGCGGGTCAGGCGGCGCCAGAACGTGACGAGCGGGTGCTGGGTGATGCAGTAGGCCGCCGCGAGGATGCCCTCGTCCCGGCACGCCGCGACGACGTCGGGGGCGAAGATGCCCTCCGCGACGAACCGGGGGGCCCCGGCGAGGTCGACGGTGTGGGTGCCGCAGCGGCCGCTGCGCGAGATCTCGTAGACCGGGACCTCGGTGCGGCCGGTGGCGCACAGCTCACGCAGGGCGGCGAGCGCGTCGGCCTCGTGCCAGGAGTCGGGGTGGTCCCAGTCGACGAGGCCGGCGTTGGCCCCGGCGGTGATGCGGGGGAGGGACGGGTCGTCGCCGTCCTTGTAGAAGTCGTCCAGGCGCAGGACCGGCAGCCCGAGACGCTCCGCGAGCCGGGACTTCCCGGCGCCGCTGGGACCGGCCAGGACGACCACCTGGGCTGTGCTCATTTGTTACAGTCTCATTTCGTCGTTCGCCCACGCGGCGAGAAGGCCGCAGATTAGTGTCGCGCAGACCCTGATCGACACCTCTGTGGGGAGGACGTCCATGAGTCACGTCGACTCGACCGCGCCTGAGACCACCGGCACGCCCGGCGGTCCGGTCGGACGCGGCAGCAAGCGCTTCGTCCTGGGGGGACTCGCGCTGGCGCTGGTCGTCGCGACCGTCGCATTCTTCACGATGCGTGGTGCAGGAGACGAACCCGAGGGAGCCGACTGCGTCTCCGAGGTGATCACGCTCACCACCGCGCCGGTGATGGAGGACCTGGTGCGCCAGGCCGTCGAGGACGTCAACGCCGACGAGCCGTGCATCGACATCCAGGTGAGCGCCGGCACGGTGAAGGACGTCGTCTCCCTCCTGAGCGACCCCAACGCCGAGCTCCCCGACATCTGGATCCCCGACAGCCCGACCTGGAAGGGCCAGCTCACCAGCGCCGGCTGGGCGGGCACGCCGATCGCCGCGGTGCTGGCCCAGACGCCCGTCGGCCTCATCGGCGGGCCGGCGGCCGAGGCGCCGGCCTCCTGGGCCGCCGCGCTCGGCAGCGGCAGCCTCGCGATGGCCGACCCGAGCGCGGAGGGTGCGTCCGCGCTCGCGCTGCTGGCGCCGTACGCCGAGATGAAGAAGACCGGCGAGACCCCGGCGTCGATCGACCAGAAGACGGTTCCCGTCGCCCAGACCTACGGCGAGCGTGCCGTGGCCGGCAGCGTCAACGAGACCGACCTGTCCACGATCACCGCCTCCAGCACCCAGCTGGTGCCCGCCACGGAGCACGACTACCTCGCCGCGCGCCGCAGCAACGACCAGCTCGCCCTGGTGGCGCCCAGGACCGGCGTGCCGATGCTGCAGTTCCCGCTCATCGACGTCAGGCGCGGCAGCACGGACATGCTCAGCTCCGGCGGCGACCTGTCCGCCCGCGTGGGCCGCGCACTGGGGCGCTGGTTCGCCTCGAGCGCCGGGGTGGAGGCGATCACCGCCGCCGAGCTGCGCGGCCCCGAGGGCGCGCCGCTCCCCAACGACATCGGGATCGGCAAGGCCAAGGTGCTGGGCAAGGTGGCGCAGAAGACCACCGACAGCGTCCTGCGCGGGTGGCGCGTGCTGTCCGTGCCCTCAAGCATCCTCGCGGTGGTCGACCTGTCGGGCTCGATGAAGACCGCCATCGGCGACACCACGCGCATCCGGCTGGCCATGACCGCCTCCCAGGTCGCGCTCGACGCGTTCCCCGCGCAGGCCCGCATCGGCATCTGGGGCTTCTCGAAGAACCGCGGGAAGGGCGGTGCGTCGTGGGCGGAGTACGCCCCGCTCGAGCGCCTCGACGAGCCGACCGGCGACGGCAGCACGCACGGCGACGTTGTCCGCGCCGAGGCCGACCGCCTGCCCGGCCGGGTGCGTGGCGGCACCGGTGTCATGGACACCACGCTCGCGGCCTACAAGCACGCCCAGGAGATGTGGGACCCGGCGTGGTTCAACTCCGTGGTCATCATGACCGACGGCGCGAAGGACGACTCCAGCTCGCTGACGCTCGAGTCGCTGGTCAACCAGCTCAAGTCGCTGCGCGACCCCGCCAAGCCCGTCAAGGTGGTCATCATCGGCATCTCGCAGGACGCCGACACCGGGGAGCTCGACGAGATCGCGGCGGCGACCGGCGGACAGAACTACCTCGTCACCGACCCCAACGAGATCCTCGGCGTGCTCGCCCAGGCCCTGCTCAACCGCTGATCAGGGCGCGAGGCGCTCGCGCAGGGCCGCGACCCCGCGCCGCCGGACCAGCCGCACCAGCTCGTACGGTCGGACGGCTGGCCGCTCAGACGCCGATCGGGTGCCAGACGGTCTTGGTCTCGAGGAACTGCGTGATCCGGTCCAGTCCGGGCGCGGCGAGCCAGTCGGTGTCGGGCGCGGGACGGCGCACGCGCTTGAGGTTGTCGGCGGCCGCGACCTCGAGCTCGACGGCCAGCTCGGGGTCCTCGACGCCGGTCAGGTCGATGCCGTTGACGTCCATGTGCGAGGCCAGCCACGGGGCGATCTCGGCCTGCGAGCCGGTGAGCACGTTGACCACGCCGCCGGGCAGGTCGCTGGTGGCCATGACCTCGCCGAGCGTGATCGCGGTGAGCGGGTTGGCCTGGCTGGCGATCACCACGACGGTGTTGCCGGTGACGATGAGCGGCGCGACGACGCTGACCAGCCCGAGCAGGGGGCCGCGGGGCGCGACCACGGCGATGACGCCGCTGGGCTCGGGGGTCGAGAGGTTGAAGTAGGGGCCGGCGACCGGGTTGGCGTTGCCGACGACCTGGGTGATCTTGTCGGCCCAGCCGGCGTACCAGACCAGGCGGTCGATGGCGGCGTCGACGTAGGCGCGGGCCTTCGACGGCGAGATCCCCTCGGCCGCGCGGAGCTCGGCCTCGAACTGCTCGCGCCGGCCCTCGAGGACCTCGGCGATGCGGTAGACGACCTGGGCCCGGTTGTAGGCCGTGCGACCCGACCAGCCACCGAAGGCCTTGCGGGCGGCGACGACGGCGTCGCGGGCGTCCTTGCGCGAGGCCAGTGCGGCGTTGGCGAGGAGCTTGCCCTTGGCGTCGTCGACGACGAAGGTGCGACCCGACTCCGAGCGGGGGAACTGCCCGCCGATGTAGAGCTTGTAGGTCTTGCGGACGTCGATGCGAGACATCAGCGGTCCTCTCCCTTCAGGTAGGCCTCGAGGCCGTGGCGGCCGCCCTCGCGGCCGTAGCCGGACTCCTTGTAGCCACCGAACGGCGAGGTGGGGTCGAACTTGTTGAACGTGTTGGCCCACACGACGCCCGCTCGCAGCTGGTTGGCGATCGACAGGATCCGCGAGCCCTTGTCGGTCCACACGCCGGCCGAGAGGCCGAACGGCGTGTTGTTGGCCTTCTCGACCGCCTCGGAGGGGGTGCGGAAGGTCAGCACCGACAGCACCGGGCCGAAGATCTCCTCGCGCGCGATGCGGTGCGCCTGGGTGACGCCGGTGAAGACGGTCGGGGCGTACCAGTAGCCGTTGGCCGGCAGCTCGCACGGCGCCGACCAGCGCTCGGCACCCTCGGACTCGCCGACCTCGGACAGCTCGCGGATCTTGGCGAGCTGCTCGGCGGAGTTGATCGCGCCGACGTCGGTGTTCTTGTCGAGCGGGTCGCCCACGCGCAGCGTCGCCATCCGGCGCTTGAGCCGGGTCATCACCTCGTCGGCGACGGACTCCTGCACCAGCAGGCGCGAGCCCGCGCAGCAGACGTGGCCCTGGTTGAAGAAGATGCCGTTGACGATGCCCTCGACGGCCTGGTCGAGCGGGGCGTCGTCGAAGACGATGTTGGCGGCCTTGCCGCCGAGCTCGAGGGTGACCTTCTTGTTCGTGCCGGCCACCGCCCGGGCGATGGCCTTGCCGACCTCGGTGGACCCGGTGAAGGCGACCTTGTCGACGTCGGGGTGCGACACGATCGCGCGGCCGGTGTCGCCGGCGCCGGTGACGATGTTGACGACGCCGGGCGGCAGGTCGGCCTGCTGGCAGATCTCGGCGAAGAGCAGCGCGGTCAGGGGCGTGGTCTCGGCGGGCTTGAGCACGACGGTGTTGCCGCACGCCAGCGCCGGGGCGATCTTCCACGCCAGCATCAGCAGCGGGAAGTTCCACGGGATGACCTGGCCGGCGACGCCGAGCGGCGTCGAGCCGTAGCCGGAGTACTCCAGCTTGTCGGCCCAGCCGGCGTAGTAGAAGAAGTGGGCGGCGACGATCGGCACGTCGACGTCGCGCGACTCCTTGATCGGCTTGCCGTTGTCGATCGACTCCAGGACGGCGAGCTCGCGGCCGCGCTCCTGGATGATCCGGGCGATCCGGTAGAGGTACTTGGCGCGCTCGGCCCCGGACATCCGCGACCAGACGCGGGTGTAGGCGCGGCGGGCGGCCTTGACGGCCTCGTCGACGTCGGCGTCGCTGGCCTCGGCGACCTCGGCGAGCACCTCCTCGGTGGCCGGGTTGATCGTCTTGAACGACGTGCCGCGGCCGTCGACGAACTCTCCGTTGACGAACAGGCCGTAGGACGGCTTGATGTCGACGATCGCGCGCGACTCGGGCGCGGGGGCGTACTCGAAAATGTTGGTCATCCCCATCAGTCCAGCGTGAAGTAGTCGGGACCGGAGTAGCGCCCGGTCGTCATCTTGGTGCGCTGCATCAGCAGGTCGTTGAGCAGCGTGGAGGCCCCGAAGCGGAACCAGTCGGGATCGAGCCAGTCGCCGCCGCAGATCTCGTTGACCATCACGAGGTACTTGATGGCGTCCTTGGTGCTCCGGATGCCGCCGGCCGGCTTGACGCCCACCATCTGGCCGGTCTGGTCGCGGAAGTCACGCACCGCCTCGAGCATGATCAGCGTGACCGGGAGTGTCGCGGCCGGCTGGACCTTGCCGGTGGAGGTCTTGATGAAGTGGGCGCCGGCCATCATCGCCAGCCAGCTGGCCCGCCGGACGTTGTCGTAGGTCTGGAGCTCGCCGGTCTCGAAGATCACCTTGAGGTGCGCGCTCGTGCCGTCGGGCCTGGCGCACGCCTCGCGGACCAGGGCGATCTCCTCGAAGACGTCGAGGTAGCGCCCCGACAGGAAGGCGCCACGGTCGATGACCATGTCGATCTCGTCGGCGCCGGCCTCGACCGCGTCGCGGGTGTCGGCGAGCTTGATGTCCATCGCGGCCCGGCCGCTGGGGAACGCGGTGGCGACCGCGGCGACGTGGACGCCGCTGTCGCCGAGGGTCTGCTTGGCGGTGGCGACCATGTCGGGGTAGACGCACACGGCGGCGGTGGCCGGGCACGTCGGGTCGGCCGGATCGGGACGCATCGCCTTCGAGGCGAGCGCGCGGACCTTGCCGTGGGTGTCCTGCCCCTCGAGCGTGGTCAGGTCGACCATGCGGATGGCCAGGTCGATGGCGAAGGCCTTCGACGTGGTCTTGATCGACCGGGTGGCCAGGCCCGCGGCGCGAGCCTCGCACCCGACCTGGTCGACCCCGGGGAGGCCGTGGAGGAATCGGCGGAGCGAGGAGTCCGAGCGCACGATGTCGTCGAAGACGCCGCCGTGGGTCTCGGGGGTGCTCGCCGTTGAGCTGGCAGTGGGTGTCACCGACCCAGCATAGAGTTGGGTCGAAGGCCCCCGGCAATCCGTGGTGGGCCACGGTCTGCTCACACCGACGAGGACGACATGGCATCCCTGCAGGACGACCGCGAGGCCGTGGTCGAGCGGTTCCAGGCATCCAGCGGCCGGTTCTCGGGCTGGGCCACGCTCGTGCTGTCCGCGCTCCTGGTGGTCGCCGGCGTGGCCTACTTCGACGACGGGTTCCCCGCCTGGGTGACCGCCGCCGGCCTGCTGGTCGGCGTGCTGGCGTGGGCGGCCAACCTGCGCCCGGCGCTGTGGGCCACCGAGGAGCACCTCGTCATGCGCAACCTCGCCGAGACCGTGCACATCCGCCTCGACGCGATCGAGGAGCTCGCGGTGCGCCAGGTGCTGGCGGTCCGCGCCGCCGACCAGCGCTTCGTCAGCACCGTGGTGGGACGCAGCTGGCGCAAGGCGATCGTCTCGCGCAGCGGCCCCACCGACGACGGTCCCCGCGAGGGCATGCCCTACGCCGACTGGGCCGAGCACCGCCTCCACGAGCTGGTCGACGCCGCCCGCCGGCGCACCGGGGTGCGGCCCGGGTCGAAGGAGCAGCTGGCCCTGCCCGACGCCGTACGCCGGGAGCCGGCCGTGCTGCCCCTCGCGTTGCTCGGTGCGTCCCTCGTGGCGCTGGTGGTCAGCTTCTTCCTCTGAGGTCCCTCAGGCGCGACGGGCGGCCGCGACGGTCCCCGGCGTGGGGAACCAGCGCGCGACCACGGCCGACTGCCCGAGCGTCCACGTCGAGCTGCACACCCAGTAGACGAGCAGCGCCACCGGCACGACGCCGCCCGCCACGAGCATCCCGCCCGCCGACATCACGGGCAGGATCCGCTGCGCGGCCACCATCGCCTCCGGCATCCCCTCGACGGGGGTGTTGGGGGCGACGACGAAGCGCTGGGTGACGTAGGACAGCGCCGCTGCGGTCAGGGCCAGGCCGGCGACGACGGCGAGGTGCACCCCACCCGCGCCGAGGTAGCCGCGGCCGGCCAGCGAGACGCCGACGACCGACGCCGCACCGAAGGACGACACCAGGCCGGGGCCCATCGCGCCCACCGCGGCGCCCGAGGCGACGTCGGCCACGAGGTGGTAGAGCGAGATCCACACGGGCAGCTGGAGCAGCACCGGCAGGCAGCCCAGCCGGCTCACCCCGTGCTCGGCCGACACCGCGCGGCGCTCGGCGAACAGCTCGCGCATGCTCTCGGCGTCGGTGCGTCCGCGGTAGCGCTCCGCGACGCCCTGCAGGTGGGGCCGTGCCCGGGCGGCGGCGTGGGCCTGGCGGACGCCGTGGACCACGAGCGGCAGCAGCGCGAGCCGCACGAGGACGACGAGGGCGGCGATGCCGAGCACCCAGGTGGCGGCGGCGTCGGGTGGCGCGCCGAGGGAGGTGAGGGCGTCGTGGGTGGCGGCGAGGACCGCGGCGAGGGCGTGCGAGATCGGCTCGAGCAAGGACATGGGTGTGCTCCTGGGAAGGGGGGACTGGTCTGGACGGGCTCGCCGGTGGCGAGGTCAGACCAGTCCCGGAGCACGCGGTCGCACCGGGTGGTGGCCCACGTCGGTCGTCCGCCCCGCGAGCACGAGGGGGACGTCGGCGGCACGGCGCCGCGGCCGCAGCGAGCGCAGCGTCGCGTCGGGCACGACGGCGGGACCGCGCACGCCCATCAGCGTGGTGGCGGTGACGAGCGCGGCGAGCACCACGAGCGCCTCGGCCGACATCGTCGAGACCGTCGGGGCGAGCGAGACCGTGGCGAGGGCCGACGCCAGCGCGAGCACCACGGTCCGGAGCATGGCGACACCCTAGCCCGCCGCTCCCCCGAGCGGGACGTCATGGGAATGCCCGGTCCGAGGCGGGGATTGCCATGACGCTGCGCGCCGGGGAGGCGGTGGCGGGCCGGGTCAGCCCCCGAAGACGGTCCCGCGCAGGTCGGCCGTGATCGCGTCGAGCCGCCCGACCGCGGCGATCCGCGCGGCGTCGACGCCGCCCTCGTCGGGGCCGTCGCCAACGGGGACCACGACCTCGAGGTAGCACTTCACCTTGGGCTCGGTGCCGCTCGGGCGCACGATGACCCGGCCGCCCTCGGCCAGCGTGTAGCGCATCCCGTCGGTCGGCGGCAGCCGGTCGGAGCCCTCGGAGAGGTCCTCGACCCGCTCCACGGCCAGCCCGCCCAGCGAGCGGGGCGGGGCGGCCCGCAGCCGCTGCATGGTCGCGGGGATGGCGGCGAGGTCGTCGAAGCGCACGGAGAGCTGGTCGGTGGCGTGCAGGCCGTGCACGCGCGAGATGTCGTCCAGGATGTCGGTGAGCGTGCGGCCCTCGGCCTTGGCCTGCGCCGCGAGCTCGCAGACCAGCAGCAGCGCCGAGACGCCGTCCTTGTCCTTGACGTGCTCGGGGTCGCAGCAGTAGCCCAGCGCCTCCTCGTAGCCGAAGGCGAGACCCTCGACGCGGCCGATCCACTTGAAGCCGGTCAGCGTCTCCTCGTGCGGCTGGCCGGCCGCGGCCGCCATCTTGCCGAGGAGGCTCGACGACACGATCGAGTTGGCGTAGGTGCCCTGGCGCCCGCGGGCGAGCAGGTGGTGGGCGAGCAGCGCGCCCACCTCGTCGCCGCGCAGCATCCGCCACCCGTGGGCGTCCGGGACGGCGACGGCGCAGCGGTCGGCGTCGGGGTCGTTGGCCACGACCAGGTCGGCCCGGTCGCTCGCGGCGAGGTCCATGGCGAGGTCCATCGCGCCCGGCTCCTCGGGGTTGGGGAACGCCACGGTCGGGAAGTCGGGGTCGGGGTGCTCCTGCTCCTCGACGACGTGGGGCGCGTCGAAGCCGGCGGTCTCCAGCACCTGCGCGACGGTCGTGCCGCCGACCCCGTGGAGCGGGGTGTAGACGATGCGCAGGTCGCGCGGGCCGTCCTCGGCCAGGCCCGCGGCCGTGTCGAGGTAGCGGTCGACGATCTGCTCGCCGACGAGGGTGCCGGCGTTGCCGCGCGGCACGTCTGCCAGCGGGCCGACCGCGGCGATGCGGGCGGCGATCTCGCTGTCGGCGGGCGGGACGATCTGGCTGCCGTCGCCGAGGTAGATCTTGTAGCCGTTGTCCTCCGGCGGGTTGTGGCTCGCGGTGACCATCACGCCGGCCGCGCAGCCGAGCTCGCGGATGGCGAAGGCGAGGAGGGGCGTCGGCAGGGGCCGCGGCATCACCAGCGCCTTGAACCCCGCGCCCGTCATCACCTCGGCGGTGTCGCGAGCGAAGACGTCGGAGTTGTGGCGGGCGTCGAAGCCGATCACGACCGACCCGCCGGCGTGGCCGGTGTCGCGGAGGTAGGCCGCCAGGCCCGCCGCGGCCCGGGCGACGACGACACGGTTCATCCGGTTGGGCCCGGCGCCGAGCGCCCCCCGCAGGCCGGCGGTGCCGAACTCGAGGGTGCCCGCGAAGCGGTCGGCCAGGTCGGTCTGCTCGCCCCGCCCGGCGGCGGCGAGGAGGGCCTCGAGCTCGGCTCGGGTCTGCTCGTCGGGGTCCTCCGCGGCCCAGGCGCGGGCGCGGTCGAGCAGGTCGGCGTCGGTCTGGTGCTCGGTCATGGACGCACGCTATCCCCACCGGCTCGGCCCCGACGCCGCGGTGGTCACCCGCTCGCGTGACGCAGGGGGCCGATGTCGGTGGGCGGTGCCACGATGCCTTCCATGATCGATCACGTGGGCATCAACTGCACCGACCTGGCGCGGGCGGCAGCGTTCTACGACCGGGTCCTGGGCGTGCTGGGGCACCGCCGCCTGATGGAGTTCGAGGGGGCCGTCGGCTACGGCACCGACAAGCCCGACTTCTGGATCAGCACCTTCGAGGGCGTCGGGCCCAACCGGGAGATCCACCTCGCCTTCAGCGCCCCCGACGCCGCGACCGTGCGCGCCTGGCACGCCGAGGCGCTCGCTGCCGGTGCCGAGTCGCTGCACGAGCCGCGGCTCTGGCCGGAGTACCACGACGGCTACTACGGCGCCTTCGTCCGCGACACCGAGGGCAACAACGTCGAGGCCGTGTGCCACTCCGGCGACGCCTGAGCCGCGACGCTGACTAGCGCAAGCGGAGGGGCTGCCCGCTCGGCGCCTTCTTCGACTCGACGTGGTCGGCTCGCGACGACACGAAGTCGCGGAAGGTGGAGAAGCCGAGCGACTTCTCGGTGAACGCCGGGTTCAACCGCTGCATCTGGCTCTTCACCCCGGCCGCGTAGACCCATTCGTCGTCGCTCTTCTGCAACCCCAGGCGAACGGCACGCACGAGGAGTTCCGTGGCCTTCCTCAGCTCCGGTGACTCGGACGCGGCGGACTTCTTGTCCTGCCGGACGGGCACCTTCGTCGTGGCGGCGTTGGCGCGCGGAGCCGACGGCCCCGCCTGGAGCGGTGTGCCCTTCTTGGCCCGAGCCTGGACGTCCGGAGGCGCGGTGGCCCTCGCCGACTTCAGCCCGGGCAGCTTCTCGTACTCGGCGAACTCGTCACACGCGCTGACCAGGGCGCTGCTCGTCGAGCCCGCCACCCCGATGCCGACGACGTAGCGTCCCAACCGTTTGCATCGTTGAGCCAGGGACACGTAGTCGGAGTCGCCGGCGACGAGAGCGACGTGGGTGATGTCGCCATGACGTGCGAGGTCCTCGACCGCGTCGACTGCAAGACGGATGTCCGCCCCGTTCTTGGTGCCCGAGGCTGGGAAGAGCTGGACGAGGTCGACCGCACGGTCGACGAGGTCCCGGCGGTACGAGGCGTTGGCCGGAACCGACCAGTCCGCGTAGGCACGGGTCATCGCCACGATGCCGAACGACGTGGCGTAGTCGATGACGGCGGCGAGATCGACCTTGGCGGCTGCGAGCCTGGCGTCGACCGGATCGTCACCGGTGCCGGTTCCACCACGAGAACCCGCACGGTCCGTACGCCACGCGCCCGCGCCGTGCAGGTGGTCGTAGCGCGAGATCACGACGTTGTCGAAGTCGATGTACACCGCCACCCGGTCTGCCATGACGTGACAGTAGGGCGTCCGATGTCGAGCTGTCGGCAGATCGTGGAGGTTCCGAGTCACCAGGTGACTCGGAACCTCCACGATCGTGGTCGGCCACCTGTCAGCCGGGCGCGGCGGTTAGCGTGTGCGGGTGCCAGCCCGCGTCCGCTCCGTCAATGCCGGCAGCGCCGAGCCGGTGGTGGGGCTCAAGCGCCCCAGCGGCATCCACAAGCGCCCGGTCGAGGTGATCGAGGTCCGCGACCCCGGCCCCAAGCGAGGCGGCCTCGGCAGCGGCGTCGTCGGTGACGCGATCATCAGCCGCAGGCACCACGGCGGCACGACCCAGGCGGTCTACGCCGTCGCCCGCGAGGAGCTCGACTGGTGGGGCGAGCACCTCGGCCGCGACCTGGCCGACGGCATGTTCGGCGAGAACCTCACGACGCTCGGACTGGCGGTCGACACCGCAGAGGTGGGGGAGCGCTGGCAGGTCGGTCAGACCCTCCTCGAGGTCTGCGGCCCGCGCATCCCGTGCGCGACGTTCGCCAAGCACATGGCCGAGCGGGCGTGGGTGCGTCGCTTCGCCGAGCGCGGCCTGACGGGTGCCTACCTCGCAGTGCTCGAGCCCGGTGCGATCCGGGCGGGCGACCCGGTGGAGGTCGTGCACCGGCCGGGACACGGGCTGACCCTGCCGATGTACTTCCGCGCGCTCATGGGCGACAGAGACCTCGCCGCGGTGCTCCTCGACGCCGAGGTGCTGCCGGCCGCCGAGCACGCCTGGCTCCTGGCCCGGCGGACCTGAGGGCCGGGCCGGCGCACGCGGTGCGCCGGCCCGGCCGTCTCAGCGGCGGTAGGCCGCCAGGTCGGCGCCCAGCTCGGTGAAGACCGCCTGGTTGAGCGCGAACGCGACGCTCACCTCGCCGACGACCGCGCGCTGCTGCTCGGCCGTGAGGTCGAGGGCGTCGAGGCGGGCGCGGTAGCGGTCCTTGTAGGGCTTCGGCTTGGCGATCGCGGGGAAGGCGTAGAACGCCGTGCCCCGTCCCTCCAGCCCGAGCTCGCGGTCGAGGATGCGGCCGATGACCTGACCGCCGGAGAGGTCGCCGAGGTAGCGGGTGTAGTGGTGGGCCACGAACAGCGGCGCCCACGCACGGACCTCGTGCAGCCGGGCGACGTAGGCGTCGGTCGCGGGGCTGTGGAACTCCGCGGGCGCGGGCGCGCCGGCGGCCTGCGCCCAGAAGGCGAGGTCCTCCTCGATGGCGGCGAGCCGGTCGAGCGCCGGGTCGACGACCGCGGCGACGGCGGGGTCGCCGGCGAGCTCGGTGCCGAGCGCCTCCAGCGTGCGGTAGACCTCGCGGAATCGGAGCAGGTAGTCACGCACGCCCAGCGCGTTGATGCGCGCCGAGGTGAGCTCGGCCATGAACGCCGAGCCCTCCGCCTCGGTGTGGGCCTCCTGGGAGCCGTCGCGCATCGCGATGGAGAGTGCAGCGGTGGCCGGAGCCGGGTCGAGCATCGTCATGACGTCCTCACTTCACTCGGAAGGTGCGGGTCACCTTCGCCTTGCCCACGGCGTCGTTGCCAGGGACCTTTGCCACCAGGGAGTACCTCCCGGCGGGGAGCTTGGGCAGCCTCGCGCGGACCGTGCCGGCCTTGATCCGCACCTTCAGCGACGCGACCCTCTTGCCCTTCGCGGTGCGGAGGAGCACGGTCGCCCTGCCGGTGGCGAGCTCGCTGACCGTCACGACGGCGGTGCCGCGCTTGCCGGCCCGGGGCCTGGTGCCCCACGTGAGCCTCGCGAAGCCCTTCGCCGGCTCCCCGAGCGTGCCCGGCTGCGGCACCGGGGTGGGCGTGGGAGTCGGGGTCGGAGTCGGGGTGGGAGTCGGGGTGGGTGCGGTGACCGTGACCGTCGTCGTCGCGGTGCCGGCCTCGTGGTTGCGGTCGCCGGCGTAGGTCGCGGTGAGCGTGTGCTGGCCGACGGCGAGCCCGCCGACGGCGAGCTCAGCCGTGCCACCGACGACGTCGGCCGAGCCCAGGGCGGTGGCTCCCTCGGCGATGCTCACCGCACCCGTCGCGGCGGCGGGCAGCGCCACCGAGACGGACACCGGCTCGGGCGCGGTGGCGCCCTGCGCCCGCACGGTCATCGCAGGGACGGCCTTCGCGACGGTCGCGGTCGTGGTGGTGGCGGCGCCGGCGGTGGCGGGGTCTCCCGAGTACGTCACCGACAGGTGCCTGGTGCCGGCCCCGGGACGGCGCAGCCGGAGGACCGCGGCGCCGGAGTCGAGGCTGGCACGTCCCACGACGGCGTTCCCCTCGCGGAGGGTGACTGTGCCCGCGACGCTCCCCGACCCGGTCACGTCGACGGTGACGAGCTGGTCGTCGCCGAAGACGACGTCCGGCGCGTCGACCTCGACCGTGGCAGCGGAGTCGGCGAACCTGATCGGCGTGAAGGTCTCGTAGAGCGCCTGCGTCGCGCCGGAGCCGGGGTAGGTGTAGACGCCGTAGTTGCCCGTGGTCGCGGCGGCGTCCATCGCTGCCTTGTCCACGACCAGCGTCGCGGTGAAGCTGCCGTCGGGGTCGAGCACGACCGCCGACGAGGCCTGGCTGCCGAGCGCCGCGACGTCCTCGGCGCGCACGGCCCACCTGAGGCCCGCGCCGCCCTGGTTGACCCGCGCCGTGGACGGTGCGCCCTCCGAGGGACGCCACACGTCGGCGTAGCGGCCGAAGGCGATGTAGGCGCCGCCGGGCTTGCCGGCGAGCGGCGGGCGGGTGCCGGTGGCGAGGGCCGGGTCGAAGCCCGTGCCCTCGACCGTCACCTCCTGCTCACCGGTCGGGAGCAGGGTCGTGCGGGTCACGGTGACCCGGGGCGCCCACGAGACGGACAGCGGGGTGGCGACCTTGCGTGCGTCGACGCTGCCGCCGCTGGAGTACCAGTACGACGCCGTCCCGACCGCTTCCTGGAAGTCGATGAACGACTGCGGGAAGGAGCCGGCCGTCGTCGGGTCGGCCGTCGACTGCGGGGTGGTGCCGGGCGCCGTGGCGACGGTGACGCCGAGGTAGTCGGGCGTGACGGTGAGCCCGCTGGTCGTGAGGTCGACGCCGGTGAGGTCGGCGAGGGTGACCTCGGTCGCGGGGAGGGCGCTCCACTGCGACTGGTCGCCCATCTGCGAGCCGTAGCCGCTGAGCGTGGCGGTCAGGGTGCCGCTGCCGTCGGTGACGCTCAGCTCGGGGTCAGACACGTGGAAGAAGGACATGCCGGAGTAGTAGACGACCGTGAAGTCGCCGTCCCACGAGATGGTGCCGGTGTCCGTCGCCGGGTCGACCGTGCCGGTCCCGTTGGCGAAGGAGACCACGTTCTCCGACAGGGTGGCGCCGGCGTTGACGGTCTGGCCGGCCGCGTTGGTCCTGGTGCCCTGCCAGGTGGTGGGGGCGTAGCTGCCGTCGGCCTGCTTGTCCTCGATGGTGACGTTGCCCTCGCTGGCCGACCACCCGGCCGGCCTGCCGTTGGTCCAGGTGGCGCCCCGGTCGGAGGCCGTGAGGGTCTGGGAGCCGGCGCCGGGGTCGTGCAGCCTGCCCGCGGAGAACAGGTTCCAGGTGCCCGGCGCGAAGGCGCCTCCGGTGCTCTCCTTGTTGAGGTCCCAGCGGAGCTCGGCGTGGTCGACGGTCGTGGTCGCCGCCTGCGCCGGCGCGGGGCTCGCGAGGACCGCGATCCCCCCGGCGAGGAGCGCCAGGCTTGCGATGCTGCCCACGGAGCGGCGGGTGCCGCTGTGCGCGTGCTTCATTTCTTTCCTTCCACAGGGTTGCTGACCAGGTTGGTGCTGATCAGGGTGGTGCTGATCAGGGTGGTTGCGAGCGCTCCGAGCAGCAGCACGCAGCCGAGCAGCCACAGGGTGTGGGTCTCGGTCTCGCCGGCCGCGGCTGCGGCCGGCATCGGGGGGTCGGAGGTGGTGGCCGAGACCAGCAGCGGCTGGACGGCCAGCGGCGTGCCGCCCACCCCCGCGGCAGCGGCGCCGGAGGCGTCCGGGTCGGCCGCGCCGGGATCGGCGCCGGCCAGCCCGTCGGGGTCCGGCGCCGTCATGTCGCCCGGGCGGGCCGTGGGCGTCGCGACCGGGGGAGTCGTGGGGCTCGTGGTGGGGTCGGCCGTGGGCGTCTTCGTCGGTCCCTGGCCCGATCCCTGGCCCGATCCCTGGCCCGGTCCCTGGCCCGCGCCCTTGGTCGGTCCCTTGGTCGGGCCCGTGGTGGGCGAGGTGCCCGAGCCCTTCGTGGGCGCGGCCGTCGGGTTGGGCGTGGGGGTCGCGACGGGCGCGCCCGCCCAGCTCACCGTGAGGGGGAGGGCCGGCTTGAAGGCGTCGGTGGCGCCACCGGTGGAGTACCAGTAGCCGGCCGTGCCCGCCCTCGCGAGGAAGTCGAGGAAGCTGCTGGGGAAGGCTCCCTTCCAGGGCCCGCCCACCTGGGTCGCCTGGTCGGCGGGTGCCTGCCAGGCGACGCCGAGGTAGGCCGGCGTGCTGGCGAAGCCGTCGGAGGCGGCGAGGTCGACCTCCGCACGCGGCAGGTCCGCCAGCACGACCCGGGTGGGCGGCAGCGGGGTCCACTGCGACTGGTCGTCCATGTCGGAGGCGTGGCCGCCGAGGGTCGCCGTCAGCTGGGCCCGCTCGGGGGTCACCTCGAGGGTCGGGTCGGTGACGGTGAAGTAGCTGAGCCCGGAGTAGAAGACCACCGAGAAGGACCCCGTCCACGAGATGGTGGCGGATCCGGTAGCGGGGTCGACCGTGCCGGAGCCCGCGTCGAGCACCACCTGGTGGTTGCTGAACCGGCCGCTGGTCGGGCTGGGGATGGCCGTGCCCTGCGGGGTCGTGGTGAGCCCGGCCCACGTGGCAGCGGCGTACGAGCCGTCGGCCTGCTGCTTCTCGATCCGCACGTTGCCGTCGGCCGCCTTCCAGGCGCTCTGCGGCAGGGTCGTGCCGCCGCGGCCCGGGTCGGGCACGACGCCCGCGGACAGGAAGTTGTGGCTCTGGGGGGCGAAGGCCCGGTTGTTGGCCTCGTTGGAGAGGCCCCACCGCAGCTGCGCGCCGGTGACGGCGAACGGCTCGCCGCCCGCCGGGGCCGCTCCCCGGGCCGGCTCGACGGCCGGGGAGAAGGGGGCGACCGCGAGCAGCAGCACGGCGAGGGTCGTCAGGGCGGTGGCGGCCAGCGCGACGACCCCGGTCCGGGCGGTCGTACGACCGCGAGCGGCGGCGCTCATGCCACGGCCTCGGCCGCGACCGGGCGCCGGAGGCGGCGACGCAGCCGCAGGCGCAGGACGAGCAGGACGAGGGAGCCGGTGAGCGCGAGTCCCGCGAGCGCGACGAACGCCGTCGCGGCCACGTCGCCGTCGTCGTCGGCGACCGGGGCGGCGTCGGCCGGCGACCCACCAGGGGCCGCCGCCCGCACCGGGAACCGCTCGCGCGGTCGCGCCCCGGAGGCCGCGCCGACGAGCCGCAGCTCGTGCGTGCCCCCGGCGATGTCCACGGGCAGGGACATCACGCCGGCCACGTCCCCCGCGGCTCCCGCCACCAGGGGACCGAGGGCCACCACGCCGTCGTCGAGGAGGGCAAGCACCTGCTCGCCGGGCTCGAAGCCGCGCCCGGTGAAGGCGAGCGCCCGGCCGGCCTGCGCCGTCTGCCGTTCGGTGAGGACCGTCGGGCGACCGCGCCGCGGGTCGTGGCGACCGGCCGACCCGGCCGCCGCAGCCGACCCGGCCGCTCCCGACGGTTCGGCCCCGGTCCCGGCTGCCCCGCCGCCGCCGGCGCTCGCGGCCTCGTCGGACCGCTCCGGCGTCGGCTGCGTCTGCGTCTGGGGCGGCGCCGCGTCGTCGGCCCGGGCCGCGCCGAAGCGGATCGGGGTGAACGTCTCGTTGCGGGCGTTCTTCAGCCCGTGGGCGCCGAAGGTGATCACCCCGCAGGTGACCGTGCGGCAGTCGACGTCGACCAGGTCGCCGTCGCGGTCGACGGCCCGGAACGTCGGCCCGGGCACGGTGAGGGAGACGGTGAACGCGCCGGCCCGGGTCATCACCGCCTGCGCCTCGCCGGTGGTGGAGCTGCCGGGGAAGGAGACGAAGCGGAGGTAGCCGGCGTTGTCCCCGCTCTCGGAGTCGGGGACGTAGCGGTAGTCGCGGCCGGTCACCCCGCCGCGCGAGGGCCGCCACCCGCCGCCCGCCGGATCGCGGACCCAGCCGAACGCGACGTAGACGCCGCCGAAGCCGCCCGGCACCGCCTGGAACCCCGACCCCCGGACCGTGAAGGTCGTCGCCCGGCCGTCGTCGGCCAGCGCCGTCCCGCGGTCGTTGCTGATGCCGATCCGCGCCTCGGCGTGCGCCGGGGTGGCGGTGACGAGCACGCCACCGAGGGCGAGGACGCCGCTCGCGAGGGCGGCGGCGTGTCGGGTGGTGCGGCGGTGGGTCAGCACGGGTCCTCCTGGGACAGCGGGTCGTCGAGGGCAGGGGCGGGCCTGCGGTCGGCGAGCACGATCGGGTCGCCGGTGCGCGGGTGGGCCACCACCTCGATCCGGTGGCGGTAGACGCGGGTGAGCAGCGCCGGGTCGAGGACCTCGCGGGGGGTGCCGACGGCCGCCACGCGGCCGTCCTCGAGCAGCACCATCCGGTCGGCGTGGGCGGCCGCGAGGGTCAGGTCGTGGAGCACGACCAGGACGGCGGCCCCGGCAGCGGCACGCCGGCGGGCGGTGGCGAGCAGGGTCTCCTGGTGCCCGATGTCGAGCGCGGCGGTCGGCTCGTCGAGCATCAGGATCCCCGTCTGCTGCGCGAGCACGCGCGCGAAGGAGGCGCGGCCCTTCTCGCCGCCGGAGAGCGATCCGAAGGAGCGGACGGCGAGGTGCTCGACCTCGGTGGTCTGCATCGCGACGGCGACCTCGAGGTCGTCGAGGTCCTCCTCGGGGTGGCCGCGCCACGGCGCGCGGCCCATCTCGACGACCTCGCGCACGGGGAACGGGAAGGACACGCGCTGCTCCTGCGTGAGCACGGCGCGCTCGCGGGCGAGTGCCTGGAGGCGCCACTGCCGCACCGGGCGGCCGTGCACCGTGACGGTGCCGCGCTCCGGCTCGAGGTCCCCGGCGACGACCGCGAGCAGGGTGGACTTGCCGGTGCCGTTGGGCCCGACGAGGGCGAGCACCTCGCCGGCGTGGAGGTCGAGGTCGACGTCGTCGAGGACGCGGCGGGTGCCGAAGGACGTCGTCACCCCTCGCACGGACGCGACGGCGGTGCCCACCTCGGCGGTGGCGTGTCGCGCGGCGGTCATGCCCACCCGCCCGACGTACGACGGGTGCGCCAGAGGAGCCAGAAGAAGAACGGGCCGCCGACGAGGGAGGTGAGCATGCCGAGGGGAAGGTCGGAGTAGGCGACCAGCGTGCGTGCCGCCAGGTCGGCCACCACGAGGACCAGGCTGCCCGCGAGCACGCAGGCGGGCAGGACCAGGCGGTGGCCGGGCCCGGTCACCATCCGCACGAGGTGGGGCACGACGAGCCCGACGAACCCCACGATCCCGCAGAACGACACGGCGGCGGCGGTGAGCAGCGCGACGACGACGATCAGGCCGATGCGCAGGCCCTCCACGTGGACGCCGAGGTGGCGGGCGGGGCGTTCGCCGAGGGCCAGCAGGTCGAGGCTGCGCGCGCTGAGCAGCGCCAGGGCGATGCCGAGGACCGTGAGCGGGGCGACGACGGCGACGTAGGGCCACCGGCTGCCGTTGAGGCTGCCGAGCTGCCAGAAGACGATCTGCTCACGGGCCTGGGTGTCGCCGAGGAACATCAGCATCGCCAGCAGCGCGCCCGCCACGGCGTTGACCGCGATGCCGGTGAGGACGAGCGTCACCACCTCGGTACGACCGCCGGAGCGGGCGAGCGCGTAGACGACCAGGGTGGTGAGCAGGCCTCCGGCGAAGGCGGCGACGGCGACGGTCCAGTCGCCGGCGAAGGTGAGCCCGAAGACGATGACCGTCGCCGCGGCGACGGCGGCGCCGGACGAGACGCCCACGATGCTGGGCTCGGCGAGCGGGTTGCCGAAGACGCCCTGCATCAGGGCTCCGGCGACCGCGAGCGCGGCGCCGACCAGCGCCGCCATCGCCACCCGCGGGAAGCGCACGCTCCACAGGGTGTCGTCACCGCGGGGATGGGTGGGCAGCGGCAGCCGGTCGATGCCGAGGCGGTGCAGCAGCGACCCCGCCACCTCGTCGGCGGGGACGGCCAGCTGTCCCGACCCCGCGGAGACGATCAGGGCGGCGACGAGTGCGGCACCGAGGAGGGCGAAGAACGCCGTGAGCGCGAGCGGGCGCGCCCCGCGGACCCGCGCTCGAGCCTGCGGCCGGGGACGGGGGTGCAGGGCCGGGGCGGGCCGCGCAGCGACGGGGGCCGTCACAGCGAGTCCGGCGCGTAGAGGGCGATGGCGAGCGCGTTGAGGACGTCGGCGGTGCGCGGGCCGTAGCTGAGCACCTGGTCGTCGTCCATGGCGACGATGCGCTCGTTGTCGCCGGCCGGCGTCTGGGCCAGGGCGGGGAACCGCTCGAGCAGCCCGTCGACGCCGCCGACCGAGTCGAGGCCCTTGCTCATCATCAGCACCACGTCGGGCTGGGCCGAGACGAGGCCCTCGTCGGTCAGCGGCCGCATGCCCGTCCAGCCGATCTCGGCGCTGACGTCGTAGCCCCCCACGGCCTCGACGAGCGAGTCGGCGCCGGAGTCCTGGCCGAACATGTAGTAGACGCCCGAGCTGCCGCGCACGTAGAGGAAGACGGTGCGCAGCCGGTCGGTGACCTTCTCCGGCGCGAGGCGCGCGATGGCCTTCCTGGTCGCCTCCGCCTCGGCGGTGATGCGCGCGCCGAGGCGCCTGCCTTCGCGGGGCACACCGAGCGCGTCCGCCACCTGGCTGCTCAGCGGCGCGAGGTTGTCGAGCCCACGGTGGGAGTCGGTGACCACCACGGGGATGCCGGCGTCTCGGAGCTGGAGCACCACGTCCCACGGGCCGAGGGAGGTGTCGGTGAGCACGACCGTCGGGTCGAGGGCGAGGATCGCCTCGGCGTTGAGCTCGTGGCCGTTGCCGGTCACGAGCGGGCGGTCGGCGATCGCGGCGAACTGCGAGGAGGTGTCGCGACCGACCACCCGATCGCCGAGTCCGAGCTCGAAGACCGTCCGGGCGAGGGTGCCGTGGACGTCGAGCGCGAGGATCCGCGAGGCGTCGGTCACGGTGACCTCGGTGCCCTGCGCGTCGGTGACGGTGACCGGCAGGCGGGGCGTCGGGTCGTCGGCGACCGGGTCGACGTCGCTGTCGGGCAGCGCGATGTCGACCACCCCGGTCCAGGACCGGGGGTCGGCCAGCGGCTCGACGTCGGAGACCGAGGGGATCGCGGTGGACGCGGCCGGAGCCGAGGCGCTCGGCGAGGCGACGGGGGCGCAGGCGCCGAGCAGCAGCGCGGTGGCGACGGCGGTGACGGCGGTGACGGCGCAGGTGGCTGCGCGGACGGCGGAGGTCGTCCCCGAGCGCCGACCACGGCGGCGGGGAGCGGGAGAGCTGAGCATGTCTACCTTTGGTTAGGCTTACCTAAGTAAGCGGAGCCTAACCTACGTCGAATCCAGCCCGCCATGCGACCAAAGTCGCAGGACCCGGCTCCTTCCGGACGGGGGCTCGTGCCCGCGCCCGACCGCTGGCCGCACAGCTCCGACCGCTGGTCCCCGAGCGAGTGGCGCGACGGCGCTGAAGATGCGCACAGTGACGGTGGTCACACCTCGGCGACCACTCACTCTCGGGAGCACCACATGGACACGACACGGAAGACCCCACGCCTGCTGCGGGTGGGCGCGACCGGCACCTCGCTGGCCGTCGCCGCCGCGCTGCTGGCAGCAGCACCACCGGTCGGCGCCGCCGACGACGGCTCGACCCAGCCCCGCGCCCGCACCGTCACCCTCACCGAGGGCACCAACATCGCCGCGGCGCTCGCGCCCGACGGCTCGGTGGTGATGGACCTCCACGGCATCCTCCACCGGGTCCCCGCCGGCGGCGGCACGACCCGGCGGCTCACGACCGTCGCCGACGAGGCGGCACGTCCCGACGTGGGGCCCGACGGCCGCATCGTCTTCCAGGCCTACCGCGATGGCGGCTACCACCTCTGGACGATCCGACCCGACGGCGGCGACCTGACGCGGCTCACCAGCGGCGGCTTCGACGACCGCGAGCCCCGCTGGTCGCCCGACGGGGCGCACGTCGCGTTCTCCTCCGACCGCGGCGGCAGCTATGACATCTGGAGCCTCGAGGTCGCCACGGGCGCGCTGACGCGGTGGACCGACGGCCCGGGCCAGGAGTTCACGCCCTCCTGGTCGCCCGACGGCACCCGGGTGGTCCACGTCGCCGACAACGAGGTGGTGGCCACCGACCGCGCCGGCGCCTCGACGGTGCTCGTGGCCCGGCCGGCGCAGGGCGTCACCCTCAACGTCCCGGCGATGGCGCCGGACGGCCATCGGGTCGCCTACGTCGAGCAGCAGGGCACGCGCGCCGACCTCATGGTCGACGGCCGGCCCGTCACCCAGGGCCAGGACGTCTTCCTCTTCACCCCGGAGTGGACCGGGCCCGACGGGCTCCTCTACACCGCCGACGGCGGCATCCGCACCGTCGTCGCGTCGAGCGGCGCCACCGCCTCGATCCGCTTCCGCGCCGACGTCCGGCTGACCGGGCGCACCTATCCGAAGAAGACGCACGACTTCGACTCCCGGGCGCCCCGGCGCCTCTCCGGGGTGCTCACGCCCCAGCTCTCGCCCGACGGGAAGCGGGTGCTCTTCGTCGCCCTCAACGACCTGTGGGTGATGCGGATCGGCGGCACGCCGCGGCGCCTGACGCGCGACTCCTACCAGGAGGTCAACCCCGTCTGGTCGCGCGACGGGCGCCGGATCGCCTACAGCTCCGACAGGGCCGGCACCCAGGACGTCTACGTCCGCGACCTGCGCTCGGGCAGGCAGCGCCGGGTGACGGCCCTGCCCTCCGCCGAGGTCTCGGCGTCGTTCTCCCCGGACGGGGAGTCCATGGCGTTCCAGGACGAGACGGGTGCGACGTACGTCCTCGACCTCGCGAGCGGTGACGTGCGCGAGCTGGTGACGCCGCTGTTCGGGCCCGGCCGGCCCACGTGGTCGGCGGACTCGCGGACGCTGGCGTTCGCCGCCGTCCGGCCCTACTCCCAGCGGTTCCGCGAGGGCGTGAGCCAGATCCTCGTCGTCGACGTCGCGACCGGCGCCCAGCGCTACGTCGAGCCGGGCGAGCGCCACGCGTCGCTGTCCACCCGCGGCGACGACGGCCCCGTCTGGTCTCCCGACGGCTCCCGGATCGCCTTCGTCATGGCCTCGCAGCTGCACGTGATGGCCGTCGACGCGACCGGCACCCCGACCGGGGCGCCGCGACGGGTCAACCGCGAGGTGGCCGACGCGCCGTCGTGGAGCGGTGACTCCCGCCGGCTGCTCTACCTCTCCCAGGGCCGGCTGCGCCTGGCCGACGTCCGCACCGGCAAGGCCCGCACCATCGACGTGCCGCTGCGCTACCGCCCGAAGGTCCGCACCGGGCGCCAGGTCGTCCACGCGGGCCGCTTCTGGGACGGGAGGTCCAGGTCGCTGCGTCGCAACGTCGACATCACCATCGTCGACAACCGGATCCGCAGCATCACCCCGCACCGTCCGCACCGCTCGGGCCGCGTGGTCGACGCCTCCGGACTGACCGTCATGCCGGGGCTGATGGACTCCCACGTCCACCAGGCCTACGAGTCCCGCTTCTTCGGCGACCGGCAGGGCCGCGTCAGCCTCGCGTGGGGCATCACCTCGACGCTGTCGGTGGGCGACCAGGTCTACCGCGCGATGGAGGACCGCGACTCGCTGCGCGCCGGCGCCCGGGTCGGGCCGCGCTTCTACGCCACCGGCGAGCCGGTCGACGGGGCGCGGGTCTACTACAACTTCATGCGGCCCACCACGACCGACGCGCAGGTGCGGCGCGAGCTGACCCGGGCGCGGCGGATGGACTACGACTTCGTGAAGTCCTACGTCCGGCTCCAGGCGACCCGCATGGCGATGGTGGTCTCCGCCGCCCATGCGCTCGGCGTGCCGTCGTCCTCGCACTACCTGACGCCGGGGGCGATGGTCGGCCAGGACGGCACGACGCACCTCGCCGCGACCCAGCGGCTCGGCTATGCGCACACGCTCACGCCGACGGGGCACAGCTACGCCGACGTCCCGGCGCTCTACGGCCAGGGCAACCGCACCGTGACCACCACCTTGTTCACCACCGACTTCCTCACCACCGGGGAGCTCGAGGGTGACCGCCGGCTGCGCCTGCTCCCGCCGTGGAAGCGGGAGGCGCTGCTCGCGGCGACGGCCGACAACGCCGCCGAGCCGAAGGATCCCGCCTGCTCCTCCGCCGAGTGCATGGAGGTGCGGGCCCTGCTGCGCATCCACCGCGCCGGTGGCCAGGTGCTCGTCGGCACCGACAGCCCGCTCGACAACGTCGCGATCGGGGTGCACGCCAACCTGCAGGAGATGGTCGGCTACGGGTGGACGCCGTACGCCGCGCTACGGGCGGCGATCGTCACGCCCGCGCGCTACCTCGGGGTCAGCGACGACGTCGGCACGCTCGAGCCGGGCAAGGTGGCCGACCTGATCGCCGTGCAGGGCAACCCGCTGCGTGACATCGACGCCGCCGCGCGCGTGCGGATGACGATGGTCGGGGGACAGCGCCACACCCCGCGCCAGCTGCTGAAGCCGTTCCGCAGGGTGCGGGCCTCCGAGCGCGGCGACGCGCTGCCGGGGCCGCGTCCCGCCACGTCGGTGCGCAGCCGGGTGCCCGCCTCGGCCGGCAGCAGGTTCTGGTGGCACGACCCCGACGTCGTCGCCGAGCAGTACGCCCACGCCTGCGACGCCTACGAGGCGCTGGCCCACCAGGGCCGGCACGACCACTGAGGAGTGCCCGGGCTCGTCCGGACGCGCGTGTGGCCGCGGACCCGTCGGGGTCCGCGGCCACACGCCGGTGCGTCGGGGGGCGCTCAGCCCAGGGCGGCCACCGCGGCGTCGTAGTCGGGCTCGTCGCCGACCGCGTCGGTGAGCTGGGTGTAGAGCACGGTGCCGTCGGTGTCGATGACCACCACGGCGCGGGCGAAGAGCTGGTCCCAGCCGCCGCCGTCGATCGCCACGCCGTAGTCCTGGCCGAACGAGGAGCGGAAGGCCGAGCCGACCAGGACGTCCTCGATGCCCTCGGCACCGCAGAAGCGGGCCTGGGCGAAGGGCAGGTCGCGCGAGACGCAGACCACGGCGGTGTTGTCGAGGCCGGACGCGAGCTCGTTGAACCTCCGCACGCTCGCCTGGCACACGCCGGTGTCGATGCTCGGGAAGATGTTGAGCACCACCCGCTTGCCGGCGAGGTCGGCGTCGGTGAGCGCCTGGAACGAGGAGTCGACCAGCTCGAAGCCGGGAGCCTTCGTCCCCACGGCGGGGAGCTCGCCGACGGTGCTGATCGTGTTGGGGCCAAGTTGTGTGGTTGCCATGACGCCAACCTACTGGCCGCCAGACCTAGAGTGCCCGCATGGCCACCGCGCGCACCGCCGACCGGACCGACACCATCATCGAGGTGCTCCGTGACGCGTTCGCCCCGCTGATGCGCGCCGACCCGGCGGCCTTCCGCAGGAAGTACCGCACGATGGCCCGCGACCCGCACGCGTTCTACCGGGGCAGCGCGTGCCTGTTCTACCGCGACGTGACGGCCGAGGAGGACGACTGGGCCGCGCACGGCGCGGAGCGGATCTGGATCCACGGCGACCTGCACGTGGAGAACTTCGGCACCTACCTCAACTCCGCCGGCCGGCTGATCTTCGACATCAACGACTTCGACGAGGCCTACCTCGGCAGGTTCACGTGGGACCTGCAGCGCTTCGCGGCGAGCCTGGCCCTCCTCGGCTGGCAGAAGGCGCTGCCGGAGGACGCGATCCGCAAGCTGGTGACGCGCTACGCGCGCAGCTACCTCGCGCAGGTCAACCACTACGTCGCCTCCGACGACGACCACGACTTCGCCATCCGCCTCGACAACGCCGAGGGACCGATCCTCGCCGCGCTGACCGTCGCGCGCGAGGTGCGGCGCGCCGACCTCCTCGACCACCTCACGGTGGTGGAGCGGGGCACCCGGCGCTTCGCCGAGGACGCGAGCACGCGACGGCTGCCGCGCGAGGAGCGGACGAAGGTCGTCGCCGCGTTCCGCGCCTACCTCGACACGATCCCGGAGTCCAAGCGCTTCGACCGCGACCTGTTCTACGAGCTGCGCGACGTGGTGGGCAAGACGGGCTTCGGCATCGGCAGCGCCGGGCTGCCGGCGTACAACGTGCTGGTGGAGGGCTACAGCCAGGCGCTGGACAACGACGTGGTGCTGAGCATGAAGCAGGCCAACGTGCCGGCCCTGAGCCGATTCGTGGACACCGCTGAGGTGGACGCCTACTTCGAGCACGAGGGCCACCGCACCGCGGTGAGCCAGCGGGCGCTGCAGGTGCACACCGACCCGCTCCTCGGGCACACCGCCATCGACGGCGTCGGCTACGTGGTCTCGGAGGTCTCGCCCTACGAGGTCGACCTCGACTGGAGCGAGATCAACGAGCCCGCGGACATGCGGTCGGTGGTGGACCTGCTCGGTCGCGCGACCGCCAAGATCCACTGCGCCTCCGACGAGGACAGCCAGCAGGACCTGGTCGACTTCCAGGTCGAGACGGCGCTCGCCGCCGCGCTGGAGGGTCGTCGCAACGACTTCGTGTCGTGGCTGGGCGACTGGGGCATCGCCTACGCCGAGCGGGTGCGGGCCGACCACGCGCTGTTCGTCGACGCCTTCCGCGAGGGCCGGGTCGGGATCGCCTCGACGTGACCCGGGCCCGGCCCCGCGGGCGACGCGCTCAGGCGTCGATGGTGGACATGTCGCCGTAGCGGTCGCCGGCGACGGCCTCGCGCGGCACGGCCTGCTCCAGCGCGGCCAGGTCGTCGCCGGTGAGGTCGACGTCGAGCGCGCCGACGTTCTCCTCGAGGTAGCGCACGCGCTTGGTGCCGGGGATCGGCGCGACGCCGAGGGTGTCGTCGCCCTGGGCGAGCACCCAGGCGAGCGCGAGCTGGCCGGGGGTGCACGCCTTGGCGGCGGCGATCTCGCGGACCTTGTCGACGAGGGCCAGGTTGGCGTCGAGGGCGTCGCCGCTGAAGCGCGGGAACATCCCGGCGGCCCGGGAGTCCTCGGACTCCAGCGACTCGCGGGTGACGGCGCCGGTCAGGATGCCGCGCCCGAGCGGGGAGTAGGGGACCAGGCCGATGCCGAGCTCACGCAGCACCGGGATGATCTGGTCCTCGACATCGCGGGTGAACAGCGAGTACTCCGACTGCAGCGCGGTGATCGGGTGCGTCGCGTGGGCCCGGCGGATCGTCTCGGCGGACGCCTCCGACAGGCCGAGGTGGCGGACCTTGCCCGCCTCGACGAGCTCCTTCATCGCGCCCACGGTCTCTTCGATGGGCACCGACCGGTCGACCCGGTGCTGGTAGTAGAGGTCGATGTGGTCGACGCCGAGCCGCTCGAGGGAGGCGTCGCACGCGCGGCGGACGTAGTCGGGCGAGCCGTTGATGCCGACCCAGGAGCCGTCGGGGTTGCGCTCGTTGCCGAACTTGGTGGCGAGCTGCACCTCGTCGCGCCGGCCGGCGATCGCCCGGCCGACCAGCTGCTCGTTGGTGAACGGGCCGTACATGTCGGCGGTGTCGAGGAAGGTCACGCCGAGGTCGAGAGCGCGGTGGATCGTGTCGATGCCCGACTGCTCGTCGGGGGTGCCGTAGAACTCCGACATCCCCATGCAGCCCAGGCCGAGCGCCGAGACGGTGAGGGTGCCGATCTGTCGTGTCTGGATGGTCATGGCCCCCACCCTTCGCCTTCGAGCGCGCTCCAGGTCAAGGGGTCGGCGCGACCTGGTGCTCGTAGAGGGCGATCTTGTGGTCGATGGCGCGGAGGTGGGAGGTCACGTCGGCGAGCTCGCGCTCGACGACGTCGCGGTGGGCGAGCAGCAGGCCGAGCCGTTCGGCCTCGTTGCCGTCGCCGGCGCGCACCAGGGCGGCGTAGCGGCGCACGTCACGGATCGGCATGCCGGTGGCCCGCAACCGGGTGACCATCTCGATCCACCGCAGGTCCTCCTCGGTGTAGCGGCGGTGGCCCGACGGGGCCCGCTCCACCGAGTGCAGCAGCAGCCCGTCGCGCTCGTAGTAGCGCAGGGTGTGGGCGGTCAGCCCGCTCCGCGCGGCCGCCTCGGCGATGCTCAGGCTGGTCATCCGACCAGTGTCCGACCTGGAGCGTGCTCGAAGTCAAGCCCCGCGGTCACTCGCCGAGGGCCGGCCGGACCGCCTGCGGCATCGCGTAGGGCCCGCCGACGTACGCGGCCTCCGCGTCGTCGTCCGGCCGGGGCTCGACGCGCCGGGCGTGGGACTCGGCGTCGTCCTGCGGCTCGTAGCCCAGCCGGCGGCCGGGCTCGAGGTCCCACCACGCACGCGTGTTGGCGCTGATGCCGTAGAGCACGGCGTAGCCCGGCGCCGGCGTGGTGAGCGCGGCCTCGACCATGCGCACGCAGTCGCCGGGCGAGAGCCACGTCGACAGGCTGCGCACGCTCGTCGGCTCCTCGAGGAACGAGCCGATGCGGCACGCCACGGCGTCGAGGCCGTGGCGGTCGGCGAAGAGCTGCAGGAGCGCCTCGGCCGCCACCTTGGCGACGCCGTAGTAGGTGTCGGCGCGCGGCGGGGCCTGCACGGTCAGCTCGCCGTCGGCGCGCGGCGTTCTGCCCACGGCGTGGTTGGAGGAGGCGTAGACCATGCGGGGCACGTCGTGGGCGACCATCGCGTCGAGCAGGGCCGCGGTGGTGAGCACGTGGGAGGTCAGCTCGGCAGGCAGCGACGCCTCGCGGGGGACGCCCGCGAGGTGCACGACCGCGTCGAGCGGCTGCGCGGCGAAGGCCGCCTCGACGGCGTCGGAGTCGGCGCAGTCGGCCTCGTGCCAGGGGAAGGGCGTGCCGTCGGGCGCCGGCACCAGGTCGAGGCCGACGACCTCGTGGTCGAGCTCGACGAGCCCGGCCGTGACCACCCGGCCGATGCTGCCGGCCGCGCCGGTGACCAGGATGCGCACCCCGACCTCAGATCCTCGTGACGACCTGGCTGAGCAGGCCGCCCATCCGGCTGGCCGCGGACCGTCCCGCCTCGAGGACCTCCTCGTGGTTGAGCGGCTCGCCGCTCAGGCCGGCGGCGAGGTTGGTGACCAGGCTGATGCCGAGCACCTCCATGCCCGCCTCGCGGGCCGCGATCGCCTCGAGCGTGGTGCTCATGCCGACGAGGTGCCCGCCCATGATGCCCGCCATGCGCACCTCGGCGGGGGTCTCGTAGTGGGGCCCGGGGAACTGCACGTAGACGCCTTCGTCGAGCGAGGGGTCCACCTCCCGGCACATCGCGCGCAGGCGCGGGCTGTAGAGGTCGGTGAGGTCGATGAAGCTGGCGCCCACCACGGGGCTCGTGCCCGTCAGGTTGATGTGGTCGGAGATCAGCACCGGCTGGCCGGGCTGCCACCCCTCCTTGAGCCCGCCGCACCCGTTGGTGAGGACGATGGCCGAGCAGCCGGCCGCGGCCGCCGTGCGGACCGGGTGGACGACGGCGGCGACGCCCTTGCCCTCGTAGAAGTGGGTGCGGGAGAGGAAGACGAGCAGGTTCTTCTCACCGCTGCGGATGGAGCGGATCCTGCCGCTGTGCCCGGCGACCGCGGCGGCGCTGAAGCCGGGCAGGTCGGTGGTGGCGATCTCGGCGGTGGCCTCGCCGAGGGCGTCGACGGCCGGGAGCCAGCCCGAGCCCAGGACCAGGGCGATGTCATGGCGCTCGACGCCGGTCAGCTCGGCGAGCCGGGCGGCGGCCTCGGTGGCGGTCTCGTAGGGCGTGGGGGCGACGGCTGCATGACTCACGTCGCGAACTCTAGACGGACCCGTTCCCGAGCCCGGCCCCCGGCGCTCAGAGCCCGGTGGAGCGGCAGGCGCGCCGGCGCAGGGCGGCGACGTAGTCCTCGGGAGCCCCCGCGGCCTCGGCCGCGTCGGCGAGGACGCCCAGGTAGGACGCCGACGGCAGGCCGCCCTCGTAGGCGTCGAGGACGTAGGCCCACACGACCAGCTCGCCGGTGAGGGTCTGCACCCGCACCTTGGTCTTGCGGTAGAGGCCGGTGTCGGCGGACTCCCAGCCGTCGAGGGCCCGCTCGTCCTCGGGGGTCACGTCGTAGACCGCCACGAACACCTGCTCGAAGGGGTCCTGGACGATGGTCGACAGGGCGCCGTCCCAGCCGTGCTCCTCGCCGCCGAACGTCAGCCGCCAGCCGGTGAGCCAGCCCGTGGAGTGCAGGATCGAGTGGGGGCAGCGCTCACCCATGCGGGCCGGATCGAGGTTGGTCCCGTAGGCGGCGTACAGGGTCACGGGCCACACGATAACCAGCCGCCACCTCGGGTGTTCCCTCCGAGCGGGGGACAACTAGTCTGGTGGCGTGACCGACACCCACTTCGACACCCTCGTCCTCGGCGCCGGCCCCGGTGGCTACGTCGCCGCGATCCGCGCAGCCCAGCTCGGCCAGAAGGTGGCCGTGGTGGAGGAGAAGTACTGGGGAGGTGTCTGCCTCAACGTCGGGTGCATCCCGTCCAAGGCCCTGCTGAAGAACGCCGAGCTGGCGCACACGCTCCAGCACGAGAAGGCGAAGTTCGGCATCGAGGGCGACGCCACCATGGCGTTCGGCCCCACCCACAAGCGCAGCCGCGACGTGAGCGCCGGCATCGTCAAGGGCGTCCACTTCCTGATGAAGAAGAACAAGATCACCGAGATCGACGGCTGGGGCACCCTGACCAGCACGACCGGCATCGACGTCAAGGACAAGGACGGCCAGACCACCGGCTACACCTTCGACAACCTGATCCTCGCCACCGGCGCCACGGTGCGCCTCGTGCCGGGCGTGGAGCTCAGCGACAACGTGGTGACCTACGAGGAGCAGATCCTCACCGACCAGCTGCCGGGCTCGATCGTCATCGGCGGCTCCGGCGCGATCGGCGTGGAGTTCGCCTACGTGATGGCCAACTTCGGCGTCGACGTGACGATCGTGGAGTTCCTGGACCGGATGGTCCCCACCGAGGACGCCGACGTGTCCAAGGAGCTGCTCAAGCACTACAAGAAGCTCGGCGTGAAGGTGCTCACCTCCACCGCGGTCAAGAAGGTCGAGGACACCGGCTCGGGCGTCAAGGTCACCATCGCGCCCGCGGCGGGCGGCGACGAGCAGGTGCTCGAGGCCGACAAGTTCCTCGCGGCCTTCGGCTTCGCCCCGCGCGTGAAGGGCTTCGGCCTCGAGAACCTCGGCGTCGCGGTCTCCGAGCGCGGTGCCATCGAGATCGACGACTACTGCCGCACCAACGTCGACAACGTCTACGCGATCGGCGACTGCACCGGCAAGCTGATGCTCGCCCACGTCGCCGAGGCGATGGGCATCGTCGCCGCCGAGACGATCAACGGCGCCGAGACGATGCCGGTCGAGTACGACTTCGTGCCGCGCGCGACCTACTGCATGCCGCAGATCGCGTCGTTCGGCTACACCGAGGCCCAGGCCAAGGAGAAGGGCTACGACGTCAAGACCGCGACGTTCCCCTTCACGGCCAACGGCAAGGCGATGGGCCTCGGCGAGGCGTTCGGCTTCGTGAAGGTCGTCGCCGACGCCGAGCACAACGAGATCATCGGCACCCACATGATCGGCCCCGACGTCACCGAGCTGCTGCCCGTGATGACCCTGGCCCAGAAGTGGGACCTGACCGCCGACGAGGTGGCGCGCAACGTGTTCGCCCACCCGACCCTGGGCGAGGCCGTCAAGGAGGCCGTCCACGGCATCGCCGGTCACATGATCAACCTCTGAGGCGTGCTGCATGAGTGATCACATCGTCATCATCGGCGGTGGCCCCGGCGGCTACGAGGCCGCCCACGTCGCCGCGCAGCTCGGCGCCGAGGTCACCGTGGTCGACACCGACGGCGTCGGCGGCTCCGCGGTCCTCACCGACTGCGTGCCGAGCAAGACCCTCATCGCGACCGCCGAGCTGATGACCGACATGGCGACGGCGCAGGAGCTGGGGGTCAACTTCCACGACCTCCAGGGCGACGCGGCGACGACGATCAACGTCGACCTGGCCCGGGTCAACGCCCGGGTCAAGCAGCTCGCGGCCGACCAGTCGAGCGACATCGCCGCCCGTCTCGACCGCGACGGCGTACGCGTGCTGACCGGTCGCGGCCGCCTCGGCCCCGACCTGACGGTGGTCGCCACGACGCCCGACGGCGAGGAGACGCTGCAGGCCGACGCCGTCATCGTCGCGACGGGCGCCGCGCCGCGCACGCTGCCCAGCGCGCAGCCCGACGGCGAGCGGATCCTCACCTGGGAGCAGGTCTACGACCTCACCGAGGTGCCCGAGAAGCTCATCGTGGTCGGCTCGGGCGTCACCGGGGCGGAGTTCGCCAGCGCCTACCTCTCGCTCGGCATCGACGTGACGCTGGTCAGCAGCCGCGACCGGGTGCTGCCCGGCGAGGACGCCGACGCCTCGGCCGTGCTGGAGGACGTGCTCACCCGCCGCGGGATGAACGTGCTCGGCCGCTCGCGCATGCAGTCGGTCACCCGCGACGGCGACGAGGTCACCGTGACCCTCACCGACGGCCGCACGGTCACCGGCAGCCACTGCATCCTCGCGCTCGGCTCGGTGCCCAACACCGCCGACCTCGGGCTCGAGGAGGCCGGCGTGGCGGTCGACGAGGGCGGCTTCATCGCCGTCGACCGGGTCTCGCGCACCTCGGCCCGCGGCATCTACGCCGCGGGCGACTGCACGGGCGTGCTGATGCTCGCCTCGGTGGCGGCGATGCAGGGCCGGATCGCGATGTGGCACTTCCTCGGCGACGCGGTCGCGCCCCTCGACCTCAAGAAGGTCTCCTCCAACGTCTTCACGTCCCCGGAGATCGCCACGGTCGGGTGGTCGCAGCAGGCGGTCGACGCCGGCGAGATCGACGCGGAGGTCGTGACCCTGCCGCTGGCCGGCAACGCCCGCGCCAAGATGCAGGGCGTGCGCGACGGCTTCGTCAAGCTCTTCTGCCGCCCCGGCACCGGCATCGTGGTCGGGGGAGTGGTGGTCGGTCCCCGCGCCTCCGAGCTCATCCATCCGGTGTCGGTGGCGGTCGCGGAGTCGCTGACCGCCGACCAGCTCGCCCACGCGTTCACGGTCTACCCGTCGATGAGCGGCTCGATCGCCGAGGCCGCCCGCCGCCTCCACCACGTCTGAGTCCCGACGCCGGCTCGGACCCGTCCGTCCCGGCCCGTCGTCCCCGCACCCCCTGTAACCTCGGGGGTTCGACGTTCGTCCTCGGGGGAGAAGCCACATGAAGACCCGTTCCCGCCTGCTGCTGCCGCTCACGCTCGCCGTGAGCGCGCTGCTGCTGCCCGCAGCGGTCTCCGCGCCCGCGTCGGCGGCCGAGCCGCGCCAGCGCGTCGAGGCCTGGACCACGCCCGGCAGCACGGCGATCACCATCACCGGCCACGGCTACGGTCACGGGCGCGGCATGTCGCAGTACGGCGCCCTGGGCGCGGCCACGCAGGGCCTCACCTGGCAGCAGATCAACGAGTTCTACTACCCCGGCACCACGTGGGGCCAGGTGCGCGGCAAGATCCGCGTGCTGATCACCGCCGACACCGGCCGCGACGTCCAGGTCGTGGCCGAGCGGGGGCTCAAGGTCACCAGCCTCGCCCGCGGACGCACCTGGCGGATCCCGCAGCTGCCGGCGAAGAAGTGGCGCCTCGTCGCGCAGGGCGACCGCACCGCGGTCCAGCGCACCAAGGGCGGGGGATGGCGCACGTGGAAGACGTTCCGCGGCGAGGGCGAGTTCCGCGCCGCCGACGGCCGGCTCACCCTGGTGCTGCCCGGCGGCCGGCGCGACTACCGCGGCACCCTGCAGTCGGTCGCGCCCCGCCAGGGCGGCAAGCGCCAGACCGTCAACCGCGTCGGCATGGAGGCCTACCTGCGCGGCGTCGTGCCGCAGGAGGTGCCGGCGCTCTGGGAGCCCGCGGCGGTCAGCGCCCAGTCCGTCGCGGCCCGGACCTACGCTGCCTTCGAGCGCTCCCACCCCGCCGCCTCCCACTACGACCTCTGCGACACCGCGCTGTGCCAGGTCTACGGCGGCGCCGACGTCGAGCACCCGTCCGCCACCGCGGCCATCCGCGCCACCGCCCGCCAGGGCCTCTTCCACGGCGGCCGCCCGGCGTTCACCCAGTTCTCCGCCAGCAACGGCGGCTTCTCCTCGGCCGGGTCGATGCCCTACCTCGTGGCGCAGGCCGACCCGTACGACGGCGTCGCCAACCCGAAGTACTCCACGTGGTCGACGACCATCGACGACACGCAGGTCGAGAAGCACTGGCCCGACCTGGGCGACCTCACCGGCATCGAGGTCGTCTCCCGCGACGGCAACGGCGACTGGGGCGGTCGCGTGAGCGAGATGGCGTTCGTCTTCACCGGCGGCCGGGCCACCCTCAGCGGCGACACCGCCCGCTCCTACTTCGGCCTCTACTCCGACTGGTTCACCTTCGCCGTGACCCCGCGCCAGAACGGCCCCGCCCGCCAGTGACCCGACGCTTCCGGCTCGCTGCGGCGCTCGCCGCACTCGCCCTCGCCGCCTCGGCGTGCGACTCCGGCCAGGCGGCAGGTGACGGCGAGCCCGACCTGCCCGACCTCGGCATCGGCACCGAGACCAGCGACATCGACTACGTCGCGCTGGGCGACTCGTTCTCGGCCGGCCCGTTCATCGGCACGATGCGCACCGACCCACAGGGCTGCGCCCGGTCCAAGGACAACTACCCGGCCTTCCTCGCCGACTGGCTCGAGGTCGCGAGCTACACCGACGTGACGTGCTCCGCGGCGACGACGGCCGACCTCTACGAGCCGATGCTGACGTTCGACGGCAACACGACCCCTCCGCAGCTCGACGCAGTCTCGGCCGACACCGACCTGGTCACCCTCGGGATGGGCGGCAACGACTTCGGGATCTACGAGGCGCTGATCCAGTGCCAGGCCGGCGCCGGCGCCGCGTGCCCGGTCGACCGGCTGCGCACCGACGCGGGCAAGGTCGCCGGACGGATCCAGCAGGCGGTGCGACGCATCAAGCGCGCCGCGCCCGACGCCGAGGTGCTGGTCGTCGGCTATCCCGACATCCTGCCGAGCGACGGCACCTGCCGCGCCGTGGGCGTGCCCGCCGACGTCCTCCGGCCGGTGGCGGAGGTCGCCGGGCTGCTCAACGACTCGCTGCGCACGGGCGCGCGGGCCGCCGGGGCGACCTACGTCGACATGGCGGCGGTCTCCGATGGCCACGACGTGTGCGCGAAGGGGCGGGCGTGGGTCAACGGCCCGCGGTTCCGCGCCGGCATCGCCGCGCCGTTCCACCCCAAGGTCAACGGCATGCGCGCCGTGGCGAGCGAGGTCTACCGCGAGGTGACGGGCGAGGACCCCGAGGTCACCGAGCACGCCGAGCCCGACCCCGACGTGGTCGTCGTCAACGAGAGCTGATCGCCAGCACCAGGTCGCCGCCCTCGACGGCCTGCGTGGAGCGCACCGCGAGTCGTTGCACCGTGCCGGCGACGGGGGCCGTGATCGCCGCCTCCATCTTCATCGCCTCGATCGTCGCGACCGTCTGGCCCGCCTCGACGGCGTCGCCCTCGGCCACGGCCACGGTCACCGCGCCGTCGTAGGGGGCCGCGACGTGGCCGGGCTCGGCCGGGTCGGCCTTCTCGGCGGAGGCGACGTCGGCGGAGATGCTGCGGTCGCGCACCTGCACCGGGCGCATCTGGCCGTCGACGGTGGCCATCACGTTGCGGATGCCGCGCTCGTCGGGCTCGCTGATGGCCTCGACGGCGAACAGCATCTCGCGTCCCTCGCGCACCTGCACGCGGTGCTCCTCGCCGCGACGCAGGCCGTAGAGGTAGTCGAGCGTCGAGACCGCCGACAGGTCGCCGTAGGCGGCGCGCGACTCCTCGAACGCCGCCGTCGGGCCGGGGAAGAGCAGCTCGTTGAGCGCCCCGCGGCGGTCCTCGGCGAGGCGGGCCTGCTGCTCGCCGGTGAGGCTCTCGCTCGGCTGCTTCCACGTGCGGCCGGCGAGCGCCTTGGTGCGGAACGGCTCGGGCCAGCCGCCCGGCGGGTCCCCGAGCTCGCCGTTGAGGAAGCCGATCACCGAGTCCGGGACGTCGTACGACGCGGGGTCGGCCTCGAAGTCGGCCGGGTCGGCGCCCGCGGCCACGAGCGCCAGGGCCAGGTCGCCGACGACCTTGGAGGAGGGCGTCACCTTCACGACGTTGCCGAGGATGTCGTTGGCGGCGGCGTACATGTCCTCGACCTGCTCGAACTTCTCGCCGAGGCCGAGCGCGATGGCCTGCTGGCGCAGGTTGGACAGCTGGCCGCCGGGGATCTCGTGGCGGTAGACCCGTCCGGTCGGGGACGGCAGCCCCGACTCGAAGGGCGCGTAGACGCGTCGCACCGCCTCCCAGTAGGGCTCCATCGCGTTGACCGCGGCCAGCGACAGCCCGGTCTCCCGCGCGGAGTGGTCGGTCGCGGAGACCAGGGCCGACAGGGCGGGCTGAGAGGTGCCGCCGGCCATCGACGCGCACGCGGCGTCGACGGCGTCGACCCCGGCCTCGATCGCCGCGACCAGCGTGGCCAGCTGGCCGCCGGGGGTGTCGTGGGTGTGGAGGTGCACCGGCAGGTCGAAGCGCTCGCGCAGCGCGGTGACCAGGGTGCGGGCGGCGGGCGCGCGCAGCAGGCCGGCCATGTCCTTGATCGCCAGCACGTGGGCGCCGGCGTCGACGATCTGGTCGGCGAGGCGGAGGTAGTAGTCGAGCGTGTAGAGCTTCTCGCCGGGCGAGGACAGGTCGCCGGTGTAGCAGAGCGCGACCTCGGCCACGGACGTCCCGGTGGCGCGGACGGCGTCGATCGCCGGACGCATCTGGGAGACGTCGTTGAGGGCGTCGAAGATGCGGAACACATCGATGCCGGTCTCGGCCGCCTCCTGCACGAACGCCTCGGTGACCTCGGTCGGGTAGGGCGTGTAGCCGACGGTGTTGCGCCCGCGCAGCAGCATCTGCAGGCCGACGTTGGGGATGGCCTCGCGCAGCGCGGCGAGCCGCTCCCACGGGTCCTCGGACAGGAAGCGGAGCGCGACGTCGTAGGTCGCCCCGCCCCAGCACTCGACCGACCACAGCTCGGGTGTGGTGCGTGCGACGTGGTCGGCGACCGCGAGGAGGTCGCGGGTGCGGACGCGGGTGGCGAGCAGCGACTGGTGGGCGTCGCGGAACGTGGTGTCGGTGACCGCGACCCGGTCCTGGGCGCGCAGTCGGCGGGCGAACTCCTCGGGTCCGACCTCGCGGAGCAGCTGCCGGGTGCCGTCGGGCACGGGCTGGGAGCGGTTGAGCTGCGGCAGCTTGCTCACCGGCGCGACGCTCACGGGGGCGGGGCCGTGGGGCTGGTTGACGGTGACGTCGGCGAGGTAGGCCAGCAGCTTGGTCGCGCGGTCGCGACCGGGGTTGGCGTCGAGCAGCTGGGGGTGGTCCTCGATGAAGGAGGTGGTGACGCCCCCGGCCGCGAAGTCGGGGTCGGCCAGCACCGCCTGGAGGAACCCGACGTTGGTGGCGACGCCGCGGATGCGGAACTCGAGCAGCGCCCGGCGGGCCTTCTGCACGGCGGCCTCGAAGGTGCGGCCGCGGCAGGTGAGCTTGGCCAGCATCGAGTCGAAGTGGGGACTGATCTCGGCGCCGGAGTAGGTGGTGCCGCCGTCGAGCCGCACGCCGGGACCGCCGGGGGAGCGGTAGGTGGTGATCCGGCCGGTGTCGGGACGGAAGCCGTTCGCGGGGTCCTCGGTGGTGATGCGGCACTGCAGCGCGAAGCCGCGCGGGCGCACCGAGTCCTGGGTCAGGTCGAGGTCGGCCAGGGTGGCGCCGGCCGCGATCAGCATCTGCGACTGCACGAGGTCGACGGCGGTGACCTCCTCGGTCACCGTGTGCTCGACCTGGATGCGGGGGTTCATCTCGATGAAGACGTAGCGCCCGGCGGGGTCGAGGAGGAACTCGACCGTGCCGGCGTTGGTGTAGCCGATCTCGCGGGCGAAGCGGACCGCGTCGGCGCAGATGCGCTCACGCAGCTCCGGGTCGAGGTTGGGCGCCGGGGCGATCTCGATGACCTTCTGGTGGCGGCGCTGCACCGAGCAGTCGCGCTCGTAGAGGTGGATGACCCCGCCGTCGGCGCCAGTTGCGTCCGCGAGGATCTGCACCTCGATGTGGCGCGGGTCGACGACCGCCTGCTCGATGAAGACGGTCGGGTCACCGAAGGCGCCCTCCGCCTCGCGCATGCAGGTCTCGATCGCCTCGCGGAGGTCGGTCCGGTCCTCGACACGCCGCATGCCTCGGCCCCCGCCACCGGCGACCGCCTTGACGAACAGGGGCGCCTCGATGCGCTCGGCGGCGGCGAGGAGCGCCTCGACGTCGGTGGACGGCGGGACGGAGTCGAGCACGGGCACGCCCGCGGCGCGGGCCGCCTCGATCGCCCGCGCCTTGTTGCCGGTCAGGGTGAGCACCTCGGCGCTGGGGCCGATGAAGGTGATGCCGGCGGCGGCGCACGCCTCGGCGAGGGCGGGGTTCTCCGACAGGAAGCCGTAGCCGGGGTAGATCGCGTCGGCCCCGCACTGCACCGCCACGTCGACGATCGCCTGCGGGTCGAGGTAGGCGCGCACCGGGTGGCCCACCTCCCCGATCTGGTAGGCCTCCTCGGCCTTCATCCGGTGCTCGGACCCGCGGTCCTCGTAGGGGAAGACGGCCACCGTGCGCGCGCCGATCTCACGCGCGGCGCGGAACGCCCGGACTGCGATCTCGCCACGGTTGGCGACGAGCACCTTGGAGAACATGGCCGCACGCTATCGACCGGCGGTGTGACCTGGGTTACCCGTCCGTACCCCGGGCGCGCCGCTCACGCGGCGCCGCGCTGCTCCTCGCGCCACCACGCCACCGTCTGCGCCACGCCCTCGGCCAGCGGGGTGGGGGCGAGGCCGAGCCGGCGCTCGCTCTCGGTCGAGTCCATGACGAACGCGCGCGCGAACATGTAGCCGGTCTCCGCCATCTCCCGCACCTGGCGCGAGAGCAGGCCCGCGGCGCCGAGCACCGGCACCGGGATCGAGGCGACCCGGGGCGTCCGGACGCCGGCCGCCGCGGCCACCATCTCGACCAGCCGGCGCTGCGTGGGGGCCGGAGCGGTGGGGGCATGCAGGAACGAGTCCCACAGGTCCTCGCGCGCTGCGGCCGTGATCATCGCCGCCGCCAGGTCGGGGACGTAGGTGAACGAGTGGGGCTGGTCGGGGCTGCCCAGCACCCGCATGGTCCGCCCGGCGAGGACGGTCGGCACCATCCGCTCGCCCGCGTGGGCGTTGCGGACGAGCGGACCGTAGAAGTCGGAGGCGGCCACGCTGACCGTCGGGGTGGGGGAGGCGTCGCGCCGGGCCAGCAGCTCGGTGCGGACCCCGAGCTTGCCGGTGGTCGCGGTGCGCGGGGTGGACTCGGTGATCACCCCCGCCACCGGGCCGTAGGCGTAGAGGCTCTCGGGGAAGACGACCACGGCCCCCACCCGTCCCGCCGCCTCGAGCACGACCCGCTCGGCCTGCGGCAGCTCGGCGCGCCAGACGCGGGCGTCGTACGCGGAGCCGTGGATGCAGTGGTGGACCGCGACCGCACCGGCGAACGCGTCGTCCAGCGCCTCGGGGCGCGAGACGTCGACGCGGCGCCGCTCGACGAGGGGGTGGACCGGGCCGCTGCCCGAGCGGGTCAGCAGGCGGACCCGGTGGCCGGCGTCGGCCAGCTGCAGGGCGACGGTCGAGCCGACGGGGCCGGCTCCGGTGACGACATGGACGGGGTGGATCGGGTGGACGGGGTGGGTGGGGTGGGCGGTGGCGCTCATGCGGATCTCCTCAGGAAAGAGAGAGCGGTGCTCTCGGTTCGACCATCATGGCGACGTCCGACGACAAAAGCAAGAGCACCGCTCTCTTTCGCCACTCATGCTCACGGATGTGCGAGACTCGAGGCATGCCTGAGACCACGCCGCGCGCCCGGGCCCGCGAGCAGACGATGCGCGACATCGTGCGGATCGGTCGTGAGCACCTCGCCACCGACGGTGCCGCCGCCCTGTCCCTGCGGGCGGTCGCCCGCGACCTCGGGGTGGTCTCGTCGGCCGTCTACCGCTACGTCGCGAGCCGCGACGAGCTGCTCACGCTGCTGGTCGTCGACGGTTACGACGAGCTGGGGGACGCCGTGGACGCGGCGCTGGCCGGCGTGGACCGGGGCGACCACGCCGGTCGCATGCGCGCGATCGCCCGGGCCACCCGCGCGTGGGCGCTGCGCGAGCCCGCGACGTACGCCCTGCTGTTCGGCAGCCCGGTGCCCGGCTACGAGGCGCCGGCCGAGCGGACGACCGGGCCCGGCACGCGGGTGGTCGTGCGGCTCGTGGAGGTGTGGGACGACGCGTGGCGCGCGGGCGCGATCGTGGTCGACGACGCGCCGCTGGAGCCGCCCCGGCTGTCGCGCGACCTGGCCCGGATCCGCGAGGAGGTGCAGATCTCCGCGCCCGACCGGCTGGTCGCCCGCGGCCTCTTCGCGTGGGCCGCGCTGTTCGGCTGTGTGTCGTTCGAGGTGTTCGGCCAGTACGGAGCCGACACGTTCACCGACCCCGAGGAGGTCTTCGAGCACCACCTCGACGTGCTGGTCGGCACCGTCGGGCTGGGGTGAGCGCCCCCGATCCCGTCAGCCCCTGAGCCGCAGGGCGGCCGCGGCGAGACAGCTCAGGGCGCCGGCCGAGGTGAGGCAGCGCGCGATGTTGAGCGCGACCCAGCGCGACTCGAAGTCCGCGCGGACCGCGGCGAGGTCGGCGATCGCGTCGACGCGCCCGGCGGCCGCGAGGGCGTCGTTGAGCGGGACGTTCCCGGCGGCGGTGATCGCGACGGTCGCCACCGCCAGCGCCGTGGCCGCGATCGCCCAGGGCCGCGCCTGGCCTCCGCCCAGGACCGTGACGGCGCCCGCGAGGACGGGCGCCGCGACGAAGGTCGTGAGGAAGACCGGGTTCACGATCGCGACGTTGACCTGCTGCATGGTGGACACGAAGGTGCGGTCGTCCACCCGCGCCAGGCCGGGCATCACGCCGGTGGCCCACGTGAAGTAGGTGCCCGCCTGCAGCCCCGCGACCAGCGTCGCGGCGACGGTGACGGCGAGGACGGATCCGTGCGGGGCGCTGGCGGCGACGGTGCTCGAGAGGGTGTCGACCTGGAGGTGGTGGCTGCTGGGCATGGCACCCAGTCCATCGCGACGGGTGGAGGTACGCCATGGTCGAGGAGCGCGCGGGCATGTGCGTTCGTCTACTGTGAGGCATGGACGCTCTCACCGGACTGCTCGACGGACCTCGCGCCCGGCGCGCCTTCCTGCTCCGGATCCTGCTCGACCCGCCTTGGTCGCTGCGGCTCGCGGACGAAGCGCCGCTGTCGGTGACCTCCGTCGTGCGGGGTCACCTCTGGGTGCGCCCCGACGGGGAGGAGCCGGTACGCCTGGCGGCGGGGGACGTCGTGGTGTGGGTGGGCGGCGAGCACTGGACGATCTCCGACGACCCCGGCACCCCCGACCAGGTCGTCATCCACCCCGGCCAGGTCTGCACCACCGTCGACGGGCACGTCGTGGTCGAGGAGATGAGCCAGGGCGTGCGCAGCTGGGGCAACAGCGCCGTGGGCGAGACGGTGCTGCTCACCGGGGTCTACCAGCTCGAGGGCGAGGTCACCCGCAGGCTCGTCCGGTCCCTGCCGCGGACGCTGGTGCTGCGCGCCGACGAGCTCGACACGCCCCTGCTCGACCTGCTGGGGGAGGAGGTCGTGCGGGACGCCCCGGGACAGGAGGCGGTGCTCGACCGGCTCCTCGACCTGGTGCTCATCACCCTGCTGCGCACCTGGTTCGCCCGTCCGCGATCCGGGGCGCCGGCGTGGTACGCCGCGCAGGCCGACGCCGTCGTGGGCCCCGCGCTGCGCCTCATGCAGCAGCATCCCGCGCACCCGTGGTCCGTGGCCGACCTCGCCGCGCGCGCCGGGGTGTCCCGGGCGGGCTTCGCCCGCCGGTTCACCGAGCTGGTCGGCGAGCCGCCGATGGCGTTCCTCGTCGACTGGCGCATCAGCCTGGCCGCCGACCTCCTCCTCGAGCCCGACGCGACGCTCGCCTCGGTCGCGCGCCGGGTCGGCTACGCCAGCCCCTTCGCGCTGAGCGCGGCGTTCAAGCGCGAGCGGGGGATCAGCCCGCGCGACCACCGGCGGGCGGGCGGGACCCCCACGGCCCGGGCGACGTAGGGCTCAGCGCGCCAGCGCCCGCCCGACCGCTCGCCCCGAGAAGATGCAGCCGCCGAGGAAGGTGCCCTCGAGCGCGTTGTGGCCGTGCACCCCGCCGCCACCGAACCCGGCGACCTCGCCCGCGGCGTACAGGCCCGCGACCCGGCTGCCGTCCGCCGCGACGCACCGGCCGTCGAGGTCGGTCTCCAGGCCACCGAGCGTCTTGCGGGACAAGATGTTGAGGCGTACGGCGATGAGCGGGCCGTGGGCCGGGTCGAGGATCGCGTGCGGCTTGGCGACGCGGATCAGCCGGTCGGTGCGGCTGCGGCGGGCGTTGTGGATCGCCATCACCTGCACGTCCTTGGCGAACGGGTTGGCGACCTGGCGGTCGCGCGCCTCGACCTGCGTGCGGAGCTGGTCGGCGTCGAGCAGCGGCCCGCGCGAGAGCTCGTTCATCCCGCTCACCAGCTCCTCGAGGGTGTCGGCGACGACGAAGTCGACCCCGCGCTCCTTGAACGCCTCGACCGGGCCGGGCGCGCCCTTGGCGAGGCGGCTCTGCGCGAGGAACCTGAGGTCCTTGCCGGTGATGTCGGGGTTCTGCTCGGAGCCCGACAGCGCGAACTCCTTCTCGATGATCGACTGCGTCAGCACGAACCACGAGTAGTCGTGCCCGGCGGCGAGGACCTGCTTCATCGCACCGATCGAGTCGGCACCGGGCACGCCCGACATGCCCTCGAGCCGCTTCCCGGTGGCGTCGAACCACATCGACGACGGACCGGGAAGGATCCGGATGGCGTGGTCGGGCCAGACGGGGTCCCAGTTGTGGATGCCCTCGACGTAGGCCCACATCCGGTCGCGGTTCACCATCCTCGCCCCGGCGGTCTCGGCGATGCCCTGCATCCGGCCGTCGACGTGGGCGGGCACGCCGGAGATGAGGTGCTCCGGTGCCGGCCCGACGCGGTCGGTGGGCCAGTTGCGGCGCATCAGCTCGTGGTTGTGGCCGATGCCGCCGGAGGTCACGACGACGGCGGGAGCGCGGTGCTCGAAGTCGCCGGCCGCGCCGCGGCTCGACCGCACGCCGCGCGCGGCGTCGTCCTCGACGAACACCGTGCCGCGTACGCCCACCACCGCGCCGTCCTCGACGACGAGCTCGTCGACGCGGTGGCGGAAGCCGAACCGCACCAGCCCGCGCTCCTCGGCGCGCTGCACGGGCTCGGCGAAGATCCGCACCACCTCCGGGCCGGTGCCCCACGTGAGGTGGAAGCGCGGCACGGAGTTGCCGTGGCCGCCCGCGCGGCCGTCACCGCGCTCGGCCCAGCCCACGAAGGGCAGCGAGCGCAGGCCGAGGGCGCGCAGGTAGTCGCGCTTCTCGCGGTGGGCGAAGTCGACGTACGCCCGCGCCCACTGCTGCGGCCAGAAGTCCTCGCCGCGCCGGGGGCCGTCGGTACCGTCACCGAGCCGGTCGAACTGCGCGGAGCCCTGCCAGTCCTGCCAGGCCAGCTCGGGGGAGTCGGTGATGCCCATCCGGCGCTGCTCGGGGCTGTCGACGAACAGCAGCCCGCCGAGCGACCACCAGGCCTGTCCGCCGAGGTTGTGGCGGTTCTCCTGGTCGAGCACCAGCACCCGCCTGCCCGCCAGGGCCAGCTCGTGGGTGGCGACCAGGCCCGCGAGGCCGGCGCCGACCACGATGACGTCGGGGACGAAGGTCTCGCTCATTCGGGCTCCTGGCCGGGGTGGCTCAGTCCTTGATCTCGCAGATGACGGCGCCGTTGGTGACGGTGGCGCCGACCTCGGCCTGGAGCCCGGTGACGGTGCCGGCCTTGTGCGCCTTGAGCGGCTGCTCCATCTTCATCGCCTCCATGACGACGATGGTGTCGCCCTCGGCGACCTCGTCGCCCTCGGCGACGACGACCTTGACGATGGTGCCCTGCATGGGAGAGGTGACGGCGTCGCCCGAGGCCGCGGCGCCGGCCTTCTTGGCTGAGCGCTTCGGCTTCTTCGACCCGCCTGCGCCGCCGTTGCCACCGCCGGAGAGGCCGCCGAGCCCGGCGGGGAGGACGACCTCGAGGCGCCGGCCGCCGACCTCGACGGTGACCGTCTGCCGCTCGCCGGGGCCGTCGGCCTCGGCGCTGTCGCCGGCGTAGGGCTCGATCTGGTTGTCGAACTCGGTCTCGATCCACTGGGTGTAGACGCTGAACTCGCCCTCCCCGGTGGGCGTGGAGGCGCCGACGTAGGCCGCGTCGCGCACGACCGCGCGGTGGAACGGGATGACGGTGGGCATGCCGTCGACGACGAACTCGTCGAGCGCGCGCCGAGAGCGCTCGAGCGCCTGGGTGCGGTCCTTGCCGGTGACGATGAGCTTGGCGATGAGGGAGTCGAACGAGCCGGGGATCGTCTCGCCCTGGTCGTAGCCGCCGTCGAGGCGTACGCCGGGACCGGCGGGCGGGTGCCACCGGGTGAGGGTGCCGGGGGCGGGCATGAAGTTGCGGCCGCCGTCCTCGGCGTTGATGCGGTACTCGATGGAGTGGCCGCGGACCTCGGGGTCGCCGTAGCCGAGCTCCTCGCCCGCGGCGATGCGGAACATCTCGCGCACGAGGTCGATGCCGGTGACCTCCTCGGAGACGCAGTGCTCGACCTGCAGGCGCGTGTTGACCTCGAGGAAGGAGATGGTGCCGTCCTGGGCGACGAGGAACTCGCACGTGCCGGCACCGTGGTAGCCGGCCTCGGTGAGGATGCGCTTGGAGGACTCGTAGAGCTCGGCGACCTGCTCGTCGGTGAGGAACGGCGCGGGGGCCTCCTCGACGAGCTTCTGGTTGCGGCGCTGCAGCGAGCAGTCGCGGGTCGACACGACGACCACGTTGCCGTGCTGGTCGGCCAGGCACTGGGTCTCGACGTGGCGGGGCTTGTCGAGGAACTTCTCGACCAGGCACTCGCCGCGACCGAAGGCGGTGACCGCCTCGCGGACCGCGGACTCGTAGGCGTCGGGGATCTCCTCGAGGGTGCGGGCGACCTTGAGGCCGCGGCCGCCGCCGCCGAAGACGGCCTTGATCGCGACCGGGAGACCGTTGGCCTTGGCGAACTCGACGACCTCGTCGGCGTCCTTGACCGGGTCCTTGGTGCCGGGCGCGAGCGGCGCCTTCGCCCTGTCGGCGATGTGCTTGGCCTTCGCCTTGTCGCCCAGCGCCTCGATCGCGGCCGGCGGGGGGCCGATCCAGATGAGCCCGGCGTCGATGACGGCCTGGGCGAACTCGGCGTTCTCGGCGAGGAACCCGTAGCCCGGGTGGATGCTGTCAGCGCCCGAGCGCTCGGCGATCGCGATGATCTTGGCGATGTCGAGGTAGGACTCGGCCGGGGTCGCGCCGCCGAGGGAGTGGGCCTCGTCGGCGAGGCGGACGAAGAGGGCGTCGCGGTCCGGGTCGGCGTAGACCGCCACCGAGCCGATGCCGGCGTCCTTGCAGGCGCGGATGACGCGGACGGCGATCTCGCCACGGTTGGCGATGAGGACCTTCTTCAAGCTCACGCGAGGACTCCTGGGTAGGGCGGCGCAATGTCCGTGGGGTGGTTCGCTCGGAGGCTATCGCGCTCCGAGGGCGGTGCGACCGGCTGCCCGTTGCGCGGGCCCCACGCCCCGCGCGGAGGCGATGCCGGCTGTGAGCGACGACACAAGGAGAGCCACGAGTGGTCCATCGCGACGCCCGGGCCGGGGCGCCGGGACGTGGAGGTGCCGCCGGTGGTCGCGGAACGCTTCGCGGCCACCCCGGAGAGGCCGACGACGCATCGCTCCACGCCGTCGAGGCGACCGTGACTGTTGTCTGCGTCACTCGCGGGGTTAGCGATCGCTAACCTCTGGCGATAGGGTGCGAGTCATGACCTTCGAGCTGTCCCCCGAGCACGAGCAGTTCCGCCGCAGCGTCCGCGACTTCGCCGAGGCCGAGATCGCACCGCATGCTGCGCAGTGGGACCGCGAGCACCACTTCCCGACCGACGTGGTGCAGAAGATGGGCGCGCTGGGCCTGATGGGCCTGACCGCTCCCGAGGAGTTCGGGGGCGCCGGGATGGCGGGGGAGGACGGCGGGTTCACGTCGTTGTGCCTGGCGATCGAGGAGATCGGCCGCGTCGACCAGTCGATGGGCATCACGCTCGAGGCTGCTGTGGGACTCGGGATCAACCCGATCCTCACGTTCGGCACCGACGAGCAGAAGAAGACGTGGCTGCCCGAGCTCGTCGCCGGCGAGAAGGTCGCCGGATTCGGGCTCACCGAGCCCGGCGCCGGCTCCGACGCGGGCGCGACGCGGACCAGGGCCGTCCTCAAGGACGGCGAGTGGGTCGTCAACGGCTCGAAGCAGTTCATCACCAACTCCGGCTCGGCCATCACTTCGCTGGTGACGATTACCGCCCGCACCGGCGCGCGGGCCGACGGTCGTCCCGAGCTCTCGACCATCATGGTCCCCTCCGGCACGCCCGGCTTCACCGCCGAGAAGGCCTACGACAAGCTCGGCTGGCACGCCTCCGACACGCATCCGCTCTCGTTCGCCGACGCGCGGGTGCCCGAGTCGCACCTGCTGGGCGAGCGAGGCCGCGGCTACGCCCAGTTCCTCGCCACGCTCGACGACGGCCGCGTCGCCATCGCGGCCCTGGCCGTCGGCTGCATCCAGGCGTGCCTCGACATGTCGCTGGAGTACGCCGGCGAGCGGCAGACCTTCGGCGGCCCGATCGGTCGCAAGCAGGGCCTGGCCTTCCAGGTCTCCGACCTCCAGGTGATGCTCGACGCCTCGCGCCTCCTGACCTACAAGGCGGCGGCGATGAAGGACGCGATGGACGCAGGTGGGGTGGTCTCGATGGGTGCCTTCAAGCAGGCCGCCGCGGTCGCCAAGCTCTACGCCACCGAGTCGGCCGTGACTGCGACGCGCATCGCGACGCAGGTCTTCGGCGGCTACGGGTTCATGGAGGAGTACCCGGTCGCGCGGTTCTACCGCGACGCGAAGGTCCTCGAGATCGGCGAGGGGACCTCGGAGGTCCAGCGGATGCTGATCGCGCGAGGCCTCGGCCTGCCGGTCGAGTGAGCGCCAGCGGGCGTTGCGTGTCGGTCAGGTGGAGCGTGGGGCGTACATGATCACCGCGACACCGACCAGGCAGACCACGGCGCCCGCGAGGTCGTAGCGGTCGGGTCGGAACCCGTCCACCGCCATGCCCCACGCGAGCGAGCCGGCCACGAACACGCCGCCGTAGGCCGCGAGGATTCGCCCGAAGTTGGCGTCGGGCTGCAGCGTCGCGACGAGGCCGTAGAGGCCAAGGGCGATGAAGCCTGCGCCGACCCAGAGCCATCCGCGGTCCTCACGGATGCCCTGCCAGACCAGCCAGGCGCCGCCGATCTCGGCCAGGGCGGCGAGGGCGAAGAGGACGAGCGACATCACGACGGACATGCCCGGGAGTCTGGCAGGCCGAGCTGCTGCGCCCCGGCCCCAGCGCCCCACCCGCGGCTCAGCCGGTGAGGACGTAGTCGATGTGAATCGGTGGCACCGACCGGCGCCGGATCGTGGCGATCGGTGGCGGCCTCGTGGTGAACGTGCGGCCGGTGGGGAGGGTCGTGGTCACGCTCCCGTCCGGCCCGGGCCTGGCCCGCCAGCGGTGGGCCTTCTTCGCGTAGTTGCAGGCCTCGCACAGTCCCTGGGCGTTGAGTGCGGACGTCGGACCGCCGGCGGCGTGCGGCTCGACGTGGTCGACGTGGCGCACCGGCGCGTCGCACCACGGGCTGCGGCAGGTGCGGTCGCGCAGGCGGACGAAGCGGGCGAGGCTGCCGCGGAACGTGCGCGTGCGGGCGTCCATCGTGACGAGCTCGCCGGTCGTCGGCGAGGCGTAGAGGCGGCGGATGCTCACCTCCTCCTCGGCGGTGAGGGCGCCGCACACGATCTCGCGCGCCAGCTCGGCGGGGATCGGGCCGAAGCCCTCGAGGTGCGCCTCGTCGTCGGCACCGCCGAAGAGCGCGTGGTCGCTCATCACGACGCCCAAGGCGACCGGGGTGACCGGGACGCACGCCGGGCCGGCCGTGGCGTCGCCGAGCACGGTGGCGACCAGCAGGTCGGCCATGACCTGGCCCCGCCCGCGCTCCTCGCCCCGCGCTCGGGCTCGGTCGGCCTCGCCGGTGAGCGCGGTGTAGACGGCCACGCCGTCCTTGACCGGGAGCAGGGCGGTGAGCCAGGTCATCGCGTCGGGCGCGGGACGCAGCGTCACGCGACGCTCGGACTCAGCGTGTCGGCGCCGCGCCACGCACGCCGCCGGGTCGAGCCGCTCGGACTCCGTGCGCAGCCGCGCGAGCAGCCGGCGCGGGCTGAGCTGCTCGAGCACGTCAGGGTCGCTCGCGATGATCTCGTCCACGGCGAGCCGGTGCTCGAGCGGCAGGCAGGCGGTCTCGCGGGCGATGACGGTGGTGGTCCACTCGTCGATGCGGCCGTCGCGCCACGCCGCCCACGTGTGCGGCAGCTCGGCCGGGACGACCCGGGCGAGGCTGACGTGCCGACGGCCGCGGTGGGGCGACTCGCGCCGCGCGGCCGCGACGACGTTGCCCACGCCGGCGCCGAGCTCTTCGGGCCGCGCGCCGGCATCGGCCTGCTCCTGCGTGAGCAGTTCGTCGAGCCGACCGGTGAGCTCGGCCTGGACGGCACTCACCATCCGCCCGAGCGTCTCGAGCTCGCCGAGCAGGTCGACCAAGGCCGCCGTGCCGAGCTGCGGCGCGGTCGCCACCGCGGCCCGCAGCTGCCCTCGCATCGCCGCGACGTCGACGCCGACGTCGGGGGTGGCGTTCTGCAGCGGGCCGGTGGTCATGGCACCACCGAAGCATCCGCTCCGGACAGGCCGACCCGCTCGTGGCGGCCGGCTGTGGAGAGCCGCCCCTCCCGACCGCCTGTGGACGGTTGCCGGCGTACTTCTCCTCCTCCCGGCGGATCCGGCTGACCGTCGACCGATCTACCCTCGCTCCATGCCGAGCACGAGCCAGCGCGTCCTCACGTGGTTGGGCGTCGACGACGAGTGGGAGCGGCCGAGGCCGCCGATCGGTCGCCAGGACGTCGTGCTCGCCGCGAGCGTCGAGGCAGTCAGCGTGCTGGCGCTCGAGCTGGTGCGCAGCGCCGGCGGCTTCGAGCACGCCGACGGACCGGTGTGGGCGCAGTGGCTCGCCGTGTCCACGGGGGCCGCGCTGCTGCTCGGTCGCCGGAGGTGGCCGCTCGTCGTGGCCAGCCTCGCGGCGCTGCACATGTTCGTCGCCGGGGTGACGATGCCCCTGGTGATGGGGCAGCTCTCGCTGCAGATCGTCTACTTCGTCGCGCTGCTGTCCGGCGTCGCCTACGCCCGCGACAGGCGGGCCATGGTGATCGTCATCGGCACGATCCTGCTGTTCATGTTCGCCTGGATCACCTGGCAGTTCGCCGTGGGATCGGCGGCGCAGGAGATGATCGACGAGTTCGAGGACACCGAGCGCGTGGGGGTGTTCGCGCCGATCCCCGCTGCGGTCGCCATGACCCTCCTGGTCAACGTCATCTACTTCGGCGGCGCCATCGTCGGCGGCGGGGTGTCGTGGCGGGCCGCGCGACTGCGGATGCGCCTGCAGGAGCAGGCCGCCACGATCTCTGCCCAGGCGGGTCGGCTGCGCGAGCAAGCCGTCGTCGACGAGCGCCTGCGGATCGCCCGCGAGCTGCACGACGTGGTCGCCCACGGGGTGTCCGCGATGGGTATCCAGGCCGGCGCCGCGCGGCGGGTCCTCGACCGCGACCCCGACGCCGCGCGTACGGCCCTCTCGCACGTGGAGGACGCCTCCCGCGACGCGCTCACCCAGATGAGGCGCCTGCTCGGCACGCTGCGCGCGGGCTCGCCCGATGGCGGGGCCGGGGGCCGACCCGGGGGTGGGCCCGACGGCGCGCACGCCGGCACCGCGGCGCGTACGTCGGAGGCGGGCGTGGACGACCTCCCCGACCTGGTCGCGCAGACCTCCCGACAGGGCCTCGCCGTGCGCCTCGACGTCGTGGAGGAGCAGTCGTGCGCCGCCAGCAGGCTGCCGCGCGGGATCGGGCTGGCCATCTACCGCACCGTCCAGGAGGCGCTGACCAACGTGCGTCGGCACAGCACCGCCGACGCCGTCTCGGTGGTGGTCCGCGTCGACGAGGCGGCGGCGTACGCCGAGGTCGAGGTCGTCGACAACGGGCGGCCGCGGCACGGTACCTCCGGCAGCGGACTGGGCCAGCTCGGCATCCGGGAGCGGGCGGCCACGCACGACGGGCAGGTCGACATCGGCCCTCGCGTGACCGGCGGCTACCGCGTGCGCGTGCGCTACCCCCTGGCGGCGTCGTGACCGACCGACCGCTCACCGTGCTCCTCGTCGACGACCACGCGATGGTGCGCTCCGGCTTCGCCATGGTGCTGTCGGTCGAGGACGACATCGAGGTCGTGGGCGAGGCGTCCGACGGCATCGAGGCGATCGAGCGGGCGCGCGCCACCCGTCCCGACGTGGTGCTGATGGACGTCCAGATGCCGCGGATGGACGGCATCGAGGCGACCCGCCACCTCGTCGCCGACGACCTCGGCCACGTCGTGATCGTCACGACCTTCGACCGCGACGACTACCTCTTCGACGCCCTCCGGGCGGGGGCGAGCGGCTTCCTGCTGAAGAACGCCGGCCCGGAGCAGCTGCTCGACGCCGTACGCGCGGCCGGCCGCGGGCACGCGCTGCTCGCACCGGAGGTGACGCGCCGGGTGATCGCCGAGATGGCCGGGGGCGTCGGCGACGCGGCGTCGGCAGGCGGGTCGAACGCCCCGGTCCGGGCCGAGCCCAAGGAGCTCGCGCTGCTCACGGCCCGCGAGCGGGAGGTGCTGGTGCTGCTGGGCCGGGGACTGTCGAACGGCGAGATCGCCGCGACGCTGGTGCTCGGGGAGGCGACGGTCAAGACGCACGTGTCCAACCTGCTCGCCAAGCTGCACCTGCGCGACCGCGTGCAGGCGGTCATCTACGCCTACGAGGCCGGCCTCATCCTCCCGGCGGAGGACTGAGCCAGGACGGTCGCACCTCCACCTCAGAGCTCCCTCCGGCGGCGGATCACAGGCGGGTCGCGCGCCACTAGCGTCGTCGCCATGCTGGAGATCAGGGAGCTGACCAGACGGTTCGGTGCCAACACCGCCGTCAACCACGTGTCGTTCGAGGTGCCGGCCGGGCAGATGACCGGCTTCGTCGGCGGCAACGGCGCGGGCAAGACCACGACCATGCGGATGATCATGGGGGTGCTCGGCATCGACGAGGGCGAGGTGCTGTGGCACGGCCGGCCGATCACCCGGCTGGACCGCCGCCGCATCGGCTACATGCCCGAGGAGCGCGGCCTCTATCCCAAGCAGCCGATCCTCGACCAGCTCGTCTACATCGCCCAGCTCAAGGGCATGGACCGCTCCGCGGCCCGCACCGAGGTGGCCGAGCTGCTGGAGCGGTTCGGCCTGGGCGAGCGGACCAAGGACCACCTGGAGAAGCTGTCGCTGGGCAACCAGCAGCGGGTGCAGATCATCGCCTCGGTGCTGCCCAGGCCGGCCGCGCTCGTGCTCGACGAGCCGTTCTCGGGCCTGGACCCGCTGGCGGTCGACTCGATGGTGGACCTGCTGCGCGACTACACCCGCGACGGGGTGCCGGTCCTGTTCTCCAGCCACCAGCTCGACCTCGTCGAGCGACTGTGCGACCGCCTGGTCGTGCTGTCCCACGGACGCCGGGTCGCCGCCGGGACGGTCGCGGAGCTGCGCGACGCGGGGGTGCCGCGCTTCCGCCTCGTCCTCGGCGGCGACGCCGGTTGGGTCCGCGGCCTGAGCGGGCTCGAGGTGCTCGACCTCGACGGCGCGACCGCGCTGGTCGAGGTCCACCAGGACGGTGCCGAGCAGCACCTCGTCGCCGAGGCGACCAGCCGCGGCCACGTCCACGAATTCGTCCGGGTCCGCCCGGCCCTGAGCGAGATCTACCGGGAGGCCACCGCATGAGCACCCACGACGACACCCGAGACGCACGTGGGTCGACCGGCGAGCCGCCCTGGCTGCTGGTGACCCGCCGCGAGGTCGTCTCGCGGATCACCGACAAGTCGTTCCTCCTCGGCACCGCCTTCATGGTGCTGCTGATCGCCGGCTTCATCGGCTTCACCGCCTGGCAGGAGGAGCGCACCGACGAGGTCACCCTCGCCGCGACCCCGGACGCCGTCGCGATGGCGACCGCGATCGCCGACGGCGCGCCGCAGGTCGACGACCGGGTGGTGGTCACCCTGCTCGAGGTCGACGACGCCGACGCGGCGGAGACGGCGCTCCTCGACGACGAGGCCGACGCCTGGCTGCACCCGGCGGACGACGGCTGGCAGCTGACGTCGGAGTCGAGCGAGCAGGACGGGCTCACCGACGTGGCGCGCGCCATCGTGCAGCAGCAGGTCCTCGCCGACAACGCTGCCGACGCCGGCACCACCGTCGAGGCGCTCCAGGCGGGCAGCACCGTGTCGACCGACTTCCTGCGCGGTGACGCCGAGCGGGCCGGGGTCGCCGAGGCGGTCGGCTTCGTGTTCGTCTTCCTCTTCTACTTCGCCGCCCTCACCTTCGGCATGCAGCTCGCGTCGTCGGTGATCGAGGAGAAGCAGAGCCGCATCGTGGAGATCATCGCCGCCGCGATCCCGCTGCGGCACCTGCTGGCCGGCAAGGTGCTCGGCAACACGGCGCTGGCGCTGATCCAGCTGCTGGTCTACCTCGTGGTCGGGCTGGTGGGGATGTCGTTCACGCCGTTCAAGTCCTACGTCCCAGCGCTGTCGGGGCCCACCGCCTGGTTCATCGCGTTCTTCTTCGCCGGCTTCGTGGCGCTCGCCTGCCTCTGGGCGGTCGCCGGCTCCCTCGCCTCGCGCACCGAGGACCTGCAGGCGACGTCGACGCCCCTGACCATGCTGATGCTCGTGATGTTCTTCGGCGGCCTCTCGCTCGACGGCCGCGGTCAGGTGATCGCGTCGTTCGTGCCGCCCGTGTCGGCGGTCGTGATGCCGAAGCGGATCCTGGCCGGCGGGGTCGAGTGGTGGGAGCCACTGCTGGCGCTGGGCCTGCTGGCCGTGTTCGCCGCGATCACCGTCTGGGTGGGCGAGCGCCTCTACCGGCGGGCCCTGCTCCAGACCGGTGGACGCGTCAGCCTCCGCCAGGCCTGGGCCGCCGCCGAGTGAGCCGGGCGCGGGGACCTCGGCAGGCGGGCACCTAGAAGAGGTCCACCACCGACGAGGTCCCCGCGACCACGGCCCAGAAGCGCAGGCCGCGCCCCAGCAGGCCGGTCACCATGAAGATCCAGAACGGCACGCGCAGGGTGCCGGCGAGCACGCCGGTGACGGCGTACGGCGGGATGCCGGTGCTCGCGGACACGAAGAGCAGCCCGGCCGTGAACCACGGGCGACCCTCCGCGCGTTCGTGCCACTTGTCGAGCGAGGCCCGGACCTTAGGCTTCTCCAGGTGCTTGCGGATCCACGGAGCGCGGTCGAGGTGCATGCCGCCCCAGTACCAGATGATCTTGCCGAGCATCTGGCCGATCGTGGCGGCCACGAGCAGCCCCCAGGCGCTGCCGGGCGACTGGCTCACCGCGACCACGAGGATCGCCTCGATGTTGATCAGGGGAAGCAGGGCGGACGCCATCGAGGCGCCCAGGATGCTCCAGAACAGCATCAGCGGATGGCCCCGGGGACGGGAAGGCCGATCCTGGCCAGGCGGTGCAGGGACACGCACTTGAGCACCAGCAGCGCCGTGGCGATCGCCAGGCCGACCCACATCCAACCGGTCACGAGCAGCAGCACGGCGAACAGCGCGCTGTTGACGGCCTTGGCGGGCTTGGACCAGTTCCACAGCCAGATCGTCCGGTCGACGACGAAGAAGTAGTTGGGGCTGCGGATCGGCCAGGCCAGGAACGCGATCGACAGGAAGCAGTCGATCACCATGAACTCGGCCAGGTAGACGAAGATCGCCGGTGACAGGTCGGGCTGCAGCCACGCGAGCCCGATGTAGAACGCCGCAGCGTTGAAGCGGTCGCACATGATGTCGAGGACCGCGCCGATGCGGGTCTCGCAGTCGCGCACCCGGGCGTAGAAGCCGTCGAGCATGTCGCCGACCCAGTAGACGACCAGGGCGACGACCAGCAGGGTCAGGCTCTCCTGGTAGGCGGCCATGGCCGCGAGGACGACGGAGGCCACGGTGCGCACGCCGGTGATGACCGTCGCGCCGGTGAGCAGCCGCTCCTCCCGTACGCCGTACCGGTCGCCGGGGGCCGCCTGCGACGCCGCTGCGTCTGGCTCCACCCCACTTCCCACGTGTGGATGCTATCGGGTCAGGTCCACAGGTCCGTCCACGCATGCCCCAGCTCGAGCACGAGGTCGCGCAGGAGGGGCAGGCTGACGCCCACCACGTTGTGGTGGTCGCCCTCGATCCCACGGACGAACGCGCCGCCGAGCCCGTCGATGGTGAACGCGCCCGCCACGTGCAGCGGCTCGCCGGTCGCGACGTAGGCGTCGACCTCCGCGTCGCTGACGTCCGCGAAGTGCACGAGGGTCGAACCGGTGGCCGCGACCGCCCGCCCGGTCGCCGGCTCGCGCAGGCCGTGGCCGCTGTGCAGCACCGCGGTGCGCCCGCGCATCGCGCGCCAGCGCTCGCGTGCCTCCTCGGCGTCTCGGGGCTTGCCGAGCGCCTCGCCGTGCCCGGGAGTGCCCGGCGGCACCTGCAGCTCGAGCACCGAGTCGCAGCCGAGGACGAGTGCGCCGGGAGGTAGGTCGTCGCGCGCGGCCACGGCGGCGCACTTGAGCTCGGCGAGCCGGAGCGCGAGCTCGGCGGGGGCCAGCCCGGTCAGCTGCGTCTCGTCGACCCCGCTCACCACGACCGTCGGCTCGATCCCGGCGGCGCGGAGCGTCGCCAGGCGGGCGGGGGAGGCGGAGGCGAGGACGAGGGGGACCCGGGCGGTCACAGCCGCCCCAGCGCCGCGCGGAGCGGGTCGAGGCCGAGCGAGCCCAGGTCGAGGGCCGCCCGGTGGAAGGCCCGGAGGTCGAACGCGTCGCCCTGGCGCCGGCGCACCTCGGCGCGCGCGTCGAGCCAGATCCGCTCGCCGACCTTGTAGGACGGCGCCTGGCCGGGCAGGCCGAGGTAGCGCTTGACCTCGAACTGGATGACCTCGTCGTCCATCCGGCAGTGCAGCCGCATGAACTCCAGGCCCAGCTCGGGCGTCCAGGTCTCGCCCGGGTGGAAGGGCGCGCCGCCGGGCCCGAGCCGGTTGTCCTCGGGGATCCTCAGCTCGAGGTGCATCCCGATGTCGACGATGACGCGCGCCGCGCGCAGCGACTGCCCGTCGAGCATCCCGAGCAGGTCGGCCGGGTCGTCGAGGAAGCCGAGCTCCTCCATCAGCCGCTCGGCGTAGAGCGCCCAGCCCTCGCCGTGCCCGCTGCACCAGCACATGAGGCGCTGCCAGCGGTTGAGGGTGTCGCTGCGGTAGGCCGTCTGGGCGACCTGGAGGTGGTGGCCCGGGACGCCCTCGTGGAAGACGGTGGTGACCTCGCGCCAGGGGTGGAAGTCCTCGATGCCGTCCGGCACCGACCACCACATGCGGCCCGGACGCTGGAAGTCCTCCGACGGGCCGGTGTAGTAGATGCCGCCGTCGTTGGTGGGGGCGAGCATGCACTCGATGCGCCGGATCGGGGGCGGGATGTCGAAGTGCACGTCGGCCATCGCGGCGATGGTGCGATCGGCGAGGTCCTGCATCCAGTCGCGGAACGCCTCGCGGCCGTGGACGACGCGGTCCGGGTCGCCGTCGAGGTGGGCCACCGCGGTGGCGACGTCGGCGCCGGGGAGGATCCGCCCGGCGGTGGCGTCCATCAGGTCGGAGAGCCGCTGCAGCTCGCTCCAGCCCCAGGCGTAGGTCTCGTCGAGGTCGACCTCGGCGCCGAGGAAGTAGCGGCTGGCGAGCGCGTAGACCTCGCGGCCCACGCCCTGCCGTTCGCGGCCCTGCGGCTCGAGCTCGTCGGTCAGGAACAGCCCGAAGGCCGCGGTGGCGGCGCTCGCGGCTCCGGCGAGCGCACGCAGGTGGGTCGCGTCGCCGCCGTCGAGGCGCTCGACGAGGTTGAGGTAGAAGTCGCCCGCCTCGCCCGTCTGCCCGGTCCAGCGGCGCACCTGCTCGGCCACCTCGGCGTACTGCCGGGCGGCGACGACGTTGCCGCGGCGCGCCTCGTCGGAGAGCGTCACCCGCAGGCCCTCGAGGGCGGCCGGCACGCCGGCGAGGCGCGAGGCGATCGCGGCGACGGCCGCCTCGCCCTCGGTGGGCATCAGGTCGAAGACCCCGCGGATCTCGTGCAGTGGGCTCCACAGCACCGACATGCGCGAGCGGTTGACGCCCGCCTCCTCCAGCTCGATCTCCAGCCGGGTGCGCTCGAGGAACGAGTCGCGCGCCGCGGTCTCGCGGTCGTCGGCCGGGGTGGCCGCCTCGACCGCGGCGACGGCCCGGCGCGCCAGCTCGAGGCGGGCGTCGAAGCCCGCGGGGGAGTAGTCGGTCAGCTCGTGCTCGTGCCCGGCCACCCCGATCGAGGTGGCGGTCAGCGGGTCGAGGGCGCAGTAGTCCTCGACGTAGGCGTTGCAGAGGGTGTCGACGGTGCGTGGGCTCACGGCGCGACCCTAGCCCTGCCGTGGTCCCGCGGCGATCAGCCGGGCAGGCCGCTCGAGCGCCACGACCCGGGGCCGTGGCGGTGCGGGCCGCGTACGCCTCGGGCGGGGTCGGTCCACGCCGGCCGCGGGCGCGCCGGGGCAGCGCCGGCGCCGGAGCCCAGCGCGGACAGCACGGCCACCAGCGCGGCGACCTCCTCGGGTGTCGCGTCCGGGTTGACGACCCGCAGCAGGGGCGTGCGCGCGGCGGGGTCGGGCTGGCTCGCGGCGGCCATCAGAGGGGGATGTTCCCGTGCTTCTTGGCCGGGAGGGACTCCCGCTTGGACCGGAGCAGCCGCAGCGAGCGGACGATCTCCACGCGGGTCTCGTGGGGCGCGATGACGGCGTCGATGTAGCCCCGCTCGGCCGCGATGTAGGGGTTGGCGAGCGTGGTCTCGTACTCGTCGACCAGCTCCGCGCGGCGGGCCTCGACGTCGCCGCCCTCGTCGGCGACGGCCTGGAGGGTCTTGCGGTGCAGGATGTTGGCCGCGCCCTGGGCGCCCATGACGGCGATCTGGGCGGTGGGCCAGGCGACGTTGATGTCGGCGCCGAGGTGCTTGGAGCCCATCACGTCGTAGGCGCCGCCGTAGGCCTTGCGGGTGATGACGGTGACCAGCGGGACGGTGGCCTCGGCGTAGGCGTAGATCAGCTTGGCGCCGCGGCGGATGATGCCGTTCCACTCCTGGTCGGTGCCGGGCAGGAAGCCGGGGACGTCGACGAAGGTGAGCACCGGGAGGTTGAACGCGTCGCAGAAGCGGACGAACCGGGCGGCCTTCTCGGAGGCGTCGATGTCGAGGGTGCCGGCGAACTGCATCGGCTGGTTGGCCACGATGCCCACGGTGTGGCCCTCCACGCGGCCGAAGCCGACGAGGATGTTGGGCGCGAACAGCTCCTGGACCTCGAGGAACTCCTCGTCGTCGAGCACCGCCGTGATCACGTCGTGCATGTCGTAGGGCTGGTTGGGCGAGTCGGGGATGATCGTGTCGAGGGCCCGGTCGAGGTCGGTGACCTCCATGTCGGGCGCCTCGCCCGACTCGGGGTCGTGCACCGGTGCGGGGTCGAGATTGTTCTGCGGGAGGTAGGACAGCATCGCCTTGACGTACTCGATGGCGTCCTCCTCGTCGGAGGCCATGTAGTGGGCGTTGCCCGACTTCGTGTTGTGGGTGCGCGCGCCGCCGAGGTCCTCCATCGTGACGTCCTCGCCGGTGACGGTCTTGATCACGTCGGGGCCGGTGATGAACATCGCCGAGGTCTGGTCGACCATGACGGTGAAGTCGGTGACCGCCGGGGAGTAGACGTGCCCGCCCGCGCAGTTGCCCATGATCAGGCTGATCTGGGGGATGACGCCGGAGGCGTGCACGTTGCGGCGGAAGATCTCGCCGTAGAGGCCGAGGGAGACCACGCCCTCCTGGATCCGGGCGCCGGCACCCTCGTTGATGCCGATGATGGGGCAGCCGGTCTTGATCGCGAGGTCCATCACCTTGGTGATCTTCTCGCCGTAGACCTCGCCCAGCGAGCCACCGAAGACGGTGAAGTCCTGGCTGAACACGCACACCATCCGGCCGTTGACCTCGCCGTAGCCGGTCACCACGCCGTCGCCGTAGGGCCGGGTCTTCTCCAGCCCGAACGCGGTCGAGCGGTGCCGCGCGAGCTCGTCGAGCTCGACGAAGGTGCCCTCGTCGAAGAGCATCTCGATGCGCTCGCGGGCGGTCCGGCGGCCCTTGGCGTGCTGCTTCTCGATCGCCTGCGCCGAGCCGGCGTGCACCGCCTCGTCGAGTCGGCGCTCGAGGTCGGCGAGCTTGCCCGCGGTCGTGTGGACGTCGATCTCCGACGGCGGGGGGACGTCGGTGCCTTCACCGGGCTGTGCGCTCACGCGGTGGCCTCCTGTGCTGGGGTCGTGTCTGCTCGAGACGGTGCGAGACGGTCTGGGGACCGGTGCTGCGTGCTCGGCCCGTGGGGCAATCTAGACCCCATGACGCCCGAGCCCGCACCGCGCCCACCCCTCGACCTCGACCGGCTGGTGGCCCCGGCCGGGTGGCGCGTCGAGGTCGTCGAGGCCGTCTCGTCGACCAACGCCGCCGTCGCCGAGCGGGCCCGTGCGGGCGAGGAGCCGGGCCTGGTGCTGGTCACCGAGCACCAGACCGCCGGGCGCGGTCGCCTCGACCGGGTGTGGGAGACGCCGGCGCGCTCCTCGCTGACGTTCTCGGTGCTGCTGCGCCCCGACCTCCCGCCGGCCTCGTGGTCGTGGCTGCCGCTCCTCACCGGGTACGCCGTGCAGGCCGCGCTCGCCGACCGGCTGCCCGACATCGCCCTCAAGTGGCCCAACGACGTGCTCGTCGACGGCGGCTCGGGCAGCGGGCGCAAGGTGTGCGGCATCCTCGTCGAGCGCGTGGAGACCCCCGCCGGCCCGACGGCGGTGGTCGGGGTCGGCATCAACGTCGACCAGACCCTCGACGAGCTCCCGGTCGCGCTGGCGACCTCGATCAGCCTCGAGACGGGCGAGCCGGTCGAGCGCACCGGCCTGCTCGGCCAGGTGCTCGGCTCGCTGCACGGCCTGCAGGGGCTGCTCGACGACGTCGACTCGCTGCGCGCGGCGTACGCCGACGTGTGCGTGACGCTCGGCAGGACCGTCGACGTCCACCTGCCCGGCGGCGACGTACGCCGCGGCGAGGCCCTCGACATCGACGGGAGCGGCGCGCTCGTGGTCGGCACCGACGACGGGACGTTCGTCGTGGCCGCGGGCGACGTGGTGCACGTGCGTCCCGCCTAGTGACATGATCGGCGCGTGCCGTTCCCGAGCAATCTCCTCAACCCCGGTGAGCGCGTCGTCGTGTCCACCCGGACCCACGTCAAGGCGCTGATCCTCCCCGGTCTCGCCGTGCTGGTGGCGCTGGCGGCCGCCGTCCTCCTCGACCGGCTCATCGAGCCCCGGGTCGCGAGCCTGGTCGTCTGGGCCCTGTTCGCCGCGGTGGCGGTGTGGTTCGTCGTCGGCCCCCTGCTGCGCTGGCTCACCACGACCTACACCTTCACCAACCGTCGCTTCATCAAGCGCACCGGCTTCATCGCGAAGTCCGGTCGCACCATCCCGCTCAACCGCATCAGCGGCGTCGACTTCGAAATCGACGTGATCGACCGCGTCTTCGGCTGCGGCACGCTGGTCGTCACCGACGCCAGCACCGACGGCAGCGTCCGGCTCCACGACATCCCCGACGTGGAGCAGGTGCAGCTGCAGGTCTCCGACGAGCTGCACCACCTCTCGGGTGGCGACCGACGCGACGATGGCGCCTGAGCGCAGGCGTCGAGGCGCCAAGCCCGACCCCGACCCGGTCCCCGACCCCGGTCCGCCGGGGGAGCAGCTCGACCACGCGATCCTGCGCAGCGACCCGGCGTTCAACGCCGTCGAGGTCGCCGAGCAGACCGGCGTGACGGTCGAGCAGGCGCGCCGGCTGTGGCGCGCGCTCGGCTTCCCCGAGTTCACGGGGGAGAAGGCCTACACGGCCGCCGACATCGAGGCCGTCGCGACCCTCATGGGCTTCGTCGACTCGGGTGCCGTCGACTTCGACGTGGCCGTCAACCTCACCCGCGGCGTCGGCCAGACGATGGCGCGCCTGGCCGACTGGGAGGTCTCCACGCTCGTCAGCCGGGTGGAGGAGATGGAGGCCGGCGAGGAGGCCACCGGCTCGCGCGTCGGCTCGGCCATGCGGCTCATCGACGAGGTCAACCCGCCCTTCGAGCGGCTCCTCGTCTACGCGTGGCGCCGCCACCTGGCCGCCGCGGTCGGCCGGATCGAGGCGATGGGCGCCAAGGACGAGGACCTGCACACCATCGAGGTGACCGTCGGGTTCGCCGACCTGGTCTCCTTCACCGCGCTGTCCAACACCCTCGACCGCGACGAGATCGGCGACCTCGTCGAGGTCTTCGAGAGCAGGTGCCAGGACGTGGTCGCCCGCATCGGCGGCCGGATCATCAAGAGCCTCGGCGACTCGGTCCTCTTCGTCACCAACACCGCCGAGGAGGGGGTCGGGGTGGCCGAGGGGATCATCAACGTGATCGGGCGCGACCCGAAGATGCCCGACGTGCGCCTCGGCCTCGCCAGCGGCCCGGTCGTCCAGCGGCTGGGCGACATCTTCGGACCCCCGGTCAACATGGCCGCCCGGCTCACCCAGGTCGCGCGCCGCAACCGGCTCATCGTCGACCAGAAGACCGCCGACCTGCTGCCCGACGAGGAGTGGGAGGACCGGCGGCTGCCGGCCCGTCCGGTGCGCGGCTTCGGCCTCGTCGAGCCCGTCGCCGTGCGCCGCCGCTGACAGGTCCCTGGACCAGACCACTGGCCCCTTTCTCACCCATAAGGGTCACACGGGCGCCCGGTCATCCCTACGTTTCAGGCCGTGTTGGCTGTGCAGGACGTGCGACTCGACCCCCTCTCCCGACGCGTGTGGCGTGGTGAGCGCGAGATCAGGCTCTCGCGCAAGGAGTTCCAGCTCCTGCACGCCCTGATGGCGCGACCGGGTGACATCGTCACCCGCGGCGAGCTGATGGCCGAGGTGTGGCAGACGACCTTCTACACCAACTCCAAGACCATCGACGTGCACCTGGGCTGGCTGCGTCGCAAGCTCGGCGACGACCCGCGCAACCCCACGCTGATCACGACCCACCGCGGCCGCGGCCTGCGCTTCGAGCCGGTCGCCAGCACGGTCTCCGGCTGATCGGTCAGCCGCTCGCCACGACCAGGCAGCAGGCCGTGAGCACGACGCAGGCCGGCGTCATCGCCAGCCGCTCGGGACGGCTGCGCGAGACGGCGTTGAGCACGACGCCGAGGGCGAAGTAGCCGACCAGCACCCACGCGACCACGTGGGCCGCGGTGCCGGCGGTGCCCCACGCGCCCGCGCGCACGAGCAGGGCGCCGACCACGGCGGCGTACAGCGGGACCGACAGCGCGCTGCCGATCCGCAGGCCCCTCGGCAGCACCTCGTGCCGGCCGCCCCACACGAGCCGTCCGTGGGGCCGTCCGGCCGCCACCAGCACCTGGACCCCGGCGATCGCGGCCAGCACCACGGCGGCGACGAGGACCGCGACGAGGTCGGGAGCGCTCACGGCCGGCGCACCGCGGCGAGGTGCCGCTCGGCGTTGGCGGCGACGCGGTCGAGCGCGGCGACGAGGGCGGGGACGTCGACGCCCTCCTCCAGCCCGTCGTCGTGCCGGGCGAGCGACTCCCACGCGGCGGCGAGCAGCGCCCGACCCTCGGGCGTCAGCCCCACGACGTTCGCCCGACGGTCGCCCGGATCGGCGACGACGGCGACCAGGCCGTCGCGGGTCAGCGACGCCAGGCGCTGCGTCACCGCGGAGCGCGAGACGTCGAGGGCCGCCGCGACGGTGCTCTGGCGCGCGGGCTCGAGCGCGTCGATGGTGGCCAGGGCGGCCAGCTCGGACACCCCGATGCCGTGGGCGGGGCGGAGGTGGGCGTCGGCCACCCGGTCGACGAGGGCCGTCGCCCGGTGGAGCGCGAGGGCGAAGCGGCGGGAGACGGGCTCGGGATCGGTAATTGTGAAGCACTTAACAACCTGCGGTGTCTCGACGTCAAGCCCCCGGCCCCGCCGCGTGGGCGGCTTCTATAGGCTCCGGGCGTGTCCTCGACCGGCTCGCACCGCGCTCCCACGCTCGCTGTCGTCGGGGGCGGCCAGCTGGCGCGGATGATGGCCCAGCCCGCGATCGCGCTCGGGCTCCCGCTGCGCCTGCTCGCGGAGGCCGAGGGGGTCTCGGCCGCCCAGGTGATCCCCGACCACCTCGTCGGCGACCACACCGACCTGCCCACGCTGCGCCGGGTGACCGAGGGGGCGGCGGTGGTCACCTTCGACCACGAGCACGTCCCGACGGCCCACCTGCGCGCGCTCGCCGCGGACGGGGTCGCCGTACGCCCCGGCCCCGACGCCCTCGTGCACGCCCAGGACAAGGCGGTGATGCGGCGCCGGCTCGCCGAGCTCGACGTGCCCTGCCCCCGCAACGCCGTGGTCGCCTCCACCGACGACGTGGCCGCCTTCGGCCTGCCGTGCGTGCTCAAGACCACCCGGGGCGGCTACGACGGCAAGGGGGTGTGGGTGGTGCGTGACCTGGCCCAGGCGCAGGCCGCCTTCGACGCCGCCGCCGCGGCCGGCGTGGAGGTGCTGGCCGAGGAGCTCGTCGACTTCCGGCGCGAGCTCTCGGCGCTGGTGGCGCGCTCGCCCAGCGGCCAGGCCGCGGCCTACCCCGTCGTCGCCTCCACCCAGCTCGACGGCATCTGCCACGAGGTCGTCGCCCCCGCGCCGGACCTCGCGCCCGCGCTCGCCGGCCAGGCGCAGGAGATCGCCCTGCGGGTCGCCGGCGCCCTCGACGTCACGGGCATCCTCGCCGTGGAGCTCTTCGAGACGACCGACGGCCGGATCCTGGTCAACGAGCTGGCCATGCGTCCGCACAACACCGGCCACTGGACCCAGGACGGAGCCGTGACGTCGCAGTTCGAGAACCACCTGCGCGCCGTCATGGACCTCCCGCTCGGCTCGCCCGCACCCCGCGAGCGCTGGACAGTGATGGTCAACATCCTCGGCGGCCCCACCGACTCCGGCCGGCTGTACGACGGCCTCCCGCACGCGATGGCGCGCGACCCGCGACTGCGGGTTCACTTCTACGGCAAGGACCTGCGCCCCGGGCGCAAGGTCGGGCACGTCAACGCCTACGGCGACGACCTCGAGGACTGCCTCGAGCGGGCCCGCCACGCGGCTGCGTGGTTCCGTGGCGACCTGGGCAACGAGAGCGAGTGAGGGCGAGAGACAGGATGGCGAGCAGATGAGCGACACGCAGCAGGCCGGCCCCCGCGTCGGGATCGTGATGGGCTCCGACTCCGACTGGCCGGTCATGCAGGCCGCCGGCGAGGTGCTCACCGAGCTCGGGGTGGCCTGGGAGGCCGACGTCCTCTCCGCGCACCGGATGCCCACCGAGATGATCGCGTGGGGCCGCGAGGCGCACACCCGCGGGCTGTCGGTCGTGATCGCCGGCGCCGGTGGCGCCGCCCACCTGCCCGGCATGCTGGCCTCGGTCACGCCGCTGCCGGTCATCGGGGTGCCGGTGCCGCTGAAGTACCTCGACGGGATGGACTCCCTGCTCTCCATCGTCCAGATGCCCGGCGGCATCCCCGTCGCCACCGTCGCCATCGGCAACGCCAAGAACGCCGGCATCCTCGCCGCCCGCATCCTCGGCACCGGCGACCCCGACCTCCAGCAGCGCCTCGTCGACTACCAGGCCGGGCTCGCCGAGACCGCGCACGCCAAGGGCGAGGTCGTGCGCCGCGCCGCGGCCGGCGACACCCCGCGGGTCGGCTTCTAGCCCGGCTTCTGGTCGTCGACCCGGCCGCGCAGCGCCTTGGTCTGACCGCGCTGCTTCTTCGCCTTCAGGCGCCGCTCCTTCGCCCCGCGGCTGGGACGCGTGGGCCGACGCGACGGCGGTGGCGGGGCGAGCGCCTCGCGCAGCAGGTCGGCGAGGCGCTCGCGGGCCGCCACCCGGTTGCGGTGCTGGGAGCGGTGCTCGGAGGCCGCGATGCTGACCCGCCCCGAGGGCCAGCGCCGCAGGGCCCGCGCCCGCTGCGCGTCGGTGAGGGCCTGCGAGGTGGCGACGTCGAAGTCGAGCTCGACGCGTGAGTCGCTGGTGTTGACCGACTGGCCGCCCGGCCCGGGGGAGCGCGAGAACCGCTCGACCAGCTCGGCCGCGGGCACGACCAACCCGTCGGGCAGGCCGGGTCCGGCCGGGACGTGGAGGTCGCGCATCCCCCCATTGTGGGATGAAACCCCCTCTCGCTTGACGGCGGCCGGGTGAGCCGCGAGCGTCTCGTCCATGGGGGAGCAGCGGGTCGGCGTGGTCGGCGGGGGCATCCTCGGCGTCGCCATCGCGCGCGAGGTGGTGCGCCGCCGCCCCGGCGCCGAGGTGGTGGTGCTGGAGAAGGAGGAGCGGCTGGCCGCCCACCAGACCGGGCACAACTCCGGGGTCGTCCACGCCGGCATCTACTACCGCCCCGGCAGCCTCAAGGCCGAGCTCTGCGCGCGCGGGCGCGGCCTGCTCCGTGACTTCTGCCTCGAGCGCGACATCGCCTACGACGAGTGCGGCAAGCTCGTCGTGGCGGTCGACGCCGACGAGATGGGCCGCTTCGACGCCCTCGAGCAGACCGCTCGCGCCAACGGCGTGCCCGGCCTGCGCCGGCTCACCGCCGGGCAGATCGCCGACGTCGAGCCCCACGCTCGCGGGCTGGCGGCGCTCCACTCGCCGCAGACCGCCATCACCGACTACCCGGCGATCACCGCGGCGCTCGCCGACGACGTGTTCGCGGCGGGCGGCGGCGTCCGCCTCGGTGCGCGCGTGGTCGGCATCCGGCGCGACGGCGACGCGGTGCTCGTGCAGGTGGACGGCGACCCGACGCCGCTGCGGTTCGACCACGTCGTGGTCGCCGCGGGCCTGCAGGCCGACCGGGTGTCGGCGCTGGTCGACGGCGAGGGCGGCCCGGCGATCCTGCCGTTCCGCGGGGAGTACCTCGCCGTCAGCACCGACAAGCAGGACCTGGTGCGCGGCATGGTCTACCCGGTGCCCGACCCGCGCTACCCCTTCCTCGGCGTGCACTTCACCAGGCGGGTCGACGGGTCGCTGGAGGTGGGCCCCAACGCCGTGCTGGCGACCCGGCGGGAGGGATACCGCCGCCGCGACGTCTCGCCCGCCGACCTGCGCGACACCCTCGCGTGGCCGGGGTTCTGGCGGATGGCGCGCACCCACTGGCGCACGGGCGTCGGCGAGGTGGTCGGCTCGGCGTCCCGGCGGGCGTTCATGCGCTCGGCCTCGCGCTACGTGGACGGCATCGGGGTCGCCGACGTGACCCGCGCCGGCAGCGGCGTCCGTGCCCAGGCGGTCGACCGCGACGGCAGCCTCGTCGACGACTTCCGCATCACCCGCGCCGACGGCGTCACCTGCGTGCGCAACGCGCCCTCTCCCGGGGCGACCTCCAGCCTGGCCATCGCGGCCCACGTGGTGGACGCGGTGTGGCAGCACCGCGCGTGAGGTCGCCGCGCACCGGTGCGGCGATGTCTAGGGTCGGGGCATGACCACACGCTGGGGCATCGCCGCCACGGGCGGCATGGCCGCCGCCTTCGCCTCCGACCTCGCCGTGACGCCCGACGCGGAGGTCGCGTTCGTGGGCAGCCGCTCGCCAGCCTCGGCGGCCGACTTCGCCGCCCGCCTCGCCGCCGACGGCGCGGGTGCCGGCAGCTATCGCGACCTGCTCGAGGCGGGCCGGCGCGGCGACGTCGACGTGGTCTACCTCGCCACCCCGCACCCCCAGCACCACGACCTCGCGATGGCCGCGATCGAGGCCGGCACCCCGCTGCTGGTCGAGAAGGCGTTCACCGCCACCCTCGCCGGTGCGGAGGAGGTCGTGGCCGCCGCCCGCGCCGCCGGCGTGTTCTGCATGGAGGCCATGTGGACCCGCTTCCAGCCCGCCGTGGCGCACGTGCGCGACCTCGTGGCGGCCGGCGAGATCGGCGAGGTGCTGCTGGTGCAGGCCGACTTCGGCGCCCAGCGCGACTACGACCCGGCGAGCCGGCTGTTCGACCTCGCGCTCGGCGGCGGCTCGATCCTCGACCTCGGCGTCTACCCGGTCTCCCTGGCCCAGCACGTCCTCGGCCGCCCGGACCGGGTCACCGCCACCGGCACCACCTACCCCGACGGGGCCGACCGCTCGGCCGCGATCCAGCTGTCCTACGACGACGGCCGCGCCGCGTCGCTGACCTGCACGCTCGCGAGCCAGACGCCCGGCCGGGCGCTCCTGGTGGGCACCGAGGGGTCCGTCGAGATCGTCCCGCCGTTCTACCACCCCAGCACCGTCGTCGTACGCCGCAACGGCGGCGAGCCCGAGGAGGTCGAGCGCCTGCCCAGCGGCCGCGGCTACGTCCACCAGGCCGAGGAGGTGCAGCGCTGCCTGGCGGCCGGGCTGACCGAGAGCCCGGTGATGCCGCTGCAGGACACCCTCGACGTGATGTGGGTGCTGGAGGAGGCGCTCGGACAGCTCGGCATCACGATGGCGGAGGCCACGGTCGAGGTGTGAGCGACGGCTCAGGACTCGGACCCGGTGCGCCAGGGTCGCGGCGAGTGCCTAGGGTGCGGTGGTGACCCGTGAGGACTCCCGACTGCACTCGATCTACGACCTCGTCGTCCAGCGCAACCCCGGCGAGGGTGAGTTCCACCAAGCGGTGCGCGAGGTGCTCGACAGCCTCGGGCCCGTCGTGGCGCGCCACCCGGAGTACGCCGACGCCCGGGTGATCGAGCGGATCTGCGAGCCCGAGCGGCAGATCATCTTCCGGGTGCCGTGGGTCGACGACACCGGCCGGGTGGAGATCCACCGCGGCTTCCGGGTGGAGTTCAACTCGGCGCTCGGCCCCTACAAGGGCGGCCTGCGCTTCCACCCCAGCGTCTACCTGGGCATCGTGAAATTCCTCGGCTTCGAGCAGGTCTTCAAGAACGCGCTCACCGGCATGCCGATCGGCGGCGCCAAGGGCGGCGCCGACTTCGACCCCAAGGGTCGCTCCGACGGCGAGGTGATGCGCTTCTGCCAGTCCTTCATGACCGAGCTCTACCGCCACATCGGGGAGTACACCGACGTGCCGGCCGGCGACATCGGCGTGGGCGGGCGCGAGATCGGCTACCTGTTCGGGCAGTACAAGCGGATCACCAACCGCTACGAGTCCGGCGTGCTCACCGGCAAGGGCACCGGGTGGGGCGGGTCGGCGGTCCGCAAGGAGGCCACCGGCTACGGCACCGCCTTCTTCGTGCGCGAGATGCTGCGCCAGCGCGGCGAGTCCCTCGACGGCAGGAGGGTCGTCGTCTCGGGCTCGGGCAACGTCGCCATCTACGCCATCGAGAAGGTCCACGAGATGGGCGGCACGGTGATCGCGTGCTCCGACTCCGGCGGCTACGTCGTCGACGAGGCCGGCATCGACCTCGAGCTGCTCAAGCAGCTCAAGGAGGTCGAGCGGGCGCGGATCAGCGAGTACGCCGAGCGGCGCCCCGGGGCGTCCTACGTCGCGGGAGGGTCGATCTGGGACGTGCCGTGCCACGTCGCACTGCCGTGCGCGACCGAGAACGAGCTCGACGACGTCGCGGCCCGGACGCTGGTCAAGCAGGGCTGCGTCGTGGTCGCCGAGGGCGCGAACATGCCGACCACGCCCGCCGGCGTGGCGACGTTCGTGGACGCGGGCGTGCTCTTCGCGCCCGGCAAGGCGGCCAACGCCGGCGGCGTCGCGACCAGCGCGCTGGAGATGCAGCAGAACGCCTCGCGCGACTCGTGGACCCACGACCACGCGGAGGCCAGGCTGGCCGAGATCATGGCGGGCATCCACGAGCGGTGCGCCGCGGCCGCCGACGACTACGGCCGGCCCGGCGACTACGTTCTCGGTGCCAACATCGCCGGCTTCGTCCGGGTCGCGGACGCGATGCTGGCGATGGGCGTCGTCTGAGACGCCGCCCGCGCCGGGCTCAGCGGCCGCGCCGGCGCCACTCGATGGCCGGGCAGGTGTCCATCACCATCGGCACGCCGGCCGCGGTCGTGCGGGCGTAGGCGTCGCGGTCGACGACCCCGAGCTGGAACCACACGCCGCCGGCCCCCACCGCGACGGCCTGGTCGGCGAACTCGCCGGCCGCCTCGGAGCGACGGAACACGTCGACGACGTCGATCGGGTCGGGGACGTCGGCGAGGGTGGGGTAGCCCTGCTCGCCCAGCACGGCCGGGGCGCCGGGGTCGGCGAACACCGGGTGCACCGGGATGATCCGCTTGCCGCGCTCCTGCAGCAGCGCCGCGATCGAGTACGCCGTGCGGCTGGGGTCGCCGGACAGCCCGACGACGGCCCAGGTGTGCGTCTCGTCGAGCATCCGGTCGATGACCGCGGGGTCCTGCCAGTCGCTGCCCATGGCGTCACGGTAGCCGGGCGGACCCACCAGCGGAGCGTCCCGGAGCGCGCCGTGGTTACCAACTGGTAGCGACACCTGCGGGGGTGGTGTCGCCTCGTGGGGCGATGTGGTGGGATGAGCCACGTCACATCACATCCACGGAGGGAACACTCCACATGCTCCACACCGCATCCCGGCGCCTCGGCGCCGTCGCTGCTGCCGGCGCGCTGACCGCTGGCGCCATGGTCGCCCTGGCGGCGCCGACCGCGACCGCGGCCACCGCCTCGACCACCTACACCTGCACCTTCCCGGCGCTGGGCGCCCGCGACATCCCCGTCGCGATCACGGCCACCCTGCCCGCCGCGGCCAACGCCGGTCTGGACGCTCCGTCCATCCCGGTGCTGCTCAGCGTCACCCTCCCGGGCGACGTCGTCGACGCCGCGAAGGGCCTCTTCCAGGCCACCAGCATCGGCGGCTTCTCCAACGACATGGTCGCCACCCTCGACGAGCTGTCCTCCGACGCCGCCGCGGACCTGCCCCTGCAGAACGTGCGCTTCCCGCAGACGGCCCTCCCGGCGACGGCCAACACCCCGGTGAAGCTCGACACGCCCAATCCGCTCGCCACCCCGGGCGCGGTCCCGGCCGGCACGGTGCCGGTGAACCTGCCGGGCAAGGGCACCTACGACATCGTGGTGCCGTCGGCGTTCAAGTTCACCGCGACCAAGCAGGGCGACGTGACGATGCTCGCGGACGTGCCGTGCGTCTTCAAGGCGGGCTCCCCGTCGAGCCTCGGCTCGATCGTCCTCGCCCCCAACGAGTCGACCACCGAGGCCACCCCGGCCAAGAAGGTCACCAAGCTCGGCACGAAGACCAAGCTGAAGGTCGTCGTGGAGGCGGCCAACGAGGTGCCGACCGGCAAGGTCAAGGTCATGCTCGGCAAGAAGGCCGTCGGCAAGGGCGTCCTCAACGCCAAGGGCAAGACGAAGATCACGCTGAAGAAGGCGCTGCCGGCTGGCAAGACCAAGCTCAAGGTGCTCTACCTCGGTGACGACTACACCAAGAAGTCGAAGGACAAGAAGGTCGTGATCCGGGTCCGCTGACCCGCTCCACGCCTCTCCCGCCCGGTCGGTGCCTCGGCACCGGCCGGGCGTTCGTCGTTCCCCGCCTGGAGCACGGATCGGAGCACGGATCGGACCACGGATCGGAGCGGGACGGGTAGTGGGGATGGCCACACCGCCGTCGTCTCCGCGCAGAAGCATGGACGTCCTACAATTCCGGCATGAGCGAGTTCCCCCTCTACGCCCTCTCCGAGGAGCACCAGGCCATCCGCGAGGCCGTCCGCGCCGTCGCCGACGCCAAGATCGCGCCGTTCGCGGCCGCCGTGGACGAGGAGGCCCGCTACCCCCACGAGGCGGCCGAGGCGCTGCTCGCCTCCGACTTCCACGCCCCGCACGTCCCCGAGGCCTACGGCGGCGCCGGCGCCGACGCGCTCGCGACGGTGCTGGTCATCGAGGAGGTCGCCCGCGCCTGCGTGTCGTCGTCCCTGATCCCCGCGGTCAACAAGCTCGGCTCGCTGCCCGTGCAGATCGCCGGGTCCGAGGAGCTCAAGCAGCACTACCTCGGCGCGCTCGCCCGCGGCGAGGGCGGCTTCTCCTACTGCCTCTCCGAGCCCGACGCCGGCTCCGACGCCGGCGGCATGAAGACCCGCGCGGTGCGCGACGGCGACGAGTGGGTGCTCGACGGCGTGAAGCGCTGGATCACCAACGCGGGGGAGTCGGAGTACTACACCGTCATGGCCGTCACCGACCCGGAGAAGAAGACCCGCGGCGGCATCTCGGCGTTCGTGGTCGAGAAGTCCGACGAGGGCGTCTCCTTCGGTGCCCCCGAGAAGAAGCTCGGCATCAAGGGCAGCCCGACCCGCGAGGTCTACCTCGACAAGGTCCGCATCCCCGCCTCGCGGATGATCGGCGAGGAGGGCACCGGCTTCACGACCGCGATGAAGACCCTCGACCACACCCGGGTGACCATCGCCGCCCAGGCGGTCGGCGTCGCGCAGGGCGCGCTCGACTACGCCCTCGAGTACGCCAAGGAGCGCCAGCAGTTCGGCAGGTCGATCGCCGACTTCCAGGGCCTGCAGTTCCTGCTCGCCGACATGGGCATGAAGGTCGAGGCGGCCCGCCAGATGACCTACGCCGCCGCCGGCCGCTCCGAGCGCGGCGACGACGACCTCACCTTCTTCGGCGCGGCCGCCAAGTGCTTCGCCTCCGACGTCGCGATGGAGGTCACCGTCAACGCCGTGCAGGTGCTCGGCGGCTACGGCTACACCCGCGACTACCCGGTCGAGCGGATGATGCGCGACGCCAAGATCACCCAGATCTACGAGGGCACCAACCAGGTCCAGCGGATCGTGATGGCACGTCAGCTCCTTGCCGGGGTGCAGTCCGAGCTGTAGCCGTCACGACCAGTGCTCGACGAGGATCCTGGTGGCCTGTGCCACCAGGTCGTCGTCGGTGTCGGCATCCGCGGCGTCGTGCCTGGTCAGCACGACGACCACCCACGGCGCCCGGCCCGGCGGGCGCACGACCGCGACGTCGTTCCGGGTCCCGTACGACGCGGTGCCGCTCTTGTCGCCGACCCGCCACGACGCCGGCACGCCCGCCCGGACGAGCCGCGCACCCGTGAGGCTGTCGAAGAGGTCGTCGTTGAGGAGCCACCGGTCGGGGCGGTCCAGCACGTCGCCCAGCGCGAGGTCCTCGACGACATCGGCGAGCGCTCTCGGCGTGCTGGTGTCACGGACCTCGCCGGGCTGCCAGTCGTTGAGGTCCGGCTCGACGCGGTCGACGGAGGTCACGGTGTCGCCGAGCTCCACGAGCCGGTCCTCGACCGCGCCGGGGCCGCCCACGAGGTCGAAGAGCACGTTGGTCGCGGTGTTGTCGCTGAGGGTGATCGCGGCGTCGAGGAGCTGGCGGACCGTCATCCCGTCCTCGACGAACATCTCCGTCACCGGTGAGTGGGGCACGAGCTCGTCCTCCGACCAGAAGAGCCGCCGCTCGAGGTCGCGGGTCGAGAGCCGGTCGAGCACGACGCCGGCGAGCAGCACCTTGACGGTGGAGGCCAGCGCGAAGCGTTCGTCGGCCCGGTGGCCGAGCCGCGCGCCGGTGCCGGTGTCGATCGCCATGAGGCCGACGCGGGCGCCCCGGCGCCGTTCGAGCGCCGCGAGCCGGGAGCGGACGTCCGCGGGTGCGGCCACCGTCCCCGGGCTCGGGGCGTCTGATGGTGTCGCACCCCGGACGGCTTCGCCGGCCTCCTCGGCTGACCCGGACCCCCCGGACCTGTCGGCCAGACCGGCGAGCGCACCCACCACGGTGAGGGCGACGAGGGCGACGAGGGCGACGACGACGACGATGACGGTGCGACGATGGTCGGTGCGTGGCATGTCGCTCAGTTCTACCCCTCCCGCTCGGCGTCGCGGGGGAGGGGTGCGTTGTAGAGCACGTCGCGGTGCTCCTGGTGGGTGCGCAGCCAGCCCAGGATGAACGGGCAGACCACCAGCGCCCTCAGCCCTCGCTGGCGGATGTCGTCGAGGGCAGCGCGGGCCAACGCACTGCCGACGCCCCGCCCCGAGAAGGACGGGTCGACCTCGGTGTGGGTCAGGACGACCAGCTCGTCGGTCTCCTGGTACTCGACGAACCCCGCGACTGTCCCGTGCTCGGCGAGTGCTTCGTAGCGCCGGCGATCGACGCTGTTGGTGACGGTGAGATCGGTGGACATGGGTCTGGGCTCCTGGGCTCGGTGGTGGGGACGTGCCCGAGCCTGCCGTCGCCCGGCGGTGCTTCGCGTCGGTGACGACCACCGAGACCCGTTCGTGGCTGGCTAGGTGGTCTTCACCGACGCGACCGCGGTGGACCCCGCGCGAGCCTGTCGGCACGGCACACCGGACCGCAACCGAAGGGAACACCTGATGGGACACATCACCGTTGGAGACGAGAACAGCACCCCGATCGAGCTCTACTACGAGGACCAGGGCGCGGGCCAGCCCGTCGTCCTCATCCACGGCTACCCCCTGGACGGCCACAGCTGGGAGCGCCAGACCCGTGAGCTGCTGGCCGCGGGGCGTCGCGTCATCACCTACGACCGGCGCGGGTTCGGGCAGTCGTCCAAGGTCGCGACCGGCTACGACTACGACACCTTCGCGGCCGACCTCCACGTCCTGATGGAGACCCTGGACCTGCACGACGTCGTGCTGGTCGGGTTCTCGATGGGCACCGGCGAGCTCGCCCGCTACGTCTCGACGTACGGCACCGAGAGGGTCGCCGGGCTGGCGTTCCTGGCCTCGCTCGAGCCCTTCCTCGTGCAGCGCGACGACAACCCCGACGGCGTGCCGCAGCAGGTCTTCGACGACATCGCGACGGCCGCCCGGGACGACCGCTACGCCTGGTTCACCCAGTTCTACCGCGACTTCTACAACCTCGACCAGACCCTCGGATCGCGGATCAGCGAGGAGGTCGTCCGGGCCAGCTGGGACACCGCCGCCTCCAGCGCGCCCGTGGCGGCGTACGCCGTCGTGCCGACCTGGATCGAGGACTTCCGCGACGACACCGAGGCGGTCCGCGCGGCCGGCCTGCCGACGCTGATCCTCCACGGCACCGCCGACAACATCTTGCCCATCGACGCCACCGGCCGGCGCTTCCGCGACCTCGTCCCGCACGCGGACTACGTCGAGATCGAGGGTGCGCCGCACGGGCTGCTGTGGACGCACGCCGACGAGGTCAACGGCGCGCTGCGCGCGTTCCTGGGATGAGGCGATGACCAGCCAGGCCACGCCGGCCCAGCGGGTCGAGGCGGTCGGGACTCTCGACCGGAGGAATCGGCCGCGGAGGTGGCCGAGGGTCGTGGCTGTGGTCGCCGTGGCGCTCGTGACCGTGGTGGGGACGGCCGGGGCGGTCTTCCACCTCGGCCTGCCGTGGTGGCTGGACGAGGGCGACCGCAACCACGTCCACGAGGGCGCCGCCGGTGCCCAGCGCTACCAGGTCCACCTGCCGCCGCAGCACGACGGCACCGCCCGGCTGCCCGTCGTCATGGCGCTCCACGGGTGCGGGATGAGTGGCTACGGGTGGAACTCGATGAAGTCCCTGACGCAGCTCAACGACCTGGCCGACCGGGAGGGCTTCATCGTCGTCTACCCCTCGCAGCGGCTGTTCCGCAGCGCCGTCAACTGCTGGAGCTCGGCCGACCCACGAGAGCAGCACCGGCACACTGGCGAGCCCGCGCTCCTCGCCGGCGTCGCCCGTGAGGTGGTCGAGACCTACGGCGCCGATCCGGACCACGTGCACGTCGCCGGTGCCTCGTCCGGGGCGGGCACGGCGGTCATCCTCGCTGCGACCCATCCCGACGTGTTCGCGACGGCGACGTCCGTGGCCGGTGGCGAGTACGGGCTGGACCAGGTGGATCCCGACGCCCCCGACGCGACCCCACCGAGCTACACCGCACGGCAGGCGTGGTCCCAGATGGGCGACCGGGCGCGGCAGGTGCCGCTGCTGGTGATCCAGGGCTCGGAGGACGACGTGGTGCCACCCCTGGTCGCCACCCGGCTCGTCGAGCAGTGGGTGGGCGTGGGCGACCTGGTCGACGACGGCCTGCTCAACGACAGCCTGGCGACGTCCGAGGAGACCACGACCGTGCCGGGACGCGACGGGCGCCACGGCTACGTGCGCACCATCGTCACGACCCGCGACGGCGCGACCCTGGTCGAGTCCTACCTGGTCCACGGCATGGGCCATGCGTGGCCCGGCCCGGCTGGCGAGGGCCTGTTCGCCGATCGTGCCGGCCCGGACGCCAGCGCCATCGCCTGGGACTTCGCCCGCCGCCACCCGCGGGCATCGCAGGGATGAGCGCCCTCGTGCTCGTCACCCCTCGGCTCGAGGCCCAGCCCCAGGAGGCGCCATGCGATCGATGATCCCCGACTACCTGGCCGAGGCGCTCGCGGGCGTCGAGGCGGACACCTCCGGTGCGCCGGCGGGATACATCCCCGAGCTCGCGTCGGCCGATCCCGACCGCCTCGCCGCGGTGTTCGCCACGGTCGACGGCGAGGTCTACGGTGCCGGTGACGTCGACGTCGGGCTCACCATCCAGTCGATCTCCAAGCCGTTCGCCTACGCCCTGGCCCTGGCCGACCGAGGCTTCGAGGCGGTGCTGGCCAAGGTCGGCGTCGAGCCGTCGGGAGAGGCGTTCAACGAGATCTCGCTCGAGCGTGGCTCCGGACGCCCGCGCAACCCGATGATCAACGCGGGTGCGATCACGACCCACTCGCTCGCCGGGCCCGAGGGCCTGGACGCGACGGAGCGCCTGGAGCGGGTGGTGTCCGGGCTCTCGGCGTTCGCGGGACGACGCCTCGAGGTCGACGAGGTGGTGTGCGCCTCCGAGCTGGAGCACGCACACCGCAACCTCGCCATCGCCCACCTGCTGCGCAGCCACGACGTCCTCGACGAGGACCCCACGGCAGTCGTGGCGGGCTACACCCGCCAGTGCTCGCTGCTCGTCACCGCCCGTGACCTGGCCGTCATGGCCGCGACCCTCGCCAACCGCGGGGTCAACCCGCGCACCGGCGAGCAGGTGGTCCCCGAGCCCGTCGTCCGGCAGGTGCTGAGCGTGATGGCCACCTGCGGGATGTACGACGCCGCCGGCGACTGGGCCACCCAGGTCGGGATCCCCGCGAAGAGCGGCGTGGCGGGCGGTCTGATCGGTGCCCTGCCCGGCCAGATCGGGATCGCGACGTTCTCGCCGCGCCTCGACATCCATGGGACCAGCACGCGCGGGGTCTCGCTGTTCGAGCGGTTCTCCTCCGACATGGGGCTGCACGTGATGGACGTCCCGCCGTCGGGACGCTCGGCCGTCCGGTCCCACCACGTCGTCGGCAGGGGAGCGGACGCGACCCGGGTCATCGAGCTGCAGGGCGGGATCCACTTCGCCGGGGCCGAGCGAGTCGTCCGGGAGGCCGAGGGAATCGTGCCTGCGCAGGCGCGGGTCGCGCTCGACCTCACCAGGGTCCACTCCCTCACCGACGTGGCCCGGCGCATGCTGCTCGAGGTCGCGCGGCGGCTCACGATCGACGGCCACGACGTCGTCATCGTCGACCCCGAGTCGGTGCTGCCCGCTCCCGACCCGGGTGACGGCGGCCGGGTCACCGTCGTCGACGCCCTGGACGGCACGAGCGGCTGAGGGCGTGCAACGACGGGACCAACCAGGTCGTCGCGAAGTCGAGCGTTTCGCTTGACCTCGGCTCCGACGGCGGGGTTGCATGCCACCGTGGTCGCACACGCGTCGGGTGGGCACCAGCCGCAGGACCACTCGCACGACGTCGTCCCGCTGCGCGAGGCGGCCCGGGCGTGGTTCGCCATCTCGCTGCAGACCTTCGGCGGCCCCGCCGGCCAGATCGCCGTCATGCAGCGCATGCTCGTCGACGAGAAGCGCTGGATCGGCCAGCAGCGGTTCCTCTTCGCCCTGTCCTACTGCACCCTGCTGCCGGGCCCGGAGGCGCAGCAGCTCGCCACCTACGTCGGGTGGCTGCTCAACGGCGTCAAGGGCGCCCTGGTCGCCGGCATCCTGTTCATCCTCCCCGGCGTCGCGGCGCTGCTCGTGCTGTCCGGCGTCTACGTCGCCTACGGCGACACCACCCTCGTCGACTCGCTCTTCCTCGGCCTGGCGCCCGCCGTCATCGCCATCGTGCTCCAGGCCGTCATCCGGGTCGGCAGGAAGGGGCTCGGGCATCCGGCCCTCATCGCGCTCGCCGTCGCCGCGTTCGTCGCCCTGACGTTCTTCGGCGTCCCCTTCCCCGCCGTCGTCGGGGTGAGCGCGTTCGCCGGGTGGCTGCTCGGGCGCCGCATGCCCACCCTCAGCAGGCCGGCCAGGACCGTCGTCGACGACGGACCGACGCCCCTCATCGGCGACGACCAGCTCCACACCGAGCGCCCCTCCGGGCGTCGCGCGGCACTCACGCTCGTCCTCGGACTGCTCGTGTGGTTCGTGCCCGTCGCCGTGGTGGGCGTGGCGTTCGGCCGGTCCAGCATCTTCGTCGACCAGGGCCTCTTCTTCTCCGGCGCGGCGGTCGTCACGTTCGGCGGCGCCTACGCCGTCCTCGCCTACGTCGCCCAGCAGGCCGTCAGCGCCTACGGGTGGCTGCTCCCCGGCGAGATGGTCCGCGGCCTGGCGCTGGCCGAGAGCACGCCCGGCCCGCTCATCATGGTGGTGCAGTTCGTCGCGTTCGTCGGCGCCTACCGCCACCCCGGCGACCTCGACCCGTGGGTCGCCGCCGTCATCGCCGCACTGCTCACCACGTGGGTGACGTTCGTGCCGTGCTTCCTGTTCATCCTCCTCGGGGCGCCGTACGTCGAGCGGCTCCGCGGCAACCGCGCCCTCACGTCCGCGCTGGCCGGCATCACCGCCGCCGTCGTCGGCGTCATCGCGAGCCTCGCCGTCTTCTTCGCCCTCCACACGCTGTTCGACTCCACGGGGCGGGTCACCGCGGGACCGCTCGACGTCGAGTACCCGCACCTGGGGTCGCTCGACGTCGCGGCGCTCGCCATCACCGCGCTCGGGTGCGCGCTGGTCTTCTGGCGCGGCTGGTCCGTGCTGCGCACCCTCGGCGCCTGTGCGCTCGCGGGCGTCATCGTCGGCGTCGGAGCGTCCTTTGGGGTGAGGTGAGCGTCTGGCTGCGTCGAGGACCCGGGCCATCCGACCCTTGGACGCCGACGGGGTCCGCGACATGGTGGAGAGCCGTCAACGCACCTGGAAGGTGGAGCCCGTGGCCACGACTCGACGCCTGATCGCCGCGACCGTCGCGTGGGGCATGGCTGTGTCCACGCTCCTCGTCCTGGCCCAGGGGACGGCCGACCCGGCCTCCGCGGACCCGCCGACCGGCGGAACCACGATCGTCTCGGAGACGTTCACCGGCCGCTCTGTCACGGACCCGGCGTGGACCGCCCAGGGCGACAGCTGCCTGACCGGCGCCATCATCGCACCACCGGCGGGTGCCGCCAACATCCCGACCTGCGCGGCACATCGGGTCGGCCCGGTGCCCACGTTCGGCGCAATCCCGGGCTACCTGCAGCTCACCGACGCGAGCACCCAGACGGCCGGCAGCGTGCTCTACAACCGGCCGATCCCGGCCACGGCCGGGGTGACGATCACCTTCGACCAGTTCCAGTACGGCGGCACCGGTGCCGACGGCATCGGTTTCTTCCTCGTCGACGGCGCCACCAACCTGACCGAGACCGGCGCGCCGGGCGGCAGCCTGGGCTACGCACAGCGCACGGCCGAGGGCGGCGTGGCGGAGCCGGGCGTCGAGGGCGGGGTGCTCGGCGTCGGGTTGGACGCGTACGGCAACTACTACGACGACGGTGAGAATCGCGGGAACGGGTGCCCCGAGGGCCAACGCTCGCCCTCGACCGCCGAAGGCGCGGTGGCCCCGAACGTGATCACGCTGCGCGGCCCCGGAGACGGCCTCACCGGCTACTGCTACCTCGCCTCCACCACGCCCGCGGACGCCACCGACCCCGACGATCCCGGCACCACGCTCAACGGCGGCACCGGGACGCTGCGCGCCCGCACCCTCGCGGGGTCCTGGCGGCAGGTGAACATCACGGTCACCCCGGCGCCGGACCCGCGGGTCATCGTCCAGGTCCGCTACAACCCCGCCAACGCCAGCAGCCCGTGGATCACCGAGCTCGACGTCCCGGCACCTCCGGACCTGCCGAGCACCTACAAGTTCGGCCTGTCGGGGTCCACCGGGGGCGTGACCGACGTCCACCTGATCCGCAACGCCGTGGTCCAGACGGTCAACCCGCTCGCCCAGCTGCAGCTGGAGAAGCAGGTCGACCGCAGCGCGGGCACCCTTCCCGCCGTCATCACCGCCGGCACCGCGATCCCCTACCAGTACACCGTCACCAACGCCGGGACGGAGAACCTCTCGACCCTCGCGATCACCGACGACACGATCACCGGGCCGATCACCTGCGACGCCACCACGCTCCCACCGGCGCCGGCACCAGGGTCGACGACGGTCTGTCGAGGCACCTACACGGTCACCGCGGCGGACGTCTCGGCCGGCGAGGTCGTCAACGTCGCCACGGCGAGCGCGGTGAACCCCGGTGGCGACACGATCACCTCTCCAGAGGCGACCGTCACCGTCCCGCTGGTGTCCAGCCTCGACCTGACCAAGGCCGTGCAGACCGACCCGCCGTACGTCGCCGGGCAGGAGGTCGACTACCTCTACACCGTGACGAACACCGGTGGGTCCACGGTCACGAACATCGCCGTCACCGACGACCGCGTCTCCTCGGAGTCCCTCGTCTGCGAGACGAACGTGCTGGCACCGGGCGCGTCGACCACCTGCACCGGCACCTACCTCGTGGACACCGCCCAGGCCAACGCCGCCGGGAGCATCGTCAACACCGCCGTCGCGAGGGGGGAGACGCCGTTCGGCCAGGAGGTCGAGTCGCCCGAGGCCCAGGCGACCATCGGCGTCAACACCGACATCGCGATCACCAAGACCGTCGACGAGCCGGAGCCTGCTGTCGGCGACACGATCACCTTCACCGTCACCGCCACCAACAACGGTCCGGCGGCCGCCACGGACCTCCTGGTCACCGACCTGCTCCCCGACGGCCGGCTCACGCTCCAGACCGCCGACACGTCGGGGCCGCAGCCGTCCACCTACTCCGCCGGCGAGGGAGCCTGGTCCATCCCCGCGCTGGCCGTCGGCAACGCCGTCACGTTGACCATCACCGCGCGGGTCGACACCAACGGGGTGACCTCGAACACCGCGACCCTGACCCGGCTCGACCAGCTCGACACCGATCCGGCCAACAACAGCGCCACCGTGACGCTGAACCCGCGCGCCCTCGACCTGGCCGTGACCAAGGAGGTCGTCGGCTCCGAGGAGGTCGCGGCCGGGGAGCCGGCGACGTTCCGGGTGACGGTCACCAACCTGGGCCCCCAGCCCGGCACCGGCATCACCGTCAGCGAGGACCTGCCCCCCGGCCTGACCTACCTGCCTGCCCAGTCGGGTGGCACCGGCAGCTACGACCCGGGCACCAGCATCTGGACCATCGGCGCCCTCGCCGTGGGCGAGACCGCGACGTTCGACTTCGTCCTCGACACCAGCGCCGCGGGGACGTTCACCAACGCGGTCAGCCTCGCCACCGTCTCGCCCACCGACGTCAACAGCGCCAACAACTCCGACTCCGCGACCGTCACGGTTCGCACGCCGAACGCCGACCTCGTGATCGTCAAGGGCGTCTCGCCGGAGGAGGCCGTCGTCGATGACACGGTCACCTACACGGTGACCGTCCTCAACCGCGGCCCCGACCCGGTGAGCGGCGTCTTCGTCACCGACACCGGCGCCGAGGGCGTGACCATCGTCGGGACCGACCCCTCCCAGGGCACCGTCGACGTCGCCGCGCGCCGATGGGACGTCGGCAGGCTCGCGTCCGGCCAGTCCGCCGCCCTCACCATCACCGCCCGGCTCGACTCCGTGGGGACCAAGGTCAACCTCGCCACGGTCGACGCGCCGCTGCTCGACGATCCGACCCCGGAGGACAACGAGTCGTCGGCCACCGTGACCACGCAGGCCCCCGCGGTCGACGTCGCCGTCACCAAGTCCGTGGAAGCGGCCGGCGGCGGATCCGCCTCGGAGATCCCGCTCGGCCAGGACGCGGTGTTCACGGTCACCGCCACCAACACCGCGGTCCCGGGCGCCCCCGAGACCACCGTCACCAACGCGGTCTTCACCGACCTCCTCCAGGAGGGACTGACCTTCGTGTCCGCCAGCGGCGACGGCACCTTCGACGCCGACACCGGCACCTGGACCGTCGGGTCCATCCCGGTCGGGACGACGGTCACCCTGACCATCACCGCGACCGGCACGGTGGTCGGGCAGCAGAACAACGCAGCCAGCCTGTCCAGCCTCGACCAGCGCGACGTCGATCCGACCAACAACTCGGCCTCGGCGGCGGCCACCTTCGTCGAGCTCGCCGACCTCACGATCACCAAGACCGTCGACCAGCCGGCCGCCCAGCCGGGCGACACGGTCGTCTACACGATCACCATCACCAACAACGGGCCCAACGCCACGGACGACACGATCGCCCACGACCCCGCGCTCATCCAGGCCAACATCACCGGGCACACCACCGACGCCGGGACCTTCGACGAGACGGCTCGCGTCTGGAACATCCCTCGGCTCGAATCCGGTGAGACGGCGACGCTGGAGGTCTCGGTGCTGATCGGCCCCAGCGCGTCGGGGCACTATCGCAACCTGGTGGCGATCCAGCAGACCCGGGTCGACGACCCGAACCCTGACGACAACATCGACGACGAGGAGCTGTTCGTGCCGGTCGCCGACATCGCGGTCACCAAGACCGTCGACGACCCCACCCCGGTCCCCGGCGCGAACGTCACCTTCACGGTCGGGGTGCGCAACCTCGGCCCCGACACCGCCGAGGATGTCACCGTCGACGACGTCCTGCCCGACGGCCTGACCTACGTCAGCAGCACGGCCTCGAGCGGCACCTACGACGCTGCCACCGGCGTCTGGGACGTCGGCCGGCTGGCGCCCACGGACCTCCCCGCCACCGGCGACCAGGAAGTCCTGCGGATCACCGCGCAGGTCACCCGCACCGGCCCGCTGACCAACACCGCCTCGTCCGACCGCGCGCGCGCCGTGCCCTACGACCCCGACCCCACCAACAACTCGGCTTCGGCGACCCTGAACGGCACCGAGCAGCCGGCTCTCCAGATCGTCAAGACCGCGAGCCCCGCCACGGTCACCGCTGCCGGACAGCAGGTGCAGTACACGTTCCGCGTGACCAACGTCGGCGACGTCCCCCTGAGCGCCATCTCGATCGTGGAGGACAGCTTCACCGGCTCCGGCGACCTCCCGACGCCGACGTGCCCGCCGAGCGCGGCACGCCTGGCGCCGGGGGAGAGCGTCGACTGCACGAGCGTGTACGTCGTCACCGCCGCCGATCTGGCCACCGGTCAGCTGCGCAACGTCGCCCGCGCCTCCGGCAACGGCCCCAGCGGCGGCGCGGCCTCCTCCGCCCCCGACGGCGCCGTGGTCGAGATCAACCCGGTGGCCACCCCGGTGGCCACCCCGTCGATCCGCACCCGCACCTCCGACCGCGACGTCGAGCCGGGCGAGCGGTTCCGCGACCGGGTCCGGATCACCGGGCTCCCCGATGGCGCCTCGGTCCCCGCGACCGCCCGCCTCTACGGTCCGTTCGAGTCCCTCGCGGACGCCTCCTGCCGGCCCGGGACGCTCGCCCGCACCGTGCGGTGGCGGGCGAGCACTGGCTGGAGCCGCACCGCAGCCGTGGAGGTGAGCGAGCCCGGCGTCTACACCTGGCAGGTGACCACGCAGGCGACCGCCACGGCCGCCGCGGCCACCACCCGGTGCGGGCTCCCGCCGGAGACGACCACCGTCGCGAAGCCGCCCTACGTGGCTCCGATCGTGAGCGGAGGGTTCGCGGGCGTCCTGCCCGGCTCCGGCCGTGAGGCTGCCGCCCGCGCGAAGGTGCGTGCGCCGGGCTTCGGCCTGGACGCGGCGGTCGTGCCCACGACGATCGTGCGCGGGAGGATGCGACTGCCCGAGAAGGTCTCCCTGACCAGCTGGCTGCGCAGGTCCGCCGGCTTCGGCGACAAGATCGGCACCTCGGTCGTCGCCGGTCACGTCTCGGACCGAAGCGACCGTCCCGGCGCGATGTGGGGCCTTCGGGGCGCCAAGCGCGGCGACACGGTCACCATCACGAGGGGCGGTCGGACCCAGCGCTACCGGGTGTCCGACGTCGCGACCTACGACCGGACGCGCACGCTGCCGCAGCGGCTGTTCCGGACCACGGGCCCGCACCGCCTCCTGCTCATCAGCTGCAGCGACCGGGTGGTCTACCCCAACGGTCACTTCCACTACACGAAGTACAAGGTGGTGACGGCCAAGCCGATCCGTGCGGAGAGCGGACGGCTCCCGGTCAGTCCGTGAGCATGTGCTGCCAGGGGCGGGAGAGCTCGAAGCGGCGGCCGTGGATCTCGGTCGGCTCGACCTCGACGACGTTCCACTTCTCGGTGCCCACCCACGGGCGGAGGGGGACGTTCTCGGCGCGATGCTCCTCGTCCTCCTCGAGCTTGCGGGCGCGCCCCCGTATCACGATGCTGGTCGCCTCCTCGCCGACGATCTCGTCGACCTCGAAGGCGACGTCGGGGTTCATCACGACGCCCAGCAGCTTGGAGCCCTCGGCGGTGCGGAACAACAGCGTCCGGCGGCCCGTGGCCGGGTCGTGGTCGACGGCGTAGTTGACCGGTGCGATGTGCACCTCGTCGGCCAGGTGGTGGGCCAGCCTGCCGAGCTCGTGGGTGCGGAGGAACTCCCAGCACTCCTCGGTGTCCAGGCGGGTGATCTGCTCGTCCATACCCGGACCGTACGGCGGGCGCACCGGGGCTGGACAGGGCCCTTCGACCCCTGTCGCCACAGCGCGGTGGGTCCGATTGGCTAGCCTCGGGGCCGTGCCGACCCTCACGCTGACCACGCCCGACGGCGACGCCGAGGCCTACCTCGCGACCGCGCCCGGTGGCGCGCCCGCCCCGGGCGTGCTGTTCGTCATCGACGCGATCGGGCTCCGGCCGCGGATCGAGGAGATGGCCGACCGGATCGCCACGTGGGGCTACACGGTGCTGGCCCCCAACGTCTTCCACCGTGCGGGGACCGCGGCCGAGCTCGCTCCGCGGGCGGACCTGCGCGAGCCCGGGGCCCGCGAGGCCTTCATGCCCGGCGCGATGGAGCGGGTCCGCGCGCTGACGCCCGACCTGGTCGCCCGCGACCTGCCGGCCTACCTCACCGCGCTGCGCTCGCGCCCCGAGACGGTCGGGGAGGAGGTCGGGGTCACCGGCTACTGCATGGGCGCCCGCATCGCCGTGCGCGCGGCAGGGATGGACCCCGGCGTCGTCGCCGTGGGCGGCTGGCACGGCGGCGGCCTGGTGACCGACGCGCCCGACAGCCCGCACCTCGCGCTGCGCACCGCCAGCGCAGCCTTCGCCTTCGGGCACGCCTCCGACGACCCGTCCATGCCGCCCGAGGCCGTCGCGGCGCTCGGCGATGCCCTCGACGAGGCCGGTCTCACGGCGCGCAACGAGGTGTTCCCCGGGCCCCACGGCTACTCCATGGCCGACACGTCGATGTACGACGAGGAGTCCGCCGAGCGGCACTTCGCCAGCCTGCGGACGTTGCTCGACACCTACCTCGGCGCCACCCTCGACGCCGGCGACGGCGCGCGGCAGCGGTAGGGGAGGATCGTCGTCGTGACGACCGCCCATCCAGCCCTCGCACGCCGCCTCCCGCTGGCCGTGGCCGGGGCACTGGCTGCCGCCGCGCTGGCCGGCTGCGGCAGCGGCGGGGACGGACCGGACCGGCAGGACGGGCAGGTCGAGGCGGGCCACACCCACGCGCCCGGCCAGGGCCACACGTCGCTGGCCGTCGGCGACGGCACCCGGGCCAGCGAGGTGGGCTACTCGCTGACGGGTGTGCGGGTGCGCGAGCGCGACGGCGGCATCGGCGAGCTGCGCTTCCGGATCGAGGACCACCGCGGCGAGCCGGTCACCGAGTTCGTCGAGGAGCTCACCAAGGAGCTGCACCTCTACGTCGTCTCCGACGACCTGACCGTGTTCCGCCACCTGCACCCCGCCCGCGGCGACGACGGGACCTGGCGGGCGCCGTTCGACGTGCCCGACGCCGGTGCCTACCGCGTCGTCACCGAGTTCATCGCCGTCGACGAGGGCGGCAACGGCGACCACGTCGTGCTGGGCACGGAGCTGCCGCGGCCGGCCGGCGACCCGGGTGACACCGCGGCGGAGGACCGGGCGGTCACGGTCGCCGTCTCCCAGGCGCCCGTCGCCGGGCGCGACGGCGAGCTCCGGCTCGTCGTGCGCGACGCGGCGGGGAGCCCGGTCGAGCTCGGCACCTACCTCGGCGCCTACAGCCACGTCACCGGCTTCCACCGCGAGAGCGGGGCGATGGTGCACCTGCACCCGCTCGCCGCCCCCGACGTCACCGAGGACGGGTCCGAGCTGACCTTCCACGCCGAGATCCCGGACCCGGGCGACTACCGCCTGTTCGCCCAGGTGCGCGTGGACGGCTTCCTGCACACGGTGCCCGTCGAGCTCACGGTCGCACGGTCAGCCTGACCGTCGTCACCGGGTTGTCGAAGGGGCTCAGCGCGATGCTGACCTGCACCTCCCACTGGCCGGCCCGCGGCACCACGACCTCGCCGCGATAGGTGCCGGCGGCGATCGGCGTGACCGTGACCGTGCCGATGTCGAGGCCCTCGGTGCGCATCTCGACGACGGGGTTCACCGGCGGGTCGTACGGCTCGCCCGAGGCATCCTGCACCTGCACGAGCAGCGTGTTGGGGCCCGTGCGCCGCGGGTCCAGCACGGCGAGCACGCGGAGGTCGCCCGCGGTGGCCGTGCCGACGCCGGTGGTGCCGGACGCCGGGGCGACGGAGGCTGCGCGCGGCGACTGGTTGACGAGGACCCCGGTGATCGCGAGCAGGACGACCAGCAGCACCGCCTCCACCCGCACCGTGCGGGTCACGGCAGCGGCGGCCCGCTCGCGGTCGCCGAAGCCCACCGCGCGGGTCACCGCGGGGAGCGTGCGCCACCGGTTCCAGGCGCCGAGGCCCGCGACGAGCAGCGCGACCCCCACCTTGGCCAGCAGCAGCCACCCGTAGCGGGTCTCGACCAGGGCGCCCCACGACCCCAGGATCCGCCAGCCCAGGAACGTCCCCGTCGCCGCGACGGCGAGCAGCACGCCGGCGGCCAGGGAGGAGAAGCGCGCCAGCGTGGTCGCCGCGACCGCCTCCCGCCCGGCCAGGGCGCGCAGGCTGAGGGCCAGGCCGACCAGGCCGCCGAGCCAGGTGGCTCCCGCGACGAGGTGGAGGACGTCCGCCGCGACCAGCAGCGGCGCCGGCGCGAAGGCACGGGTGTGGCCGACGAGCGAGGGCCCGGCCAGCGCGAGCAGGGCGGCCCCGACCAGGAGCGCGCCGCCGTGACGGGTCGGCGGTGAGTCGGTGGTCGTCCGGACGAGCAGGCCCAGCCCCACGACGACCACCACCGCACTGAGCACCTCGTTGACGACGAGGCCGGGCTCGAGCGCGGAGGCGACGTCGGTGAGCTCGAGGCCCTGGCCGTAGACGGCCGCCACCGGCACCTGCAGCACCGCGCCGGCGGCGCCCGCGCCCGCGGCGTACGTCATCAGCCGGCGCAGCCGGGCCCGCGTGGCGGTGCCCGTCCACGTCCGGGGGAGCACCAGCGCGACGAAGAGGGCGAGCCCCGCCGCGAGCAGGAGCCCCAGCAGCGTCACCACCGTCAGCACGTCGCGCAGCACCGTCACGACGGCCGACGACGTCTCCGGCTCCGGCGGCGCGGACACGGAGGCGCTGGGGGAGCCCACGGAGAAGGTCAGCGCCCCGGCGATGGGGTGGCCGTCGCCGGACAGGACGTTCCACGACACGACGTAGGTGCCCTCGGCGAGGCCGGCGGCGCCCGGCAGCTCGACGGCGACCTCGGTGCCGCTGGCGCCGGCGGTCGCCTCGACGGGCTCCCCGGCGGCGTCGTAGACGGCGACCTCCTGCGAGGTCAGCCGGACCGGCTCGTTGAAGGTGAGCGTCACGACCTCGGGCGCCGTCTCGACGACCGCCCCCTCGGCGGGGTCGGTGTCGATCAGCTCGGCGTGCGCGGACGCGGGGGCCGCGCCGAGCACGACGAGCGCGAGCGCGACCAGCACGGCGCCCACCCGTGCCCCCACCGAGGGGGTCGGGTGGCGCCGCGCCGGTCGCGCCGACGCGGTCACGAGGTGGTGCGCGTCCTGGCCAGTGCGAGACCGCCGGCGGCGAGGCCCAGCAGGCCGGCAGCGAGCCCGGCCCAGCCGAGGGCCGACGAGCCGTCGTCGTCCGCGTCGTCGGCGACCGGCTCGGCACCAGAGCCCGAGCCCGCAGCGTCGTCCGCTGCGTCGTCCGCGTCGGCGGCCGGCTCGGCGGCCGCGCCGTGGCCGTCCCCGGTGGCGGGCAGCACCTCGAACGACGGGGCCGGCGTCTCGAGCTCGTCGGCGTCCTGGCCCTCGGCGGGGACCTGGGTCCAGCCGGTCTCGCCCTTCTGGCAGGTCTGGACGGTCGGGAAGGCGAGCACCTCGCCCTCGGTGTCGGGCAGCTGGAACGACAGCTCGAAGGCGTCGCGCTGGCCCTCGGGCAGCGGCGTGCGGGCCGTGTAGACGATCGAGGCGACCCGCTCGGTCACCTCGTTGCCGTGGCTGTCGGTGACCGGCTCGTCGAGCACCTCGCGCACGGCCTCGACGTCGTAGAGCGGGTGGCGGGTCGGGGTCACCGAGAGCACGGACTCCGGCATCCGGATCTCGATCTTGCGGGTGGGTGAGCCCTCGCAGCCGTGGCCGACGCTGAACGTGACGACGGAGTAGGCGCCGGCGGCCGCGGTCGACGGCGTCGCGGTCACGTGGGCGCCGGCGGGCTGGACGAGCGAGAGGGCGATGGCCGCCGTGGCGGCCGGGAGCACGCCGAGGCGCGCGAGGGTACGGATGGACATGTCTCTCCTGGGATGTGGTGCGGGTCTGGGGTCGCGTCGACCACCCGAGCCCGGGACCGGGCTCAGGCGGACGGGACCACCGTGGGCGGCCCGCGCCGGGGCGGGACCAGCAGGAGGACGGGGGTGGGGTGCAGCGGCGGCTCCGCCGGGCGGCCCAGCCGGACGGCGACCGGCAGCGCGGGTCGGGCCCGCAGGTGCACGGCGTACGACGCGGCACGGCGCCCGACCCACCACAGCGCCGCCACCAAGGCGGCGACGAAGGTGTGCGCGGCGAGCATCTGCCACGACCAGGCCGGGGTCGAGGAGGCGACGGAGTGGGCGTGGCCGTCGCCGGGGTGGTGGGAGGCCACCAGCCCGAACGACTCGTGCACGCCGAGCTGCGCGGCGGCCACGGCGGGCAGCAGCGCCCAGCCGGGCACCCCGCGGCGGAAGACCAGCAGGCTGGCGCCGAGGACGACGCCGGCGACGAGCGCGAGACCGGGGCCCGTGGGCACGGTGCCGCCGGCCCAGGTGTGTGCGGCGGCCGCCCCGCCGACGGTGACGACCGTCGCCGTCAGGGCGCGTGGGAGGGCGTGCGGCGCACGTGTGCGCGCGACCGTCGCCTCCCATTCCACGCGGTCATGATGGCAGAGCCGTGGCCCGGGTGGGGCGACTGGCTCACCACCCGTGCGAACGCCTCGGGCGCCGGTAGTCGGTGTGCCCGTGACGGGCCTGGCACGCCGGGCCACGGCGCCGGTGCGCGAACCACATCAGCGGGAAGATCAGCAGGAACAGCGGCGCGCCGACGAGCACGCTCAGCGCGAGGAGGATCGCCAGCACCGGCAGCAGCGGCAGGCGGAAGCGGGCTCCGGCCCCGCGCGTGGCGGGCGCCGGAGCGCGCACCGGCTGCGGTGCCCTCAGCAGCGGCAGGTCGCTGAACAGGACGGCCAGGTCGGCGTGGGTGCGCGCCGTCCAGATCGCGTCGAGCCGCTCGTCGTACTCCTCGTGGTCGAGCCGGCCGTCGGTGTAGTGCAGGGCCAGGTCGGCCATCGCCCGCTCGCGGTCGCTGTCGGCGATGCGCACCCGAGGGTCGGGCGACGTCATCGCTCGCCGTCCCGCCCGTCGGCGAGGATGCCGTACAGCCTGCGGCGGGTGTCGACGAGCACGTCGAGGGCCGCCTTCTTCTGCTGGTCCGAGCCCTGGGTGGCGAGCTGCCACACGGCGCTGACCACCTGCCCGATCTCGCTCTTGATGTCGGCCTGCCCGGACGGCTGCTCGGGAGCGGTCTCCTGGACGGGCGTGAAGGGGGCCCAGACGGCGGCGAGCTCGCTGCCGTTGTCCTCGGCCCACGCGACGCCGGCGTCGGTGAGCCGGATGGTGCGGCGCCCACGCGCGTCGTCGGCCTCGACGAGGCCCTCGTCCTGCAGCTGCTGGATGGTCGGGTAGACCGAGCCGGGGGAGGGGCGCCACTCGCCGTGGCTGAGCTCGGCGATCTCCTGGATCACCTGGTAGCCGTTGATCGGCTCGTCGGCCTTCCGGGCGCGGTGCAGCACGTCGATGATCGCCGTGCGCACGTCGCCGCGCCGCACGCGCGGGCCGCGCTGGGGCGGGCGCTGGGGGGCGGAGGCGAAGCCGAAGATCTCGCCGAGCCACGGCGGCGGGCCGGCGGCGCGGCGTCCGCGACCGCCGGTGAAGGCGCTGCCCCAGCTGCTCCAGTCCTGGCTGCCCGGGCGCCGGTAGTCGCGCGCGCCGGGGTTGTCGCCCGGGGTGTCGTCAGCGTTGGTGTTGTCGTCGTTGCCGGGCCAGTCGGCGCCGGGCCAGTGGTGTCCCATGGGTGCTCCTCGGTGATCGGTGATCGGTGTCTGCGACGGAGCGGTACGTCGTGATCTATCGGTGACGTATCGCGATATATCGCGAGCGTACGCCCGCCGGATTCCTCGGACAAGGCCGTCAGGGGGTCCCGATGCGCAGCGGCCCTGATGCACTACGGTCGTTGTTGCAAATTACTTGCAACAACGAGGGGGCGTGGTGACGGCCGGTACGACGCCCACCCGGCCGGCGCCGTCCGCCAGCGCCGACGTCCTGGGGCTCACGGCCCGGCGTCGGCGCACGACGTGGTGGCTGGTCGGCCTGGTGTCGGCGCTGGCCGTCTCGGTGGTCGCCGGAGTCGGGATCGGCGCCTTCTCGGTGCCGGGGGGCACGGTCGCGCGGGTGGTCGGCCACCATGCGTTGGGCTGGCCCGGTGAGCGCACCTGGAGTGCTCCCGTCGACGCCATCGTGTGGCAGGTGCGGCTGCCGCGCGTGGTGCTGGGCGCGCTCGTGGGAGCGGGTCTCGCGATCTGCGGGGTCGCCCTGCAGGCGATGGTCCGCAACGTCCTGGCCGACCCCTACCTGCTCGGGGTCAACTCCGGCGCGTCCAGCGGGGCTGCGGCCGTGATCCTCTTCGGCGTCGGCGCGGGGCTGGTGGAGCACACGCTCCAGGTGTCGGCGTTCGCCGGAGCGCTCGCGGCGTCCGTGCTGGTCCTCCTCGTCGCCCGCAGCGGGGGACGGGTCACCTCGGTGCGACTGCTGCTGGCCGGCGTGGCCGTCGGCTACGCCCTCTACGCGTTGACCAGCTTCCTCATCTTCGCGTCCGGCTCGGCCGAGGGCGCCCGCTCGGTGATGTTCTGGCTCCTCGGGTCGCTCGGCCTGGCGAAGTGGGACCTGCCGCTGGCCGTGGTCGCCGCCGTCGTGCTGGGGGCGACGGTCCTCCTCACCGTCTGGGGACGCCGGCTCGACGCCCTGGCGGTCGGCGACGAGACGGCCCACGCCCTCGGCGTACGGCCCGACCGCTTCCGGCTCCGGCTCCTCGTGGTGGTCGCGCTCTGCGTGGGAGTCGTGGTCTCGGCCGCGGGCAGCATCGGGTTCGTCGGCCTGGTGGTGCCCCACCTCGCCCGGCGCGCCGTCGGCGGGGCCCACGTGCGAGTCGTCGTGGTGGCCGCCCTGATGGGCGCGGTCCTCCTGATCTGGGCCGATGTGCTCGCGCGCACGGTCTTCGCGCCGCAGGAGGTGCCGATCGGGATCGTCACCTCCCTCGTCGGCGCCCCCTTCCTGCTGGTCCTGATCCGTCGCCTGCACGCGAGCACCGCGTGACGTCACCGAGGAGGAGACCCTCATGAGCCACCCCCGCGTCCCCGTCGGCCTCGCCGGACTCGCAGCGATCGTGCTGCTCGGCGCGCTCGCCGCATGTGGTGGCGAGGCCACCGACCCCGCACCGACCTCCTCGAGCACGGGCTCCTACCCCGTCACCGTCCGCAGCTGTGGGGCCGACGTCACGTTCGACCGTGCTCCCGAGCGGCTCGTGCTCCTCATGAGCTCCGCGGTGCCGTTCCTGCACGAGCTCGGTGTGATGGACCGGGTGACGGCGCGGGCCGGCGCCTACCCGTCGGAGTACTACGACGACGAGACCCTCGCGGAGCTCGAGGACATCCCCCTCCTCACCGACCGGATGGACAGCAGTGGCCACCTCCAGATCTCGAAGGAGGTCGTCATCAGCCAGGAGCCCGACCTCGTCCTCGGCCAGGTCGACAACCTCTCCCGCGACACCCTCGGTGCGGTCGGCATCCCGCTCATCGAGGAGCCCGCGCTCTGCGGGACGGACGAGGGCGAGCCGGGCTTCGACGACGTCTACGACCAGCTCGAGGTGTACGGCAGGGTGTTCGGCCGCGAGGCGCAGGCCGCGGACGCCGCGGCCGACCTCCGCGCCGACCTCGCCGCCACCGAGGCGAAGGTCGCCGCCGGGAACGGGGAGGCGGGACGGACGGCCGCGGTGCTCTACCCGACCGTCGGAGGAGGCACGACCTACGCCTACGGCACCGGCAGCATGGCGCACCCGCAGCTCGAGGCCGCAGGCCTGCGCAACGTCTTCGCCGACGTCGACGAGCGTGTCTTCGAGGTGACGCTCGAGGAGCTGCTCGGGCGCGACCCGGACGTGCTGGTCCTCCTCCACAGCGACGGCGACCCGGGGCCCGTCGAGGAGGCGTTGACCAGCCTGCCGGGGGCCGAGGAGCTGACCGCCGTCCGCAACGACGACGTGCTGGTGCAGCTGTTCAACTTCACCGAGCCGCCGAGCCCCCTGGTGTTCGCGGGCCTCGAGCGGATCGTGGACGAGCTGGGGGACGGCTCGTGATCACCGCTGACGACCTGTCGTGGTCCTACGGCAGCGACCAGGTGCTGCGCGCGGTCGGGCTCGCGGCCCCGCACGGCCGCGTGCTGGGGCTGATCGGTCCCAACGGCAGCGGCAAGACGACCCTGCTCCGCCTGCTCCACGGCGCCCTCGCCAGCTCGACGGGCTCCGTGCGGGTCGATGGCGACGACCTGCGGCGCCTGCCCGCGCGGGACGCGGCCAGGCGCCTCGCGGTCGTGGTGCAGGAGAACGGCGGGGAGAGCACGCTGACGGTCGCCGAGACGGTGCTGCTCGGTCGCGCCCCGCACCTGTCGACGTTCCAGCGGGCCGGGGCGGCCGACCACGACGCCGCCGCGGACGCGCTGGCCCGCGTCGGCGCGACGCACCTCGCGACGAGGTCGTTCGCCGGCCTGTCAGGAGGGGAGCGGCAGCGGGTGCTCATCGCCCGCGCGCTGACCCAGCAGGCGACCCACCTGCTGCTCGACGAGCCCACCAACCACCTCGACATCCGCTACCAGCACGAGGTCCTCGGCCTCGTGGCCGCGCTCGCCCACGACCTGCACCGCACGGTGGTGGTGGTGCTGCACGACCTCAACCTCGCCGCCCGCTACTGCGACGACGTCGTCCTGCTCGGCGGCGGCGGCGTCGCGGCTGCCGGGACCGTCGAGGACGTGCTCGTGCCCGAGGTGCTCGAGCCGGTCTACGGCATCGGTGTCGAGCGCGTGCGCACCCGTGACCAGCTCCACCTGCTCTTCACCCCGTTCGCCGACCCGGCTGCCGTCGGGCGGCCCCTCGAGGAGGACCTCTCCGCATGACCGAGCACCGCACGCCCTCCCTGCAGGGCGCGATCAACGACTACTGGACCGAACGCGCACCCGCCTACGACGCCTACCAGCAACGCCCCGAGCGCCGCGACCTCGACGTCGAGGTCTGGGGCCGCGGGTGGGCCGCTGCGCTTCCAGCGGCACCCACCGACGTCCTGGACGTGGGCACCGGCAGCGGTCACGTCGCGCGGCTGCTCGCCGGCCTCGGTCACCGGGTGACCGGCATCGACCTGTCGCCCGGCATGCTCGAGATCGCGGTCCGGCATGCCGCGAGCGACCGGGTGCCGCCCCGGTTCCTGCTCGGCGACGCGGTCGACCCCGACCTGCCGGCGGGATCCTTCGACGCCGTGGTGGGTCGCTACGTCATGTGGACGCTGCGCGACCCCGAGGCGGCGGTCGCCCGCTGGGTGCGGCTGCTGCGGCCGGGCGGGGTGGTCGCCATGGCCGACAGCCTCTGGTTCACCGACGGGCTCGGCGACCTCTACGGGGACCGGCCCGCCGGCCACCTGCCGCTCGCGGACGCCGGCTCGATCGAGGAGGTGGCCGAGGTCCTGCGACGCGGCGGGCTCGTCGACGTCGCGGTCACCCCGCTCCACGACGTCCTCGAGCTCGACCGGGAGCACGGCGTCGCCCCGGGGCACGACGTCGTGCTCCAGTACCTCCTGACCGGCCGCCGGCCCTGACGGCCCGCCCTAAGGGCGCGCGCGACCGGTCGGCGTGCAGGCCGTCTTGGGCACCGACGAGCCGTCGATGATCGCGTTGAAGAGGGCGGGGGCCCGGTCGGGGTCGGCGATGATGCGGTTGGGGTCGCTGGGCGCGGGGAGGTTGGGCATCGTGCAGGTCTGGCTCTTGCCCGTCATGGCGAGCGCGAACCGGCCGAGGTCGAGGGGGTTCATCTCCTCGTCGACCCGGATGGCGTCGGCGGCCGCGTCGGTGATGCGCCAGTAGCGCAGCGGGTTGAGGAAGGTCCACGGCGAGAGCGCCTCGTCGCCCAGGGCGCTGATCACCTCGCGCTGCCGGGCGACCCGGTCGAGGTCGCTCAGCGCGGTGACGTGACGCGAGCGCGAGTAGGCGAGCGCGGTCAGGCCGTCGACCTCCTGGCAGCCCTTCGCGATGTCGAGGCGGGCCATCGGGTCCTTCATGTCCTGCGTCGGGCAGATCTCCACCCCGCCGAAGGCGTCGACGGTGTTGATGACGCTGCCGAAGCCGAGCTCGACGTAGTGGTCGATGTGGATTCCCGTCAGCCCCTCCACGCTGGCCACCAGCAGCGGCGGGCCGTCGATCGCGAAGGCGGCGTTGATCATCTGCGTGCCGTGGCCCGGGACCTCGGCGAGGGTGTCGCGCGGGATCGACATCATCGTGCGACCGCCTGGGCCGGTGTGCAGCACGATGATCGTGTCGGTGTTGGTGCCGCCGCGCGGGCCCGTCTGCAGCGCCTTGCGCTGCTCGTCGGACAGGTCGTCGGCCTTGTCGGAGCCGACGATGAGGTAGTTGGTGCCGGGCTGGTCGGCGGGCCGGTCGCCGGCGGGAATCGCGTCGACCTTCTCGATCCGGGTCCACTGGTAGAGCGGGATGCCGAGCAGGTAGACCAGCAGCAGGACCAGCACGAGGGGGATCATCGCCAGGCGCGGGCGCCACCGGCGCCGCTTGGGCCGCGGCGGCGGAGCGGCTGCGGGCGTACGCGCCGGGCCTGGCGGGGAGCCGCCCGAGCCGCGTGCCTCGCGACGCGCCACCGGCATCACCCGGGTCTCGTCGGGGCGGGCGCTCGAGGCCTGCTGCGCCTCCATCCGCTGCGTGGCGTCGCTCGGCGGCGCGGACGACTGGCTCCCGTAGAGCCAGTCGTACTCGGGTGTTCCCTTCTCGGGCACCCCGGAGCCCTGCGGACGATCAGCCATGGGCGAAGACGCTACCGTGCCAGGCATGAGCGAGCGCATCGAGCGAGCGGGCGCGGGCGTGGCGCGACCGACCTCCTACAGCCGCGTCAGCCTCGGCATCATGGCCCACTCGAGCGAGGCCAACCTGCTGGGCAACGTCCACGGCGGGGAGATCATGAAGCTCGCCGACTCCACCGCGGGCGCCGTCGCGCACCGGCACGGCGGGGGACCGGCGGTCACCGCCGCCATGGACGAGATGACCTTCCTGGCGCCGGTGCACGTGGGCGACATCATCAAGACCTACGCCCAGGTCAACTGGGCGGGCACGTCGTCGATGGAGATCGGGGTGCGGGTCGAGGCGCAGCCGTGGGGCAACGCCGGCGACGAGCCGGTCCACGTCGCCAGCGCCTACTTCGTCTTCGTCGCCATCGACGAGGACGGCCGCCCGCGCCCGGTGCCGCCGCTGGCGACCGAGACGCCCGGCGACGTACGACGCCAGCGCGAGGCCGAGATCCGGCGGGCGCACCGGCTGGCTCGCAAGGCCGAGATCGACGAGGGCCGCGAGGACTGAGCCCCGTGTGACCTGATCGCACCCGCGAGCCACGGCGCGTCGCGGGCCGGTGTGACGGGTGTGACTGGTGATACTGGGAGGGCTGACTTCCCCCAGCAGAGAGGCCCTTCGATGCCGCCCGCCACCCCCTCCGGGTCGCCGCAGCCGCGGTTCACCACGCTCGACCGCGCCCAACGCGTGCGGTTCCGACGTGCCGTGACGCTCATGCTGATGACGCTGGTCCTGCCCGGGTCGGCCCAGCTCGTGTCCGGCAACCGCCGGGTCGGCCGCATCGCGATGTGGACCTGGCTCACGCTGCTCGTCGCCGGCGTGCTCACGGCGGTGACGGCGTACTTCTGGAACGGGCTCGCGTTCAGCGCCGGCACCAGCACCACCTTCCTCCAGCTGCTGCGCCTGGTCCTGATGGCGCTGGCCGTCGGGTGGGCCTACCTCTTCGTCGACGCGTGGCGCCTGGGCCAGCCGCTGACCCTGCAGCGCCAGCACCGCCTCGCGGTCGTCGGCGTCAACGGCTTCCTGTGCTTCAGCGTCGCCGGGGCGCTGCTCTTCGGCGCCCACGTCGTGGGCGTGCAGCGCCAGTTCATGATCTCGATGTTCGGCGAGGGCTCGGCCGTCGACGCCAGCAACGGCCGCTACAACCTCCTGCTACTGGGCGGCGACTCCGGCGCCGGGCGCTGGGGACTGCGCCCCGACGCGATGACGGTGGCCAGCATCGACGCCGAGACCGGCAAGACCGTCCTGATCTCCCTGCCCCGCAACATGCAGAACTTCCCCTTCGCCGAGGGATCGGTGATGGACGAGCAGTTCCCCGACGGCTTCGACGTCGAGGGGATGTACCTCAACGGCCTCGCGACGTGGGCCCTCGACAACGCCGAGCTGTTCGAGGGCTCGAAGAACCCGGGCGTCGACGCCACCATCCAGGGCGTGGAGGGGATCACCGGCCTCGACATCAACTACTGGGCGATGGTCAACCTCGAGGGCTTCAAGGACCTCGTCGACGCTGTCGGCGGCGTCGAGCTCAACGTCCGCCAGCCGATCCCGGTCGGCCTGCCGCACGAGAAGACCTTCCACTACATCGAGCCCGGCACGCGCACGCTCGACGGGCACGACACGCTCTGGTTCGCCCGGGCGCGCGAGGGATCCGACGACTACTCCCGGATGGCACGGCAGAAGTGCGTGATGAGCGCGATGCTGCAGCAGGTCAGCCCGCAGGTGGCCCTGCGCAACTTCGAGGCGATCGCCGGAGCGAGCTCGGCGATGGTCTCCACCGACATCCCGCGCGGCGAGGTCGACCGGTTCGTCGACCTCGCGCTCAAGGCGAAGGGCCAGAAGATCGCCACCCTCTCGCTGGTGCCGCCGATGATCAACACCGCCGACCCGGACATCGACCTCGTCCACGCCAAGGTGGCCGCCGCGATCGCCAAGGCCGAGGGCCGCGCGCCGGCGAGCCCGAAGCAGGACCCCGCCGACGACGCCGACACCGCCGAGGCCGCCCCCGCGGGCGGTGACGCCCCCGCCGGGGACGAGCCGGCCGCCGACGGGGCCGACGCTGGGGCCGACGCTGGGGACGCCGGCGCCGCGCCCGCCGAGACGGCGACCCCGACCCCGCCGCCGGCCGTCACCGGCGGGTCGCTCGGCTCGCTGTCCACCGGCTACGCCGCCAACCAGTCGGAGGACCTGGGCGCGGTTTGCTGAGCGCGCACCGCCCGCCCCTAGGGTGTAGGCCGTGACCACCGGACCGCTGCCTCGCATCGTCGCGGTCGTGGTCACCTTCAACCGCCTGCCGCTGCTCGAGCGGCTCGTCGCCCGGCTCGGCCAGATCGACGGGCTGGCCGAGGTGCTGGTGGTCGACAACGCCTCCACCGACGGCACGGGGGAGTGGCTCGCCGCCCGCCCCACCACCGGCGAGGTCTCGCTGAGCGCGCGCACGCTGACGACCAACCGCGGCGGCGCCGGCGGCTTCCACGACGGCCTGGCCTGGGCGATCGACCGCGAGGCCGACCTGGTCTGGCTGATGGACGACGACGGCCTGCCCGACCTCGACTGCCTCGACCACCTGCTGCGCGAGGCCGGCAACCTCGACTTCTGGGGCCCCCTCGTGGTCGACGAGGCCGACCCCGACCGCCTGGTCTTCCCGATCCGGCTGCCCGGCGGCACCCGCGTCGTGCACGCCGTCGACGACGTACGCCGTGCCGCGAGGGCCGACCGCATCGACGGGATCGTCATCCCCTTCAACGGCGTCCTGGTGACCAAGGAGCTCGTCGACCGGATCGGCCTGCCCCGCGAGGAGTTCTTCATCTGGGGCGACGACCACGAGTACCGGCTGCGCGCGGAGGAGTCGGGCGCCCGGGTGGCCACGGTCGTCACCGCCACGGTCCGCCACCCCAGCGTCGGCAACCTCGGCACCCCGATGATGTTCGGCCGCACGACCTACAACGACTCGCCGAGCGACCTCAAGCACTACTGCATGGCCCGCAACAACCTGGTCAACCTGCGCGACTACCGCGGGCCCCTGCACGCGCTGGCCTTCGTCGTGAAGACGGCGTGGTTCTACACCTTCACCCGGCCCAGCCTGTCGCGGCTGCGGCTCAGCGCCTCGGCCATGCGCGCAGGCATCGCCGGCGACTTCGACGGCCACCGGAGGTTCTTGTCGTGACCGCCCCGACCGCACCGGAGACAGTGGCGGTCGTCGTGGTCACCTACAACCGCGCCGACCTGCTCGTCGGGATGCTCGACGGCCTCGCCGCCCAGACGCGGCGCCCCGACGCCGTCATCGTCATCGACAACGCCAGCACCGACCACACCCGCGAGGTGCTGCAGGCGCGCACCGACCTCCCGCTCCACGTCACCCACAGCGACGACAACCTCGGCGGCGCCGGCGGCTTCCACCTCGGGGTGCGCGAGGCGTACGACGCGGGCTGGGACCGGGTGTGGCTGATGGACGACGACGTGGTGCCTGCTCCCGGCTGCCTCGAGGCGCTGATGGCCGTCGACGAGGACTGCCTGATCGCGGTGCGCGAGGACCGCAGCGGCGCCCTGGTCGAGAAGGCTGCCGTCGACTTCGACCTGCGCAACCCGCTCGCCATCAACCCCAAGCGCGCCTCCGTCGACAGCACCTACGCCGACCGCGCGTCGATGCCCGAGCTCGTCGAGGTCCGCAACGTCGCCTTCGAGGGCTTCATGGCGCGCCGGCGGGTGATCGAGGAGATCGGCTTCCCGGACCCGTCGTTCTTCATCTTCTACGACGACGCCGAGTACGCGGTGCGTGCGCGCCGCGCGGGCCACCGCATCTGGGCGGTGCGCGACGCCGTGCTGGTGCGCCAGCTCGACTTCAACCAGCAGCACGACCTGTCGGGCTGGAAGGGCTTCTACATGTACCGCAACCTCTTCGTGGTGCACCTGCGCCACGGGGAGAACGTCCTCGTGCGGCTCAAGCCCTGGCTGATCACGGCCGCGGTCGTGCTGCTCAGCCCGGTGCGAGGCGGCCGGGCCGAGGCACGCAACGTGACCCGCGCCATGGCGTCCGCGCGGGGCATGCGCCGCCTGACGGCTTCCGCACGCCCCCCTCGATAGACTCACCCCGCGTTTCTCACCCAAGGAGTTCCTCCCTTGTCCCAGGGCCCCACCACAGACACCGCACCGCGTCCCGACCTCGTGATCGTCGGCGCCGGGCTGTTCGGTCTCACGATCGCCGAGCGGTGCGCCGAGGAGCTCGGTCTCCGCGTGCTCATCCTCGAGCGTCGCCACCACATCGGCGGCAACGCCTACTCCGAGCGCGACCCCGAGACCAACGTGGAGGTGCACAAGTACGGCGCGCACCTGTTCCACACCTCCAACGAGCGGGTCTGGGAGTACGCCAACCGGTTCACCTCGTTCACCGACTACCGGCACCGGGTCTTCGGCAAGTACCAGGGGCAGGTCTACTCGCTGCCGATGAACCTCGCGCTCATCAACCAGTTCTTCGGCCGCTCGCACACCCCCGACGAGGCGCGTGCGCTCATCGCCGAGCAGTCCAGCGAGATCGCCACCGAGGACGCCTCCAACCTGGAGGAGAAGGCGATCAGCCTGATCGGCCGCCCGCTCTACGAGGCGTTCATCAAGGGCTACACCGCCAAGCAGTGGCAGACCGACCCCACCGAGCTCAGCGCCGACATCATCACCCGGCTCCCGGTGCGCTACACCTTCGAGAACGGGTGGTTCAGCGACACCTACGAGGGACTGCCCGTCGACGGCTACACCGCGTGGCTGACCCGGATGGCCGACCACCCCAACATCGAGGTGCGCCTCGAGACCGACTTCCTGGATCCCGCCACAGGGGTCGCCGAGACGTACAAGGGCACGGTCCCGATCGTCTACACCGGGCCGGTCGACGAGTACTTCGGCAACTCCGAGGGCCGCCTGTCGTGGCGCACCGTCGACCTCGAGGAGAGCGTCGTCGACACCGGCGACTTCCAGGGCACCGGAGTGATCAACTACAACGACCAGGACGTGCCCTTCACCCGCATCATCGAGTTCAAGCACTTCCACCCCGAGCGGGAGAAGACCCACCTGCCCGGCAAGAGCGTCATCGTCCACGAGTACAGCCGCTTCGCCGAGGAGGGCGACGAGCCCTACTACCCGGTCAACACCGCCGACGACCGCGCCAAGCTGCTCAAGTACCGCGAGCTCGCCAAGGCCGAGCTGATGGTGCTGTTCGGCGGGCGGCTCGGCACCTACAAGTACCTCGACATGCACATGGCCATCGGGTCGGCGCTGTCGATGTACGACAACAAGCTCAAGCCGCACTTCACCGAGGGCGCCGAGCTCACCAGCGGAGGCATCGACGCATGAGCACCACCACACCCGGCACCAGCACCCCCGCCACCCCCGGCGCCCACGCGGCCGCCACCGTCACCCGGCTGCTGCAGCGCCAGATCCTGCCCGTCGACAAGAACACCGAGGTGTTCCCGCTCTACGTCGACCTCGAGGAGGCCAAGCTCGACACCGACCGGCACGCCGTCGGTGGCGACAAGGCGGCCAAGGACCTCAACAACGCGGCGATCCGCCAGTCCACCTCGACCGGCAAGAAGCTGCACCCCGACCAGATCCGCTCGCGCACCGCGCTGCAGCTGCGGCCCTCGCAGCCGCTGTCCTTCGGCACCTACTTCAACGCCTTCCCCGCCTCCTACTGGCGCCGCCACACCGTCGTCACCGCCGTCGACCTCACCGTCGACGTCGTCGGTGCCGGCACCGTCGTGACCGTCTACAAGTCGATGGCGCGCGGGCACGCCCAGCGCATCCACTCCGGGGTCGTCGAGGGCGAGGGCCCCGACGCGCGGGCGTCGTTCTCGTTCGCGCTGACCCTCAAGCCCTTCGTCGACGGCGGCTGGTACTGGTACGACGTCGTCGCCGGCGACCACGGCGCGAGCGTCGAGGGCGCCGAGTGGACCGCACAGGTCCCGGCCGACCGCGCCGAGCACGGCACCGTCGACCTCTGCATCACCACGATGCTGCCCGACATGAGCGCCCAGCTGCTCGGCCAGCTCGGCGCGGCCGAGGAGCTGCACCCCTACCTGGACACCGTGATGGTGATGGACCAGGGCAAGCAGAAGGTCACCGACAGCCCCTACTTCCCCGAGGCCGAGCGCGGCCTGGGCGACAAGCTGCGGGTGATCGTGCAGGGCAACCTCGGCGGGTCGGGGGGCTACGCCCGCGGCCAGCTGGAGAGCGTGCGCAAGGGCACCGCGACCTACGCGATGATGATGGACGACGACGTCGTCTGCGAGCCCGAGGGCATCATCCGCGCCGTCACGTTCGGCGACCTGGCCAAGCGGCCGACCATCGTCGGCGGCCACATGTTCAACCTCTACAACCGCGCCGAGCTGCACTCCTTCGGCGAGATCGTCCAGCCGTGGCGCTTCTGGTGGCAGACCCGCCTCGACGGCTACAGCCAGTGGGACTTCGCCGCCCGCAACCTGCGCTCCGCGCGCTGGCTGCACAAGCGTGCCGACGTCGACTTCAACGGCTGGTTCATGTGCCTGATCCCGCGCGTGGTGCTCGAGGAGATCGGCCTCTCGCTGCCGGTCTTCATCAAGTGGGACGACTCCGAGTTCGGGCTGCGCGCCAAGCAGGCGGGCTACCCGACCGTGTCCTTCCCGGGCGCCGCGGTCTGGCACGTGCCGTGGACCGACAAGAACGACGGCGTCGACTGGCAGTCCTACTTCCACCACCGCAACCGGATCATCGCGGCGCTGCTGCACTCGCCCTACGAGCGCGGCGGCCGGATGGTGCGCGAGAGCCTCAACCACCAGGTCAAGCACCTCGCCTCCCTCCAGTACTCCACCGCCGAGCTGCGCCACCTCGCGATGGAGGACGTGCTGCGCGGTCCCCACGCCCTGCACGGCGAGCTGGCCACCAAGCTGGCCGAGATCAACGCGTTCCGGGCGCAGTTCTCCGACGCCCAGCTGCACGTCGACCGCGACGACCTGCCCCCGGTGCGCCGCGAGAAGCCGCCCAAGAAGGGCAAGTCCGACATCGAGATCCCCGGCCGCAAGGCGACCCTGCTGGCAGCCGGGCTCGCCCCGCTGCGCCAGCTGCGGCCGGTGCGGAGGATGGCCGAGGACTACCCCGAGACCGAGCTCACCGCGATGGACGCCAGCTGGTTCAACCTCGCGCGCTACGACTCGGCCGTGGTCTCGATGAACGACGGCTCCTCGGTCGCGCTCTACCGGCGCGACCCGTCTCACTACCGCGACCTGCTGCGACGCACGATCGAGATCCACCGGCGCTTCCACCGCGAGTGGCCCGCCCTCGCCCAGCAGTACCGCGAGGCGCTCGGCGAGATCACCTCACCGGAGGCGTGGGAGAAGACGTTCGCGCCCTGGACCGACCCGACCGACCGCCCGGAGGGCGACCCGTCGGGCACCTCGGAATGAGCCTCCGGTGAGCGCCGCGACCTTCGGCCCGGCCCGGCGCACGACGGCCGAGCTCGAGGCCCTGCCGCTGGCGCCGCCCGCCGCGACGGGCCTCGGCGAGGTCGTGCGCCGGCGCTACCTGCTCGGCATGCTGGTGCGCAACACCATCAAGTCGCGCTACCAGGGCACCGTGCTCGGCTGGGTGTGGAGCTACCTCCAGCCGGCCATCCGGTTCCTCATGTTCTACTTCCTGTTCCAGGTCATGATCGGCCGTGGCGCGGGGATGGAGAACTTCGCGATCCACCTGTTCGCCGGCATGGTGATCGTCCACTTCTTCACCGAGACCTTCAACGGCGGCACCCAGTCGCTGGTGCAGAACCGCTCGCTGATCACCAAGCTGCCCGTGCCACGCGAGATGTTCCCGGTGGCCCGCATGCTCGTGGCCGCGTGGCACACCCTCCCGATGATCGTGATCCTGGTCGTGCCGTGCATCCTCCTCGGCTGGCGTCCCGACGTGGTGGGGATGGCGGCGGCCCTGCTCGGCTTCAGCCTGGCCGCCGCGCTCGGGCTGGCGCTGGGCCTGCTGTTCAGCGTCGGGAACGTCTTCATGCGCGACATCGGCAAGGTCGCCCAGACCCTCACCCAGTTCGTCACCTTCAGCGTGCCGATGATGTACCCCTTCACGCTCGTCCAGGAGCGCTTCGGCGAGCCGATCGCGAGCTACTACCTGTTCAACCCGATGGCCGAGGCGGTGCTGCTCATCCAGCGCGGCTTCTGGATCGGCACCACCAGCGACCCCGACGCGACGGCGGCCGAGCACCTGCCCGACCACCTGTTCACCCGCGGGCTCATCATGACGGGCATCTCGATCGTGCTGCTCGTGCTCGCCCAGAGGATCTTCGCGCGGCTCGAGGCCAAGGTCCCGGAGCGCCTTTGATGAGCACCCCACGAAACCGCGGCCTTCCCCCGCTTCGCTCCTCCAGCCCGCGCTTCCGCAGGGACCCCGCATGACGACCATGATCCAGGTGGAGAACGCCACCAAGGCCTTCACGCTGTCCTACCAGCGCTCGCTCAAGCAGACCGTGCTGGCCAAGGTCCGCGGCCGCAAGACCCACGACACCTTCAACGCCGTCGACGACGTCAGCTTCAAGGTGCACGAGGGGGAGTCGGTCGGCCTGATGGGGCTCAACGGCTCCGGCAAGTCGACGCTGCTCAAGCTCATCAGCGGCGTGATGCGGCCCGACTCCGGCTCGGTGCTCACCCGCGGGCGCATCGCCGGCCTGATCGCCACCGGCACCGGCTTCGACAACAACCTCAGCGGCCGGGAGAACCTCTACCTCAACGCCGCCATCCTGGGGATGTCGCGGGCCGAGACCGACCGCAAGTTCGACGAGATCGTCGACTTCGCCGACCTCGGCAAGTTCCTCGACACCGACGTGGCCTACTACAGCTCAGGCATGAAGGCCCGCCTCGGGTTCTCCGTGGCGGTCAACGTCGACGCCGACATCTTCATCGCCGACGAGGCCCTCGCGGTGGGGGACCGGCCGTTCAAGCGCAAGTGCAAGAAGCGCATGGACCAGATCGTGAAGTCCGGCGTGACGATGTTCTACGTCTCGCACGCCCCCGGGTCGGTGCGCAACCTCTGCGACCGCGTCCTGGTGATGGAGAACGGTCGCCTCGGCTTCGACGGCGACGTCGAGGAGGGCATCCGCTACCTCCACTACGACGAGAGCGACGACGACTCCGGCGAGGACGACGGCCTCGGCGCCGACATCTGAGCCGAGCCCGACATCCCACCGGGGAGCGCCGCGCCGTCCGCGTCCTCGCACGCGTCCCGGCGCGAGCCCAGATCCGTGGCTCCCGTCCCGCTCCGAGAAATAGGACCGCGGCACCCCACCGGATCCCACCTTCGTGGCGTGTGGACGTGTGAGGCTGTCCACCCACCCGAGGAGCTCACGCATGCCCGCACCCGCCGGCGACGTCTCCGACCGGCTCGAGAGGCTCGCCGCACACGCGCCGGCCGCGCATGAGCGGGCCGTCCGGGACCCTTGAGTAGCGCCGACCTCATCTGTGGATGAGGCGATCGTGGAGGATCCGGGTCACCTGGTGGCTCGGATACTCCACGATCGCGTCGGAGTCCCCGCTCGAGCGGGGACTCCGGCAGCCAACAAGGGGGCAATACTCCTCGGTCTGCGGGAGCGTCACCGTGGTCTGCGGGAGCGTCACCGTGCCACGCAGACGCCCCGGAGACGGCAGGAGTGCGGGGCGCGGCAGATCGGACCCTCGCGGAGGGGAGCCTCAAGGGGCAGGATCGCTCCATGAGGCCGGGGGGCTGGATGTTGCTGGGCGCGGTGGGGTTCGCCGTGATGGCGGTCGCTGGCGCCTGGGCGCCCGTGCAGCCGGAGATGATCCCCACAGGCGCCGCCTGCCAGACGGCGCCGTGCGGCACGCTGGAGGACCCGGAGAGGTGGCGTCGGGCGTGGTGGCTCTGGTCGATCGGGGCCATGGTCGCGGCAGTCGCTGCGGCGTTCGTCCTGGCGCCGCGGCGGCCGAGCCGGCGAGGCGTCCTGCGTCTTGCGGTGTCTGCGGTGCTGGTCATGGTGCCGGTGGCCGTCTTCGCCTACCTGCTGTCCCTCGGCACCTCGGTGCAAGGAGGCGCCACCGCCGACGCGTGGGTGCCGATCGTGGGAGTCGCGGTGCTCGGTTCGTGGGCACGGGCGCAGCGGGCTCCTGACCCCGGGAACGACGCTCCGAACCGAATCTCGCCCGATTTCGACGGCGATCAGCGATAATTACACCGATGTAACGGCGTGGCGAGTGGAAATTACAACGCTGTAGTTACTCAGAAACTCTTCCGTGACTGGTGTGACTGGTGTGAACTCATCTCTCGTGTGACCTTCCCCCACACAGGAGTAGAGATCCCCATGCGTCCCCTTCAGGCCCGTCTCGTCACCCTCTGCCAGCAGGTGCTGGCGCTGGGTGTCGTGCTCGTCGTGCTCACCCCCGCCTCCGGTGTCGTGTCCCTCGACATCGTGGGGGATACGCCCGGCGCCCCGTCCGCCTCCACCGCGCCCGCGGCGCTGATGTCGGCCACCGTGCCCACCAAGGCGGTCACGCCGGCGGTCACCGAGGTGCCGCTCACCGGCTCGTCCGGTGGGTTCGCCGGGCTGCGTGGGCGCTCCGTCGCCGGCGGTGCCACCCAGGCCCGGGTGGTCAGCACCCCGCAGCCGATCGACGCGTTCGGTGCCGTGGGCGTCACCTGGGAGAGCGGCGAGGTGATCGAGGAGGACCAGATCACCGTCCGGGTCCGCACGCGCACCGGCGAGGAGTGGAGCGACTGGGAGGACCTGGAGTACCACGACGAGCACGGGCCCGACCCCGGCAGCGCCGAGGCGGCGGGCGCGCGCCCCGGCACCGATCCCGCCTTCGTCGGCGACGTCGACGACGTCCAGGTCGAGGCCCGCACCAACGGCGTGGCCCTGCCCGACGACCTCTCCCTGGCCCTGGTCGACCCCGGCTCGGCGACGAGGACCGAGACCGAGGCGCCGGCCGAGGCGCCGGCCGGGACGGCGAGCGAGGACCCCAGCGCGTCGTACGACGAGGAGTACGCCGCGCAGGACGGCTCCACCCCGGCGACCGACGGCCTCGCCCTCCAGTCGGCCACCGTGGCGTCTCGCAAGCAGACGGCCGCGCAGCCCACGATCTACTCGCGCGCCCAGTGGGGCGCCGACGAGAGCATCCGCAACAAGGGCGCGCTGCGCTACGGCTCGATCAGCGGCGGGTTCGTGCACCACACGGTCAACGCCAACAACTACACCGAGGCCCAGGTGCCGGCCATGCTGCGCAGCATCTACGCGTACCACGTGAAGTCGCGGGGCTGGAGCGACATCGGCTACAACTTCCTCGTCGACCGCTTCGGGCGGATCTGGGAGGGCCGCTACGGCGGCATCGACCGCCCCGTCGTCGGCGCCCACACGCTCAACTACAACGACTACTCGTTCGCGATGTCGGCCATCGGCAACTTCGACACCGTCCAGCCGCCCGACGTGATGCTGCGCGCGTACGGCCAGCTGTTCGCGTGGAAGCTGTCGCTGCACGGCGTGAACCCGGCCTCCACCGCGCAGAAGATCGGTCGCGGCACCTTCCAGGCCATCAGCGGCCACCGCGACGCCGGGTCGACGGCCTGCCCGGGCAAGTACCTCTACGCCCAGCTGCCGCTCATCCGCACCTACGCCGCGCAGGCGGCGCCGGTCGTGACCGCGCCGACGGAGCTGGCGATCTCCGAGCCGGCGCCGCAGAACAACCTCGACGCCTCGCCCTATCCCGACCTCGTCGTGCGCCGTGCGTCCGACGGCCGCGGCCTGGTGCTGCCGACGGGCGGCCTCACGTCGTTCCAGAAGCGCATCGTGGTGGGCAAGCGCGGCTGGGACAAGCGCGCCGACGTGCTCGTCTCACCGGACCTCACCGGCGACGGCCTGCCCGACCTGGTGACGGCCGACAAGTCCGGCGTCGTGCGCATCCGCGCCGGCAAGGGCAACGGCAACTTCGGCAAGACCACCCGCAAGATGAAGCTGCGCGGCTACTCGCTGCTGACCGCGGCCGGTGACATCAACGGCGACGGCCGCAACGACCTGGTCGCCCGCTTCAAGGGCCGCCTCGTCACGCTGCTGGCGACCAGCAAGGGCGGCTTCGCCCGCAAGGTGACCCGCAAGGGCTACGGCGAGTACCGGCAGTTCATCGGAGCGGGCGACGTCAACGGCGACGGCCGCGCCGACCTGCTGGTGCGCAAGAAGAACCGGCTGTTCCTGCAGACCGGCTACGGCACCGGCCGGTTCGCCCCGCCGCGCCGGGTCGCCGGGTCGTGGAGCGGCTACAACCGGGTCGTCGCCGGTGACTTCAACGGCGACGGTCGCACCGACCTGGTCGCCCGCACGTCCAAGGGCACGATGATGCTCAAGCCGGGTCGCGGCGACGGCACGTTCGGCGCGGCGCTCGGACCCGCCACCAACCTCAAGTCGATGCGCTGGATCACCGGCGTCAACCTGGTCGGCGGGGCGGGTGCGGACCTGATCGGCGTGTCCGGCAAGCAGCTCGTCGTCGTGGCCAACCGCGACACCTTCGAGCTCGGCTCGCCCATCGACACCGGGGCGTCGTTCGCCGGCATGGACCGCATCCTCAACGCCGGCGACGTCAACCGCGACGGCTTCGGCGACGTGCTGACCCGCGACGGCTCCGGCCGGCTCTGGTTCTTCGCCGGCAACGGCACCGGCGCCCTCGCGGAGGGACGCGTCCTGGGCGAGGGCTGGGGCCCGGTCGAGGGACTGACCGCGGTCGGCGACGTGACCGGCGACGGCCTGCCCGACCTGGTCGGGACCCCGTCCGGCGGCCGTCCGACGGTGTGGCCCGGCAACGGCTCGAGCTTCAACGCAGGCATCGCCATCAAGGGTGGAGCGGTGCCCTCGCGGGCCGGGCTGCCCTCGGACCTCTCCGGCTTCGACTGGGTGCTCGAGGTCCAGGCGATGACGCTCAAGGGATCGGCCGACTACGTCGTGCGCGACCGCTCGAGCGGCGTGGCGTACGTCTACAGCGGCCGCAAGAAGGGCGTGTCCCACCCGCGGGTGCTGGGCGAGGGACTGGGGGCCTTCGACCTGGCCGGGTGAGCCGGCAGGGACGCGAGCCGCGTCCTCAGGCCCGGGCCGTCGCCCGTTCGGCGTCGTAGACGCCGTCGAGGCGAGCCGGGTCGGGGTTGCGGACGAGGACCAGCGAGCCGCCTCGTACGAGGGGCTCGGTGAAGGTGGCCATTCCTGGTGGGGAAGCCGGGTCGGCCACCGAGAGAAGACGGCCGCCGTCGGTGAGCACGCTCCCGACGGCGGCCGTCAGGTCGTCGGAAGGGGCCGGGGGCGGCCCGAAGAGCTCGCGCTGGGTCAGGTCGTCGGTGGCGAGGTCGTCACCGGTGGGCGGGTCCCACGCCGTGAAGCCGTCGGGCTGCGACCAGATCTCCACCCCGACGTCGAGCACCCCGGCCGGCAGCGGCTCGGCGAACCGGACGCCCAGGGGGCGCAGGCTGCAGGCGAGCACCGGCACCGTGGCGGCCCGCGGCGCCCACCGCTCCAGCCCGTCGGGGCCGCACACCACGGCGTCCGGCGCGTCGGACGTGGTGACCCGCAGCCCCACCGTCCAGGCGGCGCCGAGGAACACCGGCGAGAGCCAGTGCGGCGGCAGGTCGATGCGCAGGGACATGCCGCGCTCGAGGTCGGCCACGTCGGTCAGCAGGCCGGACGCCTTGGCCACCCAGTTGGCGTACGTCGTCACCGACAGCTCTACGCGCTCGTCGCCGGCGTGGTCGTAGAACGTCACCAGCGGACGACCTGGCTCGCTGCGCAGCTGCGCAGCGAGCACCTCGCTGAACGTCGCGGCAGGGGTCATCGGCGCCGGACGCCTCAGACGGCGTTGGGCTCCGGGGAGTCCATGTAGGGGTAGTCCTGCATGAAGGTCTCCAGCGCGGAGCCGCTGACCTCGGAGCAGTACTGCCACACGCCGACCTGCTTGGACGGGTCGGTCTCGCCGGCGCCGCCGACCGACCAGTGGGTCAGGGCGACGTGCTGGCCCTTGGGGAAGGCCTTGCCGTCCTCGTCGGTCCACGGCACGGCCTTGAACTTGTCGCGCAGGTTGTCGGTGCCCTGCAGCTTGGAGGCGATGCCGCGCAGGTGGTCCATCTGCTCGGAGTCGTCGGCGATCGTGTCGTCGTACCAGAGGATCGTGTAACCGTGCTCCAGGTTGTGCACCAGCTCGCCGAGCTCGGGGCGGTCGGAGGTCGAGTAGAGCTTGCGGTCCATGCTGTCCCAGACGTTCCAGTGCTGGCCGAAGGCCGGCGGGGAGTCCGGGTAGGTCATCGGCGTGCCGATCTCCACGTGGTCCTGGTTGCCCTCGGCCGGCTTGGTCGTGACGTCCTGGCACACGGACGCCTTCGCGCCGATCTCACCCAGCGAGGCCGAGGCGTAGGCGCGCAGGTCCCACCAGTCCTTGACGGGCTTGAACGCCGCGGCGCACACGATCACGACGGCGACGAGGACGCACACGCCCACGATGGCCAGGCCGCGTCGGTTCTCGCGCTTGGACTGCTGCGATCGGATGGAGTCGATGACCGCCTGACGGTCGGTCTTTGCCTGCTTGGCCACGGTGCTCGGTGTCTCTCGGTCGACTGCTGGAGGGTGCTGCTCGCTGCGACGGTTGCGCCTGCGCGGGCAGAGTCTACGTAGTCGCGGGTGACAGGTGGCACACGACGCGACTTCCGGTCGTCTCCCAGCCTGCGATCCGCCACCCGTGGGCGAAGCACACGGCGGCCACGGCGCCGCGGTCCGAGCCCTCGGGGAGGTGCAGCTCGACGCGGTCGGGGTCGTCGTCGAGGCTCAGCAGGAGGATCGACGACAGCGCCTGACCGGCCCCGACGACGCGACCGAGCGCGGCCTGCAGCTCGTCGGGCGGGGCGGGCGCCCCGAACGGCGCGCGGTCGGCCTCGTCGCCGGCCAGCGCGCGTACGACGGCCTCGCGGGCGCCCCAGCCGAAGAGGTCGCCACCGTCGGGGCGCACCAGCGACACGGCGCCGGGGCCGTCCTCGCCGGGCGGCAGCACGAGGTCGGCCCGGCCCCGCACGACCGCGACCGGCCGGCCGGCCAGCTTGCCCTGGGCGAGCTCGGCGGCCCCGGCGATCTCGTCGGCCACCGCGGGCAGGGTCACCGCGAGCGGGTTGCCGTGGGGGTCGGTCCGGCCGGCGAAGTCCTCGGCGACCAGCAGCCCGGCGGCACCGATGGCGATGTCGGTCTGCCCCTCGCGCCACGCCCGCCCGGAGGTGTCGGTGATGACGACCCCCACGTTGGTCCCGGTGCGCCGGTGCACCTCCCGGCGCAGCGTCCGCGCGGAGGCGTCGGGGTCGAGGGGGAGGAGCACCACCGACCCGGCCGCGACGTTGGAGGCGTCGACCCCGGCCGCCGCCATGGTGAGGCCGAGGCGGTTGCGCACGATGCGCACCGGCCCGCGGCGCGCGACGACGCGCACGGTCTCCTCCTCGACGGCGGCGTCCCGCTCGCCCACCCGGGTGCGACCCTCCGCCTTGCTCACCACCTTGCTCGTCACGCACACGACGTCGCCGTCGGCCAGGGCCGCGCCCGCGCCGGCCCGGTCGAGCGCGTCCAGCACCAGAGCGGCGAGGTCGTCGCCCGCGGAGACCTCGGGGATCCCGTCCGGCGCCCACACCTCCAGGCGGCTCACGGCGCTCACGCGTGGCCGGCGGCGACGAGCGAGACGGCCGCCGCGGCCATCGCCGCGGTGGCGTCGTGGTCGGTCATCATGAGCGGGACGGCCGCGGCGGCGATCCCGGCCTGCTCGAGGGCGGGCACCTGCTCGGCGTCCCGCTCGTCGACGAGCCATCCGTCGAGCACCCCGCCCGCGCGGCGCGAGCCGTAGTGGGCGCCGACGGCACCCGCGCTCACCTCGACGCCGATGCCGGCGAGCATCTGCGCCGCCATCCCGTGCACGGGCGCGGAGCCGACGATGGGGGAGAGCCCGACCACCGGCGCGGACGTCGCGCGCACCGCGTCGCGGATGCCCGGCACCCCGAGGATCGTGCCGACCGAGACGACCGGGTTGGAGGGCGGGAGCACGACGAGGTCGGCCCCGGCGATCGCCTCGAGGACGCCGGGCGCGGGGGTGGCGGCGTCCTGCCCGACCACCACGACCGCCTCGGCCGGCACGGCCGCGCGCAGCCGCACCCAGTACTCCTGGAAGTGCACGACCCGCCGCCCGCTCGGGCTCTCGGCGTCGGCCACGGCCACGTGCGTCTCGACGCGGTCGTCGGACATCGGGAGCAGCCGCACGGCCTCGCCGTGCCGGGGCGTGAGCCAGCGGCGGCACAGCGCCTCGGTGACCTGCGAGAGCGTGTAGCCGGCCTCGAGCATCTGGGTGCGGACCAGGTGGGTCGCGATGTCGCGGTCGCCGAGGCCGAACCACGTCGGCTCGACGCCGTAGGCCGCGAGCTCGTCCTTGGCGCTCCAGGTCTCGTCGCGGCGACCCCAGCCGCGCTCGACGTCGATGCCGTCGCCGAGGGTGTACATCACGGTGTCGAGGTCGGGGCAGACCTTGAGGCCGTGGATCCACCAGTCGTCGGCGGTGTTGGCCACCACCGTGACCTCGGTGTCGCCGGAGCCGCCCGGAACGGTGCCCGTGCGGAGGCCGTGGAGGAGCCCTTGGAGGAAGCGGGCCCCGCCGACTCCGCCGGACAGGACGGTGATACGACGGAGCGTGGCTGCGGATGATGACATAGGAGCAGCCTGCCGGAAGCGGAACGGCCATATCAGATCCGGGCTTGACTACGTGGGTACGACAGGCATGTAATTCCAGTAGTGTCGTTCAATGAACCGGTGTCGTTCAGTTCTGAAAACAGGGTCGAAAGGGCGTCAGCCATGAGAGCAGAACTGTTTCTCCTCGAGCCCGAGGGCGAGGAGTTCGGGTGGCAGGACCGCGCGCTGTGCGCGCAGACGGACCCCGAGGCGTTCTTCCCCGAGAAGGGCGGATCCACGCGGGAGGCCAAGAAGGTCTGCCTGACGTGCGAGGTCCGCGACGACTGCCTCGAGTACGCGTTGATGAACGACGAGCGCTTCGGGATCTGGGGCGGGCTCTCCGAGCGGGAGCGCCGCAAGCTCAAGAAGCGCGCGGTCTGAGGGTCGCGGCCGGGCCCCCGCCGGCCCGCCCCCAGCGCCATCCCCAGTGCCGCCCCGAGCACCGTCCCGACGGTTTCATGGAGCGCGGAGCCCCTCGCTAGGGTGCTGCGGTGACCGTCACTGCGCTTCTCGTCAGTCATGACGGGGCGCGTTGGCTCCCAGCAGTCCTCTCCGGCCTGACCGGGCAGACCCACCCGGTCGACCGCGTCGTCGCCGTCGACACCACCAGCCGCGACGAGAGCGTCGACCTGGTCCGCGCCGCACTCGGCGAGCGGGTCGTCCTCGACGTCGTGCCGGGCTCGACCAGCTATCCCGCCGCCGTGCGCCACGGCCTCGAGCTGGCCCCCGCCGCGGACGACGACGAGTGGGTCTGGCTGCTCCACGACGACGCCAACCCCGCCCCGACGGCCCTGGCCGAGCTGCTCGCCGCCGCCGAGGAGCACCCCGGCGTCGCGATCCTCGGGCCCAAGCTGCGCGAGTGGCCCTCCCTGCGCCGGCTCCTGGAGGTCGGCCTCACCATCACCGGCACCGGCCGGCGGGAGACCGGGCTCGAGCGCGGCGAGTACGACCAGGGCCAGCACGACGCGGTGCGCGAGGTGCTCGCGGTCAACACCGCCGGCATGCTCGTGCGTCGCCGCGTGCTCGAGTCGCTCGGCGGGCTCGACGAGGAGCTGCCGATCTTCGGCAACGACATCGACTTCGGCTGGCGAGCCGCGCTCGCGGGCCACCGCACCCTCGTGGTGCCGCAGGCGGTCGTCTTCCACGCCGAGGCGGCCCACCGCGGCATCCGGCGCACCCCGCTCACCGGCCGCCACACCCACTACCAGGAGCGGCGCGCCGCCCTCTTCACGTCGCTGGCCAACGTGTCCACGCGCGGCTTCGCGTGGCAGTACGTCCGGCTCTTCCTCGGCTCGCTGCTGCGGGTGCTGGGGTTCCTCGCCGTGCGCTCGGTGGGGGAGGCCCTCGACGAGCTCGCCGCGACGCTGTCGGTGCACGGACGTCCCCGCCAGCTCCTCGCCGCCCGGCGTGAGCGGGCCCGGGCACGCCGGGGCGAGGCGGCCGACGTACGCCGCCTGCTGGCGCCGTGGTGGCTGCCCTACCGCCACGGCCTCGACTTCGTCACCGACCTCGCCTCCGCGGCCACGAGCCAGGCCGCGGACGTCGCCGAGCGGCGCCGGCTCGCCAAGGCGACCGAGGAGTCCCCGGCCGCCGGCTCGCGCACCGAGCGTCGCGGCCCGGTCGAGGACGACGAGGACGCCTACCTCACCGACACCGGCATCGTGGCGCGGTTCTTCACCAACCCCGTCGCGGTCGTGCTGGCCCTCTTCACGGTCCTCGCCCTGGTCGCCGGGCGCGAGGCGTTCGGGTCGATCACCGGGGGAGCGCTGTCGCCGGTGCCCGACGCCGCTGCGGACTGGTGGCGGCTGCACGTGTCGAGCTGGCACCCGCTCGGCACCGGCACCGACGTGCCGGCACCGGCCTACGTGCTGCCGTTCGCGCTGGGCGCCACCGTCCTCCTGGGCAACACCAGCGCCGTGGTGTCCGCGCTCATGCTGCTGGCCGTGCCGTTCGCGGCCTGGGGCGCGTGGCGCCTGCTCAAGGTGGTCGGTCGGCTGGTCGACCCGCTGGGCCTGCCGCGCTGGCTCGTGGTGTGGGGCGCGCTGACCTACGCGCTCGTCCCGGTCACGTCCGGGGCGTGGGCCGAGGGCCGGTTCGGCATCGTCGCGGTCTCCGCGCTGCTGCCGTGGACGGCCCATGCCGCCCTGGGCTTCGTCGACCCCGACCGCGACCGGCGCTGGCGGGCCGCCTGGCGCACCGCGCTGCTGCTGGCCCTCGGCGCGGCGTTCGTGCCGGGCCTGTGGCTCTTCGCCCTGCTGGCCACCGCCGTCGTCCTGGGCGCGGCGGCGGTCATCGCCCCGCGGCTGCTGCGCGAGCGCGACAGCTGGGGCCCGCCGGTGGTCGCCGTGGCCGCGACCCCGGTGCTCCTCGCCCCGTGGCTGGTGCCGCTGCTGACCACGGGCTCGGCCTCCGGGCTGCTGCTCGAGGCCGGACGCCTCACCGTCGACCAGGTCACCTTCGGCGGCCTCGTCACCGGCCGGCTCAACGACCTCGGAGCGCCCTGGTGGCTCGGCGTGGTGCTCGCCCTGCTGGCGGTCGTCGCCCTCATCCCGCGGCGGACCCGGGTGGCGGTGCTGCTGTGCTGGCTCGTGGCGCTCGCCGCGGCCGTCGTCTCCGGCCTGCTGTCGCACGTGACCCTCGACCTGCCGGCGGTCACCACCCGCCCCACCCTGGGGCTGTTCGTGGTGATCCTCCAGGGCACGGCGGTCGTGGCGGTCGCGCTCGGTGCTGACGCCTACCTGCGCCGGCTCACCGACCACCACCCGTGGTGGCAGCGGGGCGTGGCCACCGCGCTGGCCGTCGCCGCCGCGGTCGTGCCGCTGGGCGGGCTGGGCTGGTGGCTGACCACGTCGTCCGACGAGGCGGTGCTCTCGGACGAGAGCGAGCAGACGGTGCCGGTCTACATGGAGCAGAGCTCGCTGCTCGGCGAGGAGCACGGCGTGCTGGTCATCGACGGCTCCGTCGAGGACGGCGTGACCTACCGCATCCGGCGCGACGACGGCACCACCGTCGGCGAGGACGAGATCCTCACCCTGGCCGACGAGGACCCCGGCCTGACCCGCGACGTGCAGACCCTGGTCTCCGCGCCGACGCCCGCCGTCGTCGCCGACCTCGGGGCCCGCGGCATCGAGTACGTCGTGCTGAGCTCGCCCGCCGACGGCCGGATCTCCTCGCTGCTCGACGCCACCGCCGGCCTCGAGCAGGCCAGCGCCGAGGACCGCGCCACGCGCGCCTGGCGCGTGGACCGGCCCCTCGACCCCGACTCCGTGGACGGCCCGAGCCCGTGGTGGCGCACCGTGCTGCTGGTGGTGCAGGGCGCCGCCATCGTGCTCGTGCTGGTCCTGGCTGCGCCGACGGTCCGGGCGCGACGGCAGGGGGACCGTGATGGCTGAGCCCACCGCACCCGCCGCCGGAGGCCGCCGCAGGGCGGCCGGGACCACGAGCCGCCGGCCCTCGCCGCTGACGATCCTGGCCCTGGTCATCCCGCTGCTGACCGTCGCCGCGCTCGCCCTCGTCCGCCCGGCCGCCGAGCAGCAGGCCTCCCACGCCCCGACCGACGCGCCGCTCGACCGGGTCACCACGGTCTGCCCCGCCCGGCTGCCCGGCGCCGACGAGGTGCGCTTCGGCAGCACCGGGCTGGCCTCGGGCGAGCTGGCGCTGCGGGTCGGTCGCCGCGAGGAGACCCAGCCCGTGACCGACGGCGTCGCGGCGCGCAAGGAGCGGCGCTACGTCGTGGTCAACGGCACCGGCGACCTGGCCGAGGGCCTGGTCGCATCCCGCTCCGGCGGCGGCTCGGCCACCGACTGCGACCAGCCGGCGCCCGAGCGGTGGTTCACCGGGGTCGGCGCGTCGGCCGAGCACACCTCGACGCTCACCCTCATCAACCCCGACCGCGGCCCGGCCGTCGCCGACGTCACAGTGTGGGACGGCAGCGGGCAGGTGGACGTGCCCGCGCTGCGGGGCGTGCGCGTCCCCGGCGGCCGGTCCACCTCGTTCGACCTCGCCGAGGTCGTGCCCAACCGCGACGCGCTCGCCCTGCGCGTGGTCGTCACCCGCGGCCGGCTCGCCTCGAGCGTCGTCGACGTCGTCGACCCGGTGGGTCGCGCCCGGCCGGTGCGCGAGTGGCTCCCGTCGCAGGCCGAGCCCGCCGCCACGTCCTACGTCGCGGGAGTGGGCACCTCGCGCGCCGACCGCGTCCTCACCCTGGCCAACCCCGGCGACAGCGAGGTGCGGGTCGCGCTCGAGCTGGTCAGCGAGGAGAGCGAGTTCGCGCCCGAGGGCGTGGACGAGGTGACCCTCGCGCCCGCCACCGTCACCGAGGTCGACCTCACCCGCGTCCTGCGTGGGCGCCCGCTGCAAGGCGTGCAGGCGCTGCGGCTGGAGGCGACCGGTCCGGTCACCGCCTCGCTGCGCACCCGCACGGCGGGCGACCTCGCGCTCGCGACGGCCGGCTCCGCCGTCGACCGCGACGCGGCCGTCGCGCTCCCCGCGGGGTCCAAGCGGTTCGTCGTCACGGGCGCGACCGCGCCCGGCCTGGTCACCCTGCGGGCGTGGGCCGAGGACGGCTCCGCAGTGGTCCGCCAGCGCCGCGTCGAGCTCGACCCGGCGACCGCGGCGCGGATCCGGGTGCCCGACGACGCGGTGCTGGCCCTGCTGAGCATCGAGCGCACCAGCGCGGTGGTGTCGGTCGAGGTGGACGACCGCGGCCTGTCGGTGCTGCCGCTGCCGCAGCTCGACACCACCAGCCAGGTGCCCGACGTGCGCCCGGCCCAGCGGTAGCCGGCAGCCTCAGTCGGCGTACCTCTCGTCGACCTGCCCGGGCGTGAGGTTGAGCAGCTCGGCGATCTGCTCGACGACGACGGTGTGCACCATCGCCTCGAGCTCGTCGCGGCTGCTGGAGCGGTGCTCGATCGGGCGCCGGAAGATCACCAGCCGGGTGGGGTCCTGGCCCTTGCCGCGCACCAGCGACGACAGCGGCACTGTCTCGTCGCCCCAGTCGTCGGGAAGCATCGGGGCGTCCTCGACGGCGTACTCCACCAGCCCGAGGTGGCGGTGCCACCGCTCGTCGAGCGGGGTCACCACGTCGAGCACCAGCTGGTCGAAGCGCTGCCGCGCGGTGCGCAGCGCGGGCGTGCCGGGCCGCGTCGGTGCCACGCCCGGACCGCGCATGCCGCGCCCGCGCCGCTCACGGGTCCGGCGCGGTCGCGTCTCGCCGCCGCCCTCGTGTCCGCCCGGCCCACCGCCCGGCCCACTGTTCGCCCCACTGCCCACCCCGATGTCCACGCCGCGAGCCTAAACGCCGCACGTGGGTGCGGCGGGTAGCGTCAGCGCCGTGAGCCTTGCCCGTCGTTGTTCGCGGACGGCGTGTGGCCGTTCTGCGGTCAACACGCTGACCTACGTCTATGCCGACCAGACGGCCGTCCTCGGCCCGCTGGCGACGTACGCCGAGCCCCACGCCTACGACCTCTGCGAGCTGCACAGCGAGCGGCTGTCGGCCCCGCGCGGCTGGGAGGTGCTGCGGCTGGCGCCCGACCCGGCGGCCCAGGGGCCGAGCAGCGACGACCTCCTCGCGCTGGCCGACGCCGTGCGCGAGGCCGCCCGGCCGGCCCCGGCGCCGGTGCCGCTGCACTCCACCGACGACCCGTCCCGTGGCGCCAAGCGGGGGCACCTCCGGGTGCTCACGCCCACTGACTGACCGCGCTCGGCACCCCCTAGGATCATCGGCGTGAACATCGACGAGCAGCTGCTGAGCATCATCGTCTGCCCGGCCTGCCACGGCGAGCTGTCGCCGGCCGCGTCCGGCGGTGCCGAGGAGCTCGTGTGCCAGGGGTGCGGCAACGCCTACCCGGTCCGCGACGACATCCCGGTGCTGCTGGTCGACGAGGCCCGCAAGCCGGTCTGAGGAGCTGGCCGTGGCGACCTGGTTCGACGAGTCCCGGCTGGACGACACCGCGGTGCTGGACGCCTCCGACCTGCGCCTGCGCACCCTCGCCGAGAGCGGCGCCCGGGTGCGGCGCGAGGCCCACGAGGCCGCGGCGGCGACCGCGGAGGCCATCGCCCGCGGTCGCGACGAGTCCCGTCCGCGTGCGGTGATCGCCGCCGGGCCCGACTCGCGCCTGCTGCGCGCGGTGCTGGAGCCGTGGTGCCCGGTGCCGTTCGTGGCCTGGCCCAACCCGGGCCTGCCGGGCTGGGCAGGCTCGCTGGACCTCGTCGTGATGCTGGCGCCCGAGGGCAACGACGCCGGGTCCGCGTCGGCGGTCGCGGAGGCCGTGCGCCGCGGGGCGCAGGTCGTGGTGGCCTGCCCCGAGCGTTCGCTCGTCGGCGAGCACGCCGCGGGGCGCCACGTGACGGTGCTGCCGACCGTGACGGGCGACCAGCTCGCGACGGCGGTGGTGATGCTCGACTACCTCGCCCAGGTGCACCTCGGCCCGCGGGCGGACGCCGAGTCGGTCGCCGCCTCGCTCGACCAGGTCGCCGAGAGCTGCTCGCCGCACCGCGACCTCGCGGTCAACCCGGCCAAGATGCTGGCCATCGCGATGGCCGACGCCAACCCGCTCGTGTGGGGCGGCTCCGTCCTGGCCGCGCGGGCTGCCCGACGGCTCGCCGAGCTGCTCCGTCGCACGAGCGGCCGGTCCGCGATCGCCGGCGACGCCGAGCACCTGCTGCCCGTCATCGAGGCCACCAAGTCCCGCGACCTGTTCGCCGACCCGTTCGCCGACGAGCCCGGCGAGATCCGGCCGCTGCTGCTCGTCCTCGACGACCGCTCCGACGACCCGGCCGTGCGCCAGCAGGCCGGCGAGCTGCGGGCCGCCGCCGCGCGCCACGGCGTACGGGTGGAGTTCCTCGAGACCGACGCCGACGCCGAGGTGGCGCGCTACGCCTCGCTGCTGCTCGGCGGCACCTACGCCGCGGAGTACCTGCGCATCGGCCTCGTCGACGACTGAGCGCGCCGGTCCGGGCCTGGGCGCGGGAGGTTTGGGCCGGTCGACGCGGGGCAGGACTGGGCGGTCAGCACTTCCTTTCCCTGCAGGAGAAGCCATGAACCGCACGTCCCTGTCCCTCGCCGGTGGTCTCGCCACCGCCCTGCTCCTGGTGTCGACGCCCGCCGCGCAGGCCGCCGTCAGCCCCAAGGACGCGCCCGGCAAGGCGGACATCGTCAAGATCTTCCCCGAGCTGGCGGACGGCGAGTTCACGACGGAGCGGACCAACAAGATCGCCGTGCCGGACGGCAGCTGCGGCTCGAACACGCAGAAGAAGGCCACCTCCGCGGTCAGCACCGCGGGCCTGTCGGGCGCGGGCGACCCGATCGTCGTGGCCGGGGTCGCGGAGGTGAAGTCCGCCGGCAAGGCCAAGACCTACTTCAAGGCCTTCACCTCCTACGTCAAGAAGTGCGCCAGCTACACCGACCTCGCCAGCGGTGCGACCGTCACCGTGCGTCCGACCAAGGGCCCCAAGCTCGGCCAGGAGTCCCTCGCGATCGTGCAGGAGACCGTCATCTCGGGCTTCACCAGCCACTCCGCCAGCGTGCTGATCCGCGACGGCAAGCGCATCGCCAGCATCGTGGTGGCCGACGACGCACCGGTCAGCAGCGCCAGCGTGAAGAAGCTCGCGAAGCTCGCCGCCAAGAAGATGAGGTGACCTGAGGCCTCGAGCCCTCGCGTCCGGAGCCCCGGGACCGACCGCCGCGCGCGGCCGGCCCGGGGCTCCGTCGTCAGGGACGGTCCAGCCGCATGCCGAGGACGAGGGCCTCGCCCCCGTGGACGTGGGCGGTCCGCTCCACCTCCATGCCGAGGCGGCGCGCCACCCGCTGTGAGGCTGCGTTGTCGGGCCGGACGAGGGCGACGAGGTGGTCGATCCCGTGGGCGGCCGCGCAGTCGCGCACGGCCCGCGCCGCCTCGGTGGCGTAGCCGTGACCGCGCGCGGCCGGCAGGAGGTGGTAGCCGACCTCGACGTGGGGCGTGCCCTCGACGTCCTGCACGGTCAGGCCGCAGTCGCCGACGAACGTGCCGTCGTGGGTCTCCACGACCCAGAGCCCGAACCCGTGCTCGGCGTGGTTGCGCTCCTGCCACTCGATCCAGCGCCGGCCGTCCTCGCGGGTGCTCGACGGACGGTCGCCGCGCATCGGGTCGAAGGCGACGAGGAGCGCGGTGACGTCGTCGAGGTCGGCCATCCGCATGCGGCGGAAGCGGAGGCGCCGGGTGGGCTCGGGGAGCACCGGGTCAGGCTACGTCCGGGTGCCGGCCGGGGGCCGCTGGTCGACGTCGGTCCAGACCTCCACGAGCTCGTGGAGCAGCCCGTCGCGCACCGTCGCGAAGCTCGCCACGGCGAACTCGAGGCCCTCGCCCGCGCCGCCCGTCGCGGTCACCCGCGCCCGCAGCGCCCCGCGCTCGCCGTCGGCGACGAGGTCCTCGACCTGCATGCCCCCGAAGCCGGGGTAGTCGGCGTTGAACCGCACCCACGCGTCGCGGCCGAAGACCTCGCCCGTGTGCACCAGCCGGCAGGTGAAGTCCCCGTGCAGCAGGTCGGGCAGCGCCTCCCAGTCATGGGCATCGATGACCTCGGCGAGCCGGGTGAGCAGTGTCTGCGCGTCCATGGGGCGCAGTCTGGCGCATGGCACTGACATCGGCCGCCGGGCGCGCTGACGGGGATCACGAGGTGGACCTGGAGCGGGCCGGGCCGCGGCTCCGGCACGTCGCCGGGTCCTGGCAGCACGAGATCCACGCGAGGTGGACATGGAGGCCACCGGGCTGGGTGCCGTCACCGGCTCGGCGAGGGAGTGCGTGCGATGTTCGGTGGCGGCGCTGAGTGGCGTTTGCCAGCCTGGCCGGGCTGCGGTGGGCGCCCCGCCAGGGGCCCCGGGCGTGCCGGTGGCCCCGCTACCGGGTGGGTGGCGGGGTGTGGGGCGGGGTCATGGTCGGCGGGGTTGCGGGATGCCGGGTGGGTCCGGCTCGTCGATCCGGGTGGTGCCGGATGCGTCGCGGCGGTAGCGGTGACCGTGGGGTGACGTCCACTCGTACGCTCCGGGGCCGGTGGTCTCGTAGCGCCAGGCGGTGTGGGTCTTGAGGCGATGGTGGGACCGGCACAAGGCGGCGAGGTTGGATGTCTGGGTGGGCCCGGGCTGTGGTCTGCCCTCGGCGGCGGCGTCGTGGTCGTAGGCGATGACGTGGTCGATGTCGCAGCCGCGGGCGGGGCGGGTGCACCACGGGAAGACGCAGGCGGCGGTCTCGAAGGACGACCTGGTCGCGGAGCCGGTCGGGGATCGCGTAGGCAGGGGTGTGCAGGTGGGTGTTGAGGTCGATGACCGGCTTGATCGTGACCTTGGTGCGCGACTCGCCGCACCAGCCGCGGATGTGGTCGAGCAGCACGAGCCGCTGGCGCTCCTCGAGCCGCCCGGTGGGACCGAGGACGGTGGCGTCACCGGAGAACGTGGCGTCGACGTGGGCGTGCAGCACGACCTCGCGGGCGACGGGCAGCCCGTCCTCGGTGCGCGTGGTCGCGGTGGCGCCTTGGTGGTGGAGGTCGAGCGCCGTCTGCGTCCGCGCGAGGTCACCGAGCGCCACGGAACGGCGCGCGTCCAACGACTCCACGGAGCCGAGCGCTGCGAGGGTGGCGGCGCCGTGGGCGAGCGCGCGGTCGAGGTCGAGGGCGTCGGCCATGTCGAGCTCTGCCTCGAACCACATCGTGCCCGCGAAGTGGACCTCCTGGTCGTGGAGGGTGGCGTGGCGGGGGTCGACGTAGAGGTAGCCGTCCTCCGGATCGGAGGCCGGGTCGGGCGCGGCGAGGTCGTAGCGCTTGATGGTCTCGGCGACGAGCCGGTCGAGCTGCGCCGGGCCAATGCGCCCGGCGACGGCGGCCACCTGCGCGTCCACGTACGCCGCCGCCTCACGTGTCAGCGCGGGGGTGGTGTGGATGGTGACCTCGGCGACCGCCCGGGCGCGCCATGCCGGGACCCTGCCGGCGTGGACCTGCGCCCACAGCCGGGGGAGGCGGTGGCGCAGCTCGAGGGCGTGGCCGATGAGCCTCTTCGCCGACACCGTCGAGACGCCCAGGACGCTCCCGAGCTCGGCGACGCAGAACTCCGCGACCAGCGGGGCACCCTCGCCTGCGATGGGCTCCTCGTGCTCACAGCCCGGCACCGTGAAGGAGGCCGCGGAGTGGATGGACTCCGGCGGGTGCAGGTCGGCCCACTGGGCGGCGAGCACGAGCTGGTCGGCCGCGGCCCGCTCCTCGGCGGCGCGACGCTCGCGGATCGCGCGCAGCACACCGGCGGCGGTGAGGTCGTCAACCCCACCTGCCGCTTGTGGCCCTACCAGTGCTTCGATCACGTGTTCGATTCTACCGTCGACCACCGACAGTCGCCTGCCCGCGACCGAGCTGTTGATGAACGACATGGCCCATGGTCGAGGGGCCGGCCGCAAGCGCGCGACCTGCGGCGCTATCTCGAATGGGGCAGCGGCGTGGCGACGGTCGCCCCACGACGCGGTCTTGGCCCGGCTGGCGGTCGCGGGCGTCAGGCGCCCGTGGCTGCGGTGCTACGCGGCCACCCCGCGGACGGCCCGCGGCGCGCCGCGGCGCGCCGCGGTCCCCATGGCGTAGTGGTGCGTCTCTCTGGGCGACCGCGTAGGGGCGCAAGGACGACGGAGTCGCCATCAGCTGGGGCTACTCTCCCCGGATGGCGACCGACGGCGTGCTGCGCGCGATGCGCGCGTCCGACGTGCCGGCGGTGATCGACATCCAGGAGCCCGCGTCCGTCGCCGGCCTGTCAGGGGTGTTCCCGCAGGACGTCCATCCGTTCCCGCGCGAGGCCGTGGCCGAGCGGTGGTGCGCGGAGATCGCCGACCCCGCCGTCGAGTGCTTCGTGATCGAGCGGGCGGGCGCCGTCGCCGGCTTCGCGGCCCTGGCCGGTGACGAGGTCAGGCACTTCGGTGTCGCTGTCGAGGAATGGGGGAGCGGCCTGGCGACGGTTGCCCACGACGCGCTCCTGGCCCGGCTGGCGGTCGCCGGCGTCAGGCGCCCATGGCTGCGGTGCTACGCGGCCAACCCGCGCGGACGCGCGTTCTGGGAGAAGCACGGGTGGCGTGCGACGGGCGAGCGCAGCCGCGGCTCCGTGCCGCCCCACGCCGAGCTGCTCACCTACGTCCACGACCCCGGGTCGCCCTGACCGCTGCACGCCCGCCGTCGAGACAGGCGAGCCCAGGAGAGGCCCGCCCTCACCCCTCCAGGACGGGCAGCTCGGCCTCGTCGGCGTCCAGGCCGGTGCGCTCGAGGTAGAGGTCGAGTGCCACCACGCCGAAGGGCTCGCCGAGCCCGCAGCCGATCTCGGCGTCGGGGAAGGCGCGGAGGACATCCGGGTCCGCCAGCACCGCGTCGTACGCCGACTGCCCGTGCGCGATCACCCAGCTCCGGTAGTCGGTGCCGAGGTCGGTGCCGAGCCCGAGCCCCGGGGCGCACACGTCGTCGGCGACGTCGGCCACGACGGCGAGCTGCTCGTTGGGCTGGACGAACGAGCGGTGGAAGCGCTCGATCCGGCCCGTGCCGTAGGAGTCGAGCAGGTGGCGGAGGGCCTCGGCCTGCGCGACGTCACCGTCCTGCGCGATGACGCAGGAGGCGTGCACGATGGTCCAGAAGTCGGCGTCCGCTGCGGTCGACGGCGAGCAGTAGGGCGGCGGATCGTCCCCCGGCACCCAGGCCTCCGTGGTGACCGGCTGGACGGGGTCGCCCGAGCAGCCCGCCGTCGCGCCGATGCACAGCGCGACCAGGCACGCCGCCGCCACCGTGCGCAGACGCTCGACCGCAGACATGGCGGAGATCCCGCGAGCACCACGGACGCCCGGGGGAGCGATCGGCGTACGCACCGCCGATAGGCTGCAATCCACTCGACGCACCACCCGTCCCACTCTCGAAGGATCACCCATGGCCGGCGGACTGTTCGCCCTCCTCGACGACGTCGCCGCGCTCGCGCGCATCGCTGCAGCCAGCGTGGACGACGTCGGTGCCGCCGCCGCTCGCGCGAGCGTGAAGGCCGCCGGCGTGGTCGTCGACGACACCGCCGTCACCCCCCAGTACCTCCACGGGTCGCCCGCCGCGCGGGAGCTGCCGATCATCAAGAAGATCGCGATCGGCTCGCTGCGCAACAAGCTGCTCTTCATCCTGCCCGCCGCGGTGCTGCTGGGGCAGTTCCTTCCCCAGTTGCTCCCGGCCATCCTCATCTTCGGCGGTGGCTTCCTCGCCTACGAGGGGGCGCACAAGGTGTGGGAGAAGGTCCGCGGCCACGAGCCGGTGGCGGCGGAGGCCGAGGACGAGCTCACCAGCACGGGCGAGCTGAGCCCCGAGCACGAGGCGAAGACGGTCAGCGGCGCCATCCGCACCGACTTCATCCTCAGCGCCGAGATCATGGTCATCGCGCTCAAGGAGGTCGTCGGGTCCGACCCCGACGCGTCCATCTGGATGCGGGCGATCGTCCTGGCCGTCGTCGCGGTGCTCATCACGGTGCTGGTCTACGGCGTGGTCGCGCTCATCGTGAAGATGGACGACGTCGGCCTGCACCTCGCGGAGAAGCCGTCGAAGCGGTCGCAGCGGGTCGGGCTCGCACTGGTCTCCGCCATGCCGCGGCTGCTCACCGCGATCTCGCTCATCGGCACGCTGGCCATGCTGTGGGTGGGCGGGCACATCTTCCTGGTCAGCCTCTACGAGATCGGCGGGCACGACGGGCTGCTCGAGGGCACGGCCATCGGCGACGTGCTGCACGCGCCGTACGACCTCGTGCACCGCTGGGAGGTCGACGTCCACGACGCCGTGGGCGGCGCGTTCGGCGGGCTCGTCGGCTGGCTGCTCAACACCGTCCTGTCCGGTCTCGTCGGCCTCGTCGTCGGTGGGATCGTGCTGGCCGCGCTGCACGCCGTCGGCATCGGGGGCGGCCACGGCGCGGAGCACGACGCCGAGCACGGCGCCGAGGAAGGCGTGACGGACGGCGTGGAGGACGGCGCCGAGGACGGTGCGAGGGACGGCGACGAGCACGGCAGGGCCGCCGGTTCGACGGCCGTCGACCCGCCCGCCGGGGATTCTCCGAATCCCTGAGGCCGGTCCTACTCTCTTCTGGTCCGCGCGGGAGATCCCGAGGACGCACAGATGTGCGGCGCAGACGGCTGAACCACACCAGGAGACAACTGATGGACTTCAAGGTCGCCGACCTCACCCTCGCCGCCTACGGCCGCAAGGAGATCGAGCTCGCCGAGCACGAGATGCCCGGTCTGATGGCCATGCGCGAGCGCTACGGCAAGGACCAGCCGCTCAAGGGCGCGCGCATCGCCGGCTCGCTGCACATGACGATCCAGACGGCCGTGCTGATCGAGACCCTCGCGGCTCTCGGCGCAGACATCCGCTGGGCCACCTGCAACATCTTCTCCACCCAGGACCACGCCGCCGCCGCGGTCGTCGTCGGGCGTGACGGCACGCCCGAGGACCCCCAGGGCGTCCCGGTCTTCGCGTGGAAGGGCGAGACCCTCGCCGAGTACTGGGACGAGGCCGAGAAGGTCTTCGACTTCGCCGAGGGCGGGCCCAACATGCTCCTCGACGACGGCGGCGACATCACGATGCTGCTGCACCTCGGCGTCGAGTACGAGAAGGCGGGCGCCGTCCCGTCGCAGGACTCCACCGACAACGAGGAGTTCAAGGAGGTGCTGCGCGTCCTGGCCCGCTCGCTCGAGGCCGACCCGCAGCGCTGGACCAAGCGCGCACCGCTCGTCAAGGGCGTCTCCGAGGAGACGACCACCGGAGTGCTGCGCCTCTACGAGCGCTTCAAGGACGGCACCCTGCTGTTCCCGGCGATCAACGTCAACGACTCGGTCACCAAGTCCAAGTTCGACAACAAGTACGGCTGCCGCCACTCGCTGATCGACGGCATCAACCGCGCCACCGACGTGATGATCGGCGGCAAGGTCGCCGTCGTCTGCGGCTACGGCGACGTCGGCAAGGGCTGCGCGGAGTCGCTGCGCGGTCAGGGCGCTCGCGTCATCGTCACCGAGATCGACCCGATCTGCGCGCTCCAGGCTGCGATGGACGGCTACGAGGTGCGCCGCCTCGAGTCGGTCGTCGAGACCGCCGACATCTTCATCACCACCACCGGCAACTTCGACATCATCACCGTGGAGCACTTCCACAAGATGAAGCACCAGGCGATCGTCGGCAACATCGGTCACTTCGACAACGAGATCAACATGGCCGGCCTGGCCAGGATCCCCGGCATCGTCAAGGACGAGATCAAGCCGCAGGTCCACCAGTGGATCTTCCCCGCCGAGGACGGCAAGCCCGGCAAGAAGGTCATCGTGCTGTCCGAGGGCCGCCTGCTCAACCTGGGCAACGCCACCGGCCACCCGTCGTTCGTGATGTCCAACTCCTTCACCAACCAGGTGCTGGCGCAGATCGAGCTGTTCTCCAAGGCCGACTCCTACGAGCTGGGCGTCCACGTGCTGCCCAAGCACCTCGACGAGGAGGTCGCCCGGCTCCACCTCGACGCCCTCGGCGTCGAGCTGACCGAGCTCACCAAGGAGCAGGCCGCCTACCTCGGCGTCCCGGTGGAGGGCCCGTTCAAGTCCGACCACTACCGCTATTGAGCCGACCCCGATTCGTGCCGTCGGGTCATGGCGCCAGCCCTACACTGGCGCCATGACCGACGTTGCCGAGCCCGCGCGCGGCAGCGTGCTCGTCGTGGACGACGACGCCTCCCTGGCGGAGATGCTCTCCATCGTGCTGCGCCAGGAGGGCTTCGACAGCCGCATCGTGGGCCGCGGCGACGTGGCCCTCGACGCGTTTCGTGACTACCGGCCGGACCTGGTGCTGCTCGACCTGATGCTGCCCGGCAAGGACGGCATCGACGTGTGCAAGGAGATCCGCGCCGAGTCCGGCGTGCCGATCGTGATGCTCACCGCCAAGGGCGACACCGTCGACGTGGTCGTCGGACTCGAGTCCGGCGCCGACGACTACATCGTCAAGCCGTTCAAGCCCAAGGAGCTCATCGCCCGGGTACGCGCGCGGGTGCGCCGCAACGACGTCACGGCCGACGAGGGCCTGACCATCGGCGACGTGTCGATCGACGTCGCCGGGCACTCGGTGACCCGCAACGGCGAGCCGATCAACCTCACCCCCCTTGAGTTCGACCTGCTGGTGTGCCTGGCCCGCAAGCCGTGGCAGGTCTTCACCCGCGAGGTGCTGCTGGAGCAGGTCTGGGGCTACCGGCACAGCGCGGACACCCGGCTGGTCAACGTGCACGTGCAGCGGTTGCGCTCCAAGGTGGAGCACGACCCGGAGAACCCCGAGGTCGTGCTGACCGTGCGCGGCGTCGGCTACAAGGCCGGCAAGTCCTAGGCGACCCGCGGTGAGCATGCTCGACCGGCTCCCACCGGTGCTGCGGCGCGGGCCCGCCTTCTGGCGGCGCTCGGTGCAGGCGCGCGTCGTGGTGAGCACGGTCCTGCTGTCCGCGGCGGTCGTGGGCATCGTCGGCTGGTTCCTGATGCAGCAGACGCGCGACGGCCTGCTCGACCACCGCGTCGAGGCCGTCGTGCAGGAGGCCGAGGGTGAGACCGAGGCCGCCCGCGCCGCGCTCGCCGCGGCTCCCGCGCTCGACGTCAATGAGTCGGCGCAGCAGCAGGCGCTCGTCGAGCCCATCCAGGCGCGCGGTGCGACCCGCGGCTTCGCCGTCGTGCTGTCGCCGCCCATCGGTGAGGGACTCCGCCTGGCCGACGGCGGCGCCAAGTTCACCGAGGGGCTCGACCTCTCCAGCGTGCCCGAGACGCTGGAGGCCCGCTTCGACGAGGTCTCCCCGACGGCGTGGACCTACACCGACATCCGCACCACCCGCCCGATCCAGGGCCTGCTCGAGGGCCCGGGCATCGTGGTCGGCAGCCAGGTGCGGCTGCCGGCCGACGACAACACCTACACCCTCTACTACCTCTACCCGCTCGCCGAGCAGCAGGAGACGCTCGCCCTGGTCGGCCGCGCCCTGCTCATCGCGGGCGTGCCGCTGCTGCTCCTGGTGGCCGGCCTGACCTGGCTCGTCACCCGGCAGGTGGTGACCCCGATCCGGATGGCACGCCGCGTCGCCGAGCGCCTCGCGGCCGGCCAGCTGCAGGAGCGGCTGCGGGTCACCGGGGAGGACGACCTGGCCCGGCTGGCGACGTCGTTCAACCAGATGGCCTCCAACCTGCAGAAGCAGATCCGCCAGCTCGAGGAGCTCAGCCGGCTCCAGCGGCGCTTCGTCTCCGACGTCTCCCACGAGCTGCGCACCCCGATCACCACCGTCCGGATGGCCAGTGACGTGATCCACGACGCCCGGCCGCACCTCGACCCGGTCACCGGTCGCGCGGCGGAGCTGCTGCAGAAAGAGCTCGACCGGTTCGAGACGCTGCTCGCCGACCTGCTCGAGATCAGCCGCTTCGACGCCGGCGCGGCCGTGCTCGAGGCCGAGGACGTCGACCTCGTCGACGTCGCCCGACGCGTGGTCGACATGACGTCGGTGCTCGCCGCCCAGCGCGACACCCGCGTCGTGCTGCACGACCCCGGCGTGCCGTGCGTCGCCGAGGCCGACGTACGCCGCGTGGAGCGCATCGTGCGCAACCTGGTCACCAACGCCATCGACCACGCGGAGAGCCGCGACGTCGACATCTACGTCGGCGCCGAGGGCCAGTCGGCCGCGATCGCGGTGCGCGACCACGGCGTCGGCCTCGGTCCCGGCGAGTCGGCGATGGTCTTCAACCGCTTCTGGCGCGCCGACCCCGCGCGCGCCCGCACGAGCGGCGGCACCGGGCTCGGGCTGTCGATCTCGCTCGAGGACACCCACCTCCACGGCGGCTGGCTCCAGGCGTGGGGCCGCCCCGGCGAGGGCGCCCAGTTCCGGCTCACCCTGCCGCGTCACCTCGGCACCCAGCTGCGCCACTCGCCGCTGCCGCTGGTGCCCCTCGACGCCCGGGAGACCGCATGAACGCGCGGCGCGTGGTGCGTGCGACGGGCGCGATCGCGGTCGCGGTCCTGCTCGCCGGATGCGTGCGCATGCCCGTCGACGGCCCGGTCGTGGAGTCGGAGGTCACCACCGACAGCGACGACGCGCCCGGCATCTCCTACGACCCGCGTCCGCCGCAGGCCGGCGAGTCGACCGGGGAGATCGTCGACGGCTTCTTCGAGGCGATGAAGGCGACCCCCGTGCGCCCCAGCGTCGCGCGGCAGTTCCTCACGCTCGAGGCCGCCGAGGCGTGGGCGCCCGAGCAGCAGATCATGACCTACGCCGAGCTCGGCGACGCCACCGCCGGCACGTCGGTCCGGGTGCCCCTCAACGAGGTCAACCGCTATGACGCCCGTGGGTCCTGGAAGCGCACCCAGGCGGCCACCTCCATCCCGCTCCGCCTCGTCGAGGAGGGCGGCGAGTGGCGCATCGACGACGTGCCCGACGCGCTGATCGTCCCGGCCTCGTGGTTCGACGACTGGTACGAGCGCGCCTCGCTCTACTACTTCGACCCGACGACCGAGGTGCTCGTCCCCGAGCCGGTCTTCGTCCCGCGGGGAGACCAGTTCGCCTCCTCGCTCGTGCGCGGCCTGCTCACCGGCTCCTCGCAGGACCGGCGCGACGTCACCCGCAGCTACTTCCCGCCCGGCACCACCCACGGCCTCGTGCCGATCACCTCGGGCGTCGCCGAGGTGTCGCTGTCGGGCGACCCGGACGCGGTCGACGAGCTGACCGCCCAGCGGATGCTGGCCCAGCTGGTGTGGACCCTGCGGCAGGAGCCGCGCATCAGCGCCGTGCAGCTCAGCATCGGCGGGCGCACCATCGCCGGGCCCAGCGGCTCCCCGCAGGTCAGTCTCCAGTTCGGCGGGGCCTACGACCCCAACGGCGTCCCCGCCAGCACCGACCTGTTCGCCCTCGACCGCGGACGGGTCGTCAGCGGCCGGATGGACGAGCTGGTCCCCACGGCCGGCCCGCTGGGGCAGGAGGACTCCGGCTACGACCTGCGCTCCATCGGGGTCAGCCTCACCGGCTCGCGGGTCGCCGGGGTCAGCGCCACCGGCACCGACCTGGTGCTGGCCCCCACCGACGCGCCCTCCGGCGAGGTCGCGACCGTCCTGGTCGGGGCCGTCGACCTGACCGCCCCGCACTGGGACTACCGCGACCGGATCTGGGTGCTCGACCGGGGCAACGGCCGGGCCCGGGTGGTCCAGGTCGTCGACGGGGTCGCCGGCGAGGTCGTCGTGCCCGGGCTCAGCGGCCGGCGGATCACCGACCTGGTCGTCTCGCGCGACGGTACCCGGCTCGTCGGCGTCGCCCGGGGCCGCAAGGTCGACCGGGTGGTGTCGGTCCGGATCCGGCACGACGCCGCGGGCGTCGTCATCGGCTTCACGCAACCGCAGACGCTCGCGCTGCCTGCTGAGGGCAGTGCCCGGATCCGCGACGTCGGCTGGCGCTCGCCCACCACGGTCTCGGTGCTGAGCGTCATCAACGACGACTACTCCGACGTGCGCACGCTCGCGGTGGACGGTGCCCCCGGCGAGATCGCCGCGGGCGGCGCGACCCTGCTGCGCGGTCCCACCCGGGTGCTCGTGTCGAGCCCCGCCGACGGCGAGGTCTACGCCCTGGCGGGGCGCGCCGTCACGAGCGTGACCCGCCCCGAGCGCGCGGTGCCCGACCTGCCCCAGGGCCTGCGCGCGCTGACCTACGTCGGCTGATCCACAGCCGCCGCGACGGGGGTTGTCGTCGTACGCCCCGGGCTGCTGGCATGGCGGCGTGCTCGACGAGGCGCTCGACCTGTTCCTCGGCAGCCGGTGCGTGGGGTGCGACCTCCCGGGCCGGATGCTGTGCCCGGCGTGCCGTGGCGGGCTGTCGCCCACCGCGCGGGTCGCGTGGCCCTCGCCCGTCCCCGAAGGGCTGGTGCCGCCGTGGGTCGCGGAGTCCTACGACGGCGCCGTCCGCGCCCTGGTGGTCGGCCACAAGGACCGCGGCCAGTGGGGGCACCGGCGGGTGCTCGGCGACCTGCTCGCCCGGTCCGTGCGCGGCGCCGCGGCCGGGCTCGACCCCCGCGTCCCGCTGCTGCTCGTCCCGGTCCCGTCGCGCCCCGGCGCCGGTCGCCGCCGCGGCTACGAGGCCACGGCGGCGCTCGCGCGGGCGGCGGCGTGGCGCCTGCGGGGCGAGCGTCCGGTCGAGGTCGCCGCGCTGCTCGTCTCGCGGGGGGCCGAGGACCAGGCCGGCCTCGACGCGGCGGGCCGTGCGGCCAACATCGCGGGCTCGATGCACTGCCCCTCCCGCGCGCTGGCCCGCGTGGCTCGCCGGCGCCGCGCGGCCTTCGTCGTGGTCTGCGACGACGTGGTGACCACCGGGTCGACCGCCCGGGAGGCCCAGCGGGCGCTCGCGGCGGTGGGCTTGCCACCGGTCGCGGTCGCCGCCGTGGCGGGCACGCGACGGCGTGCTCCGGAGGGCCGATCCGACGGTGGCTCGGACGGTGGTTCGACTGGTGACCCCGCTGTTGGTTCCCGGCTCGGGAGGGGCTAGCGTCTTGTCATGGAGTCCGCCCGGGTCCGTGGTTGCGTCACGGAGAGGGCTGTGCGCCGCACCGCGAGGTGGGACGCCAGGCCAGACCCGTGGCAAGCCGATGCCAGTCGCAGGCGAAACGGTCCACGTAAGTCCCCGGGCACTGCGGTGCTCTGCAGCGCGCTGCCCGGCGGACGATCACGGTGCGGCTTAGAAGTAAGTCCTGCCCCGTCTCCGGCACCAGATGTGCCGGATGCCGGGAGAAGGCCAGTAGTGACGGAGAAGTTGCGAACGTCTCAGCAGGCGGTTGTGGGGTCGAAGACCAGGTCGGCCGGGCGGGCTCCATCCCACCCCGCCGCGGCGGGTGTGCCGCCGCGGCTACCTGGAAGGGTGCGGACCGTTCGCTAGTTGAGGAGGTTCACATGGAGGTTGTGGTCACGGGGCGGCACTGCGAGGTGTCCGACCGGTTCCGCGAGCACGTGTCCGAGAAGCTCACCCGCCTGGAGAAGCACGATCACCGCATCATGCGCGTGCAGGTCGAGGTGGCAGTGGAGAAGAACCCCCGCCAGGCCGACCGGTCCACCAAGGTCGAGCTCACCGCGTTCTCGAAGGGTCCGGTGATCCGGGCCGAGGCAGCGGCCGAGGACAAGATGGGGGCGCTCGACCTGGCCCTCGACAAGATGCAGGCGCAGATGCGCCGCGCCGCCGACCGGCGCCGGGTCCACAAGGGACGCAACGAGCACCTGTCGGTGGGTGAGGCGCTGGCCGCGCTGCCCGAGGTGGACGACACCGCCGACGCCGACGCCGACTCCGAGGTGGTCGAGCACAAGGTCGGACCGATCACCGTGACCGGCGAGGGTCCGCTCGTGGTGCGCGAGAAGTCGCACAGCGCGTCCCCGATGACCCTCGACCAGGCGCTCTACGAGATGGAGCTCGTCGGGCACGACTTCTACCTGTTCGTCGACAAGGAGAGTGAGCGGCCGGCGGTCGTCTACCGCCGCCGCGGCTACGACTACGGCGTGATCTCGCTCGAGCTCGACTGACGCGGCGCGTGCCCCCGGTCACGCGCGCATGACATGATGCGCGCGTGACCGAGGCAACAGCAGCTGGCACCGAACCCGTCCGTGTCCTGGTGGTCGACGACCAGGAGCTGTTCCGCCGCGGCCTGATCATGCTGCTGGGCGGCGACAGCGACATCGAGGTGGTCGGCGAGGCCGCCGACGGCGTCACCGCGACCGAGCTGGCGATCACCACGGCGCCCGACGTGATCCTCCTCGACGTACGCATGCCGCGCCGCACCGGCGTCGAGGCCTGCCGGGCGATCAAGGAGGCCGTCCCGGCCACCAAGATCATCATGCTCACCGTCTCCGACGAGGAGGCCGACCTCTACGAGTCGGTCAAGAACGGCGCGGCCGGCTACCTGCTCAAGGACTCCTCGATCGAGGAGGTCGCCCAGGCGGTCCGCGTGGTCAACGAGGGACAGTCGCTGATCAGCCCGTCGATGGCCGTCAAGCTCATCGACGAGTTCAAGCAGATGTCCAAGCCCGAGCGCGAGCAGGGTCCGGCGCTGCGGCTCACCGAGCGCGAGCTCGAGGTCCTCCGGCTGGTGGCCAAGGGCCTCAACAACCGCGAGGTCGCCAAGGAGCTCTTCATCTCGGAGAACACCGTGAAGAACCACGTGCGCAACATCCTGGAGAAGCTGCAGCTCCACTCCCGCATGGAGGCGGTCATGTACGCCATGCGCGAGAAGCTGCTCGACCTGCCCTGACCGGCGGCTGACGGTGTCGGTCCCGACTGGTTGAGTGCACGCCGTGGACCAGCTCACGCAGCTCCAGGCCCGGCGCATCGCGCTGGCCGCGCAGGGCTTCACCGACCGCACGCACGCCACGCCGTCCATGGCGACGCTCGAGCGCACGCTCACGCGCACCGGCGTGCTGCAGGTCGACTCGGTCAACGTGCTCCAGCGCGCGCACTTCATGCCGCTCTACTCGCGGATGGGCGCCTACGACGTCGACCTGCTGCGTCGCGCGCAGACTCACACGCCGCGCCGGCCGCGCCGGCTCGTGGAGTACTGGGCGCACGTGCAGGCGCTGATGCCGGTCGAGCTCTGGCCGCTCATGCGCCACCGCATGGACAAGTACCGCGGCGAGCGCGGCAAGTGGGGGTTCATCGCCGACCCGAGGCTCGAGCCGCGGGTGCTCGACGCCGTGCGCGAGCGCGGGCCGGTGACGGCACGCGACCTCGAGGACGAGCTCAGCACCGGCCCCCGCACCAAGGAGCACTGGGGCTGGAACTGGTCCGAGGCCCGCAAGGTCCTCGACTACCTCTACCTCGTGGGCGACGTCGCGGTGGCCGGGCGCAACAGCCAGTTCGAGGTGGTCTACGACCTGCCCGAGCGGGTGCTCCCCGCCGCCGTCCTCGCCGCGCCCACTCCCACCCCGCAGCAGGCGGTCACCGAGCTCGTCCGCAGGGCGGCCCGCTCGCACGGCGTCGCGAGCGCCGCGTGCCTGGCCGACTACTACCGGCTGCGGCTGCAGCCCGCACCGGGGAAGGCGAGCGCGAAGGCCGCCGTCGACGAGCTGGTGGAGTCCGGCGAGCTGACCCCGGTCGCGGTGCAGGGATGGAGGCGCCGGGCCTACCTCCACCGCGACGCCCGGCTGCCGCGCCGCGTCGCCGCACGCGCCCTGCTCAGCCCGTTCGACCCCGTGGTGTGGGAGCGCAGCAGGGCCGAGGCCCTGTTCGACTTCTTCTACCGCATCGAGATCTACGTGCCGGCCGAGAAGCGGGTCCACGGCTACTACGTGCTGCCGTTCCTCCTCGGCGACCGCCTGGTCGCCCGGGTCGACCTCAAGGCCGACCGGGCGTCCGGGCGCCTGCTCGTCCCGGGCGCCTTCGCCGAGGCGTGCGCCCCGCTGGAGACGGCCGACGAGCTCGCGGTCGAGCTGCGCCGGCTGTCCGGATGGCTGGGCCTGGACGACGTGATCGTGGGGGAGCGGGGCGACCTGTCGCGCGCATTGGGAGCGGCATTGTCGAGGTAGGTACAGTTACCACTCGTGCCTGCCATCATCGACAAGCTCCTCCGCATCGGCGAGGGCAAGATCCTCCGTGAGCTCGAAGCCGTGTCCAAGGCCGTCAACGCCATCGAGGACGACTTCGTCAAGATGAGCGACGAGGAGCTCCGCGGGATGACCGACGAGTTCCGCGAGCGGCTCGCCAACGGGGAGACCCTCGACGACCTCATGCCGGAGGCGTTCGCCACGGTCCGCGAGGCGAGCAAGCGCGTGCTCGGCATGCGTCCCTTCGACGTGCAGGTGATGGGCGCCGCCGCGCTGCACCTGGGCAACATCGCCGAGATGAAGACCGGTGAGGGCAAGACGCTCGTCGCCGTGTTGCCGTCCTACCTCAACGCCCTCGAGGGCAAGGGCGTCCACGTCGTCACCGTCAACGACTACCTCGCGAAGTTCCAGTCCGAGCAGATGGGCCGCGTCCACCACTTCCTCGGCCTCACCACCGGCGTGATCCTGCCGTCGATGCGCCCGGCCGAGCGCCGCGAGGCCTACGCCTGCGACATCACCTACGGCACCAACAACGAGCTCGGCTTCGACTACCTGCGCGACAACATGGCCGACTCGGTCGAGGAGTGCGTGCAGCGCGGCCACAACTTCGCCATCGTCGACGAGGTCGACTCGATCCTCATCGACGAGGCCCGCACCCCGCTCATCATCAGCGGCCCGACCCAGGACGAGGTCAAGTGGTACGGCGAGTTCGCCAAGGTGGCCCGCACGCTGGTCCGTGACACCGACTACGAGGTCGACGAGAAGAAGCGCACCATCTCGGTGCTCGAGCCCGGCATCACCAAGGTCGAGGACCACCTCGGCATCGACAACCTCTACGACTCGGTCAACACCCCGCTCATCTCGTTCCTGAACAACTCCATCAAGGCCAAGGAGCTGTTCCGCAACGACAAGGAGTACGTCGTCATGGACGGCGAGGTGCTCATCGTCGACGAGCACACCGGCCGCATCCTGGCCGGGCGTCGCTACAACGACGGCCTGCACCAGGCCATCGAGGCCAAGGAGGGCGTGACCGTCCGCGAGGAGTACCAGACCCTCGCCACCATCACGCTGCAGAACTACTTCCGCCTCTACGACAAGCTCTCCGGCATGACCGGCACGGCGATGACCGAGGCCTCGGAGTTCGACAAGATCTACAAGCTCGGCGTCGTCCCGATCCCGACCAACCGCCCCATGCAGCGCGTCGACAACGTCGACCTCGTCTACCGCACCGAGGAGGCGAAGTACGAGGCCGTCGCCGACGACATCGCCGAACGCCACGAGAAGGGCCAGCCGGTCCTCATCGGCACCGTGTCGGTCGAGAAGTCGGAGTACCTCTCCAACCTGCTCAAGAAGCGCGGCATCCCGCACACCGTCCTCAACGCCAAGCAGCACGCCGACGAGGCCAAGGTCGTCGCCCTGGCCGGACACAAGGGCGCCGTCACCGTCGCGACCAACATGGCCGGTCGAGGCACCGACATCATGCTCGGCGGCTCGGTCGACTTCCTCGCCGACCAGGAGCTGCGCAAGCAGGGCCTCGACCCCGCCGAGGACCCCGAGGCCTACGACGCCGCGTGGCCCGCGATGGTCGAGCGGATCAAGGCCCAGGTCGCGGCCGAGCACGACGAGGTCAGGGAGCTCGGTGGCCTCTACGTCGTCGGCACCGAGCGCCACGAGTCGCGCCGCATCGACAACCAGCTGCGCGGTCGTTCCGGCCGTCAGGGCGACCCGGGCGAGTCCCGCTTCTACCTGTCGCTGCAGGACGAGATGATGCGGCTGTTCAAGTCGGAGTGGGTCGACCGGATCCTCACGGTCCTCAAGGTCCCCGACGACGTGCCGATCGACGCCAAGCGGGTCAGCAACGCCATCGCCGGCGCCCAGGCCAACATCGAGTCGCAGAACTTCGAGTCGCGCAAGAACGTCCTCAAGTACGACGACGTGATGAGCCGCCAGCGCGAGGTCGTCTACGCCGAGCGCCGCCGCGTGCTCGAGGGCGCCGACCTCGGCGAGCAGATCCGCGGCTTCCTCGACGACGTCGTCGCCGGCTACGTCCGGGGCGCGACCGAGGGCTACGCGGAGGACTGGGACCTCGACGGCCTGTTCACCGCGCTCGGCCAGCTCTACCCGGTCAGCCTGACCAAGGAGGGCGTCATCAAGGCCGCCGGCGGCCTCGAGGGGCTCACCCGCGAGTCGCTGATCGAGGACCTCCAACGCGACGTGCAGGAGGCCTACGACCGCCGCGAGGACGAGATGGGCGAGGAGGTCCAGCGCGAGCTCGAGCGCCGCGTCGTGCTCTCCGTGCTCGACCGCAAGTGGCGTGAGCACCTCTACGAGATGGACTACCTCCGCGAGGGCATCTACCTGCGCGCCTACTCCCAGCGCGACCCGCTCGTGGAGTACCAGCGCGAGGGCTTCGACATGTTCACCGCCATGATGGACGGCATCAAGGAGGAGTCGGTCGGCTTCCTGTTCAACCTCCAGGTCGAGGTCGACGAGGACGACGACGCCACCGGCGAGCCCGCCCCGGACGAGGTCATGGCGGCCGCCCCCCAGGCGCCCCAGGTCTCCGCGGCCACGCCCCAGATCGACTTCGCCCAGGCGCAGTCGCACTCGCCGACCATCCGGGCCAAGGGCCTCGACAAGCCCAACCGTCCCAAGAACCTGTCCTACAGCGCACCGTCGGAGGACGGCGAGGCCGAGGTCCACGCGGCACCCGACGCCGAGGGCGACCCGTTCGCCGGCGTGGGCCGCAACTCGCTGTGCCCCTGCGGCTCCGGGCTGAAGTTCAAGCGCTGCCACGGTGCCCCGGGCGGCGCGAGCGGCCGCGCGACCATGGGCGGCTGACCGGCACCTGATCGGGGGCTGGTCGCGAGATCAGCCGAGCTCGAGCGCGACGCACTGCCAGCGCTCGCGCACGACCTCGAACCGTGCGGCGACCGCGCGGGAGCGGCGCCCGTAGCGCACGTGTGCGCTGGCCTCGACCGCGTCGCAGCGGATCAGCGCGGTGCGCACGCCGACCACGACCGGTCGTGCGGGGTTGGGTCCGCGGACCCGACCCGGAGCGAGCCCGCCCGCAGCCGCCACGGCGCGGGCGCGCACGGACAGGGCCTCCACCACCTCCGGCGCCGCGTGGCGCAGGAGCTGGGCGACCGGTCGGTCGCCGGCGGCGATCTCGACGGCGGCCTGCAGGCACCGGGCGACGAACGCGTCGACCTGCTCGCGCGAGGCCCGCTCGAGGTCGACGAGGTCGCTGGCGCGGGTGCTGCGCAGCCGCGGGCGCGGGGGAGCGGTGCGCGGGGTGAGGTCCAGCGCGAGCGCCCCCTGGACGCTGGCGCTGCCCGGGGCAGGTCGCAGGAGGACGACCTCGGCCTCGGCGGTGTCGGGAGTGCTCATCGTCGTTCTCCGTCCGTGTCGGTGTTCGCGTCGGTGTCGGTGTCGGTGTCGGGGTGGCTGGATGGCAGGCGGAGCGCCTGGCCGGGGTGGATCAGGTCGGGGTCGTCCCCGACCACGGTGCGGTTGTGGTGCCAGATGGCGCGCCACCGCGTCGCGGTGTCGGTGGCCGGCGCGGGGTGCGCCCGCGCGATCGACCACAGGGAGTCGCCCGCCCGCACCACGTACGTCTCGTCGGCCGCCGGGCGGCCCACGGGGGAGGAGGCAGCGGGAGCCGGGCGATGCGCGCCGGAAGGGGCAACAGCCGGGGCAGGCGTGACGACCCGCTCGGGGAGCCGGAGCCCGACGAGCACCTCGGCGCCGTCGCCCCCGGCGGCCTGCGCCGGCAGGGCCCCGCCGGCCACCACGGCCACGCCGCAGGCGGCGAGCACGAGGCGGCGCGCGGCGCCGCCACTCGTCGGGACCGAGCCCGTCGCGAGCGCTGCCACCGTCACCGAGGTCACCACCCAGAGCCAGGCCAGAGCCACTGCCAGCACCGTGGCGCACGCGGCGACCACGACCTCGGCGGTGCGGTCGGCCGTGGCCGGGCCCTGCCAGGCCTCCTGCCACATGGCGGGCTGCGACCCCGCCGCCGAGGCGGCTGCCGCGCTCACCCCCAGCCACACGACACAGAGCCGGACGGCGTTGATCCCCCGAGACATCGCAACCCTTTCGTTTGCGTGCGTTTGCCTCATTCAACGTCTGGATGTCGCCGTCGTCAACGGGTGTTCCACAGGCCCTGAGCCGCCCTAGGCTGCTGCCATGTCCTGGGAGCACGAGCTGTTCGCCCTGCTCGACGACCTCGAGGGCCAGGCGGCCGCGGCGTGGGAGGCCGACCGCGAGGCCGAGCTCGCCGACCGGGCCCGCACCGAGTACGGCGCCGTCACCCTCGCCAGCCGGCTGATGGCCTCACGCGGACAGGACGTCGCGCTCGACCTGCCGCACCTCGGCCGGCTCCAGGGCCGGCTGTGGCGGGTGGCGGAGGACTGGTGCCTGCTGGGCGCGGCGGGACAGGACTGGATCGTGCCGCTGCGCGCCGTCACCGCGGTGCGCGGGGCGAGCGGACGCTCGGTGCCAGACGTGGCGTGGTCGCCGGTCGACCGCCTCGGGCTGCGCGCGGCCCTGCGTCGCCTCGCCGACGCGGGGGAGCGGTGCGTGGTGCACCTCGCCGACGGCACCCGCCACGAGGCCCACGTCGAGCGCGTGGGCGCCGACTTCGTGGAGTGCCGCGACCCGGGCGGTCGGGCCGTGCTGGTCCCCTACGCGGGCCTGGTGGCCGTGCAGAGCCGCGAGGACTGAGCCCGGCCGACCGGCGTCCGGGTGCCGGGTCCGGTCAGGTGGCCTCGACGTCGTAGGGCGGCACCTGGCCCTCGGGGAGCGAGGCCTGCCGGGCGGCCTGCGCCTGCTCGCGGTCGACCTCGGCCATCGCCTCGGTGATGTGCTTGCGCACGATCGAGCGCGGGTCGAGGTCGCTCAGCTGCAGGTCGGCGTACTCCGGGCCGAGCTCGCTGCGCAGCTCGTCGCGGGCGTTGGTGGCGAGCCCGCGGGCCCGGTGCAGGAGCTGGGCCGCCTGCCGAGCGAGGTCGGGCAGCTTGTCGGGACCCAGCACGATGACCGCCACGAGGGCGATCACGGCCAGCTCGAGCAGCCCGACGTCGAACATGCCCCAGAACCTACTGCCTGGCCCGGGTCAGAACTTGCTGGACGGGGTCAGCCCGAGCTGCATGCCCGCGAGACCGCGCCCGCGACCCGACAGCGTCTCGGCGACCCGGGTGAGCTCGCGCGCGGCCGGCGCGGCCGGGTCGGCCTCCACGATGGGCTTGCCGACGTCGCCACCCTCGCGGAGCGAGATGTCGAGGGGGATCTGGGCCAGGACCGGCACGTCGTAGCCGAACCGCTCCGAGAGGGTCCGGGCGACCCGGGCGCCGCCGCCGCTTCCGAAGACCTCGAGGCGGTGGTCGTCCTCGGGCGGGCAGTGCGGGCAGGGGAGGTAGCTCATGTTCTCGACGACGCCCACGACCCGCTGGTGCATCATCGAGGCCATCGTGCCGGCGCGCTCGGCGACCTCGGCCGCTGCCTCCTGCGGGGTGGTGACGACGACGACCTCGGCGTTGGGCAGGTGCTGGCCGAGCGAGATGGCCACGTCGCCGGTGCCGGGCGGCAGGTCGAGGAGCAGGGCGTCGAGGTCGCCCCAGTAGACGTCGGCGAGCATCTGCACCAGCGCGCGGTCGAGCATCGGCCCACGCCAGGCCACGACCTGGTCGCGGCGCGGCTTGAGCATGCCGATCGAGATCACCGAGACCCCGGACGGCGTCGGCACGGGCATGATGAGGTCGTCGACCTGCGTCGGGCGGGCGTCGGCGATGCCGAGCATCGCCGGCACCGAGTGGCCGTAGATGTCGGCGTCGACGACGCCGACCTTGAGGCCCTGCGCGGCCATGGCGAGGGCCAGGTTGACCGTGACGGACGACTTGCCGACGCCGCCCTTGCCGCTGGCGATCGCGTAGACCTTGGTCAGCGAGCCGGCCTGGGCGAAGGGGATCTCGCGCTGGGCGCGGCCGTCGCTGAGGATCTCCTTGAGGCCGGCGCGCTGCTCGGCGCTCATCACGCCCAGGGTGAGGTCGACCGAGGCGACGCCCGGGACCTTGGTCACCGCCGCCGTGACGTCGCGGTTGATGGTGTCCTTGAGCGGGCAGCCCGCCACCGTCAGCAGCACGTGGACCGCGACCGAGCCGTCCTCGGCGACCGCGACGGAGTCGACCATCCCCAGGTCGGTGATGGGCCGCTTGATCTCCGGGTCGTTGACGGTCGCGAGGGCGTCCATCACCTGCTGCTGCGTGGGGGTGCTCATGATGCTGAAGTCTACGAGCCGCCCCGTGACCTCACGGTCCCGGCTCGTCCTCGGGGGCCCGGCGGGACAGGTCCTCGATGTCGCCCATCAGGCCGCGCAGCTCCGAGCGGAGGAAGTCGCGGGTGGCGACCTCCCCGACGGCCATGCGCAGGGACGCCACCTCGCGGGCCAGGAACTCCATGTCGGCCTGGGACTGGGCGTTGACCCGGCGGTCCTGCTCGGCGAGCACCTTGTCGCGGTTCTCCTGGCGGTTCTGGGCGAGCAGGATCAGCGGCGCTGCGTACGACGCCTGCAGGCTGAGCATCAGGGTGAGGAAGATGAAGGGGAAGTCGTCGAAGCGCAGGTCGCCCGGCGCGAGGGTGTTCCACGCGATCCAGGCGGCGACGAACATCGTCATCCACAGCAGGAACTTCGCGGTGCCCATGTAGCGCGCGAACGACTCTGCGAAGACGCCGAACGCGTCCGCGTCCACCGTGGGGCGGCGCACCAGCGGGCGTCGCGTCTCGCGGGGCGTGTCGAGACGCGTGCGGCGGTCTGCGCTCATCGGGCACCTCCGGCGATGGGACCGGGCCGCGGGGCACGGTCGCGCCAGCCCTCGGGAAGCATGTGGTCGAGCAGGTCGTCGACCGTCACCGCCCCGATCAGGCGCCCCTCGTCGTCGACCACCGGCGCCGCGACCAGGTTGTAGGTGGCCAGGTGGGCGGCCACCGCGTCGAGCGAGGCGTCGGGGCGCAGCGGGTCCATCGACTCGTCGAGCGCGGCCGCGACCAGGGTCGAGGGCGGCTCGCGCAGCAGTCGCTGGATGTGGGCGGCGCCGAGGAGGCGCCCGGTGGGCGTCTCGAGCGGCTGCCGGCAGACGTAGACCAGCGCCGCGAGGGCCGGGGTGAGCTCGGGGTTGCGCACCTGGGCCAGGGCGTCGGCGATGGTCGCGTCGGGGGAGAGGATCACCGGCTCGGGGGTCATCATCGCGCCGGCGGTGTCGTCCTCGTAGGACATCAGCCGCCGCACGTCCTCCGCCTCGTCGGGCTCCATCAGCCCCAGCAGCGTCGCGGCGGTCTCGGGCCTGAGGTCGGCGATGAGGTCGGCGGCGTCGTCGGCCGACATCTCCTGCAGCACGTCGGCGGCGCGCTCGGAGTCGAGGTGCTCGAGGATCTCGACCTGGTCCTCCTCGGGCAGCTCCTCGAGCACATCGGCGAGCCGCTCGTCGCCGAGCGCGGCCACCACGGCCGTGCGCCGCTCCAGCGGGAGGTCGTGGATCACGTTGGCCGCGTCGGCGGGTCGCATGTCGTTGAGCGCCGCGATGAGGTGGGTGGCGCCCTGGGTCGGCTCCTGCCGGGTCAGCCCGGTGACGTCGCGCCACTCCACGACGTGGGTCTGCCCCCGGCGCCGGAACCCCCTGCTCGGCTCCTGCACCGCGACCCGGGAGAGCACCCAGTCGCGGTTGCGCGCCTGCTCCATCGCGACGTCGTAGACCACGCCCGTGACGCCGGACTCCTTGATGGTCACGGTGCGGTCGAGCATCTGGCCCATCACGAGGGTCTCGGTGGAGCGCTGCTCGAAGCGCCGCATGTTGAGCAGGCCGGTGGTGTGCACCTGACCGCTGTCGATGGCGGTGATCCGGGTCATCGGCACGAAGATCCGGCGTCGGCCGAACACCTCGGCGACGATGCCGAGGACGCGCGGCTGGCTCGTCTCCGTGCGGAGCGCGACGACCAGGTCACGCACCTTGGCCACCTGGTCGCCCTGCGGGTCGAAGATCGGCAGCCCGACGAGCCGTGCCACGAAGACGCGGGTCGGGGTGGTGCTCACGCTGGCCACCGTAGCGTGCCGCGCTCGCCGCGAACCCCTCTCCACGCCGCGGCGTTGGTGTACGCTCAGTCGCACGAGTCACTTCCGTCACATCGACCGGGCCCGGGCCAGGCACGTGCTGCACGTGTTGTGGAGGGGTCGCGGTCGGGTCACCTCGACGACGCCACTTCCCCGACATCTGTGAGGCCCCTTCCATGTCCGGTTTCCTGTCCGGCACGACCGCTCCCTCGCGCACGTCCTCCCTCCGGCGCCTCTGCGCGGGCGGGCTCGCCCTCGCGACCGCGCTGCTGGTGGCCCCGGCCGCCATCGACGGCCCGGCGACGGCCCGGGCGGCCGAGCCGGCCGCGGCGACGGGCGCGACTGTCGCCGCTCGCGCCCTCGACACGGCCCAGACCACCCCGGCCACGTCGTTCCGGGTGGGCAACTTCAACGTCCTCGGCGCCGACCACACCGCTCCGGGCGGCAAGCGCAAGGGCTGGGAGTCCGGCGTGGTGCGGATGGACCGCGTGGTCAGCCTGCTCCAGCAGAACGCGCTCGACGTGGTGGGCTTCCAGGAGTTCCAGCCGCCGCAGGCCCTGCGCTTCCAGGAGCTGATGGGCACCTCGTGGCAGACCTACCCGGGCCTCGACAACCCGGCCGGGCCGTCGGTGAACTCGATCGGCTGGCGCACCGACGTGTGGACGCTCCTCGAGGCCCGCACCATCCCGATCCCCTACTTCGACGGCGTGCCGAGCCGGATGCCGGCCGTGCTCCTGCAGAACATCGGCACCGGCCGCCGGGTGTGGTTCTTCAACACCCACAACCCCGCCGACGTCCGTGGGCCGGCCCAGCAGTGGCGCAACACCGGCTTCGCGATGGAGGTGGCGCTGGCCAACGAGCTGCGCGCCGCCTACCCCGACGCGCCCTTCATCTCCCTCGGCGACAAGAACGAGCGCGGCAGCGACTACTACTGCGCCGTGGCGCCCGGTGCCAACATGTGGTCGGCCAGCGGCGGATACGTCGACGGCACCAAGTGCCAGCCTCCCAGCGGTGGCGCGATCGACTGGATCATGGGCACCAAGGACGTGTTCTTCAACGGCTACACCCGCGTGTGGAACGACTTCGTCTCCCGCACCAGCGACCACCCGCTCTACTACGCCAACGCGGTCGTCCCCGCCTCGGACCCGGTCGGCGTCGACCACGTCGTCGTCGTGGCCGTGCCCGGCCTGACCTCCACCGTCGTGCGCGGCACCAGCGCCCCCGGCGAGGCCTCGCGGATGGCGACCAACGGCGCGTCGACCACCAACGCGCGCACGGCCACCGAGAACACCGGCCCCGACGCCAACCTGATGACGCTGCTCAGCGGCCGCCGGGTCTTCCCCAAGGGAGGCGGCCACGGCGTCGGCGCCAAGACGCGACTGCCGTCGACCGTGCACGACTCGGCCGGGCAGTACGTCTCCAGCATCTTCGACCTCGCGCACAACAACTCGGCGCGCACGATGTTCGCCTCCAGCCGCCAGGAGACCCGGCTCGTCCTCCGCAGCTGGAACCGCAAGACCGGCGGCAAGGACCCCTACGGCGTCGACGACGGCCCGGCGAAGATCGACCGGTTCAAGATCATGCGCGACGACTCCCGCAGCGTCGGCTGGTGGCGCGACACGATCGCGCGCAAGCCCGCTGAGCTGAGCGTGATCGAGCTGTCGGGCGTGCTCGGCGCCGGTCTCGACGGCGGCTTCCGCGGTCCGGCCTACAAGAAGGCGGTGCGCAAGGCGTTCCAGCGCGTGGCCAGCATCCGTCGCAGCATCGCCAAGTCGCCCGCGATGGGCGGCACCACGCTGCTGATCGTCACCGGCACCGGTGGGGCGCAGAAGGCGCGTGGCTCCTCGCGCACCTGGGCGCAGAGCTACCGCGTGCCCATGTGGGTGACCGGCCCCGGCGTCCCGGCCGGCAGCGACCTCTACTCGCTCAACCCCTCCGCCACCTCGCCCGGCAAGCAGCAGACCGGCTACTCCGGCGCCCAGCCCATCCGGGTCGGCGACCTCACCAACCTCGTCACCCGCACCCTCGGCGTGCCACCGGTGCCGGGCTCCACGATGAACACCCAGCAGCAGTTCCAGGCCTTCGACCCGCTGCTGGTGCCGGGGTCCTGACTCGACGACATTTGGCCCCCGGCGGCGCCCCCCGGGTTAGGGTTGGCTCTCCGAGCCGTCCACGCCCGGCGTGGAGTCTCCGCCGGGGCAGTCGGCTCACCCCTCGCAGAAGGTGGCCGTGACCGACCCTGAGACCGACCCCGAGCCCGCGGCCGGCCGTCGCCGCTCGCGCCTCGAGCTCTGGGCGCCGGTGCTCGTGCTCGTCGTGGTCGCCGCCGTGGTGTGGGTGTCGTTCTGGTCCGACACGGCGGTCGAGGACGTCGCGGGCGACCGGGAGTCGCGGGCCACTGCGGTCTCCGACGGCACGACGGGCACCGACGACGACGCCGGTGACGAGGCGGACGACGAGGCGGACGGCGACGGGGACGACGCCGGGGACGACGCCGCCGGCTCGCCGGGTGCGGAGCCCCGGCACCACGCGCAGGAGCAGCTCGAGGAGTCCGTACGCCGCTTCCGCGCGGCCCAGCGACGGCTCGCCGCTCGGGTCTCGCGCCAGGTCAAGGTGGCCGAGAGGCGCAACCAGACCCTCGAGTTCCAGGTCGCGAGCTTCAACGTGCTCGGCGACTCCCACACCGGCCCGGGCGGCAACAAGCCGGGCTACCCCGACGGCAGCCCCCGCATGGACATGGCGATCTCGACGTTGCGCAGCAACGGCATCGACGTGGTGGGGTTCCAGGAGTTCGAGCAGAGCCAGTACTCGATGTTCACCGCGCGGGCGGGGGAGTACTCCCTCTACCCGGGCATGACGCTGGGCAACAAGTCGGTGCGGTTCAACATCGCCTGGCGCTCCGACATGTTCCGGATGGTGGATGCCCACACGCTGTCCATCCCCTACGCGGGCGGCAGCCGCATCGCGATGCCGGTCGTGCTGCTGGAGTCGACCAGCACCGGGCGGCGGGCGTGGTTCGCCAACTTCCACAACCCGGCCGACACGGCGAGGCTGGGCAGCAACGGCCGCTGGCGGGCCGAGGCCGCCGCCATCGAGGTGTCCCACCTGACCCAGCTCCACCAGGCCGAGGGGCTTCCGGTCATCGCCACCGGCGACTACAACGAGCGCGCCGAGATCTTCTGCCGCTTCGCCGCCACGGGCGTCTTCACGGCGGCCGCGGGCGGCAGCGCCGTCGGCGGCTGCTCGCCGCCGCCGCGGATGGGAGTCGACTGGATCTTCGGCTCCACAGGTGTCGCATTCACCGACTACGCGGTGACCGACACGGGCAACGCCTCCGATCACGCGATGGTCCACTCGACGGCCACCCTCACCTCCGACGGGGTGCTCGACGACACCGACGGCGAGGACGAGACGGACGAGTAGGCGCCCCCGAGCGGGAGCCGCGGGAGCGGGCACCGAGGAGCGGCCGACGCCCCCGGCGGACCCCTCGATATACTCACGTCCCGTGAGGTCCCTGAGCCAGCTGAGGCGTCCCGTCGCGCTGGAGGTCCTCCGGATCGACGCCGCGGGCCTGCTGGTCGGCGGCGCACGCGAGCAGCTGGTCGACGTGGCCTTCGACGGCCGGCGCATCTGGTCGTTCTGGCTGCTGCGCGACGGCGCGCCGGGTGACGACGGGATCACCCTCGCCTGGCCCAAGCCGCTGCGACCGTTCCTCGACGGCGTCACCGAGGTGACGCTCACCGACCCGGGCACCGGCACGGTGCTGTTCTCCCGCACGGTCCAGTTCGGCGAGGGCACCGACCGCATCGAGGTCGTCAACCCGGCCGGCCGGCCGCTGGCCCTCGACAAGTCGCTCAAGCTCGTCGAGACCTTCGACACCCGCGACGCCGCCCAGGTCGAGCCGCTGCTCGACGCCATCGAGGAGGTGCTCGGCGCGCTGCGCGAGGTGGGCCTCGACGCCTTCCTCGCCTACGGCACCGCCCTCGGCGCCATCCGCGACGGCGGCCTCATCGGCCACGACAGCGACGCCGACCTCGGCTACGTCAGCGCCCACGACCACCCCGTCGACGTGATCCGCGAGTCGTTCCGCATCCAGCGGGCGCTCACCGACATGGGCTACCGCGTGACCCGCTACAGCGCCATCGCCCTGAAGATCCACGTCCTCGAGAGCGACGGCCTCGACCGTGGCCTCGACGTGTTCGGCGGGTTCATGCGCGACGGGATGCTCTACCTCATGGGCGAGATCGCCGTGCCGTTCGAGCGTGAGTGGATCTACCCGCTCGGCACCGCGTCGCTGGAGGGTCGGGAGTTCCCGGTGCCCGCCCACGCCGACAAGTTCCTCACCGCCACCTACGGCCCGCACTGGCGCGTGCCCGACCCGGCCTACAAGTTCACCACCCCCGAGAGCACCATCGAGCTGTTCAACGGCTGGTTCCGGGGGATGCGCACCGGCCGCGCCGGCTGGCACGCCTACCACAAGCGCACGGCCCACCGCGCCACGTCGGTGTCGCCCGTGGCGCGCGAGGTGGCCGAGCGTCACCCCGACCTCGCGACCTACGTCGACATCGGGTGTGGTCGCGGCACCGACGTCGCCTGGTTCGCCGACCGCGGCGTCAGCGCGATCGGGCTGGACTTCCAGCCCTACGCCTACGACGAGGAGGCGCGACGCCGCGCCGACGACGAGCGCGTGACCTTCCAGCTCTTCAACCTCCTCGAGCTGCGCCACGTGCTGGCCGTCCCGGCCTGGATCGCTCGGCTGCCCGGACCGCGGGCGGTCGGCTGCGTGCACGTCATCGAGCGGCTCGGACGCCGCGGTCGCCTCAACATGCTGCGCGCGGCCCGGATGATGCTGGCCGGCACCGACGGCACCCTGCACCTGCAGTTCCTCAGCGAGAAGGGCCGCGACGGCTACGCTCGCCGCACCGGCGCCCGCAAGCCGCTCGACCCCGCTGTCGTGGCCGCCGAGGTGGCCGAGTCCGGCGGGCGCATCGTGGAGGAGGTCCGCGAGCAGGTGTCGTCGGCACCCGGGAGCTCGCAGGTGTGCCGCATGATCATCGACTGGAACGCGTGAGGTGGGAGCAGACATGTTCGGACGCAGGAACCGTTCCGTCACCGGGGGCACCCGCGACCTCGAGAAGCGCGTCGCGGCGCTGGAGGAGGCCGTGCAGGAGAACCGCGCGCTCAACGTGCGCGTCGCCGAGCTCACCGACGTCGTGACCGAGCTGCTGCTGCCGGTGGCGGCGCGCGACGAGGAGAGGCTGGAGGAGCTGCTCGGGAAGTACCGAGGGGACTTCTCTTGAGCCCTGGCCCGCGCGAGCGCCGCGGCGGACCGCGTCGGGTCTTCCTCCACATCGGGCTGCCCAAGACGGGCACGACCTACCTCCAGCAGGTGCTGTGGGGCAACCGCGACCGGCTCCTCGCCGACGGCGTGCTGCTGCCCGGCTTCGGGCACCGCGAGCACCTGTGGGCGGCACTCGACCTGCAGGAGCGGCCTCGGCTGGCCAAGCGGCACCCGGACGCGCCCGGTGCCTGGCGGCGCCTGGTCGACCAGGTCGCCGCTCACCCCGGCGACGTGCTGATCACCCACGAGTTCCTCTGCGGCGCCAGCGCCGAGCAGGCCGCCCGCGCGGTCGCGGACTTCCCGGAGGCCGAGGTGCACCTCGTCGTCACGGCGCGCGACGCCGCGAGCGTCGTCTCCGCCGGCTGGCAGGAGTCGGTGAAGAACGGCGGCACCGTCGGCCTCGACGCGGTGCTGGCCGGCCGCGCCGCGGGCGGTCCGGAGTTTAGCATGCGCACGTGGGACCTCGCCGGGGTGCTCGAGCGCTGGACCCCCGACCTGCCGAGCGAGCGGGTGCACGTGCTGGTGATGCCCGGTGCCGGTGAGGCGCGCGACCTGCACTGGCGCCACTTCGCCGAGGTGCTCGGCATCGACCCGGACGACTACCCGGCGCCCGTCGACGCGGTCAACCCGGCCCTGGGCATCGTGCAGATCGAGACGCTCCGCCTGGTCAACAAGCACCTGCCGCCCTACTCGGCGCACGAGCGCGGCGTGTGGATCCGCGGCTACCTCGCCGAGGACCTGCTGGCCCGCCAGCCCCGGGAGCGCGGGGGCGTGCCGGCCGAGCACCGCGCGCGGTTCGCCGAGCTCGACCGCGCCGCCACGGCCCTGATCGCCGAGCGGGGATTCCACGTGCTGGGGGAGCTCTCCGCGCTGACGGCCGAGCCTGCGAGCGCGCCGGGACGAGAGCCCGACACGGTCACCGCCGACGAGCTTGTTGAATCGGCCTCGCGTCTCGTCGCTGATATCGTGGCCGACGTCCGCGCGAGCACAGGTGATGTGCCGCCACGTCGGGGAAATCCCTGATCCGGGCGCCACGGGGCGCCACCGGTGCCACGTAGGAGTCGTTGTGCGTTCGAAGTTCGTTGCCCTGCTCGCAGCCTCCGGGCTGCTGGCCGCCCTGGCCGCCCCCACCTCCGGAGCGGCGTCCGCGGGCCCGGCGCCCGCCGCCCCCGGCCAGGCCGCGCAGAGGGGCCAGGCCGCCACGTCGGCCGAGCCCACGTCGGCGAAGCCCACGGCGCCCGCCGCGCGCAAGCCCGGCAAGCCCAACAAGAAGTGGAAGGTCCCCACCGGGGCCAAGTTCAACAACCCGATGGTCGAGAAGGACCGCTACGTCATCGAGCGCCACATCCTGCGCGCGATCCGCAACACGCCGCGCGGGGAGAAGATCGTCATCTCGGCCTACTCCCTCGACCGGCAGGTGTTCGCCGACGAGCTCATCCGCGCCCACCGCCGCGGCGTGAAGGTGCAGGTGCTGCTCAACGACCACCTCGTGCCCAACGCGCAGGTGCGCATCCAGCGGGTGCTCGGCCACAAGACCAAGAAGTCGAGCTTCCTCAAGCGCTGCAAGTCGGGGTGCCGCGCCGACGACAACGAGTACAACAACCTGCACAGCAAGTTCTACCTGTTCAGCCGCACCGGCAAGAACCGCAACGTCGTGATGCTCGGCTCGCAGAACATGACGATGAATGCCGTGCGCTGGCAGTGGAACGACCTGTGGACCACGGTCGGCAAGAAGACCCTCTACGACCAGTTCCTCCGACTGTTCAACGACATGCGTCCCGACTGGGACAAGCGCCGTCCCTCCTACTTCTTCTGCGAGACGGGCATGACCTGCCCCTCCGGCGACCAGCACAAGTACTTGAACATCGTCTTCCCGCGCCACACCACGCCCAACAAGGACGTCATCCTCGACATCCTCAACAACATCCAGTGCGTCTACACCGACGCGGCGGGGACGCAGCGGCGCACCCAGCTCGCACTCTCGATGCACACCATGCGCGGCGGCCGCGGCAACTACATCGCCGACAAGCTGCGCCAGCTCTACGCCGACGGGTGCCACCTGCGGGTCAACTACGGGCTGATGGGCTTCCACACCAAGCAGCACATCGGCGCCCCGACGGCCCGCGGCCGCGTGCCGCTGCGCTCGACCGGGTTCAACCTCAGGGACGACGTGCCGACCGGCGACCCCGAGATCGACAACATGCCCGAGAGCATCGAGCGCTACACCCACCACAAGTACTTCGTGCTGCGCGGGTCCTACAAGGGCAACATCGACAGCCACATGGTGTGGACCGGATCGACGAACTGGTCGAGCCTGGGCACGCCCCAGGACGAGATCCTCTTCAGCATGCACGGGCGCGGGATGGTGCGTGACTACATGAAGAACTTCAACCTGATGTGGAAGAAGCCCTACAGCCGCGACGCCTACACCACGACGTACTCCTCGTGGAAGACCGTCAACGGCCGCCGGGTCGGGGTCGGCCCGATGGTGACGGTCGAGCCCGACGGGCTGACCGGCGGCGGCCCCACCTGGGAGAACGACTGACCGAGGCGCCTCAGCCCTCCTGCTCGCCCGCCTCGTCGGCAGGCAGGAGGGACTCCGCGAGCCCGCGGACGGTCTCGAGGTCAGGACCCTGCAGCACGACGGTGCTGCCCTTGAGGTCGTGCGCGAGCACGGTGGCACCCGCGTGGTCCCATGCCGACCAGGTGCCGGTGCCCCAGTCGGACAGGTCGACGTCGTCGGCGGCCGTGAGGTCGGGCTGGTCGCCGAGCACCTCGGCGCTGGTGCCCGGGAGCTGGTCGAGGACGACCTCGCCGGTCGGCGCAGTGAACTCCATGCGCCACCACTGCGGGTCGGGCTGGTAGCCGCCGCCGACGGCGGTCCAGCCGTCGGGCAGGGTCGAGGGCACCATCGTGATGACGCCGTCGGAGGTCGCGCGCAGCGCGGACTTCTTGTAGCGCGGCGACACGGCCGGCTCGGTGCCGAAGTCGATCGGCTCGACCGCGGCCGCGGTCTCGGTGGGGGAGGCGGAGGGGGACGCGGAGGACGTCTCCGACGAGGGGTCGACACCGGTGTCAGGAGTGGCGTCGTCGTCGCCGCACGCGCCGGCGAGCAGGACGAGGGAGGCTCCCAGGGCTGGTCCGATCACACGGATGGGTCGCATGCGCGCCAGTCTCTCACGGGCGTCGGTGCCGGGCCGGGGTGTGACGACTGTCTCGGCGCCGGGCCCTGCCCCCGGTCCTCGCTCGCGACCTAGACTCCCTGCGATCCAGCCGCGAGCGTCCAGGAGCCACCACATGCCCCGCCTCTGCCAGACCGACGGCCTCTCCGAGGACCAGAGCGAGATCCTCAAGGCGGTGCGGCAGTTCGTCGACGAGCAGATCATCCCGGTCGCGCAGGAGCTCGAGCACGCCGACGCGTACCCGACCGAGATCATCGAGGGGCTCAAGGAGCTCGGTGTCTTCGGCCTGACGATCCCGGAGGAGTTCGGCGGGCTGGGGGAGTCGCTGCTGACCTACGCGCTGGTGGTCGAGGAGATCGCGCGGGGCTGGATGAGCGTCTCCGGCGTGATCAACACCCACTTCATCGTCGCCTACATGCTCGTCCAGCACGGCACGGAGGAGCAGAAGCAGAAGTACCTGCCGCGGATGGCGACCGGTGAGGTGCGCGGCGCGTTCTCGATGTCCGAGCCCGGTCTCGGCTCCGACGTGTCGGCGGTGTCCACCAAGGCCACGAGGGCCGACGACGGCAGCTACTCGATCACGGGCCAGAAGATGTGGCTGACCAACGGCGCGACGTCGACCCTGGTCGCGGTGCTGACCAAGACCGACGAGGGCACCGAGAGCGTCTACAAGAACATGACGACCTTCCTGGTGGAGAAGGAGGCCGGGTTCGGCGAGACCGCCCAGGGCGTCACGGTGCCGGGCAAGATCGAGAAGATGGGCTACAAGGGCGTCGAGACGACCGAGCTCATCTTCGAGGGCCACCAGATCGGCGCCGACCAGATCCTCGGCGGGGAGCCCGGCAAGGGGTTCTTCCAGATGATGGACGGCGTCGAGGTGGGCCGGGTCAACGTCGCCGCACGCGCGTGCGGGCTGGCCTGGCGCGGCTTCGAGCTGGCGATCGCCTACGCCCAGCAGCGCAAGACCTTCGGCAAGCCGATCGCCGAGCACCAGGCGGTGCTGTTCCGTCTCGCCGAGATGGCCACCAAGGTCGAGGTCGCGCACACGATGATGGTCAAGGCCGCGCGGCTCAAGGACACCGGCCAGCGCATGGACGTCGAGGCCGGCATGGCCAAGATGGTCGCCAGCGAGTACGCCAACGAGGTCGTGGAGGACTCCTTCCGCATCCACGGCGGCTACGGCTACTCCAAGGAGTACGAGATCGAGCGGCTGATGCGCGAGGTCAAGTTCATGCTGATCGGCGAGGGCACCTCCGACATCCAGAAGATGATCATCGGCCGCAGCCTGCTCAAGGACTACAAGCTGGGCTGACCCCTGCCCCCGTGCCGGGCGGAGGTACGGGTGCGTCAGCCGCCGGCGGCTTCGGCCGCGGCGTCCGCCGCGGCGAGCGCCTCGCTGGCGGCCTCGACGACGTCGGGGGAGAGCACGTGCTCGATCGCCAGTGCCGAGGCGCCGAGCACGGCCGCCTCGCCTCCGGCGCGTGAGGTGACGATGCGCAGGTGCTCGGTCGCCAGCGGCAGGGACCGGTGGTAGACCGACTCGCGGATCCCGGCGAGCAGGTGCTCGCCCGCCCCCGCCACCTGGCCGCCGATGACGACGACCGAGGGGTTGATCAGGTTGACCATCGTGGCCACGACCTCGCCGATGTCGCGGCCGGCCTGACGCACGACGCCCATCGCGACCCGGCTGCCCGAGCGGACGAGCTCGACCACGTCGCCGCCGTCCTCCGCGGGCTCGCCCTGCGCGCGCACCGCGGCCGCGAGCGCCGGGCCCGCCGCCACGGCCTCGAGGCATCCCGAGTTGCCGCAGCGGCACAGCACGTCGTCGGCGCCCGGGACCCGGACGTGGCCCAGGTCGCCGGCCGTGCCCTGGGCGCCGCGCTGGAGCACGCCGCCGGAGACGATGCCGGCGCCGATGCCCGTGGCCACCTTGATGAGCACCAGGTCGTCGACGTCGCGCAGGTGCCGGCGCCGCTCGCCGAGCGCCATGATGTTGACGTCGTTGTCGACGAGCACCGGCACGGGGTACTTCTGCTGGAGGTAGGCGGGCACGTCGAAGCGGTCCCAGCCCGGCATGATCGGCGGGTTGATCGGGCGTCCGGTGTCGTGCTCGACCGGGCCCGGGAGACCGATGCCGATGGCCGCGAGGTCGTCGATCGGGCGGTCGCTGGTCGCGAGGAGGTCGCGGACCGAGTCCACGACCCAGGACAGCACGGCCTCGGGGCCGTCGGCGACCGCGATGCGGGCGTCGACCTCGCCGAGGATCGAGCCGTTGAGGTCGGTCAGCGCCGCGGTCGCGTGGGTGGCGCCGACGTCGACGCCGACGACCAGCTTGGCGGTGGGGTTGAGCGCGAAGAGCGCCGGGGGGCGTCCGCCGGTCGACCGGGCACCGCCGAACGGCGCCACCAGGCCCAGTCGCATGAGCGTGTCGATCCTGGCCGTGATCGTCGAGCGAGCCAGTCCGGTCGCCTCGGCCAGCTGGGCGCGGGTCCAGGGCCTTCCGTCTCGCAGCAGGTCGAAGAGCTCGCCGGTTCGCACGGGCGGAGTCAAGCACATGCGCGACTTTGCACGCCAGACCGGACACTTTTGCTGCGTGCTCGACAAAAGCCAGTGACGCGTGCCACAGTGGCGCCGTGCCTGCGAATGTGCCCGTGAACACGCCTGCGAACACCCCTGCGGACAACCCTGCGGACAACCCCGCCGAGACCGCCCTGGTCGCGACCGGGATGACGAAGAGCTTCTTCGGCAACACCGTGCTCGACCGCGTCGACCTGACGCTGCGCGCCGGCGAGGTCCATGGGCTCGTCGGCGAGAACGGCGCCGGCAAGTCCACGCTGATGAAGATGCTCGCCGGGGTCTACACCCCCGACAGCGGCACGGTGGTCGTCGGCGGCGAGAAGGTCTCGTTCAGCCACCCCGTGCAGGCCCAGCGGGCGGGGGTGTCCACGGTCTTCCAGGAGTTCAACCTCCTCCTCGAGCGCACCATCGCCGAGAACATCTGGCTCGGCCGCGAGCCGCGGCGCCTGGGCCGCCTCGGCCCCGTCGACACCGCGCGGATGCGCCGCGACACCGAGGAGCTGCTCGAGGGCCTCGGCGTGTCCGGCCTCCGGGCGGGCACGCTGGTGCGGAGCCTGTCGGTCGCCGAGCAGCAGATCGTCGAGATCGCCAAGGCGGTCAGCTTCGACGCGAAGGTGATCCAGATGGACGAGCCCACGGCGGCGCTCGCCGACCACGAGGTCGAGCTCCTCTACTCGATCATCCGCCGCCTCACCGATCGCGGCGTCGCCATCGTCTACGTCTCCCACCGGCTCAAGGAGGTCTTCGACCTCTGCTCGACGATCACCATCCTCAAGGACGGCCAGCACGTCGCCACCCGGCCGGCCGAGGACCTCAGCGAGGCCGAGCTCGTGCGGCTGATGGTGGGTCGCCCGCTGACCACCTACTTCCCCGACAAGCCCGCGGACGTCACCGTCGGCGACGTTCGCCTCGCGCTGTCCGGCGTCGGCAACGGCTACGTCGACGACGTCTCCCTCGAGGTCCGCGCGGGCGAGATCGTCGGGATCGCCGGGCTCCAGGGCTCTGGGCGCACCGAGCTCCTCGAGACCGTCTTCGGGGTGCACCCCGTGGCGCGCGGGACCATCGCCCTCGACGGCGCCCCGCTCAAGGTCAGCAGCCCCCGCCAGGGCGTGCGCGCCCGGCTCGCGTTCATCACCGAGGACCGCAAGGCCAAGGGCCTCGCGCTCAACCAGTCGATCCTCGACAACGCCCTCGGCGTCGTGCGGGCGGTCTTCCCGCGGCGCACGGGCGCCGCCCGACGCGACATGCCCGGCGTGCTGTCCAACCTCGACGTCGCCGCCCACAGCCTGGGCCAGGAGGTCCAGTTCCTCTCCGGCGGCAACCAGCAGAAGGTGGTGCTGGCCCGGTGGCTGAGCATCGACCCGCTGGTGGTGCTCATGGACGAGCCGACCCGCGGCATCGACGTCGGGGCCAAGCACCGCGTCTACGAGCTGATGCGCGAGCTGACCCGTCAGGGCGTCGCCGTGCTGATGGTCTCCAGCGAGCTCCCCGAGGTGATCGGCATGTCCGACCGGATCCTCGTGATGCGCGACGGCACCCTCGCCGGCTCGCTCCCGGCGGGTGCGAGCGAGGAGGCCGTGCTGGCCATGGCCACCGGAGCCGCACGCGAGGAGGCAGCATGAGCGCCACCACCGACCGGACGCCGGAGCCGGCCCGCACCCCGGCCTCCTCGACGGGGCAGGAGCCCCGCGACCCCGTGCGCCGGAGGCGCGTGGCGCGTCCGCGCGGCGCGCGACGGCTCGACTCGACCGCGCTCATCTACCTCGTCCTGCTCGGCGTCGTCGTCGCGTCCGCGGTGCTGACCGCGGTCGAGGGCCGCAACTTCTTCAGCCAGGGCAACACCTGGGCGGTGCTGACCGCGATGAGCGTGCTCGGCCTGATCGCGATCGGCCAGACCCTCGTGATCCTGGTGGGCAGCCTGGACCTCTCGGTGCCCTACGTCGTCAGCCTGGCCACCGTGATCGCGGCCGGCGGGATGAAGGGCCTGGACTCCAACCTGTGGCCCGCGGTCGTCAACACCCTCGCCCTGTGCGCGCTGGTCGGACTGGTCATGGGCGTGCTGGTCAGCGTCTTCGACGTGCACGGCTTCATCGCCAGCCTCGGTGTCGGGCTCATCGTCAGCGGCTACCTCGCCACCAACTACCAGGGCAGCCACGGCGACGCCTCGCCCGCGCTCGAGCTGCTGGGCCGCAGCGGCATCGCGGCGGTCGTGCCCACCGCGTTCATCCTGTTGCTGGCGGCCGCGCTCCTGGTCACGCTGATGCTGCGCTTCACCCGCCTGGGCCACCACCTCTACGCCATCGGCGGCAACCGCGACGTGGCGCGCATGTCGGGGGTGCGGACGACGGTGCCCGTGATCGCGGCGCACGTCCTCTGCTCGCTCCTCGCCGGGGTGGCGGGCCTGCTGCTGCTCTCGCGCACCGGGGTCGGCCTGCCGACGATCGGCTCGCAGGGGCGCTACGACCTGCTGTCCATTGCGGCCGTCGTGCTCGGCGGCACCCTGTTGGCCGGCGGCAAGGGCAGCGTGGTCGGCACCATCGGCGGCGTCGCGATCTTCGCCGTGCTCGACAACGTCATGGGCGTGATGCAGGTCAACCCGTTCCTCAAGGACTTCGTGCGCGGCCTGGTGATCGTGCTCGCGGTCGCGGTCTACGCCCGCCGCAGCGTCGTGCGCCGTCCACCCCGCTTCGGCTCCGACCGGCCCACGCTGCCACTCCCCGGGGCGGCCAACGGGTCCACGACCGGGTCCACCACCGGGTCCACCACGAAGGAGGAGACCGCATGAGCACCGCGACCGCCGGCACGGCCGCCGGCCGCACCCTGCCGCTCACGGAGGGCTCGCTGCCGCAGCGGATCCTGCGCGGGGCGCTGACCCCGGGCGGGGCGGTGTTCATCCTGCTCGCCCTGCTCTTCATCGCCGTCGTGTGGGTCAACCCGTCCTTCGGGGAGCCGCCGCAGCTCATCCGCTTCATCGGCCGCACCGCGCCGATCGCGATCGCCGCGATGGGGCAGTACTACGTGATCGTCTCCGGCGAGTTCGACCTCTCGATGGGCGCGGTCATCGCGACGCAGGTCGTCATCGCCGGCAACTACATCGGCGACGACGAGGGGCGCGTGCTGCCGGCCATCGGCCTGATGCTGCTCATCGGGGTGGTCGTCGGCCTGGTCAACGGGCTGGGCACCACGATCCTGCAGGTGCCGAGCTTCATCGTCACCCTCGGCACGATGCTCGCCCTCGGCGGACTGGTGCGCTACCTGACCGGTGGTGCCGCCACCGGCAACCCGGTCGACACCTTCCGCGAGATCGGCCGCGGCGGCGTCCAGGACGTGCCCGTCCTCGACGTGCTGCCCTACTCGGTCATCATCCTCGTCGCCGTCGCGGCGGCCGGCGTCTGGCTGATGCGCTCGCCGTTCGGCCGCACGCTGATCGCGACCGGCGACAACCCCGACGCCGCCGGCATCGCCGGCGCGAAGGTGTGGTGGGTCAAGACGCGGGCGTTCATCCTGTCCGCGCTCTCGGCCACCGTCGCCGGCATCCTGCTGGTCGGCTACGCCGGCGTGCACCCCTCCGTCGGCGCCGGCTACGAGTTCCAGGCGATCACCGCCGTCGTGCTCGGTGGGGTCGTGCTGGGCGGCGGACGGGGCTGGCTCCTCTCCGCCGCAGCCGGGGCGTTCGCCCTCGAGCTGCTCTTCTCGTTCCTCAACTTCCAGGAGGTCGAGTCGACCTGGAGGAACTCCGTCCAGGGCCTGATCATCATCCTCGCCGTCGCGCTGGCGGCCCGCGCCTGGTCGCTGGGTCGTCGTCCACCGTCTCGTCCCGCAGCACCCGCACCACCACCCACCACTGCCCGACCGGGCACCGAACCAGGAGAAAACTGATGCGCCACAAGATCCACCGCGCGCCGATGGCAGTGGCCTCGGCCCTGCTGCTCGGGGTGTTCGCCACCTCGTGCAGCACCGAGGACCCGACGGACTCCACCTCCGGCACCGACGAGACCTCGGAGACGTCCGAGTCGCCGGACGCCTCCGAGGAGGAGAGCCCCGCCGAGGAGCAGGAATGGTTCGACCAGGCCGTCTACGACACGCAGTTCGAGCAGCGGTCGGCGACCTTCGAGGGCGACACCGAGACGCCCTACCTGCAGTACATCGACGGCGAGATGACCGACACGTCCGACTACAAGGCCAAGGGCGCCCAGAAGGCGTGCTTCGCCAACGCCTCGATCTCCAACCCGTGGCGCCAGACCGGCTGGATCACCATGAACCAGCAGCTCAAGGCCCTGCAGGACGAGGGCGTCATCTCCGAGATGGAGACCCGCGACGCCGGTGACGACGACAACACCCAGATCGCCGACATCGACTACTTCATCTCCGAGGGCGACTGCGATGCCTTCATCATCTCGCCCAACTCCACCGCCGCGATGACCGACGCGGTCGAGCGCGCGTGCGAGACCGGCAAGCCCGTCGTCGTCTTCGACCGCGGCGTGCAGACCGACTGCGCCACCACCTTCATCCACCCGATCGGTGGCTTCGCGTGGGGCATCGACACCGCCGAGTTCCTCATCGACAACCTCGAGGAGGGCGACAAGGTCGTCGCGCTCCGCATCCTGCCGGGCGTCGACGTGCTCGAGCAGCGCTGGGCCGCGGCCGAGAAGCTCTTCGACGAGAACGGCATCGAGGCGGTCGACTACTTCACCGGCGCCGACCCGACCGAGATCAAGAAGATCATCACCGACGAGCTCGGCAAGGGCGAGGTCCAGGGCGTGTGGATGGACGCCGGCGACGGCGCCGTCGCGGCGATCGAGGCCTTCGAGGACTTCGGTGCCGACTACCCGGTGATGACCGGCGAGGACGAGATGAGCTTCCTGCGCAAGTGGGAGGACACCGGGCTGACCGGCCTGGCGCCCGTCTACTCCAACTTCCAGTGGCGCACCCCGCTCCTCGCGCTGCAGAAGATCTTCGCCGGCGAGGAGGTCCCCAAGGAGTGGGTGCTCCCGCAGACCCCGATCACCGAGGACGAGCGCAGCGACTACCTCGAGGCCAACGACGGCATGCCCGACGGCCACTACGCCAAGTTCGGCGGCGAGGACCTCGTGGGCTACCCCGACGTCTGGCAGGAGCGCCAGATCCCCTGATCCGGGCATGATCGACTGAAGCACCCGTCGGTGGGCCGGGCCGCGCCCGGCCCACCGACGTCCGTCCGACCCCCTGCCCAGCCAACCCGGAAGGACCTCCATGCGAGAGATCGGCGTCAACACGTGGGTCTGGACCTCACCGCTGACCGACGCGGACGTGGCCGGACTGCTGCGGCACATCGCCACGATGGGCTTCGACGCCGTCGAACTGCCGCTCGAGAACGCCGGCGACCTCACCGTCCCGGTCGTGGCCGAGGTGCTCGCCGAGACCGGCCTGACGCCGTGCGTCGTGGGGGCGATGGCACCCGGGCGCGACCTCGTCGACGCCGCGTGCGTCGCCGACACCCAGGACTACTTGCGGGCCTGCATCGACTTCGCCGCCGGCATCGGCGCGCGGACGGTGTGCGGCCCGTTCTACGCCGCCACGGGCCGCGTGTGGCGCATGGACGCCGACGCGCGGCGGGCGGCCTACGACGACCTCCACCGGCACCTCGCCCCCGTGGTCGACCACGCGGTCGAGCGGGGCGTGCGCCTCGGCGTCGAGCCGCTCAACCGCTACGAGACCTCCCTGGTCAACACCGTCGACCAGGCGCTGGACGCGCTCGGGCCGCTGCTCGGCGACGGTCTCGGACTCGCGCTCGACAGCTACCACCTCAACATCGAGGAGCGCTCGAGCGCGGGCGCGATCCGGGCCGCCGGCCCCCACCTGGCGCACGTCCAGGTCTGCGGCAGCGACCGGGGCGCGCCGGGCGGCGACCAGACCGACTGGCGTGCGTTCGTGCAGGGTCTCGACGAGGTGGCCTACGACGGCCCGCTCGTCATCGAGAGCTTCACGGCCGACAACGCCTCCATCGCCACGGCCGCCTCCATCTGGCGTCCGCTGGCACCCACCCAGGACGAGCTCGCCCGAGACGGCTTGTCGTTCCTCCGGTCGCTCGCCTGAGCGACCGCCACCTCACGGCAGGAGAAGCACGTGACCAGCACACCCAGCGCATCGGGCGCCGCCGGGTCCCCGGGAGTGGCCGTCATCGGCTACGCGTTCATGGGCAAGGCCCACTCCCACGCATGGCGCAACGTCGCCTCGCTCCGACCCGGCGCCCCCGGCGTGCGCCAGCAGGTCCTGGTCGGTCGCGACGCGGAGGCGGTGGCCACGGCGGCCGGGCAGTACGGCTGGGCCGAGTCGGCCACCGACTGGCGCGCGGTGATCGAGCGCGACGACGTCGACATCGTGGACGTCTGCGTCCCCGGCCACCTGCACGCCGAGGTCGCGATCGCCGCGCTGGAGGCCGGCAAGCACGTCATCGCCGAGAAGCCGCTCGCCAACACCATGGCCGAGGCGGAGAAGATGGTCGCCACCGCCCGCGCCGCCCGCGAGCACGGGGTGCACTCGATGGTCGGCTTCAACTACCGGCGCGTCCCAGCGCTGGTGCTTGCGCGTCGGCACATCGCCGAAGGCCGGCTCGGCGAGGTGCGCCAGGTGCGCGTGTCCTACCTGCAGGACTGGCTGGCCGACGACGCCGCGCCCATGACCTGGCGGCTGCGCCGCGAGCTCGCCGGGTCGGGCGCCCTCGGCGACCTCGGCTCGCACGCCGTGGACCAGGTGCGTTTCCTGCTCGGCCAGGAGGTCACGGCGGTCAACGCGCTGACCCACACGTTCGTGGGCGAGCGCCAGGGCGCGGACGGTCCCGAGGAGGTGAGCGTCGACGACGCCGCGTGGGGCACCCTGCGCACCGACGGCGGCGCCGTGGTCAGCCTCGAGGTCACGCGCATGGCCACCGCGCGCAAGAACGCCCTCGGGATCGAGGTCTACGGCAGCAACGGCGCACTGCGCTTCGACCTCGAGTCGCTCAACCACCTCGACCTCTGCCTCGACGGCTCCGAGGGCTTCCGGCGCGTCCTGGTGACCGACCAGGACGACCCCTACATCGACGGCTGGTGGCCACCGGGCCACGTGCTCGGCTGGGACGCGACCTTCACCAACCAGGCCGCCGACTTCCTCGCCGCCCTCGCGGCCGGGGAGGAGCCCACCCCGTCGTTCGAGGACGGCCTCGCCGTGCAGCGCGTGCTGGCCGCGATCGAGGCGAGCTCGGCCAGGGGCGGGAGCTGCGTCGACGTCGACGCGTGACCCGCCGTGTGACTGCCCTCACGAGAGGGTCCCGGCGGGTGCGGGGTGCGGCACCATGTGCGGCATGAAGACCAACGCCGGCAACTTCTTCGAGGACTTCACCGTCGGGCAGGTGATCGAGCACGCCACGCCGCGCACGGTCACCGAGGGCGACCGGGCGCTCTACGGCGCGATCTACCCGACCCGCTTCGCGGTCCCCTCCTCGGCGGGGTTCGCGGCGTCGGTCGGGCTGGCGCCCCACCCGGTCGAGGAGCTCGTCGCCTTCCACATCGCCTTCGGCAAGACCGTCCCCGACGTGTCGCTCAACGCCGTCGCGAACCTCGGCTACGCGGAGTGTCGCTTCCACCTGCCCGTCGTGCCGGGCGACACGCTGCGCACCCGCTCGGAGGTGATCGGCCTCAAGCAGAACTCCAGCGGGCGCACCGGCGTGGTGTGGGTGCGCTCGACCGCGACCAACCAGCGCGGCGAGGTCGCCATCGACTGGGCCCGCTGGGTGATGGTGCACAAGCGGTCGGCTGACTCACCTGCTCCGGAGACCGTCGTCCCCGTCCTCGCGGACGCTGTCGCGCCCGCCGACCTGGTCGTGCCGGCCGGCCTCGACCTCTCGTCGTACGACGTCGTGGCGGCGGGCGAGCCGCACCGGCTCGGCGACTACGAGGTGGGGGAGCGCATCGACCACGTCGACGGCGTGACGCTCACCGACGCCGAGCACATGATGGCCACCCGGCTGTGGCAGAACACCGCCAAGGTGCACTTCAACACCGACGCGCGTCCCGACGGCAGGCGCCTGGTCTACGGCGGCCACGTGATCTCGCTGGCGCGGGCGCTGTCGTTCAACGGGCTGGCCAACGCCCAGCTCGTGGCCGCGATCAACGCCGGCGCGCACGTCGCCCCGGCGTTCGCCGGCGACACCGTGCACGCCTGGTCGGAGGTGCTCGACACGGCCGTCCTCGACGCCCTCGGGGTCGGCGCGCTGCGGCTGCGGCTCGTGGCCACCAAGGGCCGCGACGAGTCGATGACGCTGCGCGGCGACGACGGGGCCTACGCCGACGGCGTGCTGCTCGACCTCGACTACTGGGCGCTCGTCCCGCGCTGAGGCCCGCCGGAGCCCCGGTGGGTCACCGGCGCCCGGCGACCCGGCGTACGACGCGCTGCACGGCGGCGCGTGGGGACGGCGCTGGGGCGGCGGCATCGGCCACGGACGCCGCGGCGGGGGAGCCGTGCCGGAGCAGGTCGCCCACGACCGCGTCGAGCGCCTCGTCCAGGGAGCCGGCCGGGTCGAGACCGAGCCGGTCCAGGACGGTGCGGCCGGCGGCGAGCAGCTCGGAATCGGTCGCGTCGTCGGGCGTGCGACCGGTGCGCGGGTCGGCGGGCAGCAGGTCATCGAGGTCGCCGGCGACGTCGTAGGACCGCGAGCGGAGGTCGGCGACCGTGGCCTCCGACCGCTCGCGGACCCACCCGTGGTGGCGGGCGGGCAGGACGAACGGCTCGCGGGGCGCCGACCCGGCGAGCGCCTCCGGCACGAAGGTGCCCTTGACGTGGCGGGTCAGGGCGGGGGAGCGTCGTGAGCGCGGCAGGCGCTCGTTGACCCGCCGCAGCAGCTCGGCCTCGACCAGGCCCAGCGAGTCGTTGGGTCGCCTGGCCTCGGTGTCGAGGCCGGTGACGTCGAGGCCCAGCACCGCGGCGCTGCGCCGCCACAGCTCCTCGCGCGGCGCCCCTGCCGGCGGCACGACGACGAGGTGCGCCCGCCTGTCGGGCAGGCCGGCGGACCAGCGGTCGAGGATCGCCGGCACGTCCTGGTAGCGCCAGAACTTCTGGTCGCCCTCGCCGCGCCGCACGGTGGCGAGGAAGCGCCGGTAGGGCTGGCGGGCGCCCATCTTGACCCGCTGCTGCCACGCCGAGGGCAGCACCCGGCCGAGGTCGCGAGCGGTGACCACGACGTGCACCTCGTCGGCCGCGCCGGCCAGGTCGGCGAGGGCGGCCGCGGCGGCGTCGCCGCGAGAGTCGGAGAAGTGCTCGTTGGACACCAGCACGTCGCCCGGCCACTCGCGGGCCTCCTCGACCAGCCGGCGCCACGCGTCGCGCTCGCGCGCGGCGAGGGTGTCGAGCACCGTCGACATGCCCTTGACCACCGCGGCGGCCGCGAAGTGGTCACGCCGGCGCCCGGGCAGCAGCAGCCCGCGGGTGCGCAGCTCGTCGCGGTGGCGCCACCACAGGTCCTGGAGGAACGTGGTGCCGGACTTCGCGGTCCCGACGTGGAGGAACACACGGCGAGCCATGCCGGCGACCCTACTCGGTCACGGCAGACTCGATCCGTGCACCGCGACCTCCTGCCCCACCTCGTCCCCGAGCTCGACCCGCAGGCCGAGGCGGCGTTCGCGGCCAGGCTCGACGAGAGCCTCGCCCCCCGCGACCCCTCGATGCTGCTCCAGGTGGTGCGTGAGCTCGGGCTGCCGCCCGACAGCCGGGTCGTCGACGTCGCGTGCGGCGACGGCGACCACGCCGTCCGGCTGGCCACGCACTTCGGCTTCCGGGTGCTCGGCCTCGACCTCGTCCAGGGCCACCTCGACCACGCCCGCGCCGTCCGCCGCGACCTCGTGCCCGACATCGCCTCGCGCCTCGCCTTCGAGCGGGGCAGCGCCACCGAGGTGCCGGTGCGCGACGCGATGCTCGACCTGGTCTGGTGCCGCGACGCGATGGTGCACGTCGGGCACCCCGAGGACGCCTTCGCCGAGTTCGCCCGGGTGCTGCGTCCCGGCGGCCACGTCGTGGCCCACCAGGCGGTCGCCACCGACCTGCTCGGCCACGCGGAGGCCCGGTGGCTCTTCGAGGTGCTCGGCGTGGTGCCGGCCGCCGCCGACCCGCGGGCCATCGACGCCGCGATCGAGCGCTCGGGCCTCGAGGTGGTCGACACCATCGACCTGTCCTCCGAGTGGGCCGAGTGGTCCCAGGAGCACGACGGCACGGCCGGTCGCGCGCTCCTGCACCTCGCCCGGCTGCTGCGCGAGCCGGAGCGCTACCGCGCGGAGTTCGGCGACGCGGCGTACGAGGTGACGGTGGCCCGGTGTCGCTGGCAGGTCCACCGGATGACGGGCGGCCTCGGCGCACGGCTCGACGTGCTGCGACGGCCTTAACCGCTCGACCCGTGTGGTCGCGTTTGACAGGGTGGACCATTCGTAGCGTCATCGACGAGGAGGACCTCATGGCTGGCCAGGACCCCAACGCAGACATCAAGGCGAAGATGCGGGAGGCCCTCGATCGCAAGAAGGGCCACGACCACCCCGACGACACGGCCGGGTCGCGCGAGAAGGCACACGGATCCGAGGTCAACGACAAGAACGTCGCCAAGCCGATGCATCGGCGCAAGGCCGGTGGCGGAGGCGCGTGACCCGGGGTGGGCGGTCACTTCGCGCCGGCGGGCACCTCGTCCGCCGGCGCGAAGGCCCGTGCCAGCCAGAACAGCGCCACCACGAGCACCAGCGGGACGGCGAAGCCGACCCGCAGCGATCCTGAGCCGACCGCTCCCGTCATCACCGCGCCGAGCAGCGCGCCGGCGTAGTTGAACTGGTTGAACCGCGCGACCACGGCGTCGACGCGCGCCCGGCGGGTCGCCGGGTCGGCGTCGCGGCCCGCCAGCGCAGCCGCGGCGGAGAAGCTCAGGGGCGCGACGACCGCGACCCCGCAGCCGAGCAGCGTGAAGCCGAGCACGGCGACCGGCCACGAGGGTGCGGCGACGACCACCACGAGCGCGACGAGGGCCACGCCCGCCCCGACCCGCAGCAGCCGGACTGCGCCGACCTGCTCGGTGAGGCGGTCGCCGGCGAGGCGCACCAGCCCGCTCGCGACGAGGTAGGGCAGCGTCGCCAGGGCGACCAGCCCCTCGGGTGCGTCGAAGACGGCGTCGAGGTAGACCGGTCCCCAGGTCGCCGCCGCGGTGTCCACGGTGTAGAACACGACCAGGGCCAGGCCGACCGCGACGATCGCCCGCCACGGGACGTCGACGGGCGCGCCGGTCGCGGCCACGCCGTGGTCGCGGGGCAGGTAGGGCGCCGCCGCGGCGGCCAGCGGCAGCACCGCGACCACCGCCACCGCCGACCACGGGAGGTCGCCCGCGGCGAGGGTGCCGATGGCGCCGACCACGCCGCCCAGCGTCCAGGCGCCGTGGCACGACGGCAGCACCACCCGGCCGAGCCGGTGCTCCAGCGCCACCGCCTGCATGTTGCCCGTCGCGTCGACCAGCCCCAGCCCCACGCCGTACGCCGCGAGGCCGAGCACGAAGACGAGCGTGGTGGGCGCGAGGACCACGACGGCCACCGAGCCCGCCACCACGAGCAGGCCGGCGCGCAGCACCACGGCGCTGTCCAGGCGGGGGGCGAGCCGCTCGGCGACCAGCGAGCCGACCCCGGCGAGGAGCACCATCATCAGCAGGACGCCCGACAGCGCGAGCTCGTCGAGGTCCCACCGGTCCTGGAAGCGGGGCAGGCGGGTGGTGAGGCTGATGAAGACCAGGCCCTGCACGCCGAACGCCGCCGAGATCGCCCAGCGGGCCCGGCGCACGTCGGACTCCGCCCCGCTCCGTCCGGCCGTCGTCATGGTGAGCATCGTGGCAGCCCGACCGGCCGGTCGTGGCAGACTCTCGCGACATGTCCTCCGATGGTCCCGAGCTCTGGGTGGTCCGCCACGGCGAGACGGAGTGGAGCCGCGACGGCAAGCACACCTCGACCACCGACCTCCCCCTCACCGAGGACGGCGAGGCGGCGGCCGCAGCGCTGGCCCCGCGGCTGACCGGGGTCGGGTTCGACCTGGTCCTCACCAGCCCCCGCCGGCGCGCGCGCCGTACGGCCGAGCTGGCCGGCTTCCCCGACGCGGAGGTGGACGAGGACCTCGTCGAGTGGGCCTACGGCGACTACGAGGGCGTGACGACCGCCGAGGTCCGCGAGACCGTGCCCGGCTGGACCGTGTGGACCCACCCCATGCCCGGCGGCGAGACGCCCGACGAGGTCGCGGCGCGGCTCGACCGCGTCATCGCGCGGGCGCGGCGCCACGACCGCGTGCTCGCCTTCGCCCACGGCCACTCGCTGCGCGTGCTCACGGCGCGGTGGCTCGAGCAGTCGCCGTCCGAGGGCCGGTTCTTCAAGCTGGACACCTCGACCGTCTCGGTCCTCGGCTACGAGCGGGAGCACCCGACGCTCCTGAGCTGGAACAGCTGACGTGCGGATCGACCTCCACACGCACTCCTCGGCCAGCGACGGCACCGACACCCCCGGAGACCTGGTGCGCGAGGCCGCCGCGGCCGGCCTCGACGTCGTCGCGCTCACCGACCACGACGCGATGTCCGGGTGGGCCGAGGCGCAGCGCGCCGCCGACGAGGTCGGCATCACCCTCGTCCGCGGCCTCGAGATCAGCACGAGGTACGGCCACCGCGGCGTGCACCTGCTCGGCTACCTCCCCGACCCGGCCCACCCCCCGCTCGCGGCCACCCTCGACCGGATCCTCGCCGGCCGCACCGAGCGCACGCCCGCGATCGTCGCGGCCCTCCGCGCGGAGGGCATCGACATCACCGAGGACGACGTGCACCGCGAGGCCGGCGGCTCCGTCGCGGCCGGCCGGCCCCACGTCGCCGACGCGCTCGTGCGCCTCGGCCTGGTCGCCGACCGCACCGAGGCGTTCGAGGTGCTGCTCAACCCGGGCCGCCCCGGCTACGTCAACCGCTGGGCCCCTCCGCTCGAGGAGACGATCGGCCTGGTCACCGACGCCGGGGGAGTGGCGGTGATCGCGCACCCGTGGGGCCGCAGCGGCCGGACGGTCCTCGACGAGGAGGCGCTGAGCTCGCTCGCGGCGGCCGGGCTCGCCGGCATCGAGGTGGACCACCAGGACCACCCGCCCGAGGTGCGCTCCCGGCTGCGCGGCATCGCCGCCGACCTCGACCTCGTCGTGACGGGCAGCAGCGACCACCACGGCCTCGGCAAGGTCGACCACGACCTCGGCGTCAACACGACCGACCCCGAGCAGTACGAGCGGCTCCTGTCGCTGGCCCGCAACCCGCTCGATGGCTGAGCCCTCGCCCCGGCCCCCGGCCGGGCTCCCGACGGTGCTCCCCGACCGGGTCCTGGTCTACGGCGTCACCGGCTCGGGCAAGAGCACGGCCGCGCTCGCGGTCGGCGCCCGCACCGGTCACCCGGTGACGCTGGTCGACGAGCTCACGTGGCTGCCCGGCTGGGTGCCGGTGGACGCCGAAGTGCAGCGCGAGGTGATCGGGCGGGTCGTCGCGGAGGAGAGGTGGCTGCTCGACTCGGCGTACGGCGCCTGGCTCGACCTCGTGCTCCCGCGCGCCCAGCTCGTGGTCGGCCTCGACTACCCGCGCTGGCTCTCGTTCGGCCGGCTGGTCCGGCGCACGGTGTCGGGCGCGATCACGCGGGAGCCCCGGTGCAACGGCAATGTCGAGACGTGGCGCGCCATCGCGCGACGCGACTCGATCCTCGTGTGGCACTTCCGGTCCTTCGCCCGCAAGCGCGCGCGGATGCGGGCCTGGGCCGCCTCGCCCGCCGGTCCGCCGGTGCTCCTCTTCCGCAGCCCCCGCGACCTCGAGTCGTGGCTCGCCACCCTGGCCCCCGCCGCCTGACCTCACGCTCCGCGCCGCGGCGACAGGGATCGTGGAAGATCCGAGCCACCAGGTGACTCGGATCCTCCACGATCCCTGCTCAGCGGCGCACCATCCGCCGCTCGAGGTGCAGGTCGCCCAGCGCCTCGGCGTCACCGACCTCGGCGGGAGCGATGCGCGCGGTCACCGGCGACCGATCGACTGGGTCAACCGGAGCACCCGGTTGGGGATGGCCCGGGTCAGCGCGACGATGGTCTTGTACTGCGCGCCGGGGATGGAGAAGGCGCGGCCCTTGTCGAAGTCGTCCAGCGACGTGCGGACCAGGAAGTCGGCGTCGAGCCACAGGAAGCCGTCGCCGCGCGCGACCTGCATGCGCTGGTGGAACTCGGTCTTGGTGAAGCCGGGGCACAGCGCCATGACCGTGACGCCCCGCGAGCGGTACTCCAGGTGCGCCCACTCGCTGAAGCTGTTGACCCACGCCTTGGCGGCCGAGTAGGTGCCGCGGGGGAGGAACGCCGCGACGCTGGAGACGTTGATGATGCCGCCGTGGCCGCGCTCCGCCATCGCGCCCAGCGCGGCGTGGCTGAGCCGCAGCACGGCGGTCACCAGCACCTCGAGCATCGCGGTCTCGTCGTCGGCGGAGTTGTCGAGGAAGCGCTGCTTGAGCCCGAAGCCGGCGTTGTTGACCAGCAGGTCGACGGGTCGCTCGCGGTCGGCGACGCGGGCCTCGACCGTGGCGAGCTGCTCGCGGTCGCCGAGGTCGGCGACGAGCACCTCGACCTCCACCCCGTGGGCGCGGCGCAGCTCCTCGGCGACCTGCTCGAGCCGGGCGGCGTCGCGGGCGACGAGGACCAGGTCGTGGCCGCGCGCGGCGAGCTGGACGGCGTACTCGTGGCCGATGCCGGCGGTCGCGCCGGTGATCAGTGCGGTGGTCATGCGGACAGCATTTCAGCACCTGCCTCCGCTCGCACCCCGGTCCGGCACAATGGCAGGCAATGAGCACCAAGAGCCGGGGAGCGGCCCCCGTCACGCTGGCCGTCGCCAACCAGAAGGGCGGGGTGGCCAAGACCACGTCCGTCGCCTCCATCGGCGCCGCGCTCGCGGAGCTCGGGCACCGCGTGCTGCTGGTGGACCTCGACCCGCAGGCGTGCTTGACGTTCTCCCTGGGCATCGACCCCGAGGACGTCGAGACGTCGGTGCACCACGTGCTGACCCAGGGCGTCGACCCGGCGGAGGTCATCCTCGCGACCGAGGACGGCGTCGACCTCCTGCCCGCCACCATCGAGCTCGCCCGCGCCGAGGCCGACCTGCTCACCCGCACGGGTCGCGAGCACGTCATCAAGGGCGCGCTCGAGCAGCTGGCCGACGGCCTCGCCGACACCGAGGAGGGCCCCTACGACTGGGTGCTCCTCGACTGCCCGCCCTCGCTCGGCGTCCTGACGGTCGCGGCGCTGACCGCGGCGGACGGCCTGCTCGTGCCGTTGCAGTGCGAGACGCTGTCGCACCGCGGGGTGGGCCAGCTGCTCGACACCGTCCACGACGTGCGCCGCTTCACCAACCGCGGCCTCGAGGTGTGGGGCGTGCTGCCGACGCTCTACGACGGCCGCACCACCCACGCCCGCACGGTGCTGGAGACGATCAGCGAGACCTACGACCTCGAGGTGGTCGAGCCGCCGATCCCGAAGACCATCAAGTTCGCCGAGGCGCCGGCCGCGGGCCGGTCGATCCTCGCCACCAGCCGCTCCAGCAAGGGGGCCGCGGCCTACCGCGAGGTGGCCCGCAACCTCGTCGCTCGCGCGAGCAGGTAGGGCGGCCCCGGGCCAAGGGTGCCTCGACCGACGGTCGGCGTGCGGGCAACCCACCCCGATGAGGTCTTTACCTCCAGGGACGCGTGGGTGACAGTGACCGAGATCACTGTCTCCCCCACGATGTCCCGAAGGGCTGCCCACGATGCGTTCCACGACCTTCCGCGCCACCACCCGCGCGCGGCGCGCCACCGCCGGGCTGGGGGCGGCCGCGCTCGCCGTCGCCGGGCTCGTCGCCGGCACCCAGACCGTCGCCCAGGGCACCACCCCGGCGCAGGACGCGACACCCGTGGCTGCGGTTGCGGCGACGCCCCCCACCTACGAGCGCGACCTGACCCGACAGCTGGACGGCAGCAGGGCGTACGCGACCGTCAAGCACCTCGTCGAGGAGATCGGCCCGCGGGTCAACGGCACGCCGGCGGAGCGCCGCGGAGCGGCCTACCTCCGCGACGTGCTCGAGCCCTACGGCTACGAGGTCGAGCTGCAGTCGTGGGGACCGGTGAGCACCAAGCGCACCGCGGACGTCGTCACTGCGGGCGCACCGCTGCCCGGCGGGCCCAAGTGGCAGATGGCCGCCTCGCCGTCGGGGGTCTTCACCGGCGACGGCGCTCCCGTGACCGCACCGGTGGTGCCGGTCGGCACCGGCCAGACCGTGGCGGACTACGCCGACGCGTCCGGTGCCATCGCCTACGCCGTCGTCTCGACGGCGGCCGAGCGCGGCACTGCGATGACCCTCGCCGCGGCCAACGGCGCGGCGGCCGTGATCCTTGCGCCCCCGGTGCCTGCCAGCGGCAAGACCGCTCCGCGCAACCCGACCGTTCCCGCGGGCACGGCCGCCGTCGCGATCCCGGTGCTCGGTGCCGGGTCGGACCACACGGTCTGGCTCGACCAGGCACTGCAGGCCGGCCCGGTCTCGCTGCGCCTGGTCACCAACGAGTACGTCAACCCGATGGGCACCAACATCATCGCCACCCGGCACGCGGTGGGCGACCCGCAAGGCACGACGGCCCCGATCGTGATGGTCGGGGCCCACATCGACTCGGTGCTCGGCGCACCCGGTGGTCACGACGACGCGTCCGGCAACGGGGTCGCCACGGAGATCGCCCGCGTGCTGGCCACCCTGCCCTACGACAAGGAGATCCGCATCGGCGGGTTCGGCGGGGAGGAGGGTGGCCTGCTGGGCGCCCGTGCGTACGTCGACACGCTCACCGCGGCCACGCGGAAGCGGTTCGTCGGCGAGTGGCAGATGGACATGGTCGGCACCACCCACGAGCCGGCCCGCCTGTGGGCGCTGACCCCCGACGGCAGGAGCAACTACGTCGTCGAGCAGGCCTACGCCGCGGCCCAGCGCGACGGGTTCAGCGGTCTGGACAACTGCAAGCTCGGGCAGTCGGACCACCAGGCCTTCTTCGACGCCGGCATCCCGGCGGCACTCTTCATCTGGCTCGACTACCAGGACCGGGTCGCGCCCAGCACCTGCGAGTCCATCGCCCGCGGCAGCTACCGGACCGAGCCCGAGTACCACCAGCCCAGCGACGGGATGAACAACGTCAGCGAGCCGCGTCTGCAGATCACCCTCGACGTCATCGGGGGAGCGGTCATCGAGAACGCCCTCAACGCCCTGACCGTCACCGCGGTGACGAAGGACGGAGCGCCGCTCTCCGGCGCCCAGGTGCTGGTGGACTGCGGCGACGGCAGCCACGACGCCGGACGCACCGACGAGGCGGGGGTCACCAGGACCCGGGTCCCGTCGGGCCGTTGCGCGCTGAGCGCCACCAAGGGGTCGGACACCGTGACCGGCGAGGTCGCGATGTCCGGTGACGAGTCGGTCAGGCTGACCCTCGACGGCGCCAGCGCTCCGGTGCTGCCGCGGATCTCCGCCTCGGCGGAGACGAGTCGCTACGGTCAGTCGCCCGTGGTGCGGATCGACCTGGCGCCGGCCGCGCTCGAGCCCACGGGATCGGTCGAGATCCGCGACGGAGGGCGGGTGTTGGCCACCGCCTCGGGACAGCCGGGGGTCCGGTCCGTGATCCTGCCCGCCGCCCGCCTGCGCCCGGGCCTGCACGACGTCGACGTGGTCTACGTCGATGCGTCGGGCGCCGACCGGGTCGTCTCCCCGACACGCGTCAAGGTGCTGAAGGCGCGAGCGCGGCTGCGTCTGCGGTCCGTGGGGAGCAGCCGGGGCGCGCGGGTCCACCTGGCCGTCCGGCTCGCGGTGCATCCGCGCGACATCGCGTTCGCGGCACGCGGCCGGGTCGTGGTCAGGTCCGGGGGACGTGAGGTCGGCACAGCCCGTCTGCGAGACGGTCGCGCCGTGGTCCGCCTCGACCGTCTGGACCGGACCGGGAAGCACGTCCTGCGGGTGCGCCATGTCGGCAACCGGCTGGTGGGGCCGAGCTCGGCCTCGACCACGGTCGTGGTCGGGAGGGGCTAGGGGCGTCGCGCCGACCGGGTGAGCCGCAACGTCGTCGAGCGGACCTCCCGCCCCCGTGGCCGGGTGGCGAGGAGGCCCGCTCGCGCGAAGGGCGGAGGCGCCGGGTCAGGCGTTGGGGGTCTCGACCGACTGACCGCCGCGGGTGCGCCGGCGGTTGCGGTTGCGGCGGCGGGGGGCGTCGCCCGACGTCTCCGACGACGAGGTCGAGGAGTCGGAGCGCGGGGCGCCCGAGTCGCCGCGGCCCGAGCCCGAGCGGCGCTCGCGGGGCGCGCGCTCCTTCTTCTCGACCGGGGCGGGGTCGACGACGCGGCCCTTGGTGCCGGCCGGGATGCCCTGGTCGTGGAAGAGGTGCTCGGAGGTGGAGTAGGTCTCCTGCGGGTTGTCGAAGGGCAGGTCGAGCGCCTTGTTGATCATCTTCCACCGGTGCAGGTCGGCCCAGTCGACGAACGTGATCGCGGTGCCGGTGGCGCCGGCGCGGCCGGTGCGGCCGATCCGGTGGACGTAGGTCTTGTCGTCCTCGGGGCAGGTGTAGTTGATGACGTGGGAGACGCCGCGGACGTCGATGCCGCGGGCGGCGACGTCGGTGCACACGAGGACCTGGATCTTGTCCTCGCGGAAGCGGGCCAGGGCCTTCTCGCGCGCCACCTGCGCCATGTCGCCGTGGAGGGGCGAGGCCTTGAAGCCGCGCTCCTGCAGGTCCTCGGCGATCCGCTGCGCCTGGCGCTTGGTGCGGGTGAACACGATCATCTTCTCGGCGTCCTCGGCCTGCAGGATGCGACCGATGATCTCGGGCTTGTCGAGGTCGTGGGCCTGGTAGATGAACTGCGCGGTCGCCGGCACCATCGTCGTGTCGTAGGACGACTCGGCGCGGATGTTCATCGGGTGGCGCATGTGCGTGCGGGCCAGCGCGACGATCGCCGACGGCATGGTCGCCGAGAACAGCATCGTCTGGCGGGTCTCCGGCGTCTTCGACAGCAGCGTGATGACGTCGGGGAGGAAGCCGAGGTCGAGCATCTCGTCGGCCTCGTCGAGCACGAGCGCGTGCACGTGCGAGAGGTCGAGCGCGCGGCGGTTGGCCAGGTCGATGAGGCGACCCGGCGTGCCGACGACGATGTCGACGCCCGACTCGAGCTCCTCGAGCTGGTGGTCGTAGCCCACGCCGCCGTAGACGGTGAGGACCCGCAGGCCCATGTCCTTGCTGGCCAGCGCGAGGTCGCTGGAGACCTGGAGCGCGAGCTCGCGGGTCGGGGCGACGATGAGGGCCTGCGGCTTGCCCTGCGGCAGGTCGGCGTACGCCGGGTTGCTCGGCGCGATGGAGCGCTGGAGCACCGGGATGCCGAAGGCGAGGGTCTTGCCGGTGCCCGTGCGGGCCTGGCCGATGAGATCGGTGCCGAGGAGTGCGACCGAGAGGGTCATCTCCTGGATGGCGAAGGGGGTGGTGATGCCGGCGCGGTCGAGCGCGTCGCAGATCTCGGGCAGCACGCCCAGTTCACGGAAGGTGGTCACGAAGTGTCGCTCTCTGATGAGTCGGGTTGTCCCACGCGTATGCGGTCAGCCCACTCGAGAGCCCCGGCGGGGCAAGTGCCGACCGCGCACATACAGGCGGCCACCGGCGAAGAGTCGGCGGCTCGGTCACCCCGATGCTATCGCTAGGCTGCGAACATGACGGAATCGCCCGACGAGGACTACCGCCGTGCCGCCGTCGATCTCCTGGGAGCGATCGCCTACGGCGAGCTCTCGGCCTTCGAGCGACTCGTCGAGGACGCCAAGATGGCGCCCGGGATCGACGACAAGATCGCCATCGGCGCGATGGCCACCGCCGAGTTCGGACACCTGCAGAAGCTGGTCGAGCGGCTCGAGCAGCTCGGCGCCGACCCGGTCGAGGCGATGGACGCCTTCCGGCCGAGCTTCGACCGCTTCCACGCCCACACGGCGCCCTCCGACTACTACGAGGGGCTGATCAAGGCCTTCGTCGGCGACGGGCTCGCCGCCGACTTCTACCGCGAGATCGCCGCCTACCTCGACGCCGAGACCCGCGAGGTGATCGTCAGCTCGCTGGAGGACTCCGGCCAGACGGCGTTCATCGTCGAGCGCGTACGCGCCGGCATCGCCGCCGACCACCGGCTGGGTGGCCGGCTGGCGCTGTGGGGCCGGCGGCTGATGGGCGAGGCGCTCACCCAGGCCCAGCGCGTCGCGAGCGACCGCGACTCCCTCACGGCGCTGCTCGCCGGGGGAGTGGACCGGCCGGGGCTCGACCTGGCGGCGATGGGCCGGATGTTCGCCCGGCTGACCGAGCGGCACACCGAGCGGATGGCCGAGCTCGGCCTCGAGGCCTGAGCGGGGACCTGAGGGGAGGCCTGAGGCCCGGACGCGACGAGACCCCGCATCCGTGGGATGCGGGGCCTCGTGTGGTCGTGCGAGCGGTCAGACCCGCGTGCGGTTTCCGGAGTTGCGTCCGGTGACCGTGGAGGCGATCACCACGAGGACGGCCGCGGTGATGATCGCGACGATCCAGCGCACCCAGTCGACGCCGTCGGAGCCGTCGCCGCCGAACAGCGAGTAGATCCAGTAGCCGAGCAGCACGCCGCCGATGCCGCAGAGGATCGTGAGCCAGATGGGGATGTTGTCCTTGTCGCCGGGAGCGACGAGCTTGCCGAGGAGTCCGATGATCGCTCCGACGATGATGAGGACGATGAGATCTACGACCATGATGGATCACCCTTTCTTTGCCACGAACTCGTGACGGGAGGACCGGCATGGTGTATACCGGCTCGCCCATGATGTCGGCGACCGGTCCCGGTAGCAATCACCGTGCGCCCCTAGGGATGAGGTGTCACCACCCCCACGGCGGTGCGGTCAGCGGAAGCCGACGGTGCTGGAGGTCGGCGAGCCGAGCTCGACGTAGGCGATCTTGTCCGCGGGAACGACGACCGCGCGGCCCTTGGTGTCGGCCAGGCGCAGGACGCCGCCGTCCGACAGCGCCTGCGAGAGCCGTGCCTCGATGTCCTCGGGCGTGCTGTCGGTGTCGAGCACCAGCTCGCGCTGCGCGTGCTGCACGCCGATCTTGACCTCCACGATGTTGCTCCTAGCTCAGGTGTTGGGTGACGAGTCGATGATGCCGGGTGGGTGGTGGCGCCCGGTCCGGTGGAGCGGTGTCAGTCGCCGTCGGTCATCGGGTAGCCCCGGATGCCGCGCCACGCGAGACCGGCGATCAGGGAGGCCGCGTCGTCCTGCGGGATCTGTCCGCCGCCCGCGAGCCAGAACCGCGCGGACACCTGCGCCATTCCCACCAACGACACCGCCAGCAGCTCGGAGGCCTCGTCGGGCAGCCCGGTGTCGGTGCGGATCACGTCGGCGATCATCGAGGCGCACTCGGTGGTCACCCGGTCCACGCGCTCGCGCACGTCGGGCTCGCTGGTGAGGTCGGACTCGAAGACCAGGCGGAACGCGCCCTCCTCCGAGGCCACGTAGCTGTAGAAGACCTTCATCGTCGCGATCACACGGTCGCGGTTGTCGTTGGTCGAGGCCAGGGCCTCGCGGCAGTTGTCGATGATCAGGTCGCACGAGGTGTCGAGCAGCGCGAGGTAGAGGTCGAGCTTGCCGGGGAAGTGCTGGTAGAGCACGGGCTTGGACACCCCGGCGCGCTCGGCGATGTCGTCCATCGCGGCGGCGTGGTAGCCCTGCGCGACGAACACCTCGAGCGCGGACTCGAGCAGCTGGGCGCGACGCTCGCGCCGGGGCATGCGCCCGCCGCGCGGTCGTGGCCCGCTCGATTCCAACCGTTCAACGCCCACAGGTGCTCCTCTGCTGCATCGGGGTGAGCCCGCAGCGTACTCGGAGGTAGGCGTGGCACGGTCCGGGCGTGCCGCTCGTCGCCGGCACGTCCGCATCGCGGGACCGGCCGGGGGCGGTTGGGGCACGCGGGGAACATGGAGCGTGCCGGTGCTGTTGCACCGACACCCGAGTCGAGGAGAAGTTCGTGTCGTTCCCTGCACTTGTCGAGCCCGCCGCCGAGCTCAGCACCGACGAGGTGCGCCGCTACAGCCGCCACCTGATCATCCCCGACGTCGGGATGACCGGGCAGAAGCGCCTGAAGAACGCCAAGGTGCTGGTGATCGGCGCCGGCGGCCTGGGCTCCCCGGCCCTGCTCTACCTGGCTGCGGCCGGTGTCGGCACGCTGGGCATCGCGGAGTTCGACGAGGTCGACGAGTCCAACCTCCAGCGCCAGATCATCCACGGCATGTCCGACATCGGCCGGCCCAAGGCGGAGTCGGCGCGCGAGTCGATCGCCGAGGTCAACCCCTACGTCGAGGTGGTGGTGCACCCCGAGCGCCTCGACAACGACAACGTCCTGCAGGTCTTCGAGGGCTACGACCTCATCGTCGACGGCACCGACAACTTCGCGACCCGCTACATGGTCAACGACGCGGCCTACTTCCTGAAGATCCCCTACGTGTGGGGCTCGATCTACCGCTTCGACGGCCAGGCGTCGGTCTTCGCGCCGACCCTCGCCGACGACGCGCCGTGCTACCGCTGCCTCTACCCCGAGCCCCCGCCGCCGGGGATGGTCCCGAGCTGCGCCGAGGGCGGCGTGCTGGGCGTGCTGTGCGCGAGCATCGGCTCGATCCAGGTCAACGAGGCGATCAAGCTGCTGACCGGCATCGGCGACCCGGCCATCGGCAAGCTGGTCATCTACGACGCCCTCGAGCTCGAGTGGCGCAAGCTGAAGGTCCGCAAGGACCCGAGCTGTGCGCTGTGCGGGGACAACCCGACCGTCACCGGCCTGATCGACTACGACGCCTTCTGCGGCGCCGTGTCCGACGAGGCGGCCGACGCCGCTGCCGGGTCGACGATCTCGGTGACCCAGCTCGAGGCGATGCTCAAGGAGCGCGAGGAGGGCACCCGCGACTTCGACCTGATCGACGTGCGCGAGCCCAACGAGTACGAGATCAACCGGATCCCCGGCTCCCGCCTGGTGCCCAAGGGCGAGTTCCTCAACGGCAACGCCCTCGGCGACCTGCCCTCCGACAAGCCGATCGTGCTGCACTGCAAGTCGGGCGTCCGCTCGGCGGAGGTGCTGGCGATCGTCAAGGGCGCGGGCTACGCCGACGCCGTGCACGTCGGTGGTGGCGTCGTGGCGTGGGTCAGCCAGATCGACCCGAGCCAGCCCGCCTACTGACCCACCGCCTGGGAGGCGGGTGGGTCAGGCTCCCCGCGCCACCTGCTCGAGGTGTGCGCGGAGGATGGCCCGCAGGTCGTCGAGGTCGACCAGCTCGGCGTAGGCGAAGCACTGCATGGCCATCCCGTCGAGCAGGGCGTGCAGCGTCGTCGCCTCCACCTCGTCGGCCGGGTCGGGCAGCGGCTCCTCGAGCAGTCGCCCGAGGTGGGAGTCCAGCGCGCGGCCGCGCAGCCACGCGACGGCGATCCTGCTGATCTGGCGCGTGCCCTTCCAGGCCAGCGCCCGCGTCTCCCCGAGCTCGGGGTCGCGCCGTGCGGCGTCCATCGCCGCCAGCCACACGTCGGCCTCCAGGCGTCGTACGTCGTCGAGCGGGAGCAGCTCCTCCACCAGCCCTTGCGCGTCGGCCACCGGGTCCCGGGTCTCGGAGTCGGCGTACCAGCGGCGCAGCCGGACGTCGAGACGTCCCGGCACCTCCGCGAAGGTCTGCGCGATCACCCAGCGCAGCAGGGCGGCCTGGTCCGGGAAGTAGTGGCGCACGGCGCCGGGGGACCACCCCGCCTCCTGCGCGACGCCGCGCACCGTCGCCGCGGCGACCCCCTCGCGCAGCACGAGGCGCCGGACCGCGGCCGAGATCTCGGCACGGCGGGCTTCGTGGTCGACGACCTTGGGCACCTCGCCTTTCTAGCACGATTGTGTTTTCATGTTCGCGACACAGTTGTGTGAAAAAGGAGGTGGCCATGACGATCGTCGCCGTGCTCGGCCTCACCGGCCTGGCGCTCATCGACAGCACCAGCATGGGGACACTCGTGCTGCCGGTCGTGCTGCTGCTCGCGCCCCGCGTGCACGTCGGGCGGTTCCTGGCCTTCCTCGGCACGGTCGCCGGGTTCTACGCCCTCGTGGGCGTCGGCCTGGTCGCCGGCGCCGGCTGGCTGCTGGACGTCGGCGCGGACCTCGGCGAGGTCCGCGCCCTCCGGTGGGCCGAGCTCGTGGTGGGTGCGGCGCTCCTGGCCGGGGGGATCTTCGGGGACCCCCGCCGCTGGTTCGGCTCCACCGGTCCCGCCCCCGGCCAGGCCGACCAGCGGGCGCGGCGGCGGCGTGAGCGCCTGACGGGGCCCGAGGCGTCGTACGGCGTCGTGGTGAGCGTGGGACTGGTGGCCGCGCTGGTCGAGGTCGGCTCGATGCTGCCGTTCCTGGCGGCCGTCGGGATCATCTCGAGCGCGGACCTGCCGCTCGCGGGCGAGGTGGCGAGCGTCGGTGCCTACGTGCTGGTCATGGTGCTCCCGGCGCTGCTGCTCCTCGGCGGCCGGCTGCTGGCCGGGCGGCGGCTGGAGGCGCCACTCGCGCGGCTCTCGGGGTGGATCGACCGCCACTCCGGCAACGCGGTCTCCTGGGCCGCCGCGATCATCGGCCTGCTGCTGGTGCAGGACGCGGTGTCGGCGCTCCATCTGGGGTGAGGCCCGTGCCGCGGCCGCCTCTCGCACCGCACGACCTCGTCGCCTAGGGTCACGCCATGCGGGCGCCCGGACTCACCCCAGCGGTGCGTGCGACTCTCGCGGTGGCCGTCACCAGCCTCCTGATGGTGCTGGTGGCCTGGGCGACGCTGGTCGGTCCCGACCGGGTCTTCACCGGGCCGGGCCCGCGCCCCGCGCCGCTGTCGACGACGACCGAGTCGTGCATCCCGCTGCCCGTGCGCACCGCCCCCGACGGGTCGACGACGGTGGAGGTCCCCGACGACCTCGCCGAGCGCAACTACTGCGACCCGCCCCCGGCCGGGCTCGACGACTACCGCGAGATCGTCGAGGACAGCCCGCCGCCCCTGTGGGTCAAGGTGCTGGTCTGGATCCTCCTCGGCGCCCTGCTCGCGGGTGTGGCCGCCGGCGTGCTCCGGCTGCTGGTCGTCGCGACCCGGGCGGTGCTGGCGCGCCGCGGTGGCGCCGAGCGCATCGACGTCGCGTTCACCGCGCTCGACGAGCCGGACCGGGTGGCGCAGGAGCTGGCCGCCGGGGCCGACGAGCAGGACGCGCTGCTGCGCGGCGGCGATCCGCGCAACGCCATCGTCGCGGCCTGGCACCGCTTCGAGGTGCTGGGGGAGCGGGCCGGTGTGGCGCGCGGCGCCTCCGAGACGTCCTCGGAGTACGCCCTGCGCATCCTCGACCTCGTCGACGCCGACACCGCGCCGGTCAACCGGCTCGCCGAGCTCTACCGCGAGGCCAGGTTCTCCCGTCACCCGATCACCGAGGACCACCGCGCCGAGGCGGTGGCCGCCCTCGCCGGCATCCGGCGCAGCCTGGGGGTGCGGACGTGAGCCGCCTCCTCGCGCAGTGGCGCGGACGCGCGGCCGGCGGCGTCGTCCTGGCCGCGATCGGCTACGGGCTCGCCGTCGCCCTCGACTTCGACCCCCGGCCGCTGCCGTACGTCGTGTGGGCGGTGGTGGTGCTGGCGATGACCTACCTCGTCATCGACACCGTCGACGTCCCGGCCGCTCAGTGGCGCACGGGCCCGCCGCCCACGGACCGGGTCGACGAGGTCACCTCCGACCTGCGCATCCTCACCAGCCACCGCAGCGCCGACCACCCCTCCGACGCGCTCGCCCGCCGGCTGGTGGAGCTCGCGCGCGCCCGCGACCCGGGGCTGGCCGAGGAGATCCAGCACGAGACCACCGACGGCGGGCGCCTCTCGCCCGCCGACATCGACCGCATCCTGACCCGAATCGAGGACCTCCGTGACCGACGCTGAGACCCCCACCGCCGACGTCTCCCGGCTCGCCGAGCAGGTGCTGGACGAGGTGGGCCGAGCCGTCGTCGGCAAGCGGGAGGCGCTGTCGCTGGTCCTCGCCGGCATCCTGGCCAAGGGCCACGTGCTGCTCGAGGACTACCCGGGGCTGGGCAAGACGCTCGCCGCGAGGTCCTTCGCGTCGGCGCTCGGCCTGGAGTTCGCCCGCGCCCAGTTCACCCCCGACCTGCTGCCCGCCGACCTCACCGGCTCCTACGTCTACGACCAGCGCCGCGCGGAGTTCGACTTCCGCGCCGGCCCCGTCTTCACCGGGCTGCTGCTCGCCGACGAGATCAACCGCACCCCACCCAAGACGCAGGCCGCGCTGCTCGAGGCCATGCAGGAAGGACAGGTCACCGTCGAGGGCCAGACGCACCGCCTGCCGAGCCCCTTCCACGTGCTGGCCACCGCCAACCCCGTCGAGTACGAGGGCACCTACCCGCTGCCCGAGGCGCAGCTCGACCGGTTCCTGCTGCGCGTGGGCTTCGGCTACCCGAGCGCGGGCGAGGAGTACGACGTCCTGCGCCGCCGCCTCGACCGCCGGCGCGAGGAGGTCGACATCGCCCAGGTCACCGACGCCGCCGGGCTCTCGGCCGCGCAGGCCGCCGTCGAGCGGGTGGTCGTCGACGAGTCGGTGGCCCGCTACTGCGTGGCGCTGGTCGCCGCCACCCGCACCCACGCCGACGTGCTGACCGGCGCCTCGCCGCGCGGCAGCCTCGGCCTCGTGCTCACCGCGCGCGCCTGGGCCGCGATCCGCGGTCGCGACTACGTCGTGCCGGAGGACGTCAAGGTCGTCGCGCGTGCGGTCCTGTCGCACCGGATCACCGTCAAGCCCGACCTGTGGATGACCCAGGCATCGGGCGCCCGCGTCGTCGACGCCGTGCTGTCGTCGGTCGAGACCCCCCGGACGCTGGAGTCGCGGTGACCGGCTGGCGGCCGACGTCCGCCCTGGTCCGGGCGTGCCTGCTCGCGCTCGGCGGCATCTGCGGGGGCGTGGCGCTCGGCCAGGAGGTGCTGGTGGTGCTGGCCGCCCCGTTCGTCGTGCTGGCCGCGATGGGGCTCGCGTCGCGGCCCCGCGGCCCGGTGCGCGTCGGCGCCCGCCTCGACCACCACCGGCTCCACGAGGGCCAGGGGACGACGTCGCGGCTCGACGTCGACGACCTGGCCGGAGTGGAGCACTGCACGCGGGTCGCCGCCGCCACCGCCCACGTGGCCACCTCGCCGACCCAGGGCGCGGCCGGGTCCCTCGTCGCCGACGGCCTCCCGGTCCTGTGGTTCAGCCCGCGCCGGTGGGGACGACGCGCGGTCGGCGCCGAGCGGGTCGCCCTCACCAGCGCGTGGGCGGGCTGGCGCTGGGGGCCGGTGGACCTGCCGGAGAACGGGCTGACCGTGCTGCCCCAGACGGCGCCGTACGACAGCCGCGCAGAGGTGCCGCAGCCCGACGGTCTGGTCGGACGGCACCGCTCGCGCCGGCTCGGCAGCGGCACCGAGTTCGAGGGCATCCGGCTCTTCGCCGCCGGCGACCGGCTCCGGCGCATCACCTGGCCGGTCTCCCTGCGCACCGGCGAGCTGCACGTCGTCACCACCCGCGCCGAGCAGGATGCGGGGGTGTGGCTCGTCGTGGACGGCCTGCGCGACATCGGGACGTCCGGCGGCATCGACGGCGCCGCGAGCACCCTCGACCTCACCGTCCGCGCGGCGGCCGCGCTTGCCGAGCACCACGTCCGCACGGGCGACCGGGTCGGGATGCTCATCGTGGCCGCCGACGGCGCCCGGGTGCCGCTCGGCGCCGGGCCGCGGCACCTGCAGCGCCTCCTCGGCACGCTCGCCCGGGTGCGGCCCGAGGCTCGGAGCGTGCCGCCCGAGCGGCTCGACCTCGGCGCGGGTGCCGGCAGCGTGGTCCACGTGCTGTCGCCGATGCTCTTCACGCCGCTCGTCACCGCGACCGCCGGCCTGCAGCGCGGCGGCACCTCGGTGGTCGTCATCGACACCCTCGGCGAGGCGTTCGCGGGCCGGGAGGCCGACCGGCTGTCGCTGCCCGCGCTGGCCGCCCGGATGCAGCGGATCGAGCGCGACGACCGGCTCCGCCGGCTGGCGGCGCTGGGCACGCCCGTGGTGCCGTGGCGCGGGCCCGGCACGCTCGACACCGTGCTCCAGCAGCTCGCGCGGCGCGCGCGGGTGCCGAAGGTGCGTGCCTGATGCGGCCGTTCGTCCGCGGTGCCACCGCGTCCGCCGTCGCGCTGCGCCTGCTCGTCCTCGTGCTGCCGTGCGCCGCCCTCGCAGTGGCCCTGCCCGACGTGCCCCACTGGGCGGTGGTCGGTGGGGTCGTGCTGAGCGCCGCCGGGTGGGCGCTGCTGCCGGACCACGCGATCGGGGTGGTCCCGCTCGTGCTGGTCGGGGGGTGGTGGGCCGCGCACGGGGTGGTGGACGGTCGGATCCTGGTCGTCGCCGTGCTGCTGGTCGCGGCGCACGTCGCGGCCACCCTGGCGTCGTACGGCCCGCCGACCCTCGCGCTCGACCGCCGACTGGCCAGGCTCTGGCTGGGCCGGGGGCTCCTGGCGCTGGTGCCGGTGCTGCCGACCTGGCTGGCCGTCCGTGGCCTCGACCCCGCGCTGGCGCCCTCGTGGGTGTGGCTGGCGACCGGGCTGGTGACCGTCGGGCTGCTGCTCGTCACGGGCCGGCTGACCCGTCCGGAGGCGCCGTGACGACCCAGGAGGAGCGCGAGCTCTACGCCGAGCTGGTGCTGCAGTGCGCCGAGTCGGTCCCGCGCGGGCGGGCCACGACCTACGGGGCGATCGCCGACGTCGTGGGGGAGCGCCTGGGCCGCGGCGGTCCGCGGCTGGTCGGCTCGGTGCTCGCCGCCCACGGCGGCGGGGTGCCGTGGTGGCGGGTGGTGCGCGCCGACGGCTCGCTGCCGCCCTCGCACGACGAGGAGGCGCGGCAGGCCTACCTCGAGGAGGGCACTCCGCTGCTCCCGGGCGGGTCCGTGGATCTGGCGCGGGCGTTCTGCCCGCCGCGACTCGGGGCACAATGACCGCCATGCTCTACACGGTCGCGCACGGCGTCATCCCCCCGTTCGCCCGCGCCGTGTGGCGCCCGCGCGTCGAGGGCCTCGAGCGGGTGCCGGCGGTGGGGCCCGTGATCGTGGCGAGCAACCACCTCTCGTTCTTCGACAGCGTCGTCATCCCGGTCGTGGTGCCGCGCAAGGTCGTCTTCCTCGCCAAGTCCGACTACTTCACCGGCACCGGGGTGCGCGGCACGCTGACGCGGGCGTGGTTCGAGGGCCTCGGGATGCTCCCCGTCGACCGCGACGACACCCGGGCCGCGATCGCGAGCCTCGACACCGCGCTCGACGTGCTGCGCCGCGGCGAGGCGTTCGGCATCTACCCCGAGGGCACCCGCTCGCGCGACGGCCGGCTCTACCGCGGTCGCACCGGCGTGGCCCACCTCGCGCTGACCGCCGGCTGCCCGGTCCTGCCGGTCGGCCTCGTCGGCACCGAGGACATCCAGCCGGTGGGCGCGAGCCGGCCGCGGCTGGGGAAGGTCGACGTGACGGTGCGCTTCGGCGAGCCGATCACCGTCGCGGGGGAGTACGACGGCGTTCCGACCGGCCGCGCGCGCCGCGACCTCACCGACCGCATCATGGACGCGATCGCCGGCCTGACCGGCCAGGAGCAGGCCGGGGTCTACAACGAGCGGCCCGACTCGGCCTGAGCCGCCAGCGCGGCCAGTGCGCGCGGGAAGATCTCGGCGGGCGGGGTGACCAGCCCCGCGCCGACCTGGCCGACGCCCGCGACCCGTCCGGCCATGCCGGTGTTGATCTGGGGCAGGATGCCGGTGCGGCAGACCCGGGTGACATCGATGCCGGTGGGGGTCCCCTGGAACTCCAGCACCGGGACGGTCCAGCGCGGGTTCTCCGCCAGCGTGATCTCGTGCATGCGGCGGGTGGTGGCGAGGGCGTCGGGCACCGAGCCGCCGACCAGCCGGACGATCGCCGGTGCGGTGGCCATCGCGAAGCCGCCGATGCCGGCCGTCTCGGTGATCGCGGAGTCGCCGATGTCGGCGTTGGCGTCGTCGGGGCCGTAGTCGCCGAGGAAGAGGCCCTCGGCCACCTGCGCCGGCCCGGTGAACCACTCGTCGCCCGTGCCGGAGACCTGGATGCCGAAGTCGGTGCCGTTGCGGGCCATCGCGACGACCATCGTCGAGCCCGGGACGTCGCGGCCCGCGTCGAGCGCGAGCTTGCAGGCAGGCATGGCGAGGTTGAGGAAGAAGTGGTCGTTGCCGCCGATGAAGCGCAGCGCATCGGCGACGTCCTTGCCGGAGAAGCCGGCGTCGGATCCGGCGGTGACCATCGCCGGCGAGAGGTCGCGCAGCAGCATCAGCGTGCCGGCGCGGTTGCGGTTGTGGGCCTCGTCGCCCATCTGCAGCATCTGGGTGAGGATGCCGGTGACGTCGGTGGCCTCCTCGGTGCCGCGCACCGCGGCCTGCAGGAGCGGGCCGAGCACGTCGCCCATCCAGCGGAGCCGGGTGCGCACCTCGGGGGAGTAGGCGCCGTAGCGCAGCACCTTGCCGAGGCCCTCGTTGAGCGAGCAGTAGGTGCGCCGCCCGGTCTCGCGGTCCTCGAGCACCCACATCCACATCGACGGAGTGACGACGCCGGCCATCGGGCCGACCGCGCTGCGGTGGTGGCACGGCTCGAGGCTGACGCCGGTGCCGGACTCGAAGAGGGCGACCGCGTCCTCGGGGTCGTCGACGAGCCCCTCGAGCGCGGCGCCGCCCATCAGCGCGCCCCGCAGCGGTCCGGACGCCCGGTCCCAGCCGATCGGGGGACCGGCGTGGAGGAACTGGCCCGGCTCGAGGCCCAGCACCTCCGAGGCCGGCGCGACGTCGACGAGGTGGGCGGTGACGCCGAGCATCGCCTCGACCGCCCGGCGGTTGGCCCCGGGGCGGCGGGGGTCGGTGGCGACGGTCGCGAGGTCGGCCTCGGTGCCCGGCCTCGGCGGGCGCCAGTCGACGCGCTCGACCTCGACGGCCTGGTCGGCGACGGCGTCGGCGAGCATGTCGGCTCCGACCGTGACGACGGTGGGCTGGCTCATCGGGCGTCCTTCCCCTCGGGTCCGCCCAGCAGGGCGATGGCGCGGCGCGTCGCGCCGGCGTTGGACAGGTGCACCTCGGCGCCGGCGGCGACGAGGGCGTCGCGCTGGGCGGCGAGGCCCTGCGGGTCGAGGTCGGTGCCCACCAGGCTGACCACCACCGGGATCGCGCGGTCGCGGCGCGCCGCCTCGATGGCCGGCGCGAGGCGCGCCGCCGGGTCGGGCTCGGCGCCGTGGCCGAGCACCAGGTCGAGCAGGAGGACGCCGGTCGCCGGGTCGGCGGCCGCGCGGGCGAGCTGCTCGATGCGCAGCGTCGGGTCGATCATCGGGTGCGCCCGGCCCTGGGTCAGCGCGTCGTCGCCGAAGTCGACCATCGTGTGGTCGTCGGCGAGCAGGTCGCCAGTCTCGCCCCGGCCCAGCGCGAGGTCGTCGGAGAGGGGGATGTTGCTGCGCACCGGGCCGAGCGCCTCGGTGACCAGGAGCATCGACTCGTCGCACAGCGTGCCGCCGACGAAGAGCCCGCGCAGCAGCCGGCCCGTCGCGGGGCCGGTGTTGTCGGCCCCGTGCACCGGCCACTCGGGCGCGGCGTGGCCGAGCCGCGCCAGCACGTCCTCCGCGACGGCGGTGAGGTCACGCTGCCCGCGGCCGAGCAGCCCGAGCTCGACGGGCGTGGCGAGGGCCCCGGTGTCGCGGGTGATGGCCTCGGCGACCTCGGGGGCGGGCGGCTTGGACACGACCACCACGAGGTCGACGTCGGAGTCCGCGTCGAGGCGGCGCAGCGCCTCGCGGGTGGCCGCGCCGCCGACCGCGGCGGACAGGTCGCGCCCGCCCACGCCCAGCGCGTGCCGCACCCCCACGCCGTCGTGGCCGTCCTCGGCGAGCCGCTCGCCGGCGTGGTGGAGCAGGGCGAGCAGCTGCTGGCAGCCGGTGCCGGACGCGGCGACCAGCCCGATCCGCCCGGGGCGCACGGTGTTGGCGAAGCCCAGCCCGACGCCGTCGATGACGGCCGTCCCGCAGTCCGGCCCCATCACGAGCGCGCCGCGCTCGGCGGCGTACGCCTTGAGCGCGACTTCCTCGGCCACGGGCACGTTGTCGCTGAAGACCATCACGTCGTGGCCGGCCTCCAGCGCGTCCATCGCCTCGACGGTGGCGCTGGCGCCGGGCACCGAGACCAGCGCGACCGCGCCGGCGCCTGCACGCCGCAGCGCGCTGGCCGTGGTGCGGGGCGGCGCGAGCGTGGTGCCGCCGTCGCCGGGCCGGGTCGGCGCGAGAGCCGTGTCGACCGCGGCCAGGGCGGCGGACAGGTCGCCGTCGTCGTCGAGGCGCACGGCCACGACCATGTCGTTGGGTGACGACGCGGGGACGTCGAAGCCCATCGCCTCGAGCACCTCGAGGTTGAGCCCGGTGGCCATCGCGACCTGCGCGGCCACCACGCCGGGCGTGGCCTGCACCGCCCGGCTGACCTGGAGCAGGGTCACCGAGTCGGCGTACGCGCCGCTGCGGAGCTCGACGTGGTCCTTCATGCTGCCCTCCGGGGAGTGGTGTGGGGCGTGGCGTGGGGAGTGGTGGACGCCAGGGCCAGCCCGGCCCCGGCGAGGAGGCCGGCGCCCGAGGTGGCGCCGACCGCGAGCAGGGCGCGTGCGGCGGCGTCGGTCGGGTCGGCGAGCCACGCGGCCAGCTCCGGGAGCGCCTCGCCGCGCACCGCGCAGTCGAGGAGCGTGGCCGACAGGAGCGTGGTGGCGCCCAGCCGGCCGCGCACGGCGTCGGCGAGCAGGTCGTCGGGACGGCCCAGGGCGGCGCGGGTGGTCAGCCAGCCGGCGAGCACGTCGTCTCCGAGCGGCGTGAGACCCGGGCCGCGGCCGAGGAGCCGGTCGAGGTGGTCGGGCGTCAGCGGGCCGTCGGCGGGCAGGTCCAGCCCGGACGTCATGAGGACCTCCGGTGCGGACCGGGGATTCCCATGACGTCCGGGGGTGGGGGCGGTGACGTCGAGGAGCCGGGCGACCCGCACCGCCCGCTCGCCCACCACCAGCTCGCCGCGGCGCACCCGCACCCCCGGACGCGGGTCACCGCCGGTGAGCACGTCGAGGGTGGGCAGGGTCGACCACAGCGCGCACGGCACGCGGGTCGCGGCGCCCGACACCAGGCCGAGGCACCAGCCGTCGAGGTCGACGTAGATCGCCGTGCCGCTCGCGTGGACGACCTCGCGCGGACCGTCGGGCGCCGCCCGCAGCCGCTCGTGGACCCGGTGTGGTGCCGCCACGGGGGTCGGTCCGGTCATCACGCCCCAGACGCTAACGGCTCGTGGGACACTCGCGAATGTGAGAACTTGTCGGACCGCGAGGTGGATGTGCGCCAAGACTTGATAAGCGACCCGGAGGCCGTCGCAGCCCTCGAGCGCGCCGACGCGCTCCACACCGCCCTGACCCACATCGTGCTCGAGGGCGGCGACCTCGACGCCATCGCGGAGGCGGTCGGCGACGCGCTCGGCTACGGCGTCGTGTTCACCTCCACCGACGGCCGCGAGCGCGCCGCCCACCTCGACCAGGCGCAGCGCGAGGCGCTGGCCCGGGCCGACCTGGTCGACCCCACCGGCCGGGTGCGCGTCGAGCGCATCGACCCCGCGGGCACCGCCGTGGGCCAGGGGGAGGCGCTCGTACGCCGCGTCGTCGCGGCCGGCGTCGACCTGGCCCGGCTCGTGGCGCTGCAGCCCGACGGCACGATCCACGCCTCCGACGTGCACGCGCTCGAGCGCGCCGCGATCGTGGCCGCGCTGCTCGTCACCCGCGTCGAGGCCATCACCGCGGTGGAGAACAAGTACCGCGGCGACTTCCTGCGCGACGTGTTCCTCGGCCGGGCCGGTGAGGAGGAGTACGTCGCCGAGCACGCCCAGGCGTTCGGCTGGCACCTCGACCGTCCGGTGATGGTGGTGGTGGCCGTGCTCGACCCCGACGCCATCGCCGTCCTGGCCCCCGAGCCCGACGACCGGCGCGCGTGGCAGGACCGCTTCGCCCACGCGTGGCGCCAGGTCTCCGCGACGGTCGACGAGACGATCGCCTCGGTCGCGTTCAGCCGCGAGGTGGTCACGCTCGTGCCGGTCGACCCCTCGACCGGGCCGGAGGACGCCCACCTCACCGTGGACCGCATCATCGCCGCGGTGCGCGGCGACCGCGGCGGCGGCCGCATCGCGTTCTCGGCCGGCGTAAGCCGTGTCGCCCGGGGCCTCGGCGACCTGCCCGAGGCGTTCCGGCAGGCCCAGCGCGCGGTCGAGATCGGGCGCCGGGTGCACGGCGGCGGCTCGGTGATCCGCTTCGACCAGCTCGGCCTGCACCGGCTGCTCGCCCTCGTGCCGGACGGTGCCGAGCTGACCGCGTTCGCCGCCGACGTCCTGGGCCCCCTCGCCGAGCGCACGCCCGAGGCCGCCGATCTGCGCGAGACGCTGCAGGTGCTGCTCGACACCAACTTCAACGTCGCGGAGGCCGCCCGCGCGCAGTTCTTCCACTACAACACGATGCGCTACCGCGTCGGCAAGCTGCAGCGGATCCTCGGGCCGGTCGCCAGCGACCCGCACCTGCGCCTCGACGTGGCGGTGGCGCTGCGGGCGCTGGAGATCGTGGGCTGAGGTGACGGCCCGTCGGCCGATTGCCCTGGCTCAGAGCGCCTTCTCGTAGAACACCCGGACGAGGCCGGCCTCGCCGGCGCGATGCGTCTCGACGTAGCCGGCGCGTGCGTAGAGCGCCTGGTTCTCCACCATCGTGACGTGGGTGTACAGGCGGATCCGGGGGAGCCCGAGGGCGCGGGCGCGACTCGGCGAGCCGGAGCAGGCGTCGGCCGAGGCCGCGTCCGTGGTGGGTGGGCAGGACGGCGACGTTCTCCAGCAGCACGCCGTCGGCCTCGGGCACGAGGAGGAGGAAGCCGACGACCGCGGAGCCGTCGAGGGCGACCCAGGCCTCGGTGTCGTCGATCGCGGCGGCGTAGTCGGTGTCGAGGGGGCCCGGGCGCAGGCCGTCCATGCGGGCGAGGTAGGGGGAGTACGCCGCCTCGGCGACGCGATGGACCGCCCCGGCGTCCGCCGCGACCGCCCGGCGCAGCGCCGGGTGGCGTACGCCGAACCACTGCTCGGCACCGTGCTCCTCGAACCGGTCGGCCTCCTCGAAGCCGAGGCGCTCGGCCAGTGCGCGGGAGCGGGTGTTGGCGACCTGGGTGCACAGCACGACGTCCTCGCCGAGGCGCTCGTCGGCACGGTCGAGCAGCGCCGCGCACGCCTCGGCGGCGTAGCCGTGGCCCCACGCGTCGACCGGAAGCACGTAGCTGAGCTCGAGGACGCCGGCGTGGTCGCTGGAGCTGGCGGGCAGGACGCCCGGGCGGCGCGCCTCGCGCCGGCTCAGACCGATCCAGCCGAGGAAGCGGCCCTCGCGCTCCATCACGTACTGCGCCGGACGGTCGGCCGGCACCTCGGGGAGGGTCGAGTCGAGGGCCGCCCGGTCCTGGCCGCCGCCGAGGTGCTGGTTGACGACCGGGTCGGAGCCGAGGTCGAGGAAGGCCTCGCGGTCGCGCGCCTCGGGCGCGCGCAGGAGCAGCCGCTCGGTGCGCAACGACCCGCCCGGCCAGGCGTCGTCGGTGAGAGGCAGGCCCATGCCCGAAGGGTAGACAGCGCTCGACCCGCCCGAGAACTTGTCAGCGGGCCCGGCGTTCCTTCGGCAGATGTCGCCAGTGAGGGTGTGAGATGAGCCGCACTAGTTTGTGGCTCCTCGGGCACCACACCCCTGCGAATCTGGAGGCCAGCAATGTCGATGTTCAAGTGGGACGTGGTCGATCCCGAACCCGGCCAGCCGGTGCTCCCGCTCCAACGCCTGCCGTGGGGCAAGACGATCGGGCTCGGGGCCCAGCACGTGGTCGCGATGTTCGGCGCCACGTTCGTCTTCCCGTTGGTGATGGGGCTCGACGCCAACCTCGCCATCATGTTCTCGGGCCTCTGCACCATCCTGTTCCTGCTGATCGTGCAGAACCGGGTGCCCAGCTACCTCGGCACCAGCGCCTCGTTCGTGGCGTCGGTCGCCGCGATCCGCGCGCTCGACGAGGGCAACGACTCGTCGTACGTCACCGGCGCGATCCTGGTCGGCGGCCTCGTGCTGGCCGCGATCGGCGTGCTCGTGCACTTCGCGGGCGCCGGGCTCATCCACCGCATCCTCCCGCCCGCCGTGACCGGCGCGGTGGTCATGCTCATCGGCTTCAACCTCGCGCCCGTCGTCGCCGGGGTCTACTGGCCCCAGGACCAGTGGGTCGCGCTGCTGACGGCGGCCTTCATGGTCTTCGCGGCGGTCGCCCTGCCGGGCTTCTGGTCGCGCATCGCGGTCTTCCTCGCGCTCGTCTTCGGCTACGTGCTGTCCTGGATCTTCGACGGCGTCTTCGGCCCCATCACCTCCGTGCTCGGCGGTGCCGCCGAGGCCACCGAGCACGACCGCGTCTCGTGGGCGGGCGTGCAGGCGGCCGACTGGATCGGCCTGCCGAGCGGCACCCTCGCCGACGGCGTCTCGGTCGTCCACGGCCCGTCGTTCTCGCTCACCGCCATCCTGCTCGTGCTGCCCGGCGTGATCGCGCTCGTCGCGGAGAACACCGGCCACGTCAAGGCGGTCGCCGAGATGACCGGCGAGGACCTCGACCCCTACATGGGCCGAGCGATCGGCGCCGACGGCCTGGCGACCGCGTTCGCGAGCGCGTTCGGCGGCTCCCCGACCACGACGTACGCCGAGAACATCGGCGTCATGGGCGCCACCCGCGTCTACTCCTCCGCGGCCTACTACGTCGCCGCGTTCGTGGCGATCCTGCTCGGGCTGTGCCCCAAGTTCGGCGCGATCGTCAACGCGACGCCCGGCGGCGTGCTGGGCGGCATCACCGTCGTCCTCTACGGGATGATCGGACTGGTGGGGGCGAAGATCTGGGTCGAGAACCACATCGACTTCGGCAACCCCGTCAACCTGGTCGGCCTCTCCGCGGGCATCATCGCCGGCATCGGCGGCGTCACCCTCACCTTCGGCGACGACTTCGAGCTCGGCGGCATCGCCCTCGGCACGATCCTGGTCATCGTGTTCTTCCACATGGTCAAGGGCCGTGGTGGGGACGGACCGGGCAACGTGGCGCGCAACCTGAGCCACCCCGACTACGACGAGGGCGTCGACGACGCAGCCTCCGGAGGCACGCACCAGCGATGAAGCCCGCACCCTTCGCCTACCTGCGACCCTCCTCCCTCGAGGAAGCCCTCGCGGCGCTCGCGGGGGAGCAGGGGGCGAAGGTGCTGGCCGGCGGCCAGTCGCTCGTCCCGCTGCTGTCGATGCGGCTGGCCGCTCCGTCGATGCTCGTCGACATCAACGCCCTCCCCGACCTCGCCCACGTCCGCGTCGACGGGGACGGGGTCCGGGTGGGGGCCCTGGCCCGCCACGCCGAGGTGCTCGCGTCGGTCGAGGCCGCCGAGGCGCAACCGCTGCTCGCGATGGCGCTGAGCCACGTCGCCCACCCGACGATCCGCAACCGCGGCACCACCGTCGGCTCGATCGTGCACGCCGACGCCGCGGCCGAGATGCCCATGGTGCTGCGGCTGCTGGGCGGGTCGGTGGACGTCGCGTCGGTGCGCGGTCGTCGTACGGTCCCGGCGGCCGAGCTGTTCGCCGGGCTGCTCGAGAGCACCCTCGCCCACGACGAGATCGCCGTGGAGGCGTTCTTCCCCGCCCTCGCGCCCGGCGCCGGCGTCGCCTTCCAGGAGATCGCGCGCCGCCACGGCGACTACGCCCTCGTCGGCGTGGCCGCCCACGTCGAGACCGACGGCGACGCCGTCACCCGGGCCCGGGTGGGCTTCGTGTCGGTGAGCGACGTCCCCGTCGTCGTCGACGTCACCGACGCCGTGCGCGACCCGGCCGGCGATCCCGCCGGCGCCGCGCTCGCCGAGCTCGACCCGGCCGGCGACATCCACGCCACCGCCGCCTACCGCGCCCACCTCGTGAAGGTGCTGGCACCGCGGGTCCTGGCGGCTGCCACCGACCACGCCCGCTCGCGGGCAGGAGAGGCGTCCCACCCGTGACCACCGAACAGCTCCACGACGTGCGACTGCACGTCAACGGCTCCGTCCACGAGGTGCGCGTGCCCGCGCGCCGGCTGCTCTCCGACGCGCTGCGCCACGACTGCGGTCTGACCGGCACGCACGTCGGGTGCGAGCACGGCGTGTGCGGGGCGTGCACGGTGCTGGTCGACGGCGCGCCGATGCGCTCGTGCCTGATGCTGGCCGTGTCGGCGGTCGACGCCGAGATCACCACCGTCGAGGGGCTCACGGAGGACGACGGCTCGCTGTCGCCGGTGCAGCAGGCGTTCTCCGACTGCCACGGCCTGCAGTGCGGCTTCTGCACCCCGGGCTTCCTCACCACCATCACCGCCGGGCTGCGCGAGACGCCCGACCCCTCCGAGGACGAGGCGCGGGAGATGATCGCCGGCAACCTGTGCCGCTGCACGGGCTACCAGAACATCGTGAGGTCGGTGCTCCGCGCCGCCGAGATCACGCGGGGTGAGCCATGACCACCAAGATGTTCGGCGCCAAGGTGCCGCGGGTGGAGGACCAGCGCTTCCTGCGCGGCCAGGGCCGCTACGTCGACGACCTGCTCACCGACGACCCGCGGCTGCTGCACGCCGCGGTGCTGCGCTCGCCGCACGCCCACGCCCGCATCGTCGACATCGACGTCGCCGACGTGCTCGACGTGGAGGGCGTGCTCGCCGTGTGGACCCACGACGACCTCGAGGGGCCGATGGCCGAGCCGCTGCCGCTGCTCATCCCGCACCCGAGCCTGACCCACGGCCGCACCCAGTACGCCCTGGCCAAGGACGAGGTCAACTACGCCGGCGAGGCCGTCGCGTTCGTCGTCGCGGTCGACCGCTACGTCGCCGAGGACGCCGTGGGCCGGATCCGCGTCGACTACGAGGTGCTCTCGCCGGTGGTCGGCATCCCGGCCGCGCGGGCGGCGCGCACCGCCGTGCACGAGGACGTGCCCGACAACGTCGGTGCCCGCATGGAGCAGGAGAACGGCGACGCCCGCGCGGCGATCGCCGGGGCGCCCCACACCCTGACCCTCGAGCTCGACGTCGAGCGCTCGGCGTGCACGCCCATGGAGGGCCGCGGCACCGTGGCGCGCTGGGACCCCGACACGTCCCGGCTGACGGTGTGGTCCTCGACGCAGACCTCGACCGGCGTGCGCGGCTGTGTGGCCGCCAAGCTCGGCCTCGACCTGGCCAAGGTCGACGTGGTCACGCCCGACGTGGGCGGCGGCTTCGGCGTGAAGATCAACCACCCCTGGCCCGAGGAGCTGCTGGTGCCGCTCGCGGCGATGACGCTGGGGCGGCCGGTGAAGTTCACCGAGGACCGGCGCGAGCACTTCATCTCGTCGGCCCACGAGCGAGCCCAGCACCACCACGTCGAGGTCGGCTTCGACGACGAGGGCCGGCTGCTGGGGCTCGACGTCGAGTTCTGGCACGACCACGGCGCCTACACCCCCTACGGGCTGATCGTCCCGATCATCACCTCCACGCAGTTGCTCGGGCCCTACAAGCCGGACAGCTACCGCGTGGTCTTCGAGTCGCTCTACACCAACACCGTCATCGTCACGCCCTACCGCGGCGCGGGACGTCCGCAGGGCTGCTTCGTCATGGAGCGCACCATGGACGCGATCGCGGACTACCTCGGCAAGGACCGCACCGAGGTGCGGGCGACCAACTTCATCCAGCCCGACGAGTTCCCCTACGAGCACGGCCTGGTCTTCCAGGACGGCCGCGAGCTGACCTACGACTCGGGCGACTACCCGGCCTCCCTGGCCAAGCTCAAGGAGCTCGTCGGGTGGGACGAGTTCGAGGACCTCCGCGCCGAGATGGCCGCCCAGGGCCGCCGCGTCGGCATCGGCCTGGCCTGCTACGTCGAGGGCACCGGCGTCGGGCCCTACGAGGGCGCCCACGTGCACGTGGAGACCTCCGGCAAGGTCAAGGTCGCGACGGGCCTGACCACCCAGGGGCAGGGCCACCAGACGGCGTTCGCCCAGATCGTGGCCGACACCCTCGGCGTGCGCTTCGAGGACGTCGAGATCACGACCGGCGACACCCGCAAGATGCCCTACGCCGTGGGCACCTTCGCCTCCCGGGCGGCGGTGATGAGCGGCTCGGCGATCCACCTCGCCGCCCTCCGCGCGCGCGAGAAGGCGCTGCGCATCGCCGCCGAGGCGCTCGAGGCGGCCGAGGACGACCTCGAGATCACCGACGGCGTGGTCTCGGTGCGCGGCACCGACGCCTCCCCGCAGACGCGCATCGACCTCGGCACCGTTGCCGTGCTGTCCAACCCGCTGCGCTACGCCTTCGACGAGGCCTCGAAGGCCGCCACCCAGTTCTCCGTCGGCGATCCCGGCAAGCCGCCGGTGGCCGAGGGCGACGAGCCGGGCCTGGAGGGCAAGGACTTCTTCTCCCCGCCGCGCTCGACCTTCGCCAGCGGCATGCACGCGGTGATCGTGGAGACCGATCCCGACACCGCCGAGATCACGATCCTCAAGTACGCCGTCGTGCACGACTGCGGCAACCTGATCAACCCGATGATCGTGGAGGGCCAGATCCACGGCGGCGTCGCGCAGGGCGTGGGAGGCGCGCTCTACGAGCGGATGGCCTACGACGAGTCGGGCCAGCTGCTCAACGCGTCGTTCATGGACTTCCTGATGCCCTACGCCACCGAGGTCCCGACGTCGATCGACATCGACCACCTCGAGACGCCGTCGCCGCTCAACCCGCTCGGCATCAAGGGCGCCGGGGAGGCCGGCGTCATCCCGTCGGCCGCCGTCTTCGCGGCCGCCATCGAGGACGCCGAGCGGCCCTACAGCCCGCAGCTGCGGATCACGGCGATGCCGATCTCGCCGTCCGAGCTCTTCGACCTGCGCCTCGCGCACGCCGACCAGTCCCACCCCCCGACCGAGGAGACCGCATGAAGATCGCCGGCGAGGCCACGCTGATCGCCCCCGTGGAGCAGGTGTGGGACGCGCTGCTCGACCCCGCCGTGCTGGTGCGCACCATCCCCGGCTGCGAGCGGCTGGAGGAGACCGGCGACCACACGTACGACATGACGGTCACCGCAGGAGTGGCGAGCATCCGTGGCACCTACTCCGGCACCTGCCGGCTCAGCGACCTGCAGCCGCACGAGTCGCTCATGATGAACCTGCAGGGAGCCGGCGCCCCGGGCACCATCGGTGCCGACGTGGCGGTGCGGTTCGAGGCCAACGCCGACGGCACCACCACGCTGTTCTACGACGCCGACGCGGTCGTCGGCGGGATGGTCGGCGGCGTCGGCCAGCGCATGCTCACCTCGGTCTCGCGCCGGATGGCCGCGGAGTTCTTCGGCTCGGTCGAGCAGGCGATCGCCGCCGGGCCGGTGGCCCCGACCCCGGCCGGCGCAGCCGCTCCCGACGCCGGCGCGAGCGCGCCCCCGCCGGCCGGCGCGGGGACGGTGTTCACCGCCCCCGCGAGGACGTCCTCCCTCGCCGCTCCCGCGTCGCAGCAGGACTTCCTCCTCGGCGTCGTCGTCGGCGCCGGACTCGTCGCCCTCGGCGTGCTGCTGGGGCGCCGCCGATGAGCGACCTGACGGTCGACTCCACCGCTCGCGCCCAGGCCGCAGCCCTCCGCGCGGGCGAGATCTCGGCGACCGAGCTCCTCGAGCTGCACCTCGACCGGATCGAGGAGCGCAACCCCGAGCTCAACGCGATCGTGTCCCTCGACGCGGAGCGGGCGCGGGCATGGGCCGCGGTCGCCGACCAGGCGCAGGCCTCCGGCGAGGAGACCGGCCCGCTCCACGGGCTGCCCTTCGCCGTGAAGGACACCCACGCCCTCAAGGGCTGGCGCACGACCTACGGCTCGCCGATCTTCGCCGACGCCGTGGCCGACCACGACGACCTACTCGTCGAGCGCGTGCGCGCGGCCGGGGCGGTCTTCATCGGCAAGACCAACGTGCCGGAGTTCGCGGCCGGGTCGCACACGTTCAACACCGTCTTCGGCGTGACCCGCAACCCGGTCGACCCCTCGCGCTCGGCCGGGGGGTCGAGCGGGGGAGCGGCGTGCGCGCTCGCGTCCGGCATGGTGCCGCTGGCCGACGGCTCCGACATGGGCGGCTCGCTGCGCAACCCGGCGTCGTTCTGCGGCGTCGTCGGGATGCGCCCCTCGCTGGGACGCGTGCCGGAGTGGCCGCTCTACAACCAGTGGGAGAGCACATCGGTGGGGGGCCCGATGGCCCGCACCGTCGACGACCTCGCGCTCCTGCTGTCGGTCATCGCCGGACCCGACCCGCGGGCCCCGCTCGCGCTCGGCGAGCCCGGGTCGTCGTTCGCCCCGCCGCTCACGCCCGCACCGCTCGCCGGGCTCCGTGTGGCGTGCTCGGTCGACCTCGGCGGAGCGCTGGTGGTCGACCACGAGGTCGCCGACGTCGTACGCCGCACCGCGGCCCGGCTCTCCGACGCCGGTGCCTCCGGGGCCGAGGCGCACCCCGACCTGGCGCTGGCCGACGACACCTTCCGCACGCTGCGGGCCTGGCACTTCCAGGCGCGGTTCGCCGACCTGCTCGCGCAGCACCCGACGTCGTTCAAGCCCACGCTGGAGGCCAACATCCGCGCCGGCGAGTCGCTCACCGGCGCCGACGTGGCCCGCGCGTACGCGCAGCGCACCTCGCTGTCGGAGACGATGCGGCTGTTCTTCGGCGAGCACGACGTGCTGCTGCTCCCGACCTCGCAGGTGCCGCCGTTCCCGGTGGAGCAGGAGTATCCCGAGACGATCAACGGCGAGCAGATGCCCGACTACCTCGCCTGGATGCGCTCGGCCTACTTCATCACCGTCACCGGCTGCCCCGCGATCTCGGTGCCCGCCGGCCGCACGGCCGACGGCCTGCCCGTCGGCGTCCAGCTCGTCGCCCGCCACGGCGCCGACCGCCGGCTGCTCGAGGTCGCGGCCGCGGTCGAGGAGCTGCTCGCCTGACCTCTGGGGCGGTGAGGAGGCAACCTTTTCGCGGCTGCCGCCCTGTTGGGCGGTGAGGAGGCAACCTTTTCGCCGCCAGGTTCGGTTGCTGACTCACCGCCCCAAAGACGGGTCGCGAACTGTCGTCCACAGATCCGCAGCTGCCCCTCGCGCCCGGGGCCGCCACCGCGGTCGGATCGGGGAGTGCGCGAGATCCCCGAACACCTCCGGTCGCGCCCCTTCACGCGAGCCGAGGCGTTGGAGGCCGGCATCACCTCGAGGATGCTGCAGGGCCAGCGGTTCGTACGCGTCCACGCCGGCGTGCACCGTTGTCGCGACCTCGCCATGACCTTCGAGCATGCGGTGGCGGCGGCCCGGTTGGTGCTCCCCGCATCGGCGCGCACGACCGGGATCACCCGCCTGCAGGCGCTCGGCCTCGACCACGGGCCGGCGTGGCCGCTGCACTTCGTCGTGGAGGGCGACCTCCACCTGGCACCGGCGGGAGTCTTCCTGCACCGGACCGTCCTGATGCCGCCGAGCGACGCGGAGCACGCCTCGGTCGCGGCCGCGTTCGTCGCGTACTGCGTGACGGCCCGGGTGCTCGAGGCGATCAAGGTGGGCGACTGGTTGCTGCACGGGGGACACCTCGATGCCGACGACCTCCTGGACCTCGTCGACCGCGATCCGTGGCGCGACGGAGCCGCCGAGGCGCGGTGGGTCCTGCCGCACCTCGACGCCGGGGCTCGGTCGCTGCCGGAGTCGGAGGTGCGGGCCGTGCTCGCTTTCGCCGGGATGCCCGAGGCCGAGGTCAACCAGCCGTTCGACGAGACGGGTGCACTGCCGTTCCTGCTCGACCTCTACTACCGGAGGTGGCGGTTCGGGGTGGAGTACGAGGGCTCCCAGCACCAGCTGGAGCGGAGTGTCTACGTCAACGACATCGACCGCTACGCCGAGCTGCGGCGGGCGCACGTGCGGTACGTCCAGGTCACCAAGGAGTTGCTCGGGCGTCCCCGGTCGCTCGTCGCGCGGGTGTACGCCGGGCTGGTCGAGTCGGGCTACGACGGGCCGGCGCCCGACCTCGGCGCGTCCTGGCGCCTGCTCTTCGGGCGCCTCTCGACCGTCCCGGGCCTCGCCAGGCGTCGGCGCCGGGCGGCCTGACGGCGTACGTGTCCCGCTTAGGCGGTGAGCAGGCAACCGTTCTGCCGCCCAATTCGGTTGCTGACTCACCGCCCGAGCCGCCAGCCGTCCGTCAGTCCCGTCGGGCGGTGAGCAGGCAACCGTTCTGGCGCCCGATTCGGTTGCTGACTCACCGCCCGAGCCGCCAGCCGTCCGTCAGTCCCGTCGGGCGGTGAGCAGGCAACCGTTCTGCCGCCCGATTCGGTTGCTGACTCACCGCCCAAGCCAGCCGAGCCCCGAGACCCCCACCTGTGGAGAGAGCTGTGGAGATCGGCCCGCAGGCTGGGGACGGAACGGGCGATCCTGTGCACGACGCGCCGGAACCCGAAGTATGTCGAGATCAGGCGGTCGAGGCCCTTGCGGACCCCGTGACGCAGGGCATAGAACTCTCACTACGCAGCCCCGCAAGGGGAGGCGGGATGGCCCAGGACGACGAGTCCGCACGACGTGAACCGGTACGCCGGGGACCGCCGCAGGCACCAGGTGATGGGGTGGCTGGACTCGAGCCGGAGCGGGCCGTCGACCGGACGCATCACCCGGCCGGTCACCCGAGGAGCTGGTCGCTTCGGCGACCCGCACCTCACCAGAAGGGCCCTTGACGCTCATACCGTCGAGGGCCCTTCGCCCGTCTCCGGGGCAGGTGTTGCCGATGAATCGGCGCTCCGTCGGCAAGGTCTGCCGTGGCCCCCGTGACGGCCGCCTCGGTTGAATCGAGCCCATGAGCTCGCGGCGGATCAGGATCGGCATCGACACCGGCGGCACCTTCACCGACGTGGTGGCCCTCGACGAGGACTCGGGCGAGCTGGTCACCACCAAGACCCCGAGCACCCCGGGCAACCCGGCCGACGGCTTCATCGCCGGCATCGAGAGGATCCTCGCCCTCGTGGGTGGCGAGGGCGGCGACATCACCGCGGTCTCGCACGGCACCACGGTGGCCACCAACAAGCTCCTCGAGGGCAAGGTCGAGGCGCTCGGCTTCATAACCACCGAGGGCTACGAGTTCATGCTCGAGATCGCCCGCCAGTCGGTGCCCGACGGCTACGGCAACTCCTACTTCTGGGTCAAGCCCGACCGGATCGTCCCCGCCGACCGGGTGCGCACGGTCGGCGGCCGCCTCGACTTCACCGGAGCCGAGATCCGGCCCTTCGACGAGGACCAGGCCGTGGCGGCGGCCCGGTGGTTCCGGGCCCAGGGCATCACCACGATCGGCGTCTGCCTGCTCCACGCCTACGCCAACGACGCGCACGAGCTGCGGATGCGCGACGTCCTGCACCGCGAGCACCCCGACGCCGTCGTGTCGATCTCGAGCGAGGTGCTGCGCGAGTACCGCGAGTACGAGCGCTCGATGACCACGCTCGTCGACGCGGCCGTCAAGCCCAACGTGAGCCGCTACGTCACCAACATCTCCGAGCGCCTGCGCGACTTCACCGGCGTCGGCCAGGACGCCGAGCCGATCCCGTTCTACGTGATGAAGTCCAACGGGGGCGTGCTGTCGGCCGACGAGGTCGTGCACCAGCCGATCACCACCGTGCTGTCCGGTCCCGCGGCGGGCGCCCTCGGCGCCGCGCTGATCGCCGAGGTCGCGGGCTTCCCCCGGATCCTCACCTGCGACGGGGGCGGCACGTCGACCGACGTGTCGGTCGTCCTCGACGGCGAGCCGACGCTGACCACCGAGGGCACGGTCGGCGCCTACCCGAGCAAGATCCCGATGATCGACGTGGTCACCGTCGGCGCCGGCGGCGGCTCGATCGCCTGGCTCTCGCCCGAGGGGACCCTCAAGGTCGGCCCGCACTCGGCCGGCGCCGATCCCGGCCCCCTCTGCTACGGCAACGGCGGCACCCAGCCGACCATCACCGACGCCCACGTCACCCTCGGCCGGATCCCTCCGCACCTCCTCGGCGGCGAGATCCCCCTCGACGTGGAGGCCGCCCGCACGGGCGTCGCCGACCTCGCCGAGCGGCTCGGCCTCGACTTCGAGCGGTGCGCGACCGGCATCCTCGAGATCTCCGCGTGGAACCAGGCCAACGCCCTGCGCCAGGTGAGCGTCAAGCGCGGCCTCGACGTGCGCGACTTCATGCTCACCACCTTCGGCGGCTCCGGATCGCTGCTGGCCTGCCGGCTCGTCGACATCCTCGACCTCGCCGGCGTCGTCGTCCCGCCCAACCCGGGCAACGTGAGCGCCTTCGGGCTGCTGACCGTCGACGTGAAGAACGACTACGTGCAGACCCACGTCGCGAAGGAGTCGGCACTCGACCACGCGGCCGTGCAGGCGATCCTCGACGACCTCACCGACCAGGCCCGCGCGGCGCTGGCCAAGGAGGGCTTCGCCCCGGACGAGCACCGCTTCCAGCACACCATCGACGTGCGCTACGTCGGGCAGGCCTTCGAGGTCCGCGTCGCCGCGCCCGAGGCCGGCGACGGGCGGGGCGTCGACGCGGCGTACGTCGAGCAGGTGGCCGACGCGTTCCACACCGAGCACCGCCAGCTCTACGGCTACGACTTCCGCGGCGACCCGGACCAGCAGGTCGAGTGGGTCAACCTGCGCGTGAGCGGGATCGGCCCGATCACCCGCCCGGAGATCCCGACCCTCGACAAGGCCGAGGGCACCGTGGAGGAGCGCGCGGTCCGCAGCCGCCGCCCCGTCTGCTTCGACGCCGAGCAGGGCTACGTCGACACGCCGGTCCTCTGGCGCGCCGACCTCGGGGCGGGAGACACGTTCAGCGGCCCGGCCATCGTGGAGGAGTTCGGCTCCACGGTTCCCGTCCACCCCGGCTTCGAGGTCGTGGTCGACGACTGGGCCAACCTCGTGATCCGGAAGGAGTCGGCCCGATGACCGACGTCAGCACCCGCCCTGTCGACCCGGCGTACGTCACCGCGAGGCCGGTCAACCCCGCCGGTCTGCCCACGGCCTACGAGCACGGCAACCGGCTGACCGCCGAGGGCACCACCGTCGACCCGATCCTCGTCGAGATCGTGCAGGGCACGCTGGCCAGTGTCGAGATGGAGGTCGAGACCGCCATCGGGCGCACCAGCCGCTCGCCGATGATCCGCGACGCCCACGACTTCCGCGCCGGCATCCACGACCGCCAGCTGCGCAAGCTGACCGGGCGCTCCTACAGCGCGCTCGTGCACCCGGTCGTGCGCGACCACCCGATCGAGGAGATGCGCGAGGGCGACGTCTTCTTCCACAACGACGTCTACGAGTCCGAGGGCGGCATCGGCCACCTGCCCGACCTGTGCGTCACCGTCCCGGTCTTCCACGACGGCGAGGTCGTCGCCTTCGTGCAGGCCTTCGGCCACCACGACGACATCGGGGGAGCCGTGCCCGGCTCGATGCCGAGCAACGCGACCAGCGTCTTCGAGGAGGGGCTCGCCGTCCCGCCGATCAAGCTGTGGGACGCCGGCGTCCCCAACAAGGCGGCGCTGCGGATCATGACCCGCAACTCGCGCATGCCCGACAGCCTCGCCGCCGACCTCGACGCCGAGTGCTCGGCCTGCCTGATGGGCGCGCGTCGCCTCGGCGAGCTGTTCGAGCGCTACGGCCGCGACGCGATCGAGGCGTCGTTCGACGCGATCCTCGACGCGACGACCGAGACCTACCGCCGCGAGATCCTGTCCACGATCCCCGACGGCACCTACGTCTGGGAGGACTATGCCGAGCACGACGGCATCGACGAGCCGCAGCTGCACACCCAGCGGATCACCCTCACCAAGGTCAGCGACGCCCCCGCCGACCCGGACAACGGCCGTCCCGCCGGGCCGCGCCTGATCATCGACTTCACCGGCACCAGCGCCCAGGCCAAGGGGCCGATCAACCACTGCGGCGACTACGTCGGCGGCAACTTCCTCAAGAAGTGGCTCGCGCCGATCCTGCGCAACCTCGCCGACACCCCCGAGCGCATGGCCGAGCTCGACGTCAACGAGGGCATCGTGCCGCTGATCGAGATGCGCTTCCCCGACAAGGGCACCCTGCTCACGCCGATCCACCCCGCCCCGACCAACGCCCGCACCTTCGTGATCCTGCGGCTGCTCGGCGTGCTGGCCGGCGTCGTGGCCAAGGCGGTCGACGGCAGGATGCCCGCCGACCAGGAGACGATCCGCTACACCGGCGTCTACGGCAAGGACCTCGACGGCCACGACTACCTCATGCGCGAGGTGCTCGGTGGCGGCTCGGGCGGTCGCTACTACGCCGACGGCGAGGACACCATCCACGTCGTCCCCGACTCCCGCAACCTGCCCACCGAGTTCACCGAGTCGCGCTTCCCGTTCATCGTCGAGCGCCTGGGCCTGGCGATGGACTCCGGCGGCGCGGGGGAGCACCGGGGCGGCCTGGGCTACGAGAAGCACGTCCGGATGCTCAGGGACGCCCACTTCATGTCCATCGCCGACCGCTCGATCCTGGCCTGCTGGGGCGTGCGCGGCGGCAAGGCGGGCTCGCCGTTCCAGGTCGTCATCGACCCCGGCGGCCCCGACGAGCGCGAGGTCGACGCCCTCGCCGACGCGGAGGTCGTCAAGGCCGGCCAGGTCGTGCGCATCCGGACGACGGGAGGGGGCGGCTGGGGCGATCCGCTCGCCCGCGACCCCGCCCTGGTGGTGCGCGACGTGGTCTGGCGCAAGGTCTCCGCCGAGGCGGCGCTGCGCGACTACGGCGTGGTGCTGACCGGATCGGCCGACGACGGGACGCTGGGCTTCGACGAGTCCGCCACCGCCGCCGAGCGGTCGTCGCGGCCGGCGTGGAGCCGCGACGACGACGCGTTCTTCGACCGGGGTCCGGGCTACGCCTCGCTGGCCGAGGGCGCCGCCTTCGCCGAGGTCGACCGGATCTGACCGGCGTGCGCGTCGCGGTCCTCGGAGGGCACGGCAAGACCGGGCGTGCGGTCGCCTCGGCGCTGGCCGGCCGCGGGGTCGGCGTCGTCGCGCTCGGGCGTGCGGACTGGCCCGACCTCGCCTCGGCCGTGCGCGGCTGCGAGGCGGCGTACGTCATCGCGCCCAACCTCCACCCCGACGAGCCTGCCTACGTCGCGCACGCCCTGGCCGTGCTGTCGTCCGCCGGCGTCGAGCGGGTGGTCTACCACTCCGTCGCCTCGCCCTACGCGCCCGCGATGCCGCACCACGTCGGCAAGGCGGTCAGCGAGGACCTGGTCCGGCGCAGCGGCCTCGGGTGGACGATCCTCCAGCCGGGCGCCTACCTGCAGAACCTCGACCTCACCGGACCGCTCGAGCTGCCCTACTCACCGGACGTGCGGTTCGGCTTCCTCGACCTCGCCGACCTCGGCGCGGCGGCCGCGGTCGTGCTGACCGAGGACGGCCACCTCGGGGCGACGTACGAGCTCGCGACCCGCGTCGCGACGGTCCGTGAGCTGGCCGACGAGGCGGGTGTCCAGGTGCGCCGGGTCGACGACCCCGGCACCCACCCGTGGCTCTCGGCGATGTTCGCCTACTACGACGACCACGGGCTGCCGGTGGGGACGCGGGTGCTCGACGCGCTGCTGGGGAGGTAGCGCGCCGCGGCGACCTCAGCCGTCGACGGGGTGGAGCGACTCGGCCGCGCCGGCACACCGCCGCGCGAGCGTGCCGAACGCCTCGGCGAGCTCAGGCGGCTCGACCTGCGCGAGGTCGGCGTCGAAGCGCGCCAGCGCGGCCGCCAGCGCCGGCCACGACCAGGCGCCGAGGGTGACCCGGCAGCTCCCGTCGGCCAGCTCCTCGACCGCACCGTCCCCGACGAAGGGCGCGACCGCGTCCACGGGAGCGCGCAGGACCGCCGACCCACGGCACGGCCAGACATCCTCGCCCGCCGAGCCCTTGAAGCGCGCGGCGACGAAGGTGGCGACGTCGGGTGCCGGCAGCTCCCGCGGGGTGAAGCGGGGGCCGTGCGGGGTGCGCAGCCGCATCCGATCGAGCCGGTAGGTGCGCCAGTCGCGCCGGTCGAGGTCCCAGCCGACCACGTACCACCGGGACCGCCGCCGGACGAGGTGCACGGCCTCGGTCCGGCGGGCCGGGCCGTCCGTGACGTCGTCGTGGGCGTCGGCATGGTCGAAGCGCAGCACCTCGCACCGCCGGATCGCCTCGCTCACCGTCACGAGGTCGGCCGGGTCGACCGCCGGGCCGTGGTCGAGCCCGGTCACCTCGAGCACGTCCACCCGGTGCCGGACGTGACTCGGGAGGACCTGGCGCACCGTCGCGAGCGCTCGCGCCGCGCCGGCCGCCACGCCGTCGTCCAGGTCCGCCGCGAGGCGCAGCGCGACGGCGAGCGCCACCCCCTGCTCCTCGTCGAAGAGCAGCGGCGGCAGCTCACTGCCCGGCTCCAGCCGGTAGCCGCCGTCGGGACCCTTGACCGCCGTCACCCGGTAGCCCAGATCGCGCAGCCGGTCGACGTCGCGGCGCACCGTGCGCTCGGTGACCTCGAGTCGCGCCGCGAGCACCGGGCCCGGCCAGTCGCGGCGCGCCTGAAGCAGCGAGAGGAGGGCGAGCAGCCGCCCGGTGGGTCCCGGCATGCCGTCAGTCTGCCGCAGGTGGCGGACAGGAACGGTCCTGTTCTGTCGACACAGTGGTCGCACCCGCGCCGGAACCGCCGGCCCGGGACGAAGGAGATCACCATGACCGTGCACGTCACCCCCCACCTCAACTTCCGCGGCCGTGCCCGCGAGGCCCTCGAGTTCTACCGCGACGCCCTCGGCGGCGAGCTCGTCGTCGTCACCTACCGCGACGCCCACGCCGTCCAGGACCCGGCCGAGGCCGACCAGGTGATTTGGGGCCTGGTCGAGGCCGCCAACGGCGTGCGGGTGATGGCCTACGACGTCCCCGGCGCGCAGGCGTACGACGCCGGCACCATCCCGTTCTTCGTCTCGCTCGGGGGCGACGACGCCGACGAGGTCACGGCCCTGTGGTCGGGCCTGGCCGACGGTGCCAGCGTCGTGCAGGACCTCACCGCGTCCGGGTGGTCGCCGCTCTACGGGATGCTGCGCGACCGCTTCGGCGTCACGTGGGTCGTGGACGTCGTCGCGCCCTGACCCGCCGGCGCGCCGAACAGGACGAACCCGAGGCCGAGTCGACGCCCAGGCGTACGCCCGACAGTCCGCGCGACTTCGTACCGCTCCGACGCGCCGGCCTCAGGGCTCGATGAGGCCCGCGCGGATCGCGTAGCGGGTCAGCTCGACCCGGTCGCGCATCCCGAGCTTGGCGAGGATGTTGGCGCGGTGGCCCTCCACCGTCTTCAGCGCGATGTGCAGCTCCTTGGCGATCTCGCGCGAGGAGCGTCCCTCGGCGATCAGCTTGATCACCTGGTCCTCGCGGGCGGTCAGCACCGAGGCGGGCACCCGCTCGCCGCGGCGCAGCCGGTCGAGGTAGTCGCGCACGAGGGTGCTCTCGGCGCCCGGGTAGAGGAACGTCTCGCCCCGCATCGCCGCGCGGCAGGCGCCCACGAGGTCCTCGTCGGCGACCGACTTGAGGACGTAGCCGCTCGCGCCGGCCTTGAGGGCGCCGAAGAAGTACTGCTCGTTGTCGTGCATCGACAGCATCAGGATCTTCGGCGGGTCGCGGCGCTGCGCAATCTCGGCGGCCGCCTGCAGCCCGGTCATCCGGGGCATCGCGATGTCGAGCACGACCAGGTCGACCTCGGTGTCGCGCACCCGCTCGACGGCCTCCGCCCCGTCGGCGGCCTCCGCGACCACGGTCAGGTCGGGCTCCTGCTCGAGGATGAGGCGTACGCCGCGGCGCACGAGGGTGTGGTCGTCGGCCAGCAGGATCCGGATCACGCGGGCACCTCCTCGATCGCGTCGACGGGGACCTTGAGCCGCACGGTCGTGCCGTGCCGCGGCTGGCTGATGACGGACAGCTCGGCGCGCACGAGCGCTGCGCGCTCGCGCATCCCCATCAGCCCGGACCCCTCGGAGAGCCCGGTGAAGCCGCGGCCGTCGTCGCGGACCTCGAGCACGACGTGCGACCCGAGCCGGTGCAGCGACAGCTCGACCTCGCGGGCGTCGGCGTGCCGGGCGGCGTTGGTGAGCGCCTCCTGGGCGACCCGGTAGACGACGACCTCCGCCTCGGGGCTCAGCGGCGGGAGGCCGGGGGCGAAGGAGCGGCGCACCGACGCGGAGCTGTGGTCGGAGAACTCGGTGGCCAGGGCGGCCAGTGCGCTCGCGAGCCCGAGGTCCTCCAGCACGCCGGGACGCAGCCGCCGTGCGACGCGTCGTACGTCGTCGAGGCCGGCGCGGGCGCTCTCGCGCACCGCCGCGAGCTCGGGCACCAGCTGGGGCGGGGCCTGCGACTCCAGCTGCTTGAGGCCGAGCAGCACGACCGTGAGGCTCTGGCCCACCTCGTCGTGCAGCTCCTGGGCGATGCGGTGCCGCTCCGCCTCCTGGGCGGCGAGGGCACGGGCGTCACCGGTGCGGCGCTCCTCGCCCAGGCGCTGGAGCAGGCCGTTGACGCTGCGGGCGATGCCGAGCACCGGGCCCGACCCCTCCTCGGGGAGCTCCGTCGGCTCGAGGTGCTCGATGTCCTCGAGGCGGGCGATGAGCCGGTGCAGCGGCGCGAGCGCCCAGCGGATGAGGACTGCGTTGGTCAGGATGATCGCCACCAGTCCCAGGCCGATGACGAGGATCTCCGAGGGCACCGCGTCGGCGGAGACGCGGGCGGGGGAGAGGACCAGCAGCAGGGCCGCGGCCACGAGCACCACACCGTTGATCAGACAGATCGTCCAGAACAACGGGAGGTGGCTGGGCAGGCGCATGCGGCAACCCTCCCATCCCGCAGATGGGGTCCGGCACCCATGGTCGCCGACCGCGCGCCACCTCGACACTCGTCGCATGCCCCCGCCGGACGAGAACGCCACTGTCGACCCGACGGGGGCCGCCTGGGTGGTGTGGCTGGTCATCGTCGGACCGGGGCTGCTGTTCGTGACCCTCGTCTGCCTGCGCCGGGTGGCGCCCGGCGAGCTGGTCCTCGTGGTCCGCGGCGGCACAGTGGTCCGCGTGCGGCGCAACGGGCTCGTCGCGCGGTGGCCTGGCCTCGAGCGCTTCGAGGCCGTGCCGACCGATCCGCGGGTCCTGCCGCTCGTGGTCCGCTCCCGCACCTGCGACGGCGTCGACGTCGTCGCGCTCGCCGACCTGACGCTGCGGGTGCACGACGTCGAGCCGGGCACGGCGTACGCCCCCTCGACCCAGGCCGCCCGGACGGCCGAGGAGGTCGTCGCGCGCGCGGTCGAGCAGCTCGAGGTGGGCACGCTGGTCGACGACCTCGACGAGCTGCAGGCACGCTGGCCCGCCGAGCTCACCCGCCTGCTGCCGTGGGGCACCGAGGCCACGGCGCTCTCGGTCACCGAGGTCGAGGCCAGGCTGACCGGGGGTGCGGTGTGAGCACCGACACCGAGTACCTCCTGGAGGTCGCGGTGTCGGTGGCGCTGATCGCCTCGGCGATCGGGTTCGCGATCGGGCTCGCCGTCGGCCGCGGTCGCCAGCCCCGCTGGCAGGAGAAGGGCAGCTTCGTCCACAAGGTGTCGATCGGCTTCGCGACCCTCGACCGGCTAGACGCGGTCCTGCTGCGCTTCGAGGTCGAGCCGTCCTCCCGGCTGTCCGGCGTGGAGGTGGGCGAGCTGCGGCTGCCCGTCGGGTCGGGTGTCGCCATCCTCGCCCGCGGCAAGGAGGTCATCGTCCCCGACGCGCGCACCGTGCTGCGCACCGGCGACCAGGTCCTCGTGGTCGCGGCGCTCGGCCAGGTCGCGCGGGTGGAGGACCGGCTCCGCTCGGTCAGCCGCTACGGCCGCCTCGCGAGCTGGGCCGAGGACATGGACGACGGCTCCGGCTCGGCCCGCGCGTTCGGCGTGCGCAGGCGGATCGCGTGATCCTGACCTCCGCGGCGCTGGCGGTCTTCATCATCGCCTACGCCCTCATCGCGACCGAGCGCGTCCACCGCGTCGCCGCCGCCCTCGGCGGTGTCGCCGGCATGGTCGTCATCGGCCTCGTCGACGCCGAGACGGCGTTCTTCGACCACCACACCGGCGTCGACTGGAACGTCATCTTCCTGCTCTTCGGGATGATGATCATCGTCGGCGTGCTCAAGCAGACCGGCCTCTTCGAGTTCCTGGCCCTCTGGGCGGCGAAGAAGTCCGGCGGCCACCCGTACAAGCTGCTGGTGCTGCTGGTCCTCGTCGGCGCGGCCGTCGCGCCGATCCTCGACAACGTCACCTGCGTGCTCCTCGTCGCCCCGGTCACCCTGTCGGTCTGCCGGCGCCTCGGCCTGCCGTCGGCGCCCTACCTGATCTCGTTGATCCTCGCCTCCAACATCGGCGGCATGTCGACCCTGATCGGCGACCCGCCCAACATCATCATCGCGAGCCGGGCCGGCCTGACGTTCACCGACTTCCTGGTCCACTCGCTGCCGCTGACGATCATCCTGCTGGTCCTGTTCGTGGTGATGGCGCGCTGGCTCTTCCGCAAGGACATGACGCGGATGGGCAACGTGCACGGCCTCGACGACCTCCGTCCCGTCGACGCGATCACCAACGTGCGGATGCTGCGCCGCTCGCTCGTCGTGCTCCTGCTCGTGATGGTCGCCTTCAGCCTGCACTCGGTCATGCACCTCGACCCGTCGGTGGTCGCGATGATGGGCGCGGGGGCGATGGTGCTGGTCTCGCGCACCGAGCCCGAGGAGTTCCTCGAGGAGGTCGAGTGGGCCACCCTCGCGTTCTTCATGGCGCTCTTCGTGCTCGTCGGCGCGCTCGTCCAGGTCGGCGTCATCGGCGCGATCAGCGAGTGGGCGGCGGAGGCGATGGGCGAGCGGGAGCTGCTCGGCGCGACCGCCCTGCTCTTCGGCTCCGGCGTGGTGGGCGCGTTCGTCGACAACATCCCCTACACCACCGCGACGGTGCCCGTCGTGGAGGAGATGGTGTCCGGCACCGCGACGTCCGGCGCGGAGAGCCCGCTGTGGTGGGCCTTCGTGTTCGGCGCCGACCTCGGCGGCAACGCGACCGCGGTGGCGGCCGGCGCCAACGTCGTCGTCCTCGGCATCGCGGCGAAGGCGGGCGAGCCGATCAGCTTCTGGGGCTTCACCAAGTACGGCGTCGTGGTGACCGTGATGACGCTGCTGGTCGCCTGGGTCTACGTCTACCTGCGCTACTTCGCCTGGGCGTGAGCATCCGGGTCGGCACATCCGAGTAGGCACATCCGGTAGACAGTGCGCATGCGCACCCTCGTCACCGGCGGCACCCGCGGCATCGGCGCGGCAGTCGCGCGCCGCCTGGCCGCCGACGGCCACGACCTCGTGCTCGGCTACGCCCGCGACGACGCGGCCGCCGAGCGCACGGCAGGGGAGTGCCGGGCACTCGGGGCGGAGTGCGTCACCGTGCGCGCCGACCTCACCACCGCGGCCGGCGTCGACGAGGTGTTCGCGGCAGCCGGGGCGCTGACCGGCGTCGTCAACAACGCCGGCGCGACCCTGCACATCGGACCGCTCGCCGACACCCCGCCCGAGGTCGTCCGCGCGACGGTCGACCTCAACCTCACCTCGGCGCTGCTGGTCGCCCGGTCCGCCGTCCTGGCGATGGGACGCTCGCGCGGCGGCTCCGGGGGCGTGCTGGTCAACGTCAGCTCGGGCGCCGCCACGCTGGGCTCGCCGGGGGAGTACGTCCAGTACGCCGCCGCCAAGGCGGGCGTCGACGCGCTCACCCTCGGCCTGGCCCAGGAGGTGGCCGGCGACGGCATCCGCGTCGTCGGCGTCGCGCCGGGCATCATCGACACCACGATCCACGCCGACGCCGGGGAGCCCGGGCGGGTGGAGCGCGTCGGCCCGCGGGTGCCGCTGGGTCGGGCCGGACGGGTCGAGGAGGTGGCCGACGCGGTCGGCTGGCTGATGTCCGACGAGGCGTCCTACGTCACCGGGACGACGCTGCGCGTCGCAGGGGGCCGCTGACGCCCGACCCGTTGGCACACCTTGCCAACGGAGGCCCGATCGGTTGGCCGTTCCTGACGATGGGTGCGGGTGGTGCGGATCACTACGGTTGCCGCATGAGGGTCCTGCTCGCACTCGGTGGCAACGCCATGACCAGCGGCGACGGCCGGGCCCGACCCGAGGACCAGATCGAGGCGGCGCGGGTCGCGATGGCCGCGGTCGCCGAGCTCCTCGTGCACGACCACGAGGTCGTCGTCACCCATGGCAACGGACCCCAGGTCGGCAACCTGCTGGTCAAGAACGAGCTCGCCGCCAGCGTCGTGCCGCCCGTCCCGCTCGACTGGTGCGGGGCGCAGACGCAGGCGACCATCGGCTTCGTGCTGATGGACGCGCTCGACCGCGAGCTCGCGTCCCGCGGCATCGAGCGGCGCAGCGCCGCGCTCGTGACCCGCACGGTCGTGGACGCCGACGACGACGGCTTCACCCGCCCCACCAAGCCGATCGGGCGCCACCTGCCCGAGGCCGAGGCCCGGGTGCTGATCGGCCACGGCGAGACGTGGGAGGACCGCGGTGAGAAGGGCTGGCGCCGCGTCGTCGCCTCGCCCGAGCCGCGCGAGATCGTCGACGCCCCGGCCGTGCTGGCCCTGATCGAGGCCGGCTTCGTCGTCGTCGCCAACGGGGGCGGCGGCATCCCGCACGTACGCCGCCGCGACGGCTCGCTGGCCGGGGTCGAGGCGGTCATCGACAAGGACCTCGGCGCCGCGCTGCTGGCCCGCACCACCGGCGCCGACGTGCTCGTGGTGGCCACCGACGTGCCCCACGCCGTGATCCGCTGGGGACGCCCCGACGCCGAGCCCCTCGGCCGGGTCACCGTCGCTGAGCTGCGCGCCCACGCCGCCGACGGGCACTTCGCGTCCGGCTCGATGGGCCCCAAGGTCGACGCCGTGTGCCGCTTCGTCGAGGCCACCGGCGGCACCGGGGCCATCACCAGCCTCGACCAGATCACCGCGGCCGTCGCCGGCGAGGCCGGCACCGTCGTCGTACCCACCTGACCGCAACGAAAGGACGCACATCCATGCCCTCCGCCATCGAGGTCCGCAAGGTCCCCATCCACTCCGTCGCCGACGCCTCCGAGCTGACCAGGCTCATCGACGAGGGCGTCATCGCCGCCGACCGCGTGTTCGCGATCATCGGCAAGACCGAGGGCAACGGCGGCGTCAACGACTACACCCGCATCATCGCCGACCGCGCCTTCCGCGAGGCGCTGGTGGCCGCGGGCGCCGACGCCGAGGAGGTCAAGGGCATCCCGATCGTGTGGTCCGGCGGCACCGACGGCGTGATCAGCCCCCACGCCACCATCTTCGCCACCACCGACGTGCCCGAGGACGACCCGTCGCGCCAGGAGCTGCGGCTGACCGCCGGCTTCGCGATGAGCGAGCCGCTCCTGCCCGAGGAGATCGGCTACACCGCGATGATCGAGAAGGTCGCCGCGGGCGTGAAGGTCGCCATGGAGCGCGCCGGCATCACCGACCCGGCCGACGTGCACTACGTGCAGACCAAGACGCCGCTGCTGACGATCCACACCATCCGCGACGCCAAGTCGCGCGGCAAGACGGTGTGGACCGAGCACACCCACGAGTCGATGGACCTCTCCAACGGCACCACCGGCCTCGGCATCGCCGTCGCGCTCGGCGAGATCGACATGCCCACCGACGCCGACGTCATGCACAACCGCGAGCTCTACTCCTCGGTGGCCTCGTGCTCGTCGGGCGTCGAGCTCGACCAGGCCCAGATCGTCGTCGTCGGCAACGCCACGGGCGTGGGCGGGCGCTACCGCATCGGCCACTCGGTGATGGAGGACGCCCTCGACGCCGACGGCATCTGGGAGGCCATCCGCTCCGCCGGCCTCGATCTGCCCGAGCGCCCCCGCACCGACGACCTCGACGGGCGGCTCGTCAACGTGTTCCTCAAGTGCGAGGCCAGCCAGGACGGCATGGTCCGCGGGCGCCGCAACGCCATGCTCGACGACTCCGACGTGCACTGGCACCGCCAGATCAAGGCGTGCGTCGGCGGCGTCACCGCGGCCGTGACGGGCGACCCGGCCGTCTTCGTCTCGGTGTCCGCGGCCCACCAGGGCCCCGAGGGCGGCGGCCCGGTCGCCGCCATCGTCGACCTGGGCTGAGGCCGGCCCGGCGTTCGTCCACATCCGTCCGCGGGGCCGGCAGCGCGCTGTCGGTCCCGCGTGATGAGGTGTCCCCATGAACACCCCACGGCGTTCTCCTCCTCCGCTGCGCTCCCCCGAACAACGCCGCGGGGACCCCGTCATGAACGACGCGTCCACCCGCTACCGGCTCGTGCGGCCCGAGCGCGAGGTCGTGGTCCCGCAGCTCGACGAGCACCAGCAGCGCGTGGTCGACCACGAGGGCGGCCCGCTCCTCGTGCTCGCCGGTCCCGGCACGGGAAAGACCACGACCCTGGTCGAGGCGATCGTCGACCGCGTCGAGCACCGCGGCGCCTCGCCCGACGCCGTGCTCGCGCTCACGTTCTCCCGCAAGGCCGCCGAGCAGCTGCGCGACCGGGTGACGGCGCGGGTGGCGCGCACGACCGGGGCGGCGTCCTGCTCGACGTTCCACTCCTTCGCCTACGCCCTGGTCCGGGCCTACGCGCCCGCCGAGCTCTACGAGGGTGCCATCCGCCTGCTGTCGGCGCCGGAGGCCGACGTCGTGCTGCGCGAGCTGCTCCGCGACAACCCCGAGTCGGTCGTGTGGCCCGAGCCGCTGCGACGCGCCGCCGGCACCCGCGGCTTCGTGCGCGAGGTGCAGGCCGTGCTGGCGCGGGCCCGCGAGAAGGGGCTCGACCCCGCCGGCCTGCGCGCGCTCGGCATCGAGCACGACCTGCCCGAGCTGGTGGCGGCCGGCCTCTTCCTCGAGCAGTACCTCACCGTCCTCGACAGCCTCGGCGCCACCGACTACTCCGACCTCATCCGCCGGGCCGTGATCGAGGCCGAGACCCACCGCGACGAGCTGCGCGCGCGCTGGCAGCACGTGTTCGTCGACGAGTACCAGGACACCGACCCCGGCCAGGTCGCCCTGCTCCGGGCGCTGGCCGGCGACGGCCGCAACCTCACGGTCGTGGGCGACCCCCACCAGTCGATCTACGGCTTCCGCGGCGCCGACGTGCGCGGCATCCTCGACTTCCCGGCGAGCTTCCCCACCGCGGCCGGCGAGCCCGCGCCGGTCGTGGTGCTGCGGCGCACCCGCAGGTTCGGTCCGCGCATCCTGCTCGCCGCCGGGCGGGTGGCCGACCGGCTCACCCTCACCGGCAGCATCGCGGCCGACGCCCGTCGTGACTTCCTGTCCCCGGAGGCGGTGCCCGGTCCGCACGGCGACGGCCGCGTCGAGGTCGTCACCTACGACACCGAGCGCGCGGAGGCCGAGCGGCTGGCCGACCTGCTGCGCCGCGCCCACCTCGAGGACGGCATCGCGTGGGACCGGATGGCGGTCCTCGTGCGGTCCGGCCGCACCAGCATCCCGCCGCTGCGCCGTGCCCTGGCCGCCGCCGGCGTCCCCGTCGAGGTGGCCTCCGACGACCTGCCGCTGGTCCGCGACCCGGCGGTCGTCCCGCTCCTCGACGGCCTGCGCGCCGTGGTCAACCTCGACAACGACGACCCCGACTCGCCCGACCACCTCGACCCCGGCCGCATCGAGTCGCTGCTGCTCTCGCCGCTCGGCGGCCTCGACGCCTCCGACCTGCGTGCCCTCGTCCGCCGCCTGCGGGCCCGTGAGAAGGCCGACGCCGACCCCGCCGTGCGCCGCACGTCGCGCGAGCTGCTCCGCCTCTCGGTCGTCGAGCCCGGCTTCCTCGACGGCCTCGAGGGCCCCGACGTGGAGCGCGCGGCCGCGCTCGCCCGGCTGCTGCGCGAGGCGGCGCTCATGCTGGCCGACCGCGCCGGCGTCGAGGACGTGCTGTGGCACCTGTGGTCGGGCACGGCCTGGCCCCAGCGGCTGCGGCGCCAGGTGGACGCCGGAGGCGCGAGCGCGCGCCGGGCCCACCGCGACCTCGACGCCGTCGTCGCCCTCTTCGACCTCGCCGCCCGCGCGGTCGACCAGCGCGACCACGTCGGTGTCGCGGCCTTCTTCGCCAGCGTCGTCGCCCAGCAGCTGCCGGCCGACACCCTCGCCGAGCAGGGGGTGCGCGGCTCGGCGGTCCGCCTCCTCACCGCCCACCGCTCCAAGGGCCTGGAGTGGGACCTCGTCGTCGTGGCCCACGTGCAGCAGGAGGGCTGGCCCGACCTGCGGCGCCGCACCACCCTCCTGGGCGCCGACCGCATCGGCGTCGACGCCTCGGGCCACCCCGACCTCGTCCCGCCCGTGACCAGCCGCGCGCTGCTGATGGAGGAGCGGCGGCTCTTCTACGTCGCCTGCACCCGCGCCCGGCGACGGCTCGTGGTGAGTGCGGTGCGATCTCCCGACGACGACGGTGAGCAGCCGTCGCGGTTCCTCGAGGAGCTCGGCGTCACCGTCCACCACCAGGACGGCCGGCCGCCGCGGCCGCTGTCGCTGGGCGGGCTCGTCGCCGAGCTGCGCCGCACCGCCGCCGATCCCGAGGTCAGCCGGCCGCTGCGCGAGGCGGCGGCCCGACGGCTCGCCGCACTGGCCGCGGAGGAGGTCGACGGCCGCCAGCTGGTGCCGAGCGCCGACCCGTCCACCTGGTGGGGCACCCGCAGCGCGACGCGCTCGATCCAGCCGATCCGCGACCCCGACCGACCGGTGCCGGTCTCGGCCAGCATGCTCGAGTCGATCCTCGTCTGCCCCGCCCAGTGGTTCTTCGAGCGCGAGGCCGGCGGCGTCTCCGCCGTCCACCAGTCGGCCAACCTCGGCCAGGTCCTCCACGCGCTGGCCGAGCGGGTCGCCGTGGGCGACCTGCCCGCCGAGGTCGACCCGCTGATGGCCGAGGTCGAGGCGGTGTGGGACCGGCTCGCGTTCCGCACCCCGTGGTCGCGCCGGCGCGAGCTCGCCCGGATCCGCAAGGCCGTCGCCCGGTTCGTGCGGTGGCACCTCGACAACCCGCGCGAGTTCCTCGGCGCCGAGCAGCGCTTCCACAGCATCGTCGACGTCGACGGCAGGCCCGTCCGGCTGACGGGGTTCGCCGACCGACTCGAGATCGACGACGCCGGCCGGGTCGTCGTCGTCGACTTCAAGAGCGCGCGTGCCGCCCCGAGCGGCCCGGCCGTCGCCGGCAACCTCCAGCTCGCCCTCTACCAGTACGCCGTCGACTCCGGCGCCCTCGACGAGGCCGCCGGGCGCCCGATGGCCTCCGGCGGCGCCGAGCTGGTGCAGCTGGGCATCGACGACGACTCCGCCACGGCCAAGGTGCAGGCCCAGCCGGCCCACGCCGACGGGGGACCCGAGCGCGTGCTGCTGCGCGCCGGCCTGGCCCGCGCCGCCGACCTGGTCCGTGCCGAGACCTTCCCCGCCACCGCGGGGCCCCACTGCCGGGACTGCCCGTTCACGGCCATCTGCCCCGCCCGGGGCGCCGGGAGCGTGACCGTCCAGTGACCGACCTCGCCACCGCCCGCCCGACCGAGGATCGTCCCCCGGTCCGGCTCGACTCGCCCGAGGACCTCCGGGCCCTCATGGGCGCCGAGCACGCCGCCAGCGACGAGCAGTGGGCCGCCATCACCGCGCCGCTGCGGCCCACGGTCGTCGTGGCCGGCGCGGGCAGCGGCAAGACCACCCTGATGGCGCAGCGCGTGGTGTGGCTCGTCGCCACCGGCAAGGTGCGTCCCGAGGAGGTGCTGGGCCTCACCTTCACCACCAAGGCCGCCGCCGAGCTGCGCCAGCGCGTCACCGCGGCGCTCGGTGCGGCGGGCCTGCTCGACCGGTCCGTGGTCGTCGAGGGGGAGGACGTGCTGGAGCCGACGGTGGCGACCTACCACGCCTACGCCGCCACCCTGCTGACCGACCACGGCCTGCGCATCGGCCACGAGCCCGACACCCGCGTCGTCTCCGACGCCTCGCGCTACCAGCTCGGCGCCCGGGTCATCGAGCGGTTCACGGGCCACATCGAGCTGCTCACCGACCACCCCGCGACCGCCATCCAGAACCTCCTCGCCCTCGACGGCGCGATGAGCGAGCACCTCGTCGACGCCGACGACGTTCGCCGCGTCGACGAGGAGGCGCGCCGGGGGTTCGAGCGGGCCGTCGAGCAGGAGCTGGCCGGCAAGGCTCGCAAGACCTACCTCGACCCCCCGGCCAAGGCGATCAACGCCATCGACCGCCGCGCCGAGCTGCTCCAGCTCGTCACGGGCTACCGCCGGCTCAAGGCCGACCTCGGGCTGATGGACTTCGGCGACCAGATCGCGCTGGCGGCCAGGCTGGTCGACGAGCAGCCCGAGGTGGGCGAGCTCGAGCGCGCCCGCTTCAAGGTCGTCCTCCTCGACGAGTACCAGGACACCTCCGTGGCGCAGGCCACGATGCTCGCGCGGCTCTTCTCCGGCCCCGACCCCGAGCACGGCCTCGGCCACCCCGTGATGGCGGTGGGCGACCCCAACCAGGCCATCTACGGCTGGCGCGGCGCCTCGGTGTCCAACATCCTCAACTTCGCCGACACCTTCCCGGCGGCCGACGGCGAGCCGGGCCGGCTGCCGCTCACCGTCAACCGGCGCTCCGACCGGCGCATCCTCGACGTCGCCAACCGGCTCGCCGAGCCCCTGCTGTCCGCCTACGGCGACAAGGTCGCGCGCCTGCGGGCGGCCGAGCGCGCCGCCGACGGCCACGTCGAGACCCACGTGTTCGAGCGCGCGGTCGACGAGCTGGCGTGGCTCACCACGGAGGTCCAGCGGGTGCACGCCGCCGGCACCCCGTGGGCGGAGATCGGCGTGCTCAGCCGCGACAACGCACAGGCCGAGGACGTCTACGACGCCCTGACGGCAGCCGGGATCCCGGTCGAGATCGTCGGGCTGTCGGGGCTGATCCGGCTGCCCGAGGTCGCCGAGGTGGTGGCGACCCTCACGCTCATGCACGACGTCACGGCCAACCCCTCCATGCTGACGCTGCTCACCGGCCCGCGGTGGGCGATCGGTCCGCGCGACCTGCGGCTGCTCGCCGAGCGGGCCGCCGAGATCGCCGGCGTGCGTGGGCGCTCCGAGACCGCCTCGATCGCCGACCAGCTCCTCCAGATCGCCGACGGCATCGACGTCTCCGAGCTCCCCGCCCTCAGCGACGCCGTCGAGTCTCCCGGCGACGCGGCCTACTCCGCCGAGGCGCGCGACCGCCTCGGGCTGCTGTCCTCGGAGCTGCGCCGGCTGCGCAGCCACGTCGGCGACCCGCTGCTCGACGTGGTGCGCCGCATCATCGACACCACCGGCGTCGACGTCGAGCTCGCCTCGGCCACCTCCCCGGCCGCCGCGGCCCGCCGCGACAACCTCGACCTCTTCGTCAAGGCGGTCGCGGAGTTCCAGTCCGTCGACGGCGACGTCACGCTGCCGGCGCTGCTGGCCTACCTCACCGCCGAGGACGACCAGGGCAACGGCCTCGACGTCGCCACCCCCACGGCCGCCGACTCGGTCAAGCTGCTCACCGTCCACCGGGCCAAGGGCCTGGAGTGGTCGTCGGTGTTCTGCGTCGGGGTGGGGGAGACCCGCTTCCCCAGCAACCGGTCCCGCACGCTCTGGACGTCCTCGCCCGCGGTGCTGCCCGCGCCGCTGCGCGGCGACCGCGCCGACCAGCCCCAGCTGGCGGGTCACGACAAGGCCGCGCTCGACGCCTACCGGGCCGCCGCCAAGGCGCATGACGCCGAGGAGGAGCTGCGCCTGGGCTACGTCGCCTACACCCGTGCCGCCCACCACCTCAGCGTCACGTCCTACGTCTGGGGCCAGCGCTCCACGCCGTTCGGGCCCTCGGCCTACCAGCGGGTGGTGCGCGAGCAGCTCGAGGAGTGGGGCCAGCCCGTCGAGCGGTGGCTCGAGAAGCCGCCGCCGAAGTCACCCAACCCCAACGACGACGTCGACACCTCCCGGCCCTGGCCGGTGCCCGGCACGGGGGAGGAGGCGCGCCGGCGCCTCGCCGCGGCCGAGCTCGTCCGCGCCGTCGACCGCACGGCGCCCGACGAGGGCCTCGACATGGTCGAGGCGGCCCGGGTGGCCGAGTGGGACGACGACCTCGCCCAGCTGCTCACCGAGGCGCGCGCCGAGCGCGCGACCACCGTCGACCTGCCGCTGCCCGGCAGCCTGTCGGTGACGGCGCTGACCCGGCTGCGCGAGGACCCCGAGGCGTTCGCCCGCGAGCTCGCCCGCCCGATGCCGCGCCCGCCCGCCCCGGCGGCGCGCTTCGGCACCGCGTTCCACGCCTGGATCGAGCACCGCTTCGGCCAGCAGGCGCTGATCGAGCCCGACGAGCTCCCCGGCCGCGCCGACGCCGGCATCGACGACGAGTCCGACCTCGGCGAGGTGGTCAAGCGCTTCGAGGACGGCCCGTTCGGCGACCGCGCGCCCCACGCCGTGGAGGCGCCGTTCGCCCTCGTGCTCGCCGGACAAGTGGTCCGCGGCCGCATCGACGCGGTCTACCGCGAGCCCGACGGCGGCTACCTCGTCGTCGACTGGAAGACCGGCCGCCACGAGACCGCCGACCCCCTCCAGCTGGCGTTCTACCGCCTGGCCTGGTCCGAGCTCACCGGCACCCCGCTGGCGCAGGTGCGGGCCGCGTTCCACTACGTCCGCACCGGGCGCACCGTCCACCTCGACGACCTGCCCGACCGCGACGGCCTCGAGGAGCTGCTCGCCCTCTGAGCCGGCCCGCGCCGATGTGCGTGGTCGCGCCGCACCGCGTGGGCCGCGACCCCGGTCGCTAGCCTGAACGACGTGTCTCCCGAACGCCTGCCCCCGCACGTCGCCCTCTCCGCCCACGCCCACAACCGGATGGGCCTGCGTCGGACCGACGAGGCGTGGCTGGCCGAGCAGATGGCCGATCCGGCCACGCGCGTCCTGGTCGTGGCGGGCAACCGGCTGCGGCCGGTGGACGGTGCCGTCCAGTGGGTCGGTCCCGACGAGGCACCCGAGGGCACCCTCGTGCTCCTCGGTGCCACCGACGACGTCGTGCACCTCGCCGTGATCGTGCCCCCCGACCGGGCGCCGGGCACGCCGGAGGAGTGGGTCCCGCTGCGCTCGGTGCTGACGCTCCTCGCCGACGGCAGCCCGGAGGAGGCGCCGTTGATCATGCACGCCGTCGGGCTGGCCGAGTGGCACCACGCCACCCACTTCTGCCCGCGATGCGGGGGCACCCTGACCAGCCGCGCCGCGGGCCACGAGCTGCGCTGCACCCAGTGCGACCGCGCGCAGTTCCCCCGCACCGACCCGGCGGTGATCATGGCGATCACCCACGGCGAGGGCGACGACGAGGCGATCCTGCTCGGACGCAACACCGCCTGGCCCGCCGGCCGCTGGTCGACGCTGGCGGGGTTCTGCGAGCCGGGGGAGACCCTCGAGGACGCCGTGCGCCGCGAGGTGCACGAGGAGGTCGGCGTCACGGTCGGCGAGGTGGCCTACTTCGGCAGCCAGCCCTGGCCGCTCCCGGCGAGCCTGATGCTCGGGTTCACCGGCCGCGCGCTCACCACCGACATCGACGTCGACGGGGCGGAGATCGAGGAGGCGCGCTGGTGGACGCGCGCCGACTTCGAGGCAGCCGGCCGCGCGGGCGAGCTGGTCGTGCCGCGCGGCATCTCGATCTCGTCGTCGCTCATCGAGAGCTGGTTCGGCCGCCCGCTCGACGGTCCCGGCTGGGGCTGAGCGTCAGTCGCAGTTGTCGCAGACGCCGGTCGCCGGCAGCGCGAGGAAGCACCGCGGGCAGAGCTTGACCGGCTTGTCGCTCGCCGCGACCCGCCCGGGCCGGGGCGTCCCGGTGCCGCGGCTCGCCGTGGAGGACGTCCGAGCCGAGGACGTACGCGGGGTGCGCGCGCGGGTGCCGGGCACCCGCTCGCTGGGGGGCGAGTCGTCGCGGACCTCGAAGCCGAGGCGCCGTAGCGCCTTGGTCGCGCCGGCCGAGCCGCCCGGGATGTCCGCCGGGGTGAGGGTGCGCCCGGTCGCGAGGCCGTGGGCGATGCCGACGATCGCCGCGGCGTCGTACTCCTTGCCGTGGTGGACCAGCACGTGGGTCGAGACGCCGCCACGCACCAGCATGTAGTTGTGCCCACCCGCTGCGTCCCACGTCTCCATCGCGGTGAGCACGTGGGGGCGGTCGATCGAGTTCAGCAGTGACACCGGCTCAGGCTAACCCGGAGCCACTGCGGTCACGACGGTCGGGCTCATGAGAGCGCGGCCAGCTTCGCCTTGACCTGCGCCACCGACGGGTTGGTGAGCGTGCTGCCGTCGGAGAACAGCAGGGTCGGCACGGTCTGGTTGCCGCCGTTGGCCTGCTCGACGGTGAGCGCGGCGTCCGGCTGCTGCTCGATGTCGACGATCGAGAACTCGATGCCCTCGCGGTCGAGCTGGCTCTTGAGGCGGTGGCAGTAGCCGCACCACGGCGTGGTGAACATGGTGAAGGTCATGGATGGAGTGTCCCCTCCGGCGTCTAGGGTGAGGAAGGCGGGTGCGCTCCACCCGCCACCAGTTCCAACCACCACCTCGCAGGAGTTGTTCCGTTGCTCGAAGCGCTCGACCCCGAGCAGCGACAGGTCGCCGAGGCCCTGCGGGGCCCCGTGCGCGTGCTGGCCGGCGCCGGCACGGGCAAGACCCGGGCCATCACCCACCGCATCGCCCACGGCGTCGCCCAGGGTGTCTACGCCCCCACCGAGGTGCTGGCCCTGTCGTTCACCACGCGCGCCGCGGGGGAGATGCGCGAGCGGCTGCGGGCCCTGGGCGCGCCGGGCGTGCAGGCGCGCACCTTCCACTCCGCCGCCCTGCGCCAGCTGCGGTTCTTCTGGCCCCGGGTGCACCAGCGCGAGCTGCCCGACCTGGTCGAGTCCAAGCTCGGCATGATCGCGCTGGCGGCCCGGCGCCAGCGCCTCGGCGTCGACCAGGCCACGCTGCGCGACCTCGCCAGCGAGATCGAGTGGGCCAAGGTGTCCAACGTCGGGCCCGACACCTACGCCGCGGTCGCGCGCAGCCGCGGCCGCGCGGTGTCCGGCCTCGATCCCGAGGTGGTGGCGCGCGCGTTCGACGCCTACGAGGAGGTCAAGCGCGGCCAGGGCCGGATGGACATGGAGGACGTGCTCCTGTTCGGCGCCGGGCTCCTCGCCGACAACGAGGCCGTTGCCGCGCAGGTGCGCCGCCAGTACAAGTGGTTCGTCGTCGACGAGTTCCAGGACGTCTCGCCCCTCCAGTACGCCCTCCTCGACCTGTGGCTCGGTGGCCGCGACGAGCTGTGCGTGGTCGGCGACCCCGCCCAGACCATCTACTCCTTCGCCGGCGCCGACGCGCGCTACCTGCGCGAGTTCACCCAGCGCTTCCCCTCGGCCACGAGCGTCGAGCTGGTCCGCAACTACCGCTCGACCCCCGAGATCGTCTCCGCGGCCAACCGGCTGCTCGACGGCACGCCCAGCAAGGGCGTCGACCTCCGCGCCCAGCGACCCTCGGGGCCCCGCATCACCTGGCGCGAGGCGACCGACGAGGTCGCCGAGGCGGACGGGGTCGCCGACCGGGTGGCCGCGCTCCGCGCCTCCGGCACGCCCGCGAGCCGGATGGCCGTGCTGCTGCGGATCAACGCCCAGTCCGAGCGCTTCGAGGAGGCGCTGGCCGCCCGCGGCATCCCCTACGTCGTGCGCGGCGCGGCCCGCTTCTTCGACCGTCCCGAGGTGCGGCAGGCGATCACCCTCGTCCGCGGCGCGGCGCGCTCCGGCGAGGCCTCCGGGCCGGTCTCCGAGGCGGTCCTGGCGGTGCTGTCGCAGATGGGCCACTCCACCGAGCCGCCCGAGGGCAGGGGCGAGGTGCGCAACCGGTGGGAGTCGCTGCAGGCCCTCGTCGACCTGGCCGCCGACTTCAGCCGCGAACGCCCCGACGCCGGGGTCGGCGACCTCGTCGACGACCTCGACCGGCGCGCCAGCGAGCAGCACGCACCCGTCGCCGACGCGGTCACCCTCGCCACCATCCACTCGGCCAAGGGCCTGGAGTGGGACGCCGTCTTCGTGGCCGGCATGCACGACAAGATGATGCCGATCGCCCAGGCGAGGACGCCGGCGGAGATCGAGGAGGAGCGCCGCCTGCTCTACGTCGCGATGACCCGCGCCCGCGACGAGCTCACGGTCTCGTGGGCGACCGCGCGCGAGCCGGGCGGGCGCGCCAACCGGGGCAGCTCGCCGTTCCTCGCGCCCCTTCTCGACGGCGTCCCCGGCCTGACCGGGCAGCGGCGTGAGCGCACCCGGCGCAACCGGGCGGCGATGCACTGCCGCGAGTGCGGGCGCGCGCTGTCGACGTCGGTGGAGAAGAAGACCGGGCGGTGCGCCGACTGCCCGGCGTCCTACGACGAGGCGCTCTTCGAGCGGCTGCGCGAGTGGCGCCTGGCACGCTCTGCCGACGACAGCGTCCCGGCGTTCGTCGTGTTCACCGACGCCACCTTGCAGCTGATCGCCGAGCACGTCCCGACCGACGAGAAGGGACTGCGCGCCATCAGCGGCGTCGGGCCCGGCAAGATCGCCAAGTACGGCGACGAGGTGCTTGCGCTCGTCGCCGGAGGCGCCGCGCAGGACCCTGCCGAGGGGTCGGAGACGCCTCCGCGAAAGAAATCTCGGTAATACCCATTAAATGGTTTGCCCCTCACGATGTGAGGGGTCTAACGTTTCCTTCCACGACAACCCGCGCATGGGATCGCTGACGACGATCTGCGCCTGACGCCCCGAAGGAGGTGGCCCTCATGGAGAACTACACGATGACGATGACGGCGTGGACGCCGTCCCTCGGCATGTCCGCCCTCGGCCGCCCCTGCGCGCACACGCGCGCCCTCGGCGCTGGCGTGGTGGCTGTCCAGGGCGACGCCGCCGCCATCGTGCGCATCAAGGGCGATTTCCCGGGTCCTCCTGCCTGGAGTCCGTCGACATAGGTCACCACCTACATCGGCAGCCTCCAGGCCGCGGAACCCGACACCCGGGATCCGCGGCCTTTCTGTTTGTCCGAACCACCCGCGATCAGGTCAACGACAAGGAGGTGAACACATGACCATCAGCGTTCTCGACCGCAACCGAGCTGCCGACGCAACCGGGATGGAGCCCCAGGCCCCGCTCGGAGCCCTGCACGACGCAGCTGCCGGAGTGGATGAGGAGTTGCTGCCCTGCCGCGTCAACGACGCAGAGCTGTGGTTTGCCGAGTCCCCTGCGGACGTGGAGCAGGCCAAGGCCCTCTGCATCGACTGCCCCGTGCAGGCGCTGTGCCTCGACGGTGCCCTCGAACGGCGTGAGCCGTGGGGCGTCTGGGGAGGCGAGCTCTTCCTCCAGGGCGTGGTGATCCCGCGCAAGCGGCCGCGAGGCCGGCCCCGCAAGTCCGAGCAGGTCGCCACCCAGGCCGGCCAGAACCAGAAGGACGGGGCCGCCGCGTAGGCGTCACCCGCTCACCCACCTCCGAGGAATCACAGGACACACCTCTCATGAAGACCTACCGAAATGGACGAAACGACATGAATCTCATGCATGAAGAACTCGCCCGCGCGCAAATGACC
>NZ_JBZGDV010000005.1:0-336569 GCF_058355585.1 Nocardioides sp. Z13_37 | reverse complement strand
TGGACGATCAACAGCCGACCATGCACGGTCAGCCGGGCATTACGGTGGGACACGAGAACCTCCGAGTGCTGTGGGCCTTAGACAAGCCACACCCCACTCGGGGGTTCTCTTCACGTCAACGGCCTGAGCCTGCAACCAAGGTCATGGCCGGGTACATCTAGGCCGGAGCGCTCAGGCGGCGCCGAGCGCGTCGCGCACCGGCACGAACTTCGCCTGCGACTCGGCCAGCTCGGCCTCGGGGTCGGAGCTCGCCACGATGCCGCAGCCGGCGAAGAGCCGTACGCCGCCGTCCACCACCATCGCCGAGCGCAGCGCGATGCCCCACTCGCCGTCGCCGGAGGCGTCCATCCAGCCGACCGGGCCGGCGTAGCGGTCGCGCGGCATGCCCTCGATCTCGGTGATCAGGCGCGTCGCCGCCGCGGTCGGGGTGCCGCCCACGGCCGCCGACGGGTGCAGCGACTCGGCCAGCTGGAGCGAGGTCGCGGCGTCGTGGACGACGCCGTTGACGTCGGTGGCCAGGTGCATGACGTTGGGCAGGTGGAGCACGAACGGCGCCTCGGGCACGTTCATCGACGAGCAGTGCGGCTCGAGCGCGTCGGCCACCGAGCGCACGGCGTACTCGTGCTCCTCGAGGTCCTTCGACGACCGGGCCAGGGTGGCCGCCAGGGCGAGGTCGCGCTCGTCGTCCCCGGTGCGCCGGATCGTGCCGGCGAGCACCCGGGAGGTCACCAGGCCGCGCTCGCGGCGCACGAGCATCTCCGGGGTCGCGCCGAAGATGCCGTCGACGTGGAAGGTCCAGCACATCTCGTACTGCTCGGCGAGGCGGTGCAGCGGCCAGCGGACGTCGACCGGCTCGTCGGTGGTCGCGATCAGGTCGCGCGCCAGGACGACCTTCTCCAGGTCGCCGTCGGCGATGCGCCGCACCGCGTCGGCCACGACCGACATCCACTCCTCGCCGTTGCGGGCGCCGTCGGAGAACACCAGGCCCACCGGCGGCTGGGGGGCGGGGGCCGGAGCCAGGTCGGGCGCCTCGACGGAGACGGTGGTGAGCCAGGTGCGGTCGCCGCGGCGGCCGACGACCACCTGCGGGATCACCAGCACGGAGTCGCCCGGCTCGTCGGCGAACGCGAAGGCGCCGAAGCACACCAGTCCCGTGCCCGGCTCGGCGACGCTGTCGTCGACGTCGGCGCGCGCGACGGTCTCCGCCCACCACTTGACCGCGTCGCTGAAGCGGGTCGGGCCCGAGGTCTCCAGGCGGGCGGCGACGCCCCACCCGACCAGCCCCTCGCCACGGCGCAGCCAGCTGACCGGCTCGTCGCGCGGCAGCAGGTCGAGGAGGGGGAGGTCCGCCAGGTCCACGGGGACGGTGCGCACGACGAGCGGCGCAGCAGGTCCGGGGAAGGACGCGGGGGTCGTCACGAGGGGGGAGCCTACGCCGCCGCGCAGAGGACGAGGACGACAGATCGGGCAAACGGCGAACAGGAGAGGCGTGGGTCACCTACGTTGCCCGGGTAGCCGTCTCACCTAGGAGCCCGCAGGTGCCTGCCCACGAATCTCCTCTCGCCCGGTTGGAGCGCCACGCGCGCGGCCGCGCGCTGGAGGTCGCCGTGTCGGAGCTGCGGGACGGCGTGTGGACGTCGCTGACCTGGAACGAGCTCTACCGGCGCACCATCGACGGCGCCGCCGGCATGATCGAGGCCGGCGTCGACCCCGGCCAGGTGGTCGTGATCCGCGTGCCCACGGGGATCCGCCAGCTCGAGATCGAGCTGGCCACCCGCGTCGCCGGCGCCGTGCCGCTGCTCCTGCCCGAGCACCTCGACCCCGAGGACGTGCGGCACCTCCTCGACGGCGTCCAGGTGCGCCTGGTCGTGGTCGACGACGAGCGGCGCCTGGCCCTGCTGCGCCGCGCCCCGCTCGACGACGCCCAGCTCTTCGAGTGCGACGACCGCTCGTGGGAGAGGCTGCGCGGCATGGGGCTGGAGCGGCGCAAGCGCCAGCCCGACCTGCTGGCGTGGGTCGCCGGCGTCCGCGTCGACGAGCCGTCCGCGCCCGTGCTGGGCCTGCCCCGGGAGAAGGGCCTGCCGTGGCTCTTCCGGCCCGAGGCCTCCGGCGCGCTGTCGGGCCTGACCGGGGCCGACGTCGTGCTGCTGGTCGGCGAGGCCACCGACCGCTTCACCGCGGTCGCGCGCGACGCCCACCTGACGGCCGGGTGCGCCCTCGCGTGGGTCGAGTCGCCTGCCTGCCTCGAGGCCGCGCTCGCCCACGTCGCGCCCACCCACCTGCTGCTCGGCCACGTCGCCGCCCGGGCCCTGGAGGACCTGCTCGAGACCGCGACCGTCGACGGAGCCCCCTGGCACGCGACGCCGCGCGAGGTGCTCGACGCCGTGTCCGCCCAGGTGGCCGACGCGCGCCTGGGCTCGCGGGCCCGCAAGCTCGCCACCGAGGTGTCCGCACTCGCTCCCTGGTGGGGCGGCCGGCTGCGCGTGCTGGTGCTGGACACCCGCGTCAACCGGACGATCAGCTCGCTGGCGACGACCTCCGGCTTCCGCATCGGTCGCGTCGCGCACCACCCCTCGGTCCGGCTCGACCTCGCGACCGAGCACGCCGTGGTCGCGGCCCCGGCGGCGCCCGAGATGGAGACCGCGTCGACGGCCCTGCCGCGGCGCGGACGCGCGGGCGCGGCCATCGACCCGGCGTTCTCGCTCGCCGGCACGCCCGACCCCTGACCCCGGCCCCTGACCCCGGCCCCTGACCCGGCCCCTGACCCGGCCCAGAGCGGCCGGGCTCAGGAGCGGTAGACGATCACCTTGTCGCCGAGCCTGACCTGGTCGAACAGCCAGGCCACCGTGGCGCGGTCGCGCACGTTGACGCACCCGTGCGAGGCGCCGTTGTAGCCGTTGGCGGCGAAGTCGGGGGAGTAGTGGACGGCCTGGCCGCCGGAGAAGAACATCGCGAACGGCATGGGGGTGTGGTAGAGGCTGGAGACGTGGTCGCGCGACTTGCGGAACACCGCGAACGCCCCCTCGCGCGTGGGCAGCTCGTCGGAGCCGAAGCGCACCTCGACGCTCTTGAGGACCACCCCGTCGACGACCCAGCGCAGCGAGCGTGACGTCTTGTCGACGCACATCGCGCGGCCCGAGAGGCAGCGCGGGTCGAGGGCCGGGCCGGCGGGCACGATGTTGAAGAGCTCGGCCCGCGTCGGCGGCCGGGTCATCGCGGTCAGCCGCGAGAGGGTGCGCCGGTCGACCTCGCCGGTCACCGGGATCCGGCGCTTGGCCTGGAAGCCCTCGACCGCCTCGACGGTGGTGCGGGCGTAGCGGCCGGTCACCGGGCCGTCGTACCAGCGGATCTGCTTGAGCCGGGCCTGCACCTGGCGCACCCGCAGGCCGGTGTCGCCGCGCTGCAGCAGCGGGCGCCCGGGCGTGTAGACGTTGTGCAGCGCCTCGGAGGTGGGCTCGGTCGTGCGGGCCACGATCGCGCTCCACGTGCGCTCGTCGACCACCCCGTCGGCCCTCCAGTCGCGGCGGCGCTGGAAGGTCGCGACGCCGTCGCGCGTCTCGCGGTCGAAGCGGCTGGTCACCACCTCGGAGTGCAGGTCGAGCTGGTGCAGGCGGCTCTGCAGCACGCGCACGCGCCACCCCCGGTCGCCGAGCCGCATCGGGACGAACTCGCGGGCCGGCGAGGTGGACGGCGAGGTGGACGGCGAGATGGACTCCGCCGCGGACGCCGCGGTGGTCGGGCCCACGACGGAGAGGCCGGTGAGGGCGCAGAGCAACGCCAGCGCGAGCGCGAACGAGCGACGGCGTGACATGTGGATCCTCCCCCGGAGCCGGTGACCATCCTGATCATAGGGACGCGCCCCGACACCCCCACATTGCGCCTGCCGGGGGCGGGACGCCTACGCTCGCCGCGTGGCCCGCGCTGACCTGGACAAGCAACCGACCGACGTACGTCGCATGTTCGACACCGTGGCCAAGCGCTACGACCTCACCAACGACCTGATGACGGCCGGGATCCAGCGGTCCTGGCGCCGCTCGATGGTGGCGGCCGTGGCGCCGCAGCGCGGCGACCTCGTGCTCGACCTGGCGGCCGGCACCGGCTGCTCCAGCGAGCCGTTCGCGGCCCACGGGGCCACCGCCGTGCCGTGCGACTTCTCCGTCGGCATGCTGCAGCAGGGCAAGAAGGACCGGCCCACCCTCCCGTTCGTCGCCGGCGACGGCACCCGGCTGCCGTTCCTGGACGACACCTTCGACGCGGTGACGATCTCCTACGGCCTGCGCAACTTCGTCGACCCGGTCGCGGGGCTGAAGGAGATGCTGCGCGTGACCCGGCCCGGCGGCCGGCTCGTGGTGTGCGAGTTCAGCACCCCGACCAACGCGGCGTTCCGGGCCGCCTACCTCGACGGCTTCATGCGGGCCCTGCCGCGCATCGCCGCGCTCACCGCGAGCGCGTCCGACGCCTACGTCTACCTCGCCGAGTCGATCCTCGCCTGGCCCGACCAGGAGGGACTCGCGGCGATGCTCGCCGAGGCCGGCTGGCAGCGTCCGGAGTGGCGCAACCTCACCGGCGGCATCGTCGCGCTGCACCGCGCCACCGCCTGACCCGAGCGCACAATTTACGGCACGCTCCCGTCACCTAAATCCGCAGGTCAGGGGCGGGTTCGGTGGGGTCGACCCCGGGGTGACGCATCCCGTGCCTGAGTCCTAGACTGTGTGGCGCGCCACTCGTGAAGCCATTCACAAGGTCACGTGCCCCCGATGGGTGTGGCGCTGGTTCTCCGGAAGGGAAGCGATGGAGCTCTACACGCCGATCCTGGCGCTGGCACTCATCGCGGCGGGCTTCGCGGTGTTCTCCGTGATCATGAGCGCCGTCGTGGGTCCCAAGCGATACAACCGGGCCAAGCTCGACTCCTACGAGTGCGGCATCGAGCCGACGCCGCAGCCCGTGGGGGGCGGCAGGATCCCGGTCAAGTACTTCATCACCGCGATGCTCTTCATCGTCTTCGACATCGAGATCATCTTCCTCTACCCCTGGGCCGTCCACTTCGACCAGATGGCCCTCTTCGGCCTCGTCGAGATGGTCCTCTTCATTGGCACTGTGTTCGTGGCCTACGCCTACGTGTGGCGCCGCGGCGGACTGGATTGGGACTGACATGGGACTCGAGGAGAAGCTGCCGAGCGGCGTCCTGCTCACGACTGTCGAGGGCGTCGCCGGCTACATGCGCAAGGCGTCGTTCTGGCCGGCCACCTTCGGCCTGGCCTGCTGCGCCATCGAGATGATGACCACCGGCGGACCCAAGTACGACCTCGCCCGCTTCGGCATGGAGGTCTTCCGGGCCAGCCCGCGCCAGGCCGACCTGATGATCGTGGCCGGCCGGGTGAGCCAGAAGATGGCCCCCGTCCTGCGCCAGATCTACGACCAGATGCCCGAGCCCAAGTGGGTGCTCGCGATGGGCGTGTGCGCCTCGTCGGGCGGCATGTTCAACAACTACGCGATCGTGCAGGGCGTCGACCACGTGGTCCCCGTCGACATGTACCTGCCCGGGTGCCCCCCGCGCCCGGAGATGCTGATCGACGCGATCCTCAAGCTGCACGACCAGGTCCAGCACACCAAGCTCGGCGCCAACCGCCGCGAGGAGGTCGCCGCGCTGGAGACCGACGCCCTGCGCGCGCTGCCGACCTCGGAGATGAAGGGGCTGCTGCGATGAGCGAGAAGCCCGACGAGAAGGCGGCCGGCAAGGCCGCCGACGCGTCCGACGACAAGACCGACTCCAACGAGGAGGCGCGTCCGGCCGAGGAGCGCAACCTCGAGAAGGCCAAGTCCGAGACCGGCACCGGCAGCGGGGTCGAGCAGCGCGCGCCCGAGCAGTCGCCGGAGAACGTGCCGGCGCCCACGGGTGAGATGCACGCGGTCGGCGTGCGCCACGGCATGTTCGGCGTCACCGGCACTGGCGACACGTCCGGCTACGGCGGCCTGGTCAGCGCGATCCGGTTCCCCGAGGCGTCCCCGAGGCCCTACGGCGGCTGGTTCGACGAGGTGGCCGACGCGCTCGAGGAGCGCCTCGAGGCCGCCGGCCTCACCTCGGCCATCGAGAGCGTTGTCGTGCACCGCCGCGAGATCACCTTCCACGTGCGGCGCGAGGACCTGCCCTTCGTGGCGCAGATGCTCCGCGACGACGAGGCGCTGCGCTTCGAGTTCTGCTCCGGCGTCAGCGGCGTGCACTACCCCGAGGACACCGGGCGCGAGCTCCACGCCGTCTACCACCTGACGTCGATGACCCACAACCGGTTGATCCGGCTCGAGGTCACCGCGCCGGACAGCGACCCGCACGTGCCGAGCCTGGTGAGCATCTACCCGACGCTCGACTGGCACGAGCGCGAGACCTACGACATGTTCGGGCTGATCTTCGACGGTCACCCCGCTCTGACCCGGGTGCTCATGCCGGACGACTGGCCCGGCCACCCGCAGCGCAAGGACTACCCGCTCGGCGGCATCCCCGTCGAGTACAAGGGCGGGTCCATCCCTCCGCCCGACCAGCGCAGGAGCTACAACTGATGGCTACCGACAACGACATCTACGCCGCCCCGGGCGAGACCAGCCAGGGCCGCGTCTTCACCGTCACCGGCCAGGACTGGGACTCGATCACGCAGAGCATCGGCGACGCAGCCGACGAGCGGGTCGTGGTCAACATGGGTCCCCAGCACCCCTCGACCCACGGCGTGCTCCGCCTCATCCTCGAGCTCGAGGGGGAGACGGTCACCGAGGCCCGCTGCGGCATCGGCTACCTCCACACCGGCATCGAGAAGAACATGGAGTACCGCTCCTGGGTGCAGGGCGTGACGTTCTGCACCCGCATGGACTACCTCTCCCCGTTCTACAACGAGGCGACCTACGTCCTGGGCGTGGAGCGGCTGCTCGACATCGAGGACGAGATCCCGGAGAAGGCGCAGGTCATGCGCGTCCTCCTGATGGAGCTCAACCGCATCTCCTCCCACCTCGTGGCGATCGCCACCGGCGGCATGGAGATCGGCGCCCTGACGGTCATGACCATGGGCTTCCGCGAGCGCGAGCTGGTGCTCGACCTGTTCGAGCTGATCACCGGCCTGCGGATGAACCACGCGTTCATCCGTCCCGGCGGTGTCGCGCAGGACCTGCCGCCCGGTGCCCTCGACGAGATCCGCGACTTCATCGCGCTGATGAAGAAGCGCCTGCCCGAGTACGCCGCGCTCTGCAACGCCAACCCGATCTTCAAGGGCCGCCTGGAGGGTGTCGGGCACCTCGACCTCGCCGGCTGCCTCGCGCTCGGGATCACCGGCCCGGTGCTGCGCTCGACCGGCTACGCCTGGGACCTCCGCAAGACCCAGCCCTACTGCGGCTACGAGGACTACGACTTCGAGGTCCAGACCTGGGACACCGCCGACTCCTACGGCCGCTTCCGCATCCGGCTCAACGAGATGACGGAGTCGCTGAAGATCGTCGAGCAGTGCGCCGACCGCCTCGCCGGCCTCGAGGGCGCGCCCGTGATGGTGGGCGACAAGAAGATCGCGTGGCCCAGCCAGCTCGCCATCGGCAGCGACGGCATGGGCAACAGCCTCGACCACATCCGCCACATCATGGGCGAGTCGATGGAGGCCCTGATCCACCACTTCAAGCTGGTCACCGAGGGCTTCCGGGTCCCGGCCGGACAGGCCTACGTCCCGATCGAGTCGCCCCGCGGCGAGCTGGGCGCCCACGTCGTCTCCGACGGCGGCACGCGGCCCTTCCGCGCCCACTTCCGCGACCCGTCGTTCACCAACCTGCAGGCGACGAGCGTGATGAGCGAGGGCGGCATGGTCGCCGACGTCATCGTGGCCATCGCCTCCATCGACCCCGTGATGGGAGGAGTCGACCGATGAGCGCCGACCACAGCCTGGAGCGCCCTGGCCTCGACGAGAAGACCTGGGCCGAGCTGCGCGAGATCGCGGACCGCTACCCCGAGAAGCGCTCGGGCCTGCTGCCGATGCTGCACCTCGTGCAGTCGGTCGAGGGCCGGGTCACGCCCGAGGGCATCGAGGCCTGCGCCGAGGTGCTCGGCATCAGCGCCGCCGAGGTCAACGGCGTGGCGACCTTCTACACGATGTACAAGCGCAAGCCGGTCGGCGACTACCACGTCGGCGTCTGCACCAACACGCTCTGCGCGGTGATGGGTGGCGACCTGATCTTCGAGCGGCTCAAGGAGCACCTCGACGTCGGCAACGACGAGACCACCGAGGACGGCACCATCACCCTCGAGCACGTCGAGTGCAACGCCGCGTGCGACTACGCCCCGGTGATGATGGTCAACTGGGAGTTCATGGACAACCAGACGCCGGAGTCGGCCGTGCAGGTCGTCGACGACCTGCGTGCCGGCAAGGAGGTCCGCTCCACCCGCGGCCCGCGCCTGTGCACCTGGCGCGAGGCCGAGCGGGTGCTCGCCGGCTTCCCCGACGACCGCGCCGACGAGGGGCCGGCCGCCGGCCCCGCCTCGCTGGCCGGGCTCGCGATCGCCCGTGAGAAGGGCTGGACCGCTCCGGAGGGAGAGAGCAAGTGACGGACACACTGACCCCCGTCCTCACCGCCAACTGGGACGCCGAGCGCGCCTGGACCCTGGCGTCCTACGAGGAGCACGGTGGCTATGCCGCCGTCGACAAGGCGTTCGCCATGTCGCCCGACGACGTGATCAACGCCGTCAAGGAGTCCGGCCTCCGCGGCCGCGGTGGCGCGGGCTTCCCGACCGGCATGAAGTGGGGCTTCATCCCGCAGGACAACCCCCGGCCCAAGTACCTCGTGGTCAACGCCGACGAGTCCGAGCCGGGCACCTGCAAGGACATCCCGCTCATGATGGCCAGCCCGCACACGCTGGTCGAGGGCGTCATCATCAGCTCCTACGCGATCCGCGCCAACACCGCGTTCATCTACGTGCGCGGTGAGGTCCTCCACGTGATCCGCCGCCTCCAGCGCGCGGTGCAGGAGGCCTACCTGGCCGGCCACCTCGGCAACAACATCCACGGCTCGGGCTACGACCTCGACCTCATCGTGCACGCCGGTGCCGGCGCCTACATCTGCGGCGAGGAGACGGCGCTGCTCGAGGGCCTCGAGGGCCGTCGCGGACAGCCGCGGCTGCGCCCGCCGTTCCCGGCCGTCGCCGGCCTCTACGCCAGCCCGACGGTGATCAACAACGTCGAGTCGATCGCGTCCGTGCCGAGCATCATCGGCAACGGCGCCGCCTGGTTCGCCGGGATGGGCACCGAGAAGTCCAACGGCTTCGGCATCTTCAGCCTCTCCGGGCACATCACCAACCCCGGCCAGTACGAGGCGCCGCTCGGCATCACCCTGCGCGAGCTGATCGACCTGGCCGGCGGCATGCGCGAGGGCCACGAGCTGAAGTTCTGGACGCCGGGCGGCTCGAGCACCCCGCTGCTGACGCCCGAGCACCTCGACGTGCCCCTCGACTTCGAGGCCGTCGGTGCGGCGGGCTCCATGCTGGGCACCCGCGCCCTGCAGCTCTTCGACGAGACCACCTGCGTGGTGCGTGCGGTGCTGCGGTGGACCGAGTTCTACAAGCACGAGTCGTGCGGCAAGTGCACCCCGTGCCGCGAGGGCACGTGGTGGCTGACCCAGACGATGGCCAAGCTGGAGAACGGGCAGGGCAGCGAGTCCGACCTCGACCTGCTCCTCGACCAGTGCGACAACATCCTGGGCCGCGCGTTCTGCGCCCTCGGCGACGGTGCCACGAGCCCCATCTCGAGCTCGATCCAGCACTTCCGCGACGAGTACCTCGCGCACCTGACCCACGGCGGCTGCCCGTTCGACCCGGCCGCCTCGACCGCCTTCGCACCGGTGGGAGCACCCGCATGAGCACGACCGACAAGGCGCCGGAGAAGATCGACACCGACCTGGTCACCCTGACCATCGACGGCGTCCAGGTCAGCGTCCCCAAGGACACGCTCGTCATCCGCGCCGCCGAGCAGGTCGGCGTGCAGATCCCGCGCTTCTGCGACCACCCGCTGCTCGACCCGGTCGGCGCGTGCCGCCAGTGCCTGGTCGACATCCCCGACGCCGGCAACGGGCGGGGATTCCCCAAGCCGCAGGCCTCGTGCACGCTGCCGGTGGCCGACGGCATGGTCGTCAACACCCAGGCGACCAGCGAGGTGGCCGACAAGGCGCAGCAGGGGATCATGGAGTTCCTGCTGATCAACCACCCGCTCGACTGCCCGGTGTGCGACAAGGGCGGCGAGTGCCCCCTGCAGAACCAGGCGATGAGCAACGGCCGCGGTGAGAGCCGGTTCTCCGAGCACGGCGGCATCAAGCGCACCTTCCCCAAGCCGATCAACATCTCCGCCCAGGTGCTGCTCGACCGCGAGCGCTGCGTGCTGTGCGCGCGCTGCACCCGCTTCTCCGAGCAGATCGCCGGCGACCCGTTCATCGCCCTCGCGGAGCGCGGCGCGCTCCAGCAGGTCGCGATCTACGAGCGCGAGCCCTTCGAGAGCTACTTCTCCGGCAACGCGATCCAGATCTGCCCGGTCGGCGCGCTCACCTCGGCCGACTACCGCTTCCGCTCGCGCCCGTTCGACCTGGTCTCCACGCCCGGTGTCGCCGAGCACGACGCCTGCGGCTCCGCGATCCGCATCGACCACCGCCGCGGCAAGGTGATGCGCCGCCTGGCCGGCAACGACCCCGAGGTCAACGAGGAGTGGATCAGCGACAAGGACCGCTTCGCCTTCCGCTACACCCAGCTCCCCGACCGGATCACCTACCCACAGGTCCGCGACAACGGCGAGCTGCGGCCCGCCTCGTGGCCCGAGGCGTTCGCGGTCGCCGCGCGCGGCCTGCGTGACGCCGGCGCCGCCGCGGTGCTCACCGGTGGCCGGCTGACCGCCGAGGACGCCTACGCCTACGCCAAGTTCGCGCGGGTCTCGCTCGGCACCAACGACATCGACTTCCGGGCCCGTCCGCACAGCGCGGAGGAGGCCGCCTTCCTGGCCTCCCACGTCGCGCTGACCGGCGACGTCACCTACGCCGACCTCGAGGCCGCACCCGTCGTGGTGCTGCTCGGCCTCGAGCCCGAGGACGAGGCCGCGGCCATCTTCCTGCGGCTGCGCAAGGCGGCCAAGCGCGGGCGTACGCAGGTCGTGTCGGTCGCGCCCTACACCTCGCGCGGCCTCGCCAAGATGAACGGCCGGCTCGTGCCGGCCGCGCCCGGCACCGAGGCCGAGGTGATCGGCTCGCTCAAGGACGCCGAGCACGGCGTCACCAAGGACGCCGTGATCCTCGTCGGCGAGCGGCTGGCCCAGACCCACGGGGCCCTCGCCGCGGCGGCCGACCTCGCCGCCGGCACCGGCGCGCGGATCGCCTGGGTCCCGCGCCGTGCCGGAGACCGCGGAGCGGTCGAGGCGGGCGCCCTGCCCAACCTGCTGCCCGGCGGTCGTCCCGTCGCCGAGGCGTCCGCCCGCGTCGACGTGGGTGCCGCCTGGGGCGTGGAGGCGCTGCCCGCCAAGGCCGGACGCGACGGCAACGCGATCGTGGCGGCCCTGGCCAAGGGCGAGCTCGGCGGCCTCGTCGTCGCGGGCGTCGACCCCGACGACACGGCCGACCCGGCCGCGTTCCGCGCCGCCCTCGACGCGGCCGGCTTCGTGGTCAGCCTCGAGCTCCGCGAGACCGACGTGACCCGCGTCGCCGACGTCGTCCTGCCGGTGGCACCGGTCACCGACAAGGCAGGCACGTTCGTGACGTGGGACGGCCGCGCCCGCGCCTTCGACGCGGTCTTCGCCAACCCCGCCTCCCTCCCCGACCTGCGCGTGCTGTCCGGCATCGCCGACGAGCTCGCCGCGCTCGGCCAGGGTCGCGCCCTCGGCTTCCGCACGGTGGGCGAGGTGCGCGAGGAGATGCAGTCCCTCGGTCCGTGGGACGGCGCCCGCCCGGCGCTGGAGGCCGGCAAGGCTCCGCGTCCGGTCAAGCCGGTCCGCAAGGGCGAGACCGCGTTCTCGCTCGCGACCTGGAAGCAGCTCATCGACCTCGGCTCGCTGCAGGACGGCGAGGAGCACCTGCGTGCCACCGCTCGCAGGCCCGTGGCCCGCGTGAGCCGTGCGTCCTACGAGTCGGTGCTCGGCATGCTCGAGGCCCAGCCCGGCGGCGAGCAGCTCGTCACCGTCACCGGCGACCGCGGCAGCGTGACGCTGCCGGTCGAGGTCGCCGACCTGCCCGACGGCGTGGTCTGGGTCCCGGCCCGGTCCTTCGGCCGTGGCGTCCTCGCCGAGCTCGCCTCGCCCGGCAGCCCGGTCACCCTGAAGGGAGCCTCACGATGACGATGCTCGCTCCGCTCGCGGCGGACCTGCCGGACCCCGGCCTGGCCGCCTTCGGCCAGGACCCGTGGTGGGTGATCGCGCTCAAGGCCGTGTTCATCTTCTTGATCCTGGTGCTGCTGACGCTGTTCAACATCTGGCTCGAGCGCCGGGTCGTGGCCCGGATGCAGCACCGCGTCGGGCCCAACGTCAACGGTCCCTTCGGCCTGCTGCAGTCGCTGGCCGACGGCGTGAAGCTCGCGCTCAAGGAGGACATCATCCCCAAGGCGGCCGACAAGGTCGTCTTCCTGGTGGCCCCGATCATCGCGGTCGTGCCCGCCTTCGTGACCTGGGCGGTGATCCCGCTCGGGCCCGAGGTCAACTTCTTCGGCCACCGGACCCCGCTGCAGCTCACCGACATGCCCGTGGCGGTGCTGTTCATGCTCGCCATCGCCTCGATCGGCATCTACGGCATCGTCCTCGGCGGCTGGTCGTCCGGCTCGACCTACTCCCTGCTGGGCGGCCTGCGCTCGAGCGCGCAGATGATCTCCTACGAGGTCGCGATGGGCCTCGCGCTCGTCGCGGTGTTCCTCTACGCCGGGTCGATGTCGACCTCCGAGATCGTCGCCGCGCAGGACCGGCTCTGGTTCGGCCTGATCCTGCTGCCGTCCTTCGTCATCTACGTCATCTCGATGGTCGGCGAGACCAACCGCGCCCCCTTCGACCTCCCCGAGGCCGAGGGCGAGCTGGTCGGCGGCTTCCACACCGAGTACTCCAGCCTCAAGTTCGCGCTGTTCTTCCTGGCCGAGTACATCAACCTCGCGACCGTGTCGGCCATCGCCACCACGCTCTTCCTCGGTGGCTGGGCCGCACCGTGGGGCATCGAGAACGTGTGGGACGGCGCCAACAGCGGCTACTGGCCCCTGCTGTGGTTCTTCGGCAAGGTCTTCTGCTTCATCTTCCTTTTCGTGTGGCTGCGCGGCTCGCTGCCCCGCATGCGCTACGACCAGTTCATGGCGCTGGGCTGGAAGGTGCTCATCCCGGTCTCGCTGGCCTGGATCGTGGCCGTCGCGACCATCCGCGTCATCTCGCTCGAGGGCAACATCAACCGCACCTACCTCGTGGCCGCGATCGCCGTCCTGCTGGTCCTCACCGTCGCGCTGATGTTCGTCGGCGACAAGCAGTCCGAGGACGAGCCCGTCGAGGCCCGCGAGGAGCCGCACGACGCGTTCGCCGGCGGGTTCCCCGTGCCGCCGATGCCGGCGGGCGGTGCCGTCCGCGGCGGCGCCCAGCCCCTCACGTTCGCCCAGAGCCGCACCACCGTCACCGCCGCAGCGGAGGAGAACCATGAGTGAGTCGTCTCAGTCCGGTCAGGGCTCCAAGGGCATCAAGGAGAGCCTCTGGGACCCGATCGCCGGGTTCGGCGTCACCTTCCGGACGATGTTCAAGAAGGTCGTCACCGAGCAGTACCCGTTCGAGAAGATGCCGACCGCTCCGCGCTTCCACGGCCGCCACCAGCTCAACCGCTGGCCCGACGGCCTGGAGAAGTGCATCGGGTGCGAGCTGTGCGCCTGGGCCTGCCCGGCCGACGCGATCTACGTCGAGGGCGCGTCCAACGTCGACCTGCCCGACGGCTCCGGTCGCTTCAGCCCGGGTGAGCGCTACGGCCGCGTCTACCAGATCAACTACCTGCGCTGCATCCTGTGCGGGCTGTGCATCGAGGCGTGCCCGACCCGCGCGCTGACGATGACCAACGAGTACGAGCTCGCCGACGACAACCGGGCCGACCTCATCTACGAGAAGTCCGACCTGCTGGCCCCGCTCCTGCCGGGCATGGAGGAGCCGCCGCACGCGATGCGACTCGGCGACGACGAGGGCGACTACTACCGGGGGGCCACCCGATGAACCGCCCCACGAAGTTCTCGTCCTCCTCCGCTCCGCTCCTCCGCCCGACAACTCCGAGGGGACCCCGATGACCTTCTGGATCCTCGCCCCGATCATGGTCGCCGCCGCGCTGGGCATCCTGTTCGTCCGCAAGGCCGTGCACGCCGCGCTGCTGCTCGCCGTGGTGATGATCAGCCTGGCGTTCCTCTACGCCGTGCTCGACGCGCCGTTCCTCTTCGCGGTGCAGATCATCGTCTACACCGGCGCGATCTTGATGCTCTTCCTGTTCGTGATGATGCTCATCGGCGTCGACGCGACGGACTCGGTCGTGGAGACGATCCGCGGCCAGCGCACGATGGCGATCGTCCTGGGCCTGCTGTTCGGGATCGTGCTGGTCCTGGGCCTCAGCCAGGTCACCCTCGGCACGGTCGTTGGCCTCGACGAGGCCAACGCCGGTGGCAACGTGCCCGCGATCGCCAACATCCTGTTCTCCCGCTACGTCTTCGCCTTCGAGGCGACCAGCGCGCTGCTGATCACCGCCGCCCTCGGCGCGATGGTGCTCGCCCACCGCGAGCGCCTCACGCCCAAGGCGACGCAGGCCGACCTCGCCGCCCAGCGGCTGCGTGACTTCGCCGAGCACGGCAAGCACCTCGGCCCGCTGCCGTCGCCCGGCGTCTACGCCCGCCACAACGCGGTCGACACCCCGGCGCTGCTGCCCGACGGCACCGCGGCCGAGTCGTCGGTCTCGCGCGTGCTCGCCGCCCGCGGCACGGTGCGCTCGGCTCCGGCGTTCGCCGACGACATCGTCGACGTGCGCCGCCAGATCGGCGATCCCAGCGCGATGCCGGAGACCTCGGGCAAGGCCGGCTCGCCCGCCACGACCGAGGAGGACGTCGTCAAGCACGCCGACAGCCACGGCGCCGGTGACCCCATCGTCGGCACGGACAAGGACACGGACCAGTGACCCAGTACATCGTCCTCTCGGCGATCCTGTTCACCATCGGCTGCGTGGGCGTCCTGACGCGCCGCAACGCCATCGTGGTGTTCATGTGCGTCGAGCTGATGCTCAACGCCTGCAACCTGGCGTTCGTGGCCTTCGCCCGCCAGCACGGCAACCTCGACGGCCAGATCACCGCCTTCTTCGTGATGGTCGTGGCTGCTGCCGAGGTCGTGATCGGGCTCGCGATCATCATGACCATCTTCCGCACCCGACGCTCGGCCTCGGTCGACGACGCCAGCCTGCTGAAGTACTGAGGGAGCACTCGTGAACCTGTTGTCCCACTCGGTCCTCGCCGCAGGACTGCCGATGGCCGAGGGCGCCAACGCGCCGATCGTCGCGCCCGACACCGGTGCCGGCGGCGTCTTCGACCTGCTGTGGCTGGTCATCGCGCTCCCGCTGCTCGGCGCCGTCCTGCTGCTCGGCGTCGCGCCGTTCCTGCCCGCCTCGCTCAAGGCGATCGCCGACAAGCACGGCCACCTCCTCGGCACCGCGATGACCGCGCTGTCGTTCGTGGTCAGCCTCGTGCTGTTCATCGCGCTGCTCGGGCGCGAGGACGACGCCCGCCAGGTCGGCCAGCACCTCTGGACGTGGTTCGAGACCGGCTCGCTGACGGTCGGCATGGACCTGCTCTACGACCCGCTGTCCGCGCTGTTCCTGCTGCTCATCACCGGCGTCGGCGCGCTGATCCACGTCTACGCCATCGGCTACATGGAGCACGACCCGCGCCGCCGCCGCTTCTTCGGCTACCTCAACCTGTTCGTCGCGGCGATGCTCACGCTGATCCTCTCGGCCAACTTCGTGGGCCTGTTCCTGGGCTGGGAGGGCGTCGGCCTGGCGTCCTTCCTGCTCATCGGGTTCTGGCAGCACAAGCCGTCGGCCGCTGCCGCCGCCAAGAAGGCCTTCGTCATCAACCGCGTCGGCGACATCGGTCTGTCCCTGGCAATCGCGCTGATGTTCGCCACCTTCGGCACCACCGACTTCGGTGCCGTCAGCGAGCTCGCCGGCGAGGCCGGCCAGGGCACCCTCAACGCGCTGGGCCTGCTGCTCCTGCTCGCCGCGTGCGGCAAGTCGGCCCAGGTGCCGCTGCAGGCGTGGCTGCTCGACGCGATGGAGGGCCCGACCCCGGTCTCGGCCCTGATCCACGCCGCCACCATGGTCACCGCCGGCGTCTACCTCGTGGTGCGCTCCAACTTCATCTACGACCTCACACCGGTCGCCCAGACCGCCGTGGTCATCGTCGCCACCGTCACGCTCCTGTGGGGCGCGATCCTCGGCTGCGCCAAGGACGACATCAAGAAGGCGCTGGCCGGCTCCACGATGAGCCAGATCGGCTACATGATGCTCGCCGCCGGCCTCGGCCCGGTGGGCTACCCGTTCGCGATCTTCCACCTGCTCACGCACGGCTTCTTCAAGGCCAACATGTTCCTCGGCGCGGGCTCGGTCATGCACGGGATGAACGACGACGTCGACATGCGCCACTACGGCGCGCTCAACAAGGCGATGCCGATCACCTTCGTGACGTTCGCGATGGGCTACCTCGCGATCATCGGGTTCCCCGGGTTCTCGGGCTTCTGGTCCAAGGACAAGATCATCGAGTCGGCGCTGGCCGACAACCTCGTCATCGGTCTGCTCGCGCTGCTCGGCGCCGGCATCACGGCCTTCTACATGACCCGCCTGATGCTGATGACCTTCTTCACCAGCAAGCGCTGGGCGCCCGACGTGCACCCGCACGAGTCGCCCAAGGTGATGACGGTGCCGCTGGTCGTGCTGGCCGCGCTCTCGGTCCTCGGCGGCGTCCTGCTGTTCGGCGACTGGATCGTCACCTGGCTCGAGCCGGTCACCGGGCACGCGGAGCACCACGAGCCCCCGCTGCCGGCCATCGTGATCACGCTGATCATCACCGCCGTCGTCGCGCTCGGCGTGGCCGCGGCCTGGTTCCTGGTGGGCAAGCGCGAGGTCCCGCGCGAGGCGCCGCAGGACGTGTCGTTCGCGACGCGTGCGGCCCGCGCGGACCTCTACGGCGACGCCATCAACGACGCGGTCGTCGTGCGTCCCGGTGCCGAGCTCGTCGGCGGCCTGGCGACGTTCGACCGCGTGGGCGTCGACGGGGTGATCGAGGGTGGCTCGGCGGCCGTCGGCGGCGTGTCCAGGACGCTGCGACGGGTCCAGAACGGGTTCGTCCGCTCCTACGCCCTGTCGGTCCTCGGCGGTGCCCTCCTGGTCGTCCTCGCCCTCCTGGTGGTGAACCTCGGATGAGCACCCTCCAGAGCCCCCCGCCATCCCCGCTCAGCTCCTCCGTCGAACACCCCTGCGAGGACCCCGCATGACTCTCACGATCCTGATCCTGCTGCCGCTCGTCGGCGCGCTCGTCACGGCCTTCGTGCCGCACGCGCTCGCCCGGCTGGTCGGCCTCGGCTTCGCCGCGGCGACCCTGGTCGCTGCCGTCGTCGCCGCGACGCAGTACGACGTGGGCGGCGGCATGCAGCTCACCGAGACCCACACGTGGATCGAGTCGCTCGGCGTCCACTACGCGCTCGGCCTCGACGGACTCGGGCTGCTGATGGTCCTGCTCACGGTCGCGCTCGTGCCGATCGTGCTGCTGGCCGGCTGGAACGAGTCGGACGAGGCGGGCAACAGCGGCGCGAGGTCCTTCTTCGCCTGGACCCTCGCCCTCGAGGCCATGTCGCTGGCGGTCTTCACCGCCACCGACGTGCTGCTGTTCTACGTCGTGTTCGAGGCGACGCTGATCCCGGCCTACTTCCTGATCGGCGGCTTCGGCCGGGCCGGTCGCGGACGCGCCGCGACCAAGTTCCTCATCTACCAGCTCGGCGGCGGGCTCATCATGCTCGCCTCGGTGATCGGGCTCTACGTCGTCTCGGCCGACGCCGGCAACCCGAGCTTCCTGATCAGCGACCTGGCCGCCCTCGACATCGACGAGACCACCCAGCGCTGGCTGTTCGCCGGCTTCTTCATCGCCTTCGCGATCAAGGCGCCGATGTTCCCGGTGCACACCTGGCTCGCCGACACCACCGAGAAGGCGACCACCGGCACCTCCGTGCTGCTGGTCTGCATCCTCGACAAGATCGGCACCTTCGGGATGCTGCGGTTCTGCCTGGGGCTGCTGCCGGAGGCCTCGCAGTGGGCCACGCCGGCCGTCGTGGTCCTGGCGCTGATCTCGATCATCTACGGCGCGCTCGTCGCCATCGGCCAGGACGACGTCCTGCGCCTGATCGGCCTCACCTCGCTGTCGCACTTCGGCTTCATCGTGCTGGGAATCTTCGTCTTCAGCCCGACCGGTGGCTCCGGCGCGATCCTCTACATGGTCAACCACGGCATCGCGACGGCACTGATGTTCCTCGCCGCCGGGTTCCTGATCCGTCGCACCGGCACCGCGTCGATCCGCGAGATGGGCGGGGTGGAGAAGGCCGCCCCTGTGCTGGCCGGCTTCTTCCTCGTCGGCGGCCTCGCCGCGGCCGGCCTCCCCGGCCTGTCGCCGTTCGTCTCCGAGATGCTCGTCATCATCGCCGCGTTCGACTACCACTGGGTGGTCGGTGCGGTCGCGGTGCTCGCCATCGTCCTGGCCGCGTTCTACGCGCTCTGGATGTACCAGCGCACGATGACGGGCCCCGGCCGCGTCGACGCGGCCCCGGTGGCCGACCTCGACCGGCGTGAGACCGGCATCCTCGCCCCGCTGCTGCTCGCACTCGTGCTGTTCGGCTTCTACCCGATGCCGCTGCTCGACGTCATCAACCCGTTCGTCGACGACTCGCTCGCGAGCGTCGGCATCGGCCAGGAGGGTGGTCCCCAGTGACCGAGTTCGTGAAGCCCGTCGTCGACTACTTCGAGCTCTGGCCCCTGCTGGCCGTCTTCGGCGTGGCCTGCCTCGGCGTCGTCGTGGAGGCGTTCCTGCCGCGCGGGGTCCGCTACCCCGCCCAGGTCGTGCTCGCCCTCGGCGGCCTCGTGCTCGCCCTCGTCGGCGTCGTGCTGGTCGCCCAGGACGTCCCGACCTACGACGACGGCGAGGCGCGCGGCGTGCTCGCCATGGGCGGGACCATCGCGGTCGACGGACCGAGCCTCTTCATCTGGGGCCTGGTCCTCGCGCTGGCGATCGCCGGTGTGCTGCTCTTCGCCGAGCGGCACCTCGACGGCGGGGTGTCGGCGTTCGCCGGCCAGGCCGCCGCGGTGCCGGGCACCGACGCCGAGACGGCCTCGATCGCGGCCCACCGCGAGCACACCGAGGTCTACCCGCTGATGATGTTCGCGGTGTTCGGCATGATGCTGTTCCCCGCGGCCAACGACCTGCTGACGATGTTCGTCGGCCTCGAGGTCCTCTCGCTGCCGCTCTACCTGCTGAGCGGCCTGGCACGCAGGCGTCGCCTGCTCAGCCAGGAGGCCGCGCTCAAGTACTTCCTGCTCGGCGCGTTCTCCTCCGGCTTCTTCCTCTACGGCGCGGCGCTGCTCTACGGCTTCGCCGGCTCGCTCGACTTCGCCGCCATCAACGAGGCCGTCCGCAACGACGTCGGCAACCAGAGCCTGCTGCTCATCGGCACCGGCCTGCTCGCGGTGGGCCTGCTGTTCAAGGTCGGTGCCGTGCCGTTCCAGGCGTGGACGCCCGACGTCTACCAGGGCGCGCCGACCCCGGTCACCGCCTTCATGGCGGCCGGCACCAAGGTCGCCGCGTTCGGCGCGCTGATGCGGCTGTTCTACGTCGCCCTGGGCGCCGACCGCTGGTCGTGGCAGCCGATGCTGTGGATCATCGCCGTGCTCTCCATGTTCGTGGGCGCCGCGCTGGCCATCACCCAGAGCGACATCAAGCGACTGCTGGCCTACTCCTCCATCGCGCACACCGGCTTCATCCTCACCGGCGTCGTGGGGCTGCAGGCCACCGACCAGCTGGCCCCGGGCGAGATCACCTCGCTCCAGGCCGTGCTGTTCTACCTCGCGACCTACGGCTTCGCCACGATCGGCGCCTTCGCCGTCGTGAGCCTGGTCCGCGACAGCGGCGGCGAGACCACCGCGATCGACCGTTGGGCCGGCCTGGGCAAGGAGTCCCCGATCGTGGCCGCGGTGTTCGCGTTCTTCCTGCTGGCGATGGCGGGCATCCCGCTCACCTCCGGCTTCGTGGGCAAGCTCGCGGTCTTCTCCGCGGCGCTCGCCGCCGGTGCGTGGCCGGTGGTCATCGCGGCCGTGGTCGCGAGCATCATCGCCGCGTTCCTCTACGTCCGGGTCATCAAGGTCATGTACTTCGACAAGCCCGTCGGCGACGGTCCGAGCGTGGCCTACCCGTCGGTGCTCACCGCGACGACGATCGCCGTCGGGGCCGCGGTGACCCTCGTCCTCGGCGTGCTGCCGGGGCCGGTGCTCGACCTGGCGGCGGTTGCGGGAGAATTCATCAGGTGACCGACACGTCCCTCGCCATGCCCGTCGTCGACGCCGCTCTCGAGCAGCGGCTGGTCGAGCGGATGGCGCGCATCGAGGGGATGCTCGCCGACCACTGCCGCGGGCGTGCCCAGTTCGTCTCGGAGGCGGCGACGCACCTGATGATGGCCGGTGGCAAGCGCTTCCGTCCGCTGCTGGTGCTGCTGGCCGCCGAGGCCGGGCCCGACCCCGACGCCGACGCCGTCTACACGGCCGCGTGCGTGGTCGAGCTGACCCACGTGGCCTCGCTCTACCACGACGACGTGATGGACGAGGCGGCGTTGCGCCGCGGCGCACGCACTGCCAACGCGCGCTGGGACAACAACGTCGCGATCCTCACCGGCGACTTCCTGTTCGGCCGCTCCTCCGAGCTCACCGCCGAGCTCGGCCCGGAGGCGGTGCTCATCCAGGCGCGTACGTTCACCCGCCTCGTCGAGGGCCAGATCATGGAGACCGTGCCGCCGGGGCCGGGGGAGGACCCGCTCGCGCACTACCTCGACGTCGTGGCCGGCAAGACCGGCTCCCTCATCGCCACGTCCGCGCGCTACGGCGCGATGTTCAGCGGGGCGCGTCCGGAGGTCGTGGAGGCGCTCAGCTCCTACGGCGAGATCGTCGGCTCGGCGTTCCAGCTCACCGACGACATCCTCGACATCGCCTCGGAGTCCGACACGTCGGGCAAGACGCCGGGCACCGACCTGCGCGAGGGCGTGCCCACCCTCCCCGTGCTGATGGCCCAGGCCTCGACCGACCCGGCCGACGCCCGCCTGCTCAGCCTGCTCGGCCGCCCGCTCACCGACGACGCCGAGCACGCCGAGGCCCTCGAGCTGATGCGCCGCCACCCGGCGATGCAGCAGGCGCGCGACCACGTCCTCAGCGAGGCCGCCCGGGCGAAGAAGCTCCTCGAGGCCCTCGATCCCGGCCCGGTCCGCACCGCCCTGGAGTCGTTCGCCGACATCGTCGCCACGCGTACGTCCTGACCCGCGGTCGACCCGGCTGATCCTGCCGCGGATGCGCGCGGCCCTATCCTGCGAGCATGTCGCCGGGTGACGTTCGTGGAGTGCTGCTGCCGGTGAGCCTGGTCGTGCTGATCTGGGCGCAGGTGCTGGAGTCCCGTGATCGGGACCGTCGCGAGCGTGAGTCGCGCACGCGCCCTCAGCCGCTGCAGCGCACGCGGCTGTCGCGGGTGCTCCTCGGGCTGGCAGGCGTCGGCCTGGCCGTCTCGACGATCACCATCTTCTTGTGACCGGCCCGCGTGGCGCCGCGGCGTCACGTCCAGGCGAGCGCGGCTCGGACCAGCGAGGCGTTGTCGGGGGCCGGCGTACCGTCGGGAAGGGTCAGGGTGTCCTCGAGCCCGATCCGGGTGTCGAGCCCGAGGTGGCGTGCGTGCTCCAGCACCGGCCACGCGCTCCGGTCCTCGCCGTGGAGCAGGACGGGGACGGCGTTCGCGCCGTCGCCGAGGAGGGCGAGCATGCGATCGGCCAGGTCGCAGCACCGTGCCGTGTCGGGCTCGTCCGGAAGCTCCAGCAGCACGCGCACGCACCGCTCCCGCAACGGCGACGCCAGCCAGGCCCGCAGCGCGTCCTCGGTCCACAGCCCCGCCTCGACCGCGACCCCTCGCTGGAGGAGCGCGTCGGCGATCTGCTCCGCGCCGTCCTCGTGCCAGTTGACGGAGGCGAAGTCAGGAAGCACGGTCCACGAGCGGATGGCGGAGAGGCGGTCCTCGACGGCCGGCGCGGCCCAGGCCCCCGTGGTGATGCCGACCGGCGTGCCGGGCGACGCGGCGCGGATCGCCTCGAGCGTCTCGGCGACCGCGTCCGAGCGGAACGTGTCCCTACCGGACGCGTCCTTCTGGTGCACGTGCACCATCGCCGCGCCCGCTCCTGTCGCTGCGACGACGTCGGCTGCGAGCTGGGCGGGAGTCACCGGGAGCGCGGGGTGCTCGGCAGGCAGGCGGGGACCGTTGAGACAGGCCTTCAGCATGACGGCAGGGTAGCGGCGTGGGCGGCGATCGAGGCACGCCTCGAGCCGATCGAAGCATGCCGCCGCGGCCGTCCCGGGTCACCCGCCGCCGGCACCGCCGTCGCCGCCGGCTCCGCCGTCACCGGCCTGGCTGCCGGTCCTGGTCGCCTTCAGGGGGCCGCGGCGAGCGTTCTCGACCACCAGGCCGATGAGCACGACGAGGAGAACGACGACGAGGTAGATCATCGCGCTCGCCGCCTCGGTCGCGACGGGTCGCGCGGCGTCAGCATCACTGGCATGGGACCCCCAAGGCGTCGAGACACCGCAGTCTGCCACCGCTGCGGCTTCAGCACGAGGGTGCAGGCGCCCCGCAGCGGATCGTCGCCTCGGGCGCCAGTGCGCGCTGGCTGCCGGGCGGGACGCGTGCGTGCCGGTGGCCCCGCTATCGAGTGGGACGCGTGCGTGCCGGTGGCCCCGATATCGAGTGGGACGCGTGCGTGCCGGTGGCCCCGATATCGAGTGGGACGCGTGCGCGCCGGTGGCCCCGCTTCCGGGTGGGACGCGTGCGCGCCGGTGGCCCCGCTACCGGGTGTGGGGCGGGGTCCGGGGACGGCTGGTGGCCCGCGCGCCACCCGTGGCGCCGTTGCCGGTTTATCAAGGGATGCAGACGAACCGGCACTTCCCATGGCGAGCTGACCATGGGAAGTGCTGGTCCGACGACATACCTTGATGAAGCGGGGGCCTGATCGGCGAAGGCGTGGGATTCCGGGTGGCCGGGTGGGCTGGGTGGGCCGGGTGGGACCGGCACAGAGCAGCAAGGTTGTCGGTCTGGGTCGGGTCGGGCTGCGGTCTGCCGTCTGTGGCGGCGTCGTGGTCGAAGGGGATGACGTGGTCGATGTCGCAGCCGCGGGCGGGGCGGGTGCAATTACTCATCACAACTCTTCAAGACAGGTGTTGCGTCACCACCTAGAACTCACCTGCGGTCCCGGAGGGCGATCTGGTCGCGGAGCTTGTCGGGGATCTCGTAGGCGTCGGTGTGGAGCTGGGTGTTGAGGTCGATGACCGGCTTGATGGTGACCTTGGTGCGCGAGTCGGTGCACCGGCCGCGGAGGTGGTCGAGCAGCACGAGCCGTTGCCCCGCCTCCGCCCGAGCAGGGCCGCTAGGACAGTCTCGTCCCCGCTGGGACACCCGGATCCGGGTGGTTGAGCGGGGTCGTGACCGCTTGAGGACGCCCGGTCGGCCCGATGCGCCCGGCGACGGCGGCGACCTGCGCCACCCGCTCGTGGCCAGCGCCCCGAGCATGCGCTCGATTCCACCGTCGACACCGACAACCACCTGCGCGCGCTTGATCCGTCGATACACCGAGCTCGCTCCTGGGAAGCGCAGGCCCTCGGTCAGGCGGCGCTGGCCTGCGCGACGAGGCGCAGCTGACGGCGACGGTGGTTGAGCGCCTCGACGGTGAAGATCGCGAGGGCCACCCACACGAGCCCGAAGCCGATCCAGCGACTGGCGGGCATGTCCTCGTGGAAGACGAGGATGCCCAGGGCGAACTGGAGGATGGGGGCGAGGTACTGCAGCAGCCCCAGCGACACCATCGAGACCCGGTTGGCCGCCGCCCCGAACAGCATGAGGGGGATGGCGGTGATCACTCCGGTGGTGGTGAAGAGCAGCGCGTGCCCGACCCCGTGGCCGCCGAAGCCGGACTGGCCGGCCGCCACGAGCCAGACGAGGTACCCCGCCGCGAACGGCGCGATGACCAGGGTCTCCAGCGTGATGCTCTCCACGGCGCCGGCGCCTGCCGTCTTCTTGAGCAGGCCGTAGGTGGCGAAGGAGAACGCGAGCAGCAGGGCCACCCAGGGTGGCTGGCCGTAGTCGACGGTGAGCACGACGACGGCGAGGAGGGCGAGCGCCATGGCGATCCACTGCAGCCGCCGGAGGTGCTCGCCGAGGAGCAGCACGCCCATCAGCACGGTGACGAGCGGGTTGATGAAGTAGCCCAGGGAGGTCTCGACGACGCGGTCGTTGTTGACGCCCCAGATGTAGCCGCCCCAGTTGACGGTGATGATGAGCGCCGCGCAGACGAGGAGCAGCAGCCGGCGCCGGTCGCGCAGCAGCGCCCGGAAGTGCCCGACGCGTTGCGACAGCACGAGGATGACGACCATCGTCAGCACCGACCACACGATGCGGTGGGCGAGGATCTCGATGGCACCGGCCGGCTGGAGCAGCGTCCAGTAGAGGGGAAAGGTGCCCCAGAGCGTGTAGGCGAGCGCGCCGAAGATCAGTCCGCGACGGCTATCTGGCACTCCGGGAGTCTAGGGGGACACCGTCACCTACGATGGGCGCCGTCGGGGTCCGGGGGACCTCGACGATCAGACAGTCACACCACTCGAGGGGGAACTCACCATGCGGATCGTCCGCACCGTCCTGGCGGCGCTGATCGCCGCCCTGCTCGTCGCCGGCGTGCTCAGCACGGGCGCGAACGCCGGGTCGCAGCCCAAGCGGATCATCGAGGAGGTCCCGCCGCGCACCAAGCAGGTCTCCTACAACGCCTTCAAGCTCAAGGGCACGGTGAGCGAGCCGCAGGCCGACGGCACCGTGCTGCCCTACGCCAACCAGAAGGTGAAGATCCTCAAGAAGAAGTGCGGCTCCTGCAAGTGGAAGACCGTGAAGAAGGTCAAGACCAACGACAAGGGCGTCTTCAAGACCCGCATCTACGCCCCGGAGCGGGGCCGCTGGAAGTGGCGCTCCAAGGTCGACCACTCCAACGGCTTCGGCAACACCAAGGGCAAGGTCTGGACGCTCTACTTCGACTGAGCGCCGCTCACCAGCCGACCACCACCCGGACGATCAGATGATCGTCCAGGTGTCGCCACCGCCGATCAGCCCCGCCAGACGAGCGGAGCGGTCGGCGGTGTCGTCGTTGGTGGCCTCCTCGACGGCGGCGGTGACCTGCGCGCGGGCCTGGTCGTCGTAGGTCGGGCGCTGCACCTGGCGGAAGATCCCGATCGGCGCCTGGTGGAGGTAGTCGGCGGCGGTCAGCCGGCTGATGGCGAACGCCGTCGACGGGTCGGGGCTGTGGGCGTCGTGCACGAGCACGGCGTCCTCGCCGACGTCGGCGACCAGGGCGACCTTGACGCCACCGGTCTCGGGGTCGCGTACGACGCCCTTGGCTCCGCGGCCGTCCTCGAGCGGGGCGCCGAAGCGGATCGGCTCCCCGTGCACGAGCGGGATGATCGCGTCGGCCTTGGTGTCGGGCGACTTGATGGCGTCGAACGCGCCGTCGTTGAAGATCGGGCAGTTCTGGTAGATCTCGACCAGCGACGTGCCGCGGTGGGCTGCGGCCGCGGCCAGCACCGAGGTGAGGTGCTTGCGGTCGGAGTCGATCGTGCGTGCCACGAACGTCGCCTCGGCGCCGAGTGCCAGCGACACCGGGTTGAACGGGTGGTCGACCGAGCCCATCGGCGTCGACTTGGTGACCTTGCCGGCCTCCGAGGTGGGGGAGTACTGGCCCTTGGTGAGGCCGTAGATCCGGTTGTTGAACAGCAGGATCGTCATGTTGACGTTGCGGCGCAGGGCGTGGATCAGGTGGTTGCCGCCGATCGACAGCGCGTCGCCGTCACCGGTGACGACCCACACCGACAGGTCCTCGCGCGCGGTGGCGATGCCGGTCGCGATCGACGGCGCCCGGCCGTGGATCGAGTGCATGCCGTAGGTGTCGAGGTAGTAGGGGAAGCGCGACGAGCAGCCGATGCCGGAGACGAAGACGATGTTCTCGCGGCGCAGGCCGAGGTCGGGCAGGAACGACTGGACGGCCTTGAGCACGGCGTAGTCGCCGCAGCCGGGGCACCAGCGCACCTCCTGGTCGGAGGTGAAGTCCTTGCCGGTCTGCGGGGCCTCGCTCGCCGGCACCGACTCGGTGCCGGAGCGGAAGGCGGGCAGGCCCAGGTCGGTCTGGCTGGTCATCGGATGTGCTCCTTCTGGGTCGGCTCGCCCCACACGCCGAGGTCGATCTCGATGCCCTCGGCCTGGCCGACGAGCTCGCCGATGGCGTGGGCGAGCTCGGTGGCCTTGAGCGGCAGGCCGCGGACGTGGTTGTAGCCGACCGCGTCGACGAGGTACTTCGCGCGCAGCAGCAGCGAGAGCTGGCCGAGGTTCATCTCGGGCACCAGCACCTTGTCGTAGCCCTTGAGGACCTCGCCGAGGTTGCTGGGGAAGGGGTTGAGGTGGCGCAGGTGGACCTGCGCGACGTGGTAGCCGGCCTTGCGGACGCGGCGTACGCCGGCGCCGATGGGGCCGTAGGTCGAGCCCCACCCGAGGACGAGCACCTTGGCCTCGCCCGAGGGGTCGTCGACCTCGACGAGCGGGATGGAGTCGGCGATCCGGTCGACCTTGGCCTGGCGGGTGCGGACCATGAAGTCGTGGTTGGCCGGGTCGTAGGAGATGTTGCCGTGCCCGTCGCCCTTCTCGAGGCCGCCGATGCGGTGCTCGAGCCCGGGGGTGCCGGGGATCGCCCACGGGCGGGCCAGGGTGGCCTCGTCGCGCAGGTAGGGCCAGAACTCGGAGGTGACCGTGTCGTCGTCGTTGGTGACCGTGTAGTTCTTCTCGGTCGCGAAGTCGGGGTCGATCACGGGCAGCTCGTCGACGGCCGGGACCCGCCACGGCTCGGAGCCGTTGGCGAGGTAGCCGTCGGAGAGCAGCAGCACCGGGGTGCGGTAGGTGACGGCGATCCGGGTGGCCTCGACGGCCGCGGCGAAGCAGTCGCCGGGTGACTGGGGGGCCACGATCGGCACCGGGGCCTCGCCGTTGCGCCCGAACATCGCCTGCAGCAGGTCGGCCTGCTCGGTCTTGGTCGGCAGGCCGGTCGAGGGCCCGCCGCGCTGGACGTCGACGACGACGAGCGGCAGCTCGGTCATCACGGCGAGGCCGATGGCCTCCGACTTCAGCGCGACACCGGGGCCGGAGGTGGACGTCACGCCCAGGTGGCCGGCGTACGACGCACCGATGGCCGCGCCGACGCCGGCGATCTCGTCCTCGGCCTGGAAGGTCGTGACGCCGAACGACTTGTGCTTGCTCAGCTCGTGGAGGATGTCGGAGGCCGGCGTGATCGGGTAGGTGCCGAGGAACAGCGGGAGCCCGGACTGCACGCCGCCCGCGACCAGGCCGTAGGCCAGCGCGAGGTTGCCGGTGATGTTGCGGTAGGTGCCGGGCGGCATGGTGGCCGGCTTGATCTCGTACTGCACGGCGAAGGTCTCGGTGGTCTCACCGAAGTTCCACCCGGCCTTGAACGCCGCGAGGTTGGCGTCGCGGATGGCGGGCACCTTGGCGAAGCGCTTGGTCAGGAACGCCGTCGTCGGGTCGGTGGGGCGTCCGTACATCCACGACAGCAGGCCGAGGGCGAACATGTTCTTGGCGCGCGAGGCGTCCTTGCGCGAGAGGCCGAAGTCCTTGACCGCCTCGACCGTCATCCCGGTGAGGTCGACGGGGTGCACGGCGTAGGCGTCGAGGCTGTCGCCGTCGAGCGGGTTGGCGGTGTAGCCGGCCTTGGTGAGGTTGCGCGCGGTGAAGTCGTGCGTGTCGACGATGATCGTCGCGCCCTTGTGGAGGTCGCCGAGGTTGGCGCGCAGCGCGGCCGGGTTCATCGCGACCAGCACGTCGGGCGCATCGCCGGCGGTGAGGATGTCGTGGTCGGCGAAGTGCACCTGGAACGACGAGACGCCCGGCAGGGTGCCCTGGGGTGCCCGGATCTCGGCCGGGAAGTTGGGCAGCGTCACCAGGTCGTTGCCGAAGGCGGCGGTCTCCTGCGTGAACCGGTCGCCGGTCAGCTGCATGCCGTCACCGGAGTCGCCTGCGAACCGGATGATGACGCGGTCGAGCTGCTTGACCTGCTTGTCGGTGTGGGTCACCTCTTGCCCTGCTTCCTACGTGTCGCGAGAGTCCTCTCCCAACTGCCCACAGTAGTCGCGGCCCGGTCGACATCCGGCCCCTCCCCACGTGATGGACGCCTCGTTCCCAGTGCCCGCCGACGAGAGCGGACGACCGCGGGACTCGCCCGATCCGTGAGCAATGTCAGTCACGTCAATAAAGTCATGTATGTTTCTCGACATTGCACACCCGATCGAGAAAGTCGAGCATCCCCCATGCAGATCCGTTCACGTACCGCTCTCGCGGCCGCAGTCGTCGGGGCCACCCTCTCCGCGCTGGCCCTGTCCGCCTGCGCCCCCGGTGGCGCCAGCAGCTCCGACGAGGATGCCGCCGAGACCATCCACATCGTCGGGTTCGCGGTCCCCGAGGCCGCCAACAAGGCCATCGCCGAGGAGTTCGCCAAGACGCCTGACGGCGAGGGCGTGAAGTTCCAGACCTCCTACGGTCCTTCGGGGGACCAGAGCCGCGCGGTCGCCGCCGGTCTCAAGGCCGACTACGTCCACATGTCGGTGCCCACCGACGTCACCCGCCTGGTCGACGAGGGCCTCGTGGCCGACGACTGGGACGCGGGCGACAACAAGGGCGTCGTGTCCACCTCGGTCGTCGTCTTCGGCGTCCGCGACGGCAACCCCAAGAACATCAAGACGTGGGCCGACCTGGTCAAGCCGGGCGTCGAGATCGTGACCGCGAACCCCGCCTCGTCGGGCGCCGCGCGCTGGAACGCCCTCGCCGCCTACGGCCAGGTCATCAGCGACGGCGGCACCGACAAGGAGGCCACTGACTACGTCAACAAGTTCTTCAAGAACGTCGTCTCGCTCCCCGGCAGCGGTCGCGACGCCACCACGGCGTTCCTCGGCGGCACCGGCGACGTGCTCATGGCCTACGAGAACGAGGCCATCCTCGCCGCGCAGAACGACGAGGCCTTCGAGTACATCATCCCGGAGACCACGCTGAAGATCGAGAACGCCGGGGCCATCCTCGAGGACGCCTCCGAGCCGTCGCAGGCATGGCTCGACTTCGTCCTCTCCGACGAGGGCCAGAGGCAGTTCGCCCTGACCGGGTTCCGCCCGCTCCGCGACGACGTCGACTACGGCGGCACCGTCGAGGGTGCGACGGACCCGTCCAACCCGTTCCCCGAGGTGCCCACCCTGCTGACGGTCGACGAGGACTTCGGTGGCTGGGACGAGGTGTCGACGAAGTTCTTCGACGAGGAGAACGGCATCATCTTCGAGGCCATCCTCAACGCCGGCCTCTCGCTCGAGTGACACCCCGGTCACCCCATCACCTCCACCATGACCTCTCCTGAGATCGCAGCGGTCCGACCGGCGAGGGCTCCTCGCCGGTCGGGTCCGCGCTCCACGCTCACGCGGTCGTCGGGTCTCGGGCTCGGCATCGCCATGATCTGGTTCAGCGCGCTGGTCCTGATCCCCCTGGCGGCGGTCGTCGTCACCGCCGTCGACGGCGGCTGGGACGTCTTCTGGGCGACCATCACCAACGGCCAGACCGCCGCCGCCATCAAGCTCACCGTCTTCACCGCGCTCGGCGTCACGGCCGTCAACGTCGTGATGGGCCCGCTCATCGCCTGGGTGCTCGTCCGCGACCGGTTCTGGGGCAAGTCGGTGCTCGAGGTGATGATCGACATCCCCTTCGCGCTGCCGACCATCGTCGCCGGCCTGGTGCTGCTCTCGCTCTACGGCACCGACAGCCCACTCGGCATCGACATCGCCAACCAGCGTCCGGCCGTCTTCCTCGCGTTCTTGTTCGTCACGCTGCCGTTCGTCGTGCGGATGGTGCAGCCGGTGCTCGAGGAGCTCGACCTCGACGTCGAGGAGGCTGCCGCCTCGCTCGGCGCGAGCCGGTTCACCACGTTCCGCCGCATCATCCTGCCCAGCCTGACGCCGGCCATCACCGCCGGCGCCGCCCTGTCCTTCGCCCGCGGCGTCAGCGAGTACGGCTCGCTGGTGCTGCTGTCGGGCAACCTCCCGTTCAAGACCGAGGTCACCTCCGTGCGCATCCTCAGCAGCATCGAGAACGACAACGTCCCGGCGGCCGCGGCCGTCGCCACGGTGCTGCTGGCGATCTCGCTCGCGGTGATCGTGCTCCTGGACCTGATCCAGAGGCGGGTGGCCGCACGTGGCTGACACCCTCGTCCACGACCTCGATGCGGCGGTGCCGCCCGTCGAGGAGCGCCGCCGTCCCCCGCGCGTGCGCAGGACCCCGACGACCTACGTGCTGCGGCTCATCGTCACCGCCTACCTGTTCCTCCTGGTCGCCTGGCCGGTGTCGCTGGTCGTGACCCACACCTTCGCGAACGGGTGGGAGTCGATCGCCTCGCTGCTCTCCGACCCCGACATGGTGGTGGCGCTCCAGCTGAGCGCGTACGTCGCCGTGTGGTCGGTCGTGATCAACACGCTCTTCGGCGTGGGGATCTCGCTGCTGCTCGTGCGCCAGGAGTTCCCCGGCAAGCGACTGCTCAACTCGCTGCTCGACATCCCCCTGTCGGTGTCACCGATCGTCGTGGGCCTCGCGCTGGTGCTGGTCTACGGCAGCCGCAACGGCTGGCTCGGGCCGACGCTCGCCGACTGGGGCTTCCAGGTCATCTTCTCGACGCCCGGCATCATCATGGCGACGACCTTCGTCGCGCTGCCGCTGATGATCCGCGAGCTCGTCCCCGTGCTCGAGGAGATCGGCACCGACCAGGAGCAGGCCGCCGAGAGCCTGGGGGCCAACTCCCTCCAGCGGTTCTGGCGGATCACGCTGCCGTCCATCAAGTGGGGCATCGTCTACGGCGTCGTGCTGACCCTGGCCCGCTCGCTCGGCGAGTTCGGCGCGGTCAAGGTCGTCTCCGGCAACGTCCTCGGGCAGACCCGCACGGCCACCCTCGCGGTCGAGGAGAAGTACCTCAACTTCGACCAGCAGGGCGCCTACGCGACCGCCTTCCTGCTCGCGATGGTGTCGGTGGCCTGCATCGTCGTCGTCGCGATCATCCGTCCCAAGAACCGTCACTGACCGACCCGGCGACCACCTCCCGGCCATCCCCGAGCCACCAGACCCGAGCCCCAGAAAGGCATCACCCATGAGCATCGAAGTGTCAGGGCTGAACAAGAAGTTCGGCGACTTCGTCGCGCTCGACGACGTCAGCGTCACCATCCCGACCGGCCAGCTCACGGCGCTCCTCGGCCCCAGCGGCGGCGGCAAGTCGACGCTGCTGCGCATCATCGCCGGCCTGGAGAAGGCCGACACCGGCACGGTCAGGATCGAGGGCGTCGAGGCGACCCACCTGCCCGCGCAGAAGCGCAACGTCGGCTTCGTCTTCCAGCACTACGCGGTCTTCAAGCACATGACCGTGGCCAAGAACGTCGCCTTCGGCCTCGAGATCCGCAAGCGGCCCAAGGACGAGATCGAGCACCGGGTGCGCGAGCTGCTCGACCTGGTGCACCTCTCGCAGTTCTCCCACCGCCTCCCCTCGCAGCTCTCCGGCGGGCAGCGCCAGCGCATGGCCCTGGCCCGCGCGCTCGCTGTGGAGCCCTCGGTGCTGCTGCTCGACGAGCCGTTCGGCGCGCTCGACGCCAAGGTCCGCAAGGAGCTGCGCGACTGGCTGCGCCGCCTCCACGACGACGTGCACGTCACGACCGTCTTCGTCACCCACGACCAGGAGGAGGCGCTCGAGGTCGCCGACGAGATCGTGGTGATCAACGAGGGGCGCGTCGAGCAGGTCGGCACCCCCGACCAGCTCTACGACGAGCCGGCCAACGACTTCGTGATGTCGTTCCTCGGCGAGGTCACCCACCTCGGCGGCCTCTCGCTCCGACCCCACGACATCGAGCTGGAGCGCAACCCGTCCCTGGCCGGCAGCGTGGAGGGGACGATCCACCGCCTGGTCCGCATCGGCTTCGAGGTGCGGCTGACCGTGCTCACCGTCGACGGCGACGAGGTGTCGGTCGTCGTGACCCGCGCCCACGCCCGCGCCCACGGCCTCGAGGAGGGGAGCACCGTCTGGCTCACCCCTGCGGCGGGCGCGACCGTGGTGCCGAGGATGGTGGCGGCCGTCTGAGCGTGCGCCGCGACGTCCGGAAAGGCGCGTGCGCGCGCAGGGGCGGCTAGCGTGCGCGTGTGGACCTCACGACGACCTCGGGCGAGCTGTGGTCGGCCGTCGAGACTTTCGACGCCGAGGCGGCGGAGCTCGCGATCGCCCGGCTGCTCCGGGACGTGCCGCTCTCGGGCGCGGTGACCGGCGTCGTGCTCCCGTTCCTCCAGGAGGTCGGCGACCGGTGGGAGGCGGGCACCCTGTCGGTGGCCCACGAGCACTTCGTCAGCGACATGCTGCGGCGAACGCTCACCGCGCTCGCCGCCGCGCCCCCGACGCCGGTGCTCCAGGACGCCTCCGCGACCGCGCCGGTCGTCCTGCTCGCCTGCCCGCCCGGCGAGCGTCACGACATGGTGCTGCTGTGCGTGGCGCTGATGCTGCGCGAGCGGGGCGTACGGGCCAGGTTCCTCGGGGCCGACACGCCCGTGCCCGCCCTCCGCGCCGCAGCCCGCGCCGCGGGTGCCGACGCGATCGTCCTCGCGGCACGGCGCCCGACGATGTTCACCGCCCAGGCGTCCGCGCTGCGCAGGCTCGCCGCCGACCACCCCGTCTACGCCGCCGGTCGCGGGGCGGACGAGCAGACCCTCGGCGAGATCGGCGCGCGCCCCCTCCCCGCGGATCCGGTGCGCGCGGTCGTGGTGCTCGTCGGCGAGCTGGCCGAGATCAGCGGTAGTTGGTGAACTGCACCGCGAAGTCGTAGTCCTGCGCCTTCACCAGCTGCTGGACGGCCTGGAGGTCGTCGCGCTTCTTCGACGAGACGCGCAGCTCCTCGCCCTGCACCTGCGCCTTGACGCCCTTGGGGCCCTCGTCGCGGATCAGCTTGGAGATCTTCTTGGCGTCCTCGGAGGTGATGCCCTCCTTGAGCGCGATGTCGATCTTGGAGACCTGCCCCGACTGGCGCGGCTCGGAGGCGTCGAGGATCTTCAGGCTCTGGTTGCGCTTGATCAGCTTGTCCTGGAAGACGCTGAGCACGGCACTGGCCCGCTCGTCGGCGGAGGCGGTGATCTCGATGGCCTTCTCGCCCTTCCACTCGATGGAGGCTCCGGTGCCCTTGAAGTCGAACCGGGTGGCGATCTCGCGGGCCGCCTGGCTGAGCGCGTTGTCGACCTCCTGGCGGTCCAGCTTGCTCACGATGTCGAAGCTCGAGTCGGCCATTGAGTGCCTCCTTGGGGGGCTCGCGCCGGGTGCCCCGGCGATTCGTTGTCATGTCCGTGCCTTGCTATTGTTCCGCACGCCCCGGCAGGTTGCCCGAGCGGCCAAAGGGAGCTGACTGTAAATCAGCCGGCATTGCCTACAGAGGTTCGAATCCTCTACCTGCCACCGGAACGGTCCGATCCGGTCGCGAGACCCCCGCACCACGTGCGGGGGTCTCGTGCGTTCCGGGCCGCCCGCTGCTTGACTGCCCGGATGAGCACCCCGCCCGACGACGCCTGGCTCGACGCCGAGTGTCGCCGCCTCCTGGCCTTCGGCCGCCGCGCCGTGCACCCCGGCGGGGGAGCCACGTGGCTCGACGATGCCGGGGCGCCCGACCTCGAGCGGCCGGTGCACACCTGGATCACCGCCCGCACCGTCCACGTCCAGGGCCTCGGCACGCTGCTCGGCGTCGAGGGCGCGGACGCCGTGGCGTCCGGTGCCCTCGCCGGGCTGAACGGCGTGCTGCGCGACACCGACCACGGTGGCTGGCACGCCGCGGTCGGCCCCGACCGCACGCCCGACGGCACGGGCAAGTCCTGCTACGCCCATGCGTTCGTGATGCTCGCCGCGTCGACCGCCGTCGTCGCGGGGTTGCCCGGGGCGGAGCGGCTGCTCGACGAGGCGACCGGCGTCTTCGAGGAGCGCTTCTGGGACGACGACCTGGGCCGCGTGGTCGACGAGTGGGACCGCGCGTGGACCACCGCCGCGCCCTACCGCGGCCTCAACTCCACGATGCACTCGGTCGAGGCGATGCTCGCGGTCGGCGACGTCACCGGTGACGACGTGTGGCACCGGCGGGCGGCCCGGCTGGCCGGCCTCGTGCTCGACCTGGCGCCGGCGTACGACGGCCGGCTCCCCGAGCACTTCGGCCCCGACTGGTCGGTGGACCTCGAGCTCAACCGCGAGCGGCCCGACGACCCGTTCAAGCCCTACGGCGCGACCGTGGGGCACGGCCTCGAGTGGTCGCGGCTGCTGCTCCACCTCGAGGCCACCCTGGGCGCCTCGGCGCCGGCGGCCCTGCTCGACACGTCGCGGCTGCTCTTCGACCGGGCGGTCGCCGACGGCTGGCACGCCGACGGCGGGCCCGGCTTCGTCTACACCACCGACTGGGACGGGCGCCCGGTGGTGCGCGAGCGGATGCACTGGGTGGCGGCCGAGGCCGTGGCGGCCGCCGCGGCGCTGCACCGGCGCACGGGGGAGGACGCCTACGCGCGGCGGTACGCCGAGTGGTGGGACTACGTCGTCGAGCACGTCCGCGACGTCGATCGGGGCTCGTGGCACCACGAGCTCGACGCCGCCAACCGTCCCCAGGCCAGCGTCTGGCCCGGCAAGCCCGACCTCTACCACGCGGTCCAGGCGACGCTCCTGCCCCGGCTGCCGCTCGCGCCCAGCCTCGCCAGCGCCCTCGCCAGCGCCTCGCGGCGGCATCGGGCCCCACGGGCGAGGCAGGACCGGGCGCCCGGGCATGATGGGTGCATGACCGAGGTCCAGCCCCGCATCCTGGTCGTCGGCGAGGCACTCGTCGACGTGGTGCCCGGTCCCGACGGGACGACCCGCGACCACCCCGGCGGCAGCCCCGCCAACGTGGCGCTCGCCCTCGGCCGGCTCGGGCGCGACGTACGCCTGGTGACGCTGCTGGGCGACGACGCGCGCGGCGCGGCGGTGCGGGCCTGGCTGGAGGCCGGCGGCGTCGAGGTCCTCGCGGCGCCCACCGGCTCGGGCCGCACGTCGAGCGCGGCGGTCACCCTGGACGACTCCGGCGCCGCGACCTACGACTTCGACCTCGACTGGGACCTCCGCGCGGTGCCCGACGTGCCCTGCGACGTGCTGCACGTCGGGTCGATCGCGACCGTCCTCGCGCCGGGTGCCGACACCGTGCTGGAGGCGTTCCGCGCGCGGCGCGGCCAAGCCCTGCTCTCGCTCGACCCCAACGCCCGCCCCGCGATCACCCCCGACCGCGCAGGGCCTGCGGCCCGGGTCGAGGAGCTCGTCGCCCTCGCCGACGTGGTCAAGGTGAGCGACGAGGACCTCGCGTGGCTCCAGCCTGGCGACGGTCCGGTCGCGACCGCCACCCGTTGGGCGGCGGCCGGCCCGGGGCTCGTCGTGGTCACCCGCGGCGGCGCCGGCGCGGTCGCCGTGCGCCCCGACGGGACGACGCTCGAGGTGCCCGGCGTGCCCGTCGCGGTGGCCGACACGGTCGGAGCCGGCGACACCTTCAGCGGGGTGCTGCTCGACGCGCTGGTCGCCCTCGGGGTGCACGGGCCCGGAGCCGGCGACGCGCTGCGCGCCCTGACCGACCGCGACCTCCTCGACGTCGTCACCACCGCGGCCGTCGGCGCCGCCATCAACGTCTCCCGGCCCGGTGCCGACCCGCCGACGCGGGCGGAGCTGTCCGCCGCGATGGGCACCGACCGCGGAGCCGGGCGGGCGTGAGCGCGGAGCAGATCCACGACATCGGGAGACGACGGGCCTGGGTGATCTGGCTGGTCGCGCTCGCCGTCTACGTGCTGGCGGTGTTCCACCGCAGCTCGCTCGGTGTCGCGGGGATCATCGCGGCCGACCGGTTCGACATCACCGCCACCAGCCTGGCCACCTTCACGGTGCTGCAGCTCGTGGTCTACGCCGGGATGCAGGTGCCGGTGGGGGTCTTCCTCGACCGCTACGGCTCGCGCACGATGCTGCTGGCCGGGCTCGCGCTGATGACGGCCGGCCAGCTCGCGTTCGCGTTCTCGACCTCGTTCGCCGGGGCGGTGGCCGCGCGCGCGGTCGTGGGCGCGGGCGACGCGATGGTCTTCGTGAGCGTGATCCGCCTGGTCACGATCTGGTTCCTGGTGCGGCAGGCGCCGATGGTCACCCAGGTCACCGGCCTGACCGGGCAGCTGGGCGCGATCGCGGCCGCCGGCCCGCTGTCCTTTTTGCTCGACGAGCTCGGCTGGACCCGCACGTTCGCGCTCACCTCCAGCGTCGGCGTGGTGCTGCTGGTCGCGGTGCTCGCGCTCGTCAAGGACTCGCCCTACCGGCGCAACGAGGTCGTCGTCATCAAGCTGCGAGCGCTGGCGCAGTCGGTCCGCACGGTCTGGGGCAACCCCGGCACCCGGCTGGGGATGTGGTCGCACTTCACCTCGCAGTTCTCCGCCACCGTCTTCACGCTGCTGTGGGGCTTCCCGTTCCTGGTGCAGGGACTCGGCTGGACCTCGCGCGCCGCGAGCACCCTGCTGATGGCGATGACCGCGTGGGCGGTCGTCAGCGGCCTGGTGCTCGCCCGGCTGGTGGGCCGGCTGCCCTACTACCGCTCGTGGATCGTGGTCGGCGTCGTGCTGGCGATGGTGGTCCCGTGGACGGCCGTGCTGCTGTGGCCGGGGGCGGCGCCGACGTGGCTGGTGGTCGTGATGGCCTTCGCCACCGCGAGCGGTGGACCGGCGGCGATGGTGGGCTTCGACCTCGCCCGCTCGTTCACCCCGGCGCACGAGACCGGGCGCGCCAACGGGCTGGTCAACATCGGCGGCTTCACGGCCTCGCTGCTGACGATGGCCCTCATCGGTCTGGTGCTCGACCTGTCGGCCTCGGGCGGGATGGGCTCGTACACGCTCGGCGACTTCAAGCTGGCGATGGCCGTGCAGTACGCGTTCTGGACCCTGGGCGTCGTGCAGACGCTGCGCTACCGCCGGCGCGGGCTCGACCACCTCGCGCGGGTGCACCCCGGCTCGGTCGAGCAGCTGCGGGCCGGCAAGCCGTTCGTGCACCCCGGCATCGGCACCGAGGGCGTCTAGCGCGGCTGGTCGCTCAGCCGATCTCGCCGTCCCCGTCGGAGTCGAGGTCGCCGGTCGGGTCCTCGGCCGTCGGGTCCTCGAGGAAGTCGCCGCCCACGGGGTGGCCCTGCCACGACACCAGCTCCCAGCCGGTGCGGGGGTCGCCGTCGAGCACGATCAGCGCGGTGTTGTGCAGCGGCTGGTGGGCCGGCGGGGCCTGCGGGCTGGGCGCCATCCGGCTCGAGGCCCAGGTGCGCAGCGCGGCACCGTGGCTGACGACGAGCGCGGCCTCGTGGCCCGCCTCGGCGATGGTGCGCACCGCCGCGTCGTAGCGGGCCAGGAACTCCTCGCCCGTCTCGCCGCCGGGCATCCGGTGGCCGAGGTCGCCCTCGAGCCACGCCGCGACGGCACCGATGTAGCCGGCGACGGCGTCGTGGTCGTTGCGCATCTCGAAGTCGCCCGCGGAGACCTCCTCCAGTCCGTCGAGCTGCACCGGGTCGAGGCCGCGCTCCTGCGCGGTGGGCGCGGCGGTCTGGTGGGTGCGCACCCGGCTGGAGACGTAGATCGCGTCGAGCCGCTCATCGGCGAGGGCCTTCGCGGCCGCCACGGCCTGGGCACGGCCGAGGTCGGTGAGGTCGAGCCCGGGGTGGGCGGTGTCGAGCTCGCCGGAGACGTTGGCGTGCGTCTGGCCGTGGCGCATGAGCAGGAGTCGCAAGGTCGAGGGTCCTCGGGAGGCTAGGAGTTGAACGGGGACGTCTTGCTGGAGGCGAGCTCGCGCGCCTGCTCCACGGGCACGTCCTCGAGCGCGGCCTCGATGTCGGAGCCGATGTGGCTCACCTCGGTGCCGCGCTCGATCAGCACCTGGGTGTGCACGAGGCGGTCGTCGTAGGCGTGCACCATCGTGAAGCCCTGGCCGGTGTCGACGCCCGAGACGAAGCGGTCGACGGGTGCCGGGTCGAGGGTGTAGCAGCTGGCGGCCGTCACCGAGACCGGCACCCCGGCGAACGTCGACCACGTGGGCAGGTGCAGGTGGCCGGCGAGGATGCCGCGCACGTCGGTGCCGGTGATCACGTCGGCGAGCGCCTGCTGGTCGTGCAGCTCGATCAGCTCGGCGGCGCGGACCATCGGCAGGGGCAGCGGCGGGTGGTGCATCGCCAGCAGCGTCCCGTGCTCGGCCGGGGTGGCGAGCACGTCGGAGAGCCACGCCAGCTGCTCGGGCAGCAGCTCGCCGTGGTGGTGGCCGGGCACGCTGGTGTCGAGGGCGACGATGCGCAGCCCGTCGACGTCGTGCACCCGGTCCTGGCACCCGGCGTCGTCGGAGTCGAACATGGCCTTGGCGAAGGGCGCGCGCTCGTCGTGGTTGCCCATCGTCCACACCACCGTCGCGCCGATCCCGGCCGCGAAGGGCTCCACGATCGAGCGGAGGGTGGCGTACGCGTCGGGCTCGGCGCGGTCGGCGAGGTCGCCGGTGAACACCAGCGCCCGGGGCGCGGGCCGCACCGCCGCGAGCCGGTCGAGCGCGCGGCGCAGGTTGGCGGCGTTGTCGATGACGCCGTAGTGGAGGGCGCCGCCGCCGATCAGGTGCGGGTCGCTCAGGTGCGCGACGACGTGCCGCGGGGCGGCGTACTGACCGAGCTGCTTCACACCGAGCAGCCTAGGTCCGGGCCGGGAGGATGCGCCCGGTCACCTCGCTGAGGGTGATCCGCCCGCCCCCCGTGCCCGGCGCGGTGTAGCGCAGGGTCACCTCGTCGCCGTCCTCGAGGAAGGTGCGCTCGCGTCCGCCGGCGGTGAACGGCTCGGTGCCGCCCCAGCTCAGCTCGAGCAGCGACCCGCGTTGGCCGGGCTCGGCGCCCGAGACCGTGCCCGACCCCCACAGGTCGCCGGTGCGCACGGTGGCGCCGTTGACCGTGGTGTGGGCGAGCATCTGGGCCGGCGACCAGTACATCGTGCGGTAGGGCGGACGCGAGACCACCTCGCCGTCGAGCACCACCTCCACCTCGATGTCGAGGCCCGCGCGGCCCTCGACGCGGAGGTAGTCGAGCACCTCCGGGTCGTCCTGGCCGGGCAGGTCGGTCCAGGCGGCGTCGAGCGCCGCGAGCGGGGTCACCCACGCGCTGATCGAGGTCGCGAACGACTTGCCGAGGAACGGCCCGAGCGGGACGTACTCCCACGCCTGGATGTCGCGCGCCGACCAGTCGTTGAGGCCGACGACGCCGAAGGTGTGCCGCGCGAAGTCGGCCGTGGCGACCCGGTCGCCCAGCGCTGACGGCACCCCGACGACGAAGCCGAGCTCGGCCTCGATGTCGAGGCGACGGGACGGGCCGAAGCTCGGCCGCTCCTCCGCCGGCGCCTTGCGCTGCCCGTGCGGGCGTACGACGTCGGTGCCCGAGACCACGACCGTTCCCGAGCGGCCGTGGTAGCCGACGGGGAGGTGCTTCCAGTTGGGCAGCAGCGGCTCCTGGTCGGGACGGAAGATCCGGCCGACGTTGGAGGCGTGGTGCTCGGAGGCGTAGAAGTCGACGTAGTCGCCGACCGTGAACGGCAGCAGCATCGTCACCGAGTCGACCGGCGCCAGGGCCGGCTCGACGAGGTCGCGCTCCGTCTGGTCGGTCAGCAGGCCGGTCACCCACGCGCGGGTCGACTCCCAGACTGCGGGACCGGCCGCCATGAACGGGTTGAGCGTGGGCTGGTCGAACAGCTCGTGGGTGTCGACCATGTCGGCGGCCGCCACCACGCTGAGGTCGAGCACCTGGTCGCCGATGCGCACCGCGACCCGCGGGCGCTCGCCGGAGCGCGCGAAGACGCCGTAGGGGAGGTGGTCGACGTCGAACCCGGAGCCGGCGGCTCCCTCGACCCAGCTGTTGCGGCTCATCCGTTGTCCTCCACCAGTCCGAGGGCGATCAGGTCGTCGAGCGGCTCGGTGACCGAGCACGAGCCGAACGAGGTGAACCAGCGCCGGGCCGACGCCACCCCGCCCCCGGCGAGCGCCGCGGTGAGCGCGGCGCCGTCGCGCTCCTCCAGGACGGCCGTCGCGTCCTCGACGGTGCCGCCGTCCCACAGCGTCCTCGTCGCCGCCATCAGGTTGAGGAAGCCGTGCGCGCCGCCGCCCTCCGGGTCGTGGCGCACCGCCCGGTGCAGCCCGGCGGTGGCCTTGAACGGGGTCTCGCGGTCGAGCGCCGCGTCGAGCCATCCGGCGACGGTCGCGGACCCGGGGACGAGGTCGTGGTCGACGTTGCCCAGGCGGAGCTTGAGGCGGTGCCCGCAGGCAGCGACCTCGTCGGCGGCGGCCAGCCAACCGGCGGTCACCGGCCCGGGCAGCTCGACGAAGAGCGGGACGTCGTCGGCCCCGGCGGCACGCAACGCGGCGTCGATGCGGCGCACGTTGCCCACCGGGTCGTCGACGTCGCGCACGGCGATCTCCACGGCTGCGACGTGCAGCCCGAGGCGGGCGGCCGCGCCGAGCGGGCCGGCGAGCTGGCCGGCGCCCCCGGTCACCACGACCGACAGCGGGCCGCCGAAGCCGCGGACGAGCGGCAGGTCGGTGTCGCGGAGCACGAGGCTGCCGACCAGGTCGGCCCACCACTCCTCGCGGCGCGCGGTGTGGGCCGTGGTCGCCTCGTGGAGCGGCACGTCGCCGGGCGGGAAGATCGCGGCGTCGTCGACGAGGCCGCGCCACTCCTCGGGCCAGGCAGCTCTGCGGGCGGGATCGGGGGATGCAGGAGGGGGGACCACGGGGCTACTCTAGCCACCAGATAACGGACGCAAACGTCCGGTAATCGGATGAACGGAGCGCACTGATGGCCCACTACCGAGCACTCGGTCGGCTGCCCCGCCAGCGGCACACCCAGCTGCGCGACGACGACGGCCACCTCTTCCGCGAGGAGCTGATGGGCGAGGAGGGGTTCTCCTCCGACTCCTCGCTGCTCTACCGCCGGGGCGTGCCGAGCGCGATCACCGACAGCCGGGTGTGGGACCTCGCCGACCAGTCGCGCACCCCCAACCACCCGCTCAAGCCGCGGCACCTCCGGCTGCACGACCTGCAGACCGGGTCCTGCCCGGTCGAGGGCCGGCGGCTGGTGCTGGGCAACAACGACGTCCGGATCGCCTACGTGCTGACGGGCACCGACCCGTCCCCGCTCTACCGCAACGCCATCGGCGACGAGTGCGTCTACGTCGAGTCCGGCAGCGGCACCGTCGAGACCGTCTTCGGGGTCGTGCCCTACCGCACCGGCGACTACGTCGTCATCCCGCGCGCGACCGACCACCGGTGGGTGCCGGGCGAGCCGTCGCGGCTCTACGCGGTGGAGGCCAACAGCCACATCCACCCGCCCAAGCGCTACCTGTCGCGCTTCGGCCAGCTGCTCGAGCACGCGCCCTACTGCGAGCGCGACCTCCACGGCCCGGCCGAGACCTTCGAGGTCGAGGGCACGGACGTCGAGGTGCTGGTCAAGCACCGCACCAGCGCCGGCATCGTCGGCACCCGGCTGACCTACGCCACGCACCCCTTCGACGTGGTGGGCTGGGACGGGTGCCTCTACCCCTACACGTTCAACGTCGAGGACTACATGCCGATCACCGGCAAGGTCCACCAGCCGCCGCCGGTGCACCAGGTCTTCGAGGGCTGGAACTTCGTGATCTGCAACTTCCTGCCCCGCAAGGTCGACTACCACGACCTCGCGATCCCGGTGCCCTACTACCACTCCAACGTCGACTCCGACGAGGTGATGTTCTACGTCGGCGGCGACTACGAGGCCCGCAAGGGCTCGGGCATCGGCATCGGCTCGATCAGCCTGCACCCCGGCGGCCACGCGCACGGCCCGCAGCCCAGCGCGATCGAGGCCTCGCTGGGGGTGCAGTACTTCGAGGAGTCGGCCGTCATGGTCGACACCTTCGCCCCGCTCGAGCTCGGCGAGGGCGGCCTCGCCGTCGAGGACCCGGCCTACGCCTGGACCTGGGCGGGCCGCGGGCCCAGTCCCTCGGGCGGTGCGGCCGGGGACGACGGCGGACCGGCGGTCTACAGCAACACGTGACGCGTCGCGCGAGGGCCCACTCCTTCGGGTGATCGTTAGCGTGGCGGGCATGACGACCGCTGCTCGAGCGACCTCCGGCGACACCGACCTCCCGCCCTGCGTCTTCGTCCTCTTCGGTGCCCGCGGCGACCTCGCGTCGCGCAAGCTGTTCCCTGGCCTCTACCGCCTCGCGGCGGCCGGCCGCCTGCCCCGGGAGTACGCCGTGATCGGCAGCGGGCGCCACTCGCCCGGCTCGGACGACGAGTTCCGCGACGAGGTGCTGGAGGGGCTGCGCGACACGGTCGACGACCTCGACGACGACCTGGTGCGCGTCCTCCTCGACCGCCTCTCGTTCCAGGTCTCCGACGCCGACCTCGCCGCGCGCGTGCGCGAGGTGGAGGAGGGGCTCGGCGACGACGTGCTGCGCCTGGTCTACCTCTCGGTCCCGCCCGCGGCGATGGGCGGCATGGTCGCGATGCTGGGACGCGAGGGGCTGGCCGAGGGCGCCCGGCTGGTGATCGAGAAGCCCTTCGGCCTCGACCTGGCGTCGTTCGAGGAGCTGGACCGCGACGTGCACGACGTCTTCGACGAGGACCAGGTCTTCCGCATCGACCACTTCCTCGGCAAGGAGGCGGTGCAGAACCTGCTCGCGCTGCGCTTCGCCAACGCCCTCTTCGAGCCGGCGTGGAGCCGCGAGAGCATCGCCTCGGTGCAGGTCGACGTGCCCGAGACCTTGGCGATGGAGGGCCGCGGCTCGTTCTACGAGTCCACCGGCGCGCTGCGCGACATGGTCTCCACGCACCTGTTCCAGATCCTCGGCGCGGTCGCCCTGGAGGACCCGGGGGAGTGGTCGGCCGCCGCCGTCCGACGCGCCCGCGCCGCGGTGCTCGCCGACGTACGACCGCTCGACCCGGGGCGGGTCGTGCTCGGGCAGTACGACGGCTACCGCGACGAGGACGACGTCGCGGACGACTCCGACGTCGAGACCTTCGTGGCGCTGGAAGTCTGGGTCGACAACGACCGCTGGCGCGGCGTCCCGTTCTTCCTGCGCACCGGCAAGGCGATGGCCGAGACGGCCCGCACGGTGACGCTCCGCTTCCGAGCGCCCGACTCGACGGTGTTCGGCGACGGACTTGCCCCCGACGAGCTCGTCCTCGAGCTCTCCGACGAGGCGCAGGTCCACGTCGACCTGCTCGGCAAGCGCCCCGGCCCCGAGATGGAGCTCGCCCCGGCGACCATGCGTCTCGACCTGGGGGAGGAGCTCCCGAACGACGAGCCGCTCGAGGCCTACGAGCGGCTGCTCCTCGACGTGCTCCACGGCGACCACACCCTCTTCTCGCACGCCGACGAGACCCGGCGGCTGTGGCAGGTGTGCCAGCCGGTGCTCGACGACCGGCCGGCGCCCCTGCCGTACGAGCAGGGCTCCTGGGGGCCGGACGCGGCGCTCGCCCTCCCCGAGGACGGCTGGCGCCTGGGCCGTGACGCCGATGGGCAGTGATGCCCGGGGTCCCGGCGGACCGGCCGCGCCCATCGCCGACCACGGCCTGATCGGCGACCTCCGCACGGCGGCCCTCGTCGCGACCGACGGCACCATCGACTGGTTCTGCCCGGGCCGGTTCGACGCGCCGAGCGTCTTCGCCTCGCTGCTCGACCCCGACGGCGGGTCGTGGCGGCTGGCGCCCGACGACCCCGATGCGCGCAGCCAGCAGTACTACCACCCGGAGACCAACATCCTCGTCACCCGCTTCATGACCGAGGACGGAGTGGTGGAGGTCCAGGACTTCATGCCGGTGCTGCGCGCCCACGACCCCGACCACCGGCAGCGGCTGGTGCGCCGCGTGGTCGGGCTGCGCGGCTCGGTCGAGCTCACCATGGAGATGACGCCCCGCCCCGACTACGCCCGCACGGACCCCGACCTGGACGTCGAGGACGGCGTGGTGCGCTTCGCCGACGGCGACGTCCACCTGGCGCTGTCGAGCACCGTCGACCTCGACGTCGAGGCGCGTGCCGCGTCGGCCGGGGTGGCGCTCGCGACCGGCGAGTCCGCGCTGTTCGTGCTCGAGGTGCTGGCCCCCGACGAGCCCGCCCGCGGCTGCACGCCCGCCGACGTGTCGGAGCTCTTCGAGGCCACCGCCGCCTACTGGCGCGAGTGGCTCTCGCAGGCGACCTACACCGGGCGGTGGCGCGAGTGGGTGGATCGCTCGGCGCTCACCCTCAAGCTGCTGTGCCACGAGCCCACGGGCGGGATCATCGCCGCGCCGACCACCAGCCTCCCGGAGAGCATCGGCGGCTCGCGCAACTGGGACTACCGCTACGTGTGGATCCGCGACGCCGCGTTCAGCGTCTACGCCCTCCTGCGCCTCGGCTTCACCGAGGAGGCGGGGGCGTTCGTGCGCTTCCTCTCCGAGCGGCTCGGGGAGGCCGCCGACGACGGCGTCGACGAGGAGCTCGGACCGCTGCGGGTGGTCTACGACCTCGACGGCGACCTGCCCCACGAGCGCGAGCTCGACCACCTCGCCGGCTACCGCGACTCCCGGCCGGTGCGCGTCGGCAACGCCGCGGTCGACCAGCTGCAGCTCGACGTCTACGGCGAGCTGATCGACTCGGTCTACCTCTTCGACAAGCACGGGCGCGGCATCAGCCACGACGCCTGGGGCGACCTGCGCCGGATCGTCTCGTGGCTGATGGACAACTGGGCGCGCCCCGACGCGGGGATGTGGGAGATCAGGTCGCAGCCGCGCACCCACACCAGCTCGCTGGTGATGAGCTGGGTCGCCGTCGAGCGGATGATGCGCGTGGCCCGCCGCCGCGGCCTGCCCGGCGACCTCACCCGCCTGGCCGCGACGCGCGACGAGATCTACGAGCGCGTGATGACCGAGTGCTGGAACGACGACATCGGCGCGTTCACCGCCTTCGCCGGCAGCGACGTGCTCGACGCGGGCGCGCTGCTGATGCCGATGGTGAAGATGCTGGCACCCGACGACCCGCGCTTCCTCTCCACGCTGTCGGCCATCGAGGAGCGGCTGGTCTCCGACAGCCTGGTGCTGCGCTACGAGCCCGAGGCCTTCGGTGACGGCGTCTCCGCCGCCGACGGCACCCTCGACGGGGAGGGCACGTTCTCGCTGTGCTCCTTCTGGTACGTCGAGGCGCTGACCCGCGCCGGTCGCCTCGCCGAGGCCCGCCTGGCGCTGGAGAAGATGTTCACCTACGCCAACCACCTCGGCCAGTACGCCGAGCAGGTCGCGCTCAACGGCGAGCAGCTGGGCAACTTCCCGCAGGGCTTCACCCACCTCAGCCTGATCAGCGCCGTGATCAACCTCGACCGCAGCCTCGACGGCTGAGTGCGGGGCTCAGGAGGTCCAGGCGCGCCACAGGGCGGCGTACTCCCCGTCGAGCTCGATCAGCTCGTCGTGGCTGCCGAGCTCGACGATGCGCCCGTCGAGGACCACCGCGATGCGGTCGGCGTCGTGGGCGGTGTGCAGGCGGTGCGCGATCGCCACGACCGTACGGCCCTCGAGGAGGCTGTTCATCGACCCCTCGAGCGTGCGCGCGGTGCGCGGGTCGATGAGCGACGTGGCCTCGTCGAGCACGAGGGTGTGCGGGTCGGCGATGATCAGCCGGGCCAGGGCGACCTGCTGCGCCTGGGCCGGGGTCAGCGCGAAGCGCCCGGAGCCGATCATCGTGTCGAGGCCCTCCGGCAGCCGCTCGACCCACGACAGGCCACCGACGGCGGCCAGCGCCCGGCGCACGTCGTCGTCGGAGGAGTCCTCGCGCGCCAGCACGACGTTGTCGCGCACGGAGCCGATGAAGACGTGGTGCTCCTGGGTGACGAGCGCGACCTCCGTGCGCAGCACCTCGAGCGGCAGGTCGACCAGGTCGACCCCGCCCACCCGCGCCGAGCCGGTGCGGGGGCGGTTGATCCCCGACAGCAGCCGTCCGAGGGTCGACTTGCCCGACCCGCTGGGGCCGACGACCGCCAGGCGTTCGCCCGTGCGCAGGCGCAGGTCGACGCCGTGGAGCACGTCGTGGCCCTCGCGGTAGGCGAAGCGGAGGTCCGACCCGACGAGCTCGGCGCCCTCGGGCAGCTTGTCGCCGGGCTCGCGGTCGGGCGGCACCTCGGCGATGCCGAGCAGCCGGCTCGTCGACGCCGCGCCCACCTGGAGGCGGTCGACCTCGCCGATGACCGCGTCGAGCGGCTCGGCCAGCGCGACGACGTAGAGCAGCGCGGCGGTGATCTGCCCGAGGTCGACCCAGCCGCGGCTGTAGCCGTAGGCGCCGACGACCAGCGTGACGACCTGCGGCACCTGGAATGCGGCGTTGAGGGCCGCGAACAGCACGTTGCGCAGCGTCATGCCGTAGCGCTCGGCCTGCCCCGACACCGCGATGTCGTCGGAGCCCGCCGCCACGCGAGCCCGCGAGAGCCCCAGTGCCTCGACGGTCCGCGACCCCTCGACGGTCTCGGTGAGCGTGGTGTTGATGCGCGAATAGGTGGCGCCCTCGGTGATGTACGCCTTGGGCGCGCGACGCAGGTAGGTGCGCACGGCGGGGGTGCAGAGCGCGAAGACCACCAGCGCGGGCACCGCCAGCAGCAGCGAGTTGAGCAGCATCGCCACGATCGAGAGCACGACCGTCATCAGCGAGATCAGCAGGCGCGGCACGCCCCACTGCACCGAGCGGGCCATCGTGCCGACGTCGCGGGTGACGCGGGTGACCAGGTCGCCGGTGCTGGCTCCCTCGACGCGGCCCACTGGCAGGCGCAGGATCGTGCGGACGACGTGCTCGCGGGCCGAGGCGAGCAGGTCCTGGCCGAAGTAGGTCGACGTGCGCTGCGCGCCGAAGGTGAGCAGCGCCTGGAGGACGACGACGCCGACGACCGCCAGGGCGATCGTGTCGAGGCCGCTCGCGCCCGTGCCCTGGGTGTCCACCCGGTTGACGAGGGAGCCGAGCAGGCGCGGCACGACGAGGGCGGAGCCCGCGGCCAGGGCGTTGAGCACGACCAGCAGCACGAAGGTCCGCTTGCGGCTGCGCACCAGGTCGACGAGGAACGCCAGCACCGCGCGGTTGCCCGACACCGGCCAGCCGCGCACCGGGTTGCGCGAGGCGTCGTAGACGTCCTCGGCCCGCTGGCGCCGCAGGTCGTGGCGCTGCCACAGGGCGCGGTTGCGCTCACGCAGGCCGGCGTGCTCGGGCGGCAGCAGCTCGTCGGGGATCGCGGGCGGGTCGTCGGCCCGGTCGCGCCAGGTCTCGGCCGAGGTGGCGAGCAGGTCGGTGCTCATCGGACCGTCTCCTCGCTGTCCATCTCGCTGTCCATCGCGTCGTCCATCTCGCGGGCCACCACGCGCCGGTAGCCGTCGTGGTCGGCCAGCAGGTCGGCGTGGCGGCCCTCGGCGACGACGGTGCCGTCGTGCAGCAGCACGACGCGGTCGGCGTGGTGCAGCCACAGGGGCGAGACCGTGGTGACCACCGTCGTGCGGCCGCGCCGGGTCTCCGCGACCCGCTCGGCGATGCGTGCCTCGGTGTGGGCGTCGACGGCGGAGGTCGGCTCCACCAGCACCAGGATCGGCGCGTCGGTCGCGATCGCTCGCGCCAGCACCACCCGCTGGCGCTGCCCGCCGGACAGGCCACGGCCGCGCTCGTCGAGCTGGCCCTGCCAGCCCTCGGGGAGTGCGTCGTAGACGTCCTCGGCGTTGGCGACGCGCAGCGCGTGCTCGGCCTGCTCCCGGGTGAGCCGGGCGTGGGGGTCGACGGCGTCCTGGAGGGTGCCGGCGAAGAGCTGGCTGGACGTGTCGCTGACCAGCACCTGGCGGCGTACGTCGTCGAGCGTGGCCCGGGACAGGTCGACGCCGCCGAGGGTGACGCCCCACTCGCGGGTCGCCCGCTCCTCGTCGCGCGCCGCGATCCGGGCCCGCTCGCGCGCTCGCTCGGCCCGCGAGCGCCGCGCGGCGCGGCCCTTGGTGCCGTCGTCCTCCACGGCGGGGACGGGCTCGGTGTCGGCGGGCAGGTAGCGGCCAAGCCGGTCGGCGAGCGCCGCGCTCTGCTCGGGCACCGCACTCACGACGACCGTCAGGACGCCCGGCTCCACCGTCAGACCGCTCGCCGCGTCGTGGAGCGTGGCGCTGCCGTCGAGCGCGACCGGCTCGGCCGGCTCGCGCCACGGGGGCCGCTGGTCGAAGATCGCGGTGGCCTTGCGTGCGCTGACCAGGGACCGCACGCCCTTCTGGGCGAACTCGAAGAAGGTCCGGATGGGCCCGACCATGAAGAGGCCGTAGCCGAGGAAGGTGATGAGCTCGCCGACGCTCAGCTCGCCGGCCTGGACCTGCCGGGTGCCGAGCCACACCAGCGCGACGAGGAAGATGCCCGAGAGCAGGACGCCCACGGCCTCGACGACGGCCTGCCAGATGCCGGCGGCGACGCCGGCCTGCCGGGCCGACTGCGACTGGCGGTCGTAGTTGGCCCCGAAGGTCTGCTCTCCGCCGATGCCGCGGAGGATCCGCAGGCCGGCCACGATGTCGGTGGCCAGCGAGGTCAGGTCGGAGGTGCGGGAGCGCTCGAGCTGCTGGCGGCGGTGCAGCGGGCGCAGCAGTGGGAGCGCCGCGCCGACGAGGAGGGGCGCCGCCACCAGGGTGAGCAGGCCCAGCTCCCACGACATCGTGAGCACGATGAACGCGACGGTGAGGTAGGACGCGAGCTGGCCCAGGGTGCGCGCCACGATCTCGGTGAGCGCACCGAACTCGTCGGAGTCGCTCGACGCGACGCTCAGCACCTCGCCGGTCGGCGCCCGCCGGGGCAGCACGTGCCCCATCTGGGCCACCTTGCGGGTGACCATCTCGAGCGTCCCGTAGAGCGCGACGAGCCAGCTGCGCACGACCAGGGTGTGGGAGACGATGCCGAAGACGCCGCCCACCACGACGACGGCGAGCAGCAGGCCCGCCCAGCCGAGGAGCGCCGCCTCCGAGCCGCCGACGATGCCCTGGTCGACCGCGCGGCCGAAGATCCACGGCCCGAGCGTCATCGGCAGGAACCACAGCGCGTAGCACAGCGACGAGAGCGCGATCAGCGCCTTCTGCTGGCCCAGGACCCATCGCAGGAACGCCAGCGGTGACCGGGTCTCGGGGTCCGGCGTGGGTGCGTCGTCGGAGCCGGTGTAGAACGTCGCGATCCGGGGTGGGTGGTCCTGCATGTCGTGCTGACCCTAGGCGCCGGAGGGGCTCGGCGACGAACCCTTAAACAGTGACGGTGCCCACGCGTGCGGCGGCCTCACGCGGCGCCGTACGCCGGGTAGTCGGTGTAGCCCTCGGCGTCGCCGCCGTAGAACGTCTCGGGACGCGGAGGGTTGAGCGGCAGCCCCTCGGAGAGCCGGCGCGGCAGGTCGGGGTTGGCGATGAAGGAACGCCCGAACGCGGCGGCGTCGATGAGGCCCGCGCCGACGAGCCGCTCGGCCTTGGCGAGGTCGTAGCTGCCGGCGCCGACGATCGGGCCGGGGTGCGCCGCCCGCAGGGCGCGGCGGTAGTCGTCGTCGAGCGCGGGGCCGCCCGTCCAGTCCGGCTCGGACAGGTGGAGGAACGCCAGGCCGCGGCGGCCGAGCTCGGCCGCGACGTGGAGGCCCGCCTCGGCACCCTCGGGGTCCTCGGTGCCGTTGAACGAGCCGATCGGCGAGATCCGGACGCCGACCCGGTCCGCGGACCAGGCGTCGGCGACGGCGTCGGTCACCTCGAGCAGGAGCCGGGCGCGGCGGGCCAGCGGACCGCCGTACGCGTCGGTGCGCCGGTTGCTGTCGGCGGCGACGAACTGGTGCAGCAGGTAGCCGTGCGCGGCGTGGATCTCGACGAGGTCGAAGCCCGCCTCGCGGGCGTGGCGCGTCGCCCGGCGGTAGTCCTCGACCAGCCGGGGGATCTCCTCGAGGCGCAGCGGGCGGGGGACCGGGCAGGCCACGCGGGTGGGGCGACCGTCCGCGCCGCGCACGGTGGTGCGGTTGCGGTAGGGCCCGTCGCTCGCCGAGACCGGCAGGTCGCCGTCGTGGAACGACTCGTGCGAGACCCGGCCGACGTGCCACAGCTGGGCGGCGATGAGCCCGCCGGCCTCGTGCACCGCGTCGGTGACCCGGCGCGAGCCCGCGACCTGCTCGGCGTTGTGGATGCCGGGGGTGTCCATGTAGCCCTTGCCCTCCGGGCTGATCTGCGTGCCCTCCGAGATCAGCAGGCCGCCTCCCGCGCGCTGGACGTAGTAGTCGCGCATCAGGTCGTTGGGCACGTCGCCGGGCACCGTCGCACGCATCCGGGTCAGCGGTGCCATCAGGACGCGGTTGTCGGCGCGGACGGCACCGAGCGACAGGGGCTCGAAGAGGGAGGGCACGACTGGCGGCAACGGGCACCACGGCCCTCCTATTCCGCCGGACGGAGCCCGGCCGGGCCCGCTCGCGCTCCGGACGCGGGCCGAGTCCGGAGACCGGCTGCGCGGGGTTCACCCCTACGGGTACCGTGGCGCACGATGACCGATGTCGAGGTGCTCGCACCGCGTGAGGTCCCGCTGGGAGGTCCCCGGGCCATGCGCGTACGTCGCACGCTGCCGCAGCGCCAGCGTTCGCTGATCGGCGCCTGGTGCTTCGTCGACCACTACGGTCCCGACGAGGTCGACGAGACCGGCGGGATGGTGCTCCCGGCCCACCCGCACACCGGCCTGCAGACCGCGAGCTGGCTCTTCGACGGCGAGCTGGAGCACCGCGACTCCGTCGGCAGCCGGGCCACCGTGCGACCCGGCGAGCTCAACCTGATGACCGCCGGCCGCGGGATCAGCCACACGGAGGTGTCGACCCCCGGCACGACCACGCTCCACGGCGCCCAGCTGTGGATCGCGCTGCCCGACGGCAGCCGCCACGTCGAGCCCCGCTTCGAGCACTTCGCGCCCCAGCCCGTCCGCGGGCCCGGCTGGGAGGCTCGGGTGTTCATCGGCTCGCTCCTCGGCGCGAGCTCGCCGGTGGAGGTGCACACCCCGCTCCTCGGCGCCGAGGTCATGCTCGCCCCCGGCAGGTCGTTGGAGATCGAGGTCGACCCCTCCTTCGAGCACGGCGTGCTGCTCGACGTGGGCTCGATCGACGTCGACGGCCAGGAGCTGGCCCCGAGCGACCTGGGGCACGTCCCGGCCGGGCGCTCCAGCATCACCCTCACCGCCTCCGACGAGGCGCGCCTGCTCCTCCTCGGCGGCCCGCCGTTCGGCGAGTCGATCGTCATGTGGTGGAACTTCATCGGCCGCACCCACGACGAGGTCGCCGGCTACCGCCAGGAGTGGCAGGACCAGGTCGTCGTCGGCGACGGCGTGGTGGCCGACGGTCGCGACGTGGCCCCGGGCCGGTTCGGCGTGGTCGACCTCGACCTGCAGCCCATCCCCGCGCCGCCGCTGCCCAACGTCAGGCTCAAGCAACGCGGCTGAGCCCGGCTGGGGCCCGGTTGTCCCCGGCGTGCGCGAGGATGCCCGCATGGAGAGCGGAGTCGGTCCCGTGGTCGGCGCCGACGGGGTCCCGCGCTGCCCCTGGGGTGCCGGCGACCCGGTCAACCGCGACTACCACGACACCGAGTGGGGCCTGCGCGTCGACGGCGAGGCCGCACACCTCGAGCGGCTCACCCTCGAGGCGTTCCAGTCGGGCCTGTCGTGGCGCACCATCCTCGACAAGCGCGAGCGCTTCCGCGCCGCGTTCGCCGGCTTCGACGCCGACACCGTCGCGGCCTTCGACGAGCGCGACGTGGAGCGGCTGATGGCCGACGCCGGCATCGTGCGCAACCGTCGCAAGGTCGAGGCGGCCGTCACCAACGCCCGCGCCACCGTCGCCCTGCGCGAGCACGGCGGGCTGGAGGCGTTCATCTGGTCCTTCCGGCCCGAGCCCGGCCCGGCGCCCCGCACCACCGCCGACGTCCCCACCACCTCGCCCGAGTCGGTCGCGCTGTCCGCGGCGCTGAAGAAGGCCGGCTTCGCCTTCGTCGGGCCGACGACGATGTACGCCCTGATGGAGGCGATCGGGCTCGTCGACGACCACCTCGCCGGGTGCCACCGGCGGGGGTGTGCCGGCTGACCGGCGGCGCGCGGGTTGCGTCATGCGAAGGCGTGGTGGTGGGTGCGGGTTCGGATGACGTCCGGGCGGCGCGCGGGGGAGCCGAGAGCCTGTCGCCCGCGGGGCGCGCTGGCTAGTCTCACGCGCATGACAGCAGCCGGACGCGTGCACGCGTTCACCCCCGACGACGCCCTCGCCGACCTCGACGCGACCGGCCTGGTCGAGGCGCTGCGCGCCGGCTCGGTCTCGGTGCCCGAGGTGGTCGAGGCCGCCATCGCCCGCACCGAGCAGGTCGACGCCGCGCTCGGCGCCGTGGCGTACGCCGCCTACGACCGGGCGCGCGAGGAGGCACGCCACCCCCGCGGCGGCTGGTTCGCGGGCGTGCCCACCTTCGTCAAGGACAACGCCGACGTGGCCGGCATGCCGACCCAGCACGGGTCCGACGCGTTCACCGCCCAGCCGCAGGCCGTGGACGGCGACTTCGCCCGGATGTACCTTGCGACCGGGCTGATCCCGCTCGGCAAGACCCAGCTCTCGGAGTTCGGGTTCTCCGGCGCCGCCGACCACGTGCGGCTCGGCCCGGTGCGCTCGCCGTGGGGCACCGACCACTACGCCGGCGCCTCGTCCGCCGGCTCCGCCGCCCTCGTCGCGGCCGGGGCGGTGCCGATCGCGCACGCCAACGACGGGGGCGGGTCGATCCGGATCCCGGCCGCGGTCAACGGGCTGGTCGGCCTCAAGCCCACCCGCGGCCGCCTGGCCCAGGACCGGATGATGCGCGCGATGCCGGTGCGGATCGTCTCCGACGGCGTGCTGACCCGCAGCGTCCGCGACACCGCCGCGTTCTACCGCGAGGCCGAGAAGGTCTGGCGCAACCCGCTCCTCCCGCCCGTGGGCGACGTCACCCGTCCCAGCCGCGCCCGGCTGCGGGTCGCCGTCGTCACCGAGGGCATCGGGCGCTCGTGCAGCCCCGAGGTCCGCGAGCTGACCCTCCGCACGGCCGAGCTGCTCGAGCAGCTCGGCCACCACGTCGAGGAGGTCGACAACCCGGTGCCGGCGAGCTTCCCCGACCACTTCGTGCGCTTCTGGGCGATGCTGGCGCTGGTCATCGTGCGACGGGGCACGAAGGACTTCGGGCCCACCTGGGACCCGTCCCGGCTCGACAACCTCACCCTCGGCCTGGCCCGCCACGCCGCCCGCAACCTGCACAAGCAGCCGTTCTCGATCGCGGTGCTGCGCGGCTCGCAACGCCTCGCCGCCCGGCACCGGGCGTCGTACGACATCACCCTGACGCCGACCCTGGCCACCGAGACGCCCCGGGTCGGGCACCTGCGACCCGACCAGGACTACGAGGAGATCATGGCCCGGCTGATGGACTGGGTGGCCTTCACGCCGCTGCAGAACGCCACCGGCGAGCCGGCGATCTCGCTCCCCCTCGCCACGACCGCCGCCGGGCTCCCGCAGGGGATGATGCTGGGCGCCGGAGCCGGGCGGGAGGCACGCCTGCTCGCGCTGTCCTACGAGCTCGAGGAGGCCGTCGGCTGGCCCCGGATCCAGGCCGCCTGACACCCCGCCCGACACCCCTCCCGAAGGGGGTCCGGACAGGCCCGGGAAGGCTCCGCGGGAGCCGATTTCTCATCGTGGCGGGGCGTGTGTATCGTTCTCCGTCGTTGCCCCTTTAGCTCAGTCGGCAGAGCGTCTCCATGGTAAGGAGAAGGTCTACGGTTCGATTCCGTAAAGGGGCTCTGGGTCGGACCTCCCTCGGGAGACCGGCCTCCGCGGCGGGGTAGCTCAGGTGGTTAGAGCACACGGCTCATAATCGTGGTGTCGCGGGTTCGAGTCCCGCCCCCGCTACCACCAGTGTCCTGCAGCTCCGCCCCGCACCACCCGCAACCCAAGGATCTCCCATGGCCAGCAAGTCTTCTGACGTTCGCCCCAAGATCACGCTCGCGTGCACCGAGTGCAAGGAGCGCAACTACATCACGAAGAAGAACCGTCGCAACGACCCCGACCGCATCGAGCTCAAGAAGTTCTGCCCGCGCTGCCGGCAGCACACCGCTCACCGCGAGACCCGCTGAGGCCGTTCGCCGACGAGCGTCTCCCGTCGCACCCCGACCCGTCCGAGCACTCGGACGGGTCGCTGTGCGTCCGGGCCCGGACGACGCGCCGGCGGGGTGTCCTAGGCTCGGGCCATGCCTGTCGACCCCTCGCTGGTGGGGCGTGAGTTCCCCGCGCCGGCACCCCTGACCGTGACCTCCGAGAGGGTCGCCGCGTTCGCCGCCGCCGTCGGCCACCCCGGCGGGGCCGGTGAGCAGGTGCCGCCGACCTTCCCGATCGTGCTCGCCTTCGACGCCATGCAGGCCTTCCTCGACGCCGAGCGCATCGACCTGCACCGCATCGTCCACGGCGAGCAGCGCTTCGCCTACGTACGCCCCCTCGCGGTCGGCGACGAGCTCAGCGCGACGCTGACGGTGACCGGGCTGCGGCAGATCGGCGGCGCCGACATCATCGCCACCGCCAGCGAGATCACCGACGCCACCGGCGCGGTCGTGTGCACCGGCAAGGCCACCCTCGTCCACTCCTCGGGCCAGGAGGCGGCGCAGTGACCGCCCCGCTGGAGGCCGGCGCCTCCCTCGAGCCCAGGACCTACACGATCACCCGGGCCGACCTCGTCGCCTACGCCGACGCCAGCGGCGACCACAACCCGATCCACCAGGACGAGGAGGTCGCGCGCAGCGTCGGCCTGCCCGGCGTCATCGCCCACGGCATGTACACCCTCGCCCTCGTCGGACGGGCGGTCGCGGAGTGGACCGACGGCGCCGAGGTCGTCGACCTCGGCGCGAAGTTCACCAGCCCCGTCGTCGTCCCCGCCGAGGGCGGGGCCCAGGTCGTGGTGGGGGGCACCGTGAAGTCGGTCGCCGACGGACTGGTCACGCTCGCGCTCGAGGTGACCTGCGAGGGCAGCAAGGTGCTCGGCATGCCCAGGGCCGTCGTGCGTGGGGCCGGCGCCGGTGACTGACCTGCGCGACCACACCACCCTGCGGCTGGGCGGCCCCGCCCGGGAGTGGGTGCGTGCCGACACCGAGGCCGACCTCGTCGCGGCCGTGGCCGACGCCGACGCCGCCGGCACCCCGGTGCTGCTGCTGGCGGGCGGCTCCAACCTCGTCGTGGCCGACGCCGGCTTCGACGGCCGGGTCGTGCAGGTCGCCACCACCGGGACCGCGGCCGACACCGACACCTGCGACGTCGACGCGCTCGCCCAGTGCGGCGGCGTCGTGCTCACCGTGGCGGCCGGCGAGGACTGGGACGCGCTCGTGGCCCACGCCGTCGCCCAGGGATGGGCGGGCATCGAGGCCCTCTCCGGGATCCCCGGCGCGGTCGGCTCCACCCCGATCCAGAACGTCGGCGCCTACGGCCAGGACGTCTCCCAGACCATCTCCCGGGTCCGGACCTGGGACCGCGTCGACCGCACCCAGCGCACCTTCGCCGCCGCCGACTGCGGCTTCGGCTACCGCCACAGCCGGTTCAAGGCCGAGCCGGGGCGCTACGTCGTCCTCGAGGTGACCTTCCAGCTTCGGCAGGGCGACCTGTCCGAGCCGATCGACTACGCCGAGCTCGCCCGCACCGTCGGCGTGCGGACCGGCGAGCGGGCGCCGCTGGCGGCCGTGCGGGACGCCGTGCTGGCGGTGCGCGCGGGCAAGGGGATGGTGCTCGACCCCGCCGACCACGACACCTGGAGCGCGGGATCCTTCTTCACCAACCCGGTCCTCGCCCCCGAGCAGGCCGCTGCGCTGCCGGCCGACGCCCCGCGGTGGGAGCAGCCCGACGGCGGCGTGAAGTCGAGCGCCGCCTGGCTGATCGAGCGCGCCGGCTTCACCAAGGGCTACACCAGCGCGGCGGCGGGGGAGCGCGTACGCCTGTCGACCAAGCACACGCTCGCCCTTACCAACCGCGGTGGCGCCACGACCGAGGAGCTGCTCACCCTGGCCCGCGAGGTGCGCGACGGGGTGCGCGAGCGGTTCGGCATCACCCTGGTCAACGAACCCGTGACGGTCGGCTGCTCCCTCTGAGCCCTGCGAGACCTCTGAGCCCTCCGGGCCCTCGTGGCCGGAGGGCTCAGGCCAGCCAGGCCGCGATGTCGCGCCGCGCGGCCGCCATCACGTCGGAGGGCGCCTGCGAGGCCTCGAACGACATCTCCGCCAGCCGGGCCAGCGTCGCGTCGTCGAGCTCGTGCGCGGCGCGCATGGTGGCGTACTGGCCGGCGAGCCGGGAGCCGAAGAGGAGCGGGTCGTCGGCGCCGAGCGCGACGGTCGCGCCCGCTGACAGCAGCTGGGGGAGGGGCACCGACGTCAGGTCGGAGTAGACGCCCAGCGAGACGTTGGAGACCGGGCACACCTCGAGCGCCACGCCCGACTCGACCACCCGGTCGAGCAGCGCGGGGTCCTCGACGGTGCGCACGCCGTGGCCGAGCCGCTGGGCGCCCAGGCTGTCGAGGCAGGTGCGCACGTGGGACGGCCCGCGCAGCTCGCCGCCGTGCGGCACGAGCAGGAGCCCGGCGCGCTCGGCGATGCGGAAGGCCCCCTCGAACTCCTCGGTGCGCCCGCGGCGCTCGTCGTTGGACAGCCCGAAGCCGACCACGCCCCGACCGGCGTACTGCGCGGCCAGCCGGGCCAGCGTGCGGGCGTCGAGCGGGTGCCGGGTGCGGTTGGCGGCGATGACCACGGCCATGCCCAGGCCGGTGCGCTCGGAGGCGTCGCGCACGCAGTCGAGGACCAGCTCGGTGAACGCGGTGATGCCGCCGAAGCGCGCCGCGTAGCCGCTCGGGTCGACCTGGATCTCCAGCCAGCGGCCCCCGTCGCGCACGTCGTCCTCGGCGGCCTCGCGCACCAGGCGGCGTACGTCGTCGGGCGTGCGCAGCACCGAGCGCGCCACGTCGTAGAGGCGCTGGAAGCGGAACCAGCCCTTCTCGTCCGCCGCGCTCAGCTGCGGCGGCCAGTCCTCCACCAGCGAGTCGGGCAGCACGATCTGGTCGCGCTCGGCGAGCTCGAGCAGCGTGGCGTGCCGCATCGAGCCGGTGAAGTGGAGGTGCAGGTGCGCCTTGGGCAGCCGCGAGACGTCTCGCAGCGGCTCCGTACGCCCCGCCCCCGCAGCACCCGCCATCCCTGCATCGTAGGCGGACCCGGTGCTCGCTCCGCCCCCGGTGCGACGCCTCGGTTCGACTGGGACTGGGCCCGCCCCGTATGCTTCCGGACTGGTGGTTTCGCCACATGCTTCGGCATGCCCCCAGTGATGGGGACGAGACCGCCGGAGGGCACTAGCTCAACTGGCAGAGCATCGGTCTCCAAAACCGAAGGTTGGGGGTTCAAGTCCCTCGTGCCCTGCGAGGAACACTGCACAGCAACAACGAGAAGGTGGATGACGTGGCCGACGGCAACGCGGTTCAGGACCGGCGCGACTCGCGCGGCGACGACCGTGGGCGCACCAGCCCCGTCACGTTCCTGCGCCAGGTGGTGGCCGAGCTCCGCAAGGTGGTGTGGCCCACCCAGCAGCAGCTGGTCACCTACTTCTTCGTCGTGCTGGTCTTCGTCATCGTGGTGATGGCGCTCGTGACCGTCCTCGACCTGGCTTTCGGAAAGCTGGTCTTCGAGGTCTTCACGGGCAACAGCGCCCAGTGACGAGGTGGGCAGTGACCACCGCTCGCAATCCCGCCGGGTGATCCCGGCCCCCGGTCCCGGCGACCGGGACCAGCAACGACCTACGGAGTGAGACGTGTCTGAGAACAATGACGTGGACCAGGTCGACGACCAGGTCGAGTCCGTCGACGAGGCGACCCCGGAGGACGCCGTCACGGACTCCGTCGCGGACACCGAGACCGACGAGGTGAGCGACGAGGGGATCGAGGACGCGACCGACGAGGCCGCTTCCGAGGAGACCGACGCCGACGAGTCCGAGGACGAGGCCGAGGCCGGCGACGAGCCCGCCGAGGAGTCGGCCGACGACCCGCTCGAGGCGTTCCGCCGTGAGCTGTGGGCCAAGCCCGGCGACTGGTTCGTGGTGCACACCTACTCCGGCATGGAGAAGCGGGTCAAGCAGAACCTCGAGAACCGCATCATCTCCCTCAACATGGAGGACTACATCCACGAGATCGTGGTCCCCACCGAGGAGGTCGCGGAGATCAAGAACGGCCAGCGCAAGATGGTCACCCGCACCGTGCTCCCCGGCTACGTCCTGGTCCGCATGGACCTCACCGACGAGTCCTGGTCGGCCGTGCGCCACACGCCGTCGGTCACCGGCTTCGTGGGCCACAGCCACCAGCCCGTGCCGCTGAGCATGAGCGAGGTCGAGGACATGCTCGCGCCGGCCGTCGTGGCCGTCGCCGAGGCCGAGGCCGCCGCGTCGGGCGAGAAGGGCGCGTCCACGACCCCGCGCAAGCCGGTCGAGGTGGCCGACTTCGACGTCTCCGACTCCGTGATGGTCGTCGACGGTCCGTTCGCCACGCTCCACGCGACGATCACCGAGATCAACGCCGAGTCGCAGCGCGTGAAGGCGCTCGTGGAGATCTTCGGCCGCGAGACCCCGGTCGAGCTCTCGTTCTCGCAGATCCAGAAGGTCTGACGATTTCGTCGGTCCGCCGTGCGGGCCCGACACTGAAGTAGCGACAACCCGTGGCAGGGGGCATCGGCCCTCGTCAGGACCACAAGAGAGAAAGAAGAAGGCAATGCCTCCCAAGAAGAAGATCGCCGCACTGGTCAAGGTGCAGCTGCAGGCCGGCTCGGCCACCCCGGCCCCGCCGGTCGGTACGGCGCTCGGCCCGCACGGCGTCAACATCATGGACTTCTGCAAGGCCTACAACGCCCAGACCGAGTCCATGCGTGGCAACGTGATCCCCGTCGAGATCACCATCTACGAGGACCGCTCGTTCGACTTCATCACCAAGACCCCGCCGGCCGCCGAGCTGATCAAGAAGGCCGCCGGCCTCTCCAAGGGCTCCGGCGTCCCGCACAAGGACAAGGTCGGCAAGCTGACCAAGGACCAGGTCCGCGAGATCGCCGCGACCAAGCTGCCGGACCTCAACGCCAACGACATCGACGCGGCCATGAAGATCGTCGAGGGCACCGCGCGCTCGATGGGCGTCACGACCGACTGAACGAGGTCGCGGGCTCAGCACAACAGCTCCGACGTGGGAGAGCCGCGCTGGCTCGCCTAAACCACATCCTTCGCACCACAGAAACGAGAAGACCATGCAGCGCAGCAAGACCTACCGCGCGGCCGCGGAGTCGTTCGACCAGGACGAGCTCTACGCCCCGCTGGCCGCCATCAAGATCGCCAAGGCTGGCTCCAAGAAGAAGTTCGACGAGACCCTCGACGTCGTCATGCGACTGGGCGTCGACCCGCGCAAGGCCGACCAGATGGTCCGCGGCACCGTCAACCTGCCTCACGGCACCGGCAAGACCGCCCGCGTCCTCGTGTTCGCCAACGCCGACAAGGCCGAGGCTGCCCGTGAGGCCGGCGCCGAGTTCGTCGGTGGCGACGAGCTGATCGAGAAGGTCGCCGGCGGCTGGCTCGACTTCGACGCCGTCGTGGCCACGCCCGACATGATGGGCAAGGTCGGCCGCCTCGGTCGCGTGCTCGGCCCCCGCTCGCTCATGCCCAACCCGAAGACCGGCACGGTGACCCCCGACGTCGCCAAGGCCGTCACGGACATCAAGGGCGGCAAGATCGAGTTCCGCGTCGACCGCCACTCCAACCTGCACTTCATCATCGGCAAGGCCTCGTTCTCCGAGGTCGCGCTCGCGGAGAACTACGCCGCCGCGCTCGACGAGGTGCTGCGTCTCAAGCCGGCCAGCTCCAAGGGTCGCTACATCAAGAAGATCACCGTCTCCACCACGATGGGTCCCGGCATCCAGGTCGACCCCAACCGCGTGAAGAACGTCGCGTCCGAGGACGAGGGCGCCCAGGCCTGACCCCCGGTCCGCCAGCACGGCCCGGTCACCCCTCACGGGGTGGCCGGGCCGTCCTGCGTTCCCGGGCAGGTCCGGGGGCGGTTGCTCCCGTCGAGACCCCGGCCGTTCGTTTGCCCGTGCGACCCTTGGGTAGAAGGCCACCCGGCCACCCGGCCACCGGATCGTCGATCACCTCGTCCCAGGAGACACTCATGCGCGTCACGCCCCTTGCCCGCCGCCTCGGCTCCGCCGCCCTGGTCCTGACCCTGGGGGCCGGGCTCGCCGCGTGCAGCGACGACGCCGGCTCCGACGACTCCTCGAGCTCGGCGACCGACGAGAGCACCGACGAGAGCACCGACGACAGCACGGACGACGGCGCCGCGGAGGGGGAGAGTGGGGCGTCCCTGACCGAGCTGTCGGCCGACGACTTCTACCCGTCGGTGATGGACGCGATGCGCGAGGCCGAGACGTTCGCCTTCGAGACCACCTCCGGCACCGCCGGCCAGACGCAGACCATGACCGGTGAGGCCCGCTTCGCCGGCGACGGCGTGGAGATGAAGGCGTCGAGCACCGGGGCACAGGAGATGGAGATGATCCTGATCGACCAGGCGATGTACATGAGGTCGAAGGACCTCGGCACCGGTGACAAGTGGCTCAAGATCGACCTGAGCGACCCCGACTCGCTGTTCGGCATGATCGGCAAGATGACCGACCCCGAGGTGATGTTCAGGTCGATGGAGGCGCCGAAGAAGCTCGAGCTCGTCGGCACCGAGGACGTCGACGGCGTCGAGACCAACCACTACCGCATCACCCTCGACCCCACCCAGTACGTCAAGGCGATGGAGTTCCCGCCCGCGATGGCCAAGATGCTGCCCGACGAGCTGGTGACCGAGATGTGGGTCGACGCCGACAACCTGCCGCGCAAGTTCACCCAGACGATCGAGGTCCCGGCGACCGGAGGCGGCCAGCCGACGACCTCGATCAGCGAGGGCACCTACTCCGACTTCGGCACCGACGTGGAGATCGAGGCGCCCCCGTCGAGCGAGGTCACCGAGCAGCCCGGGCTGTGAGCCCGGCGACGGGCGGGTCTGCCCGGGGTCAGTCCCGGAAGATCCGCTCGTCGATCAGCTGCTCCTTGACCTCCGTGCCCTCGGGCTCGTAGCGGCCCTGGTCGAAGCGGGTGCGGAACTGCAGCACGGCCCCGTCGCGGCCGAACCGGTTCTTCTCCACCGTGAGCACGGCGTACTCCCGGAACCGCTCGGCGTTGCCGAGGTCGTAGGTCAGGTGGTGGCGCGCGACGATGTCGAACTTGTTGTTGAGCACCAGCACGACGTCGGCCTCGTAGGCCAGGGCGCTCGAGCCGCGCAGGTCGTTGGCGCGCATCCGCCTGCCGGAGCGCAGTGCCTTCTTCTCCGCCGCGGAGATGGCCAGCACCGGGGCCGCGATGTCGATGGCGAGGTCCTTGAGGCCCTCGACCACCTCGGTCGTGCTGGTCTCCTCGTCGGGGTGGCGCGACATCACCTTCTGCAGGTAGTCGACGACGACGAGCGGCGTGGTGCCCGACAGCTCGCGCACCGCCTCGATGGCGGCCTGGATCGCGCCGAGGTCGGTGCGGGTGCCGGTGGAGCGGTGCACGAAGAGCATCTCGGAGTAGTGGGCCACCCGCGCCAGCGCCTCCACGCCCGAGGGGACCGACTCCAGGCGGTGCTCGAGGGAGCTCACCCAGAGGTCGTCGAAGATCGAGCGGATGCTGTTGACCCGCACCTGGTCGGAGTCGTCGAGCTCGCCCGCCTCCATCGCGAGGAGCTTCTGGGTCAGGTCCTCGGCGTCGTGCTCGAAGGAGAAGTAGAGGACCGGGCGGCCGGTCGCGGCGTTGTTGCGCGCGACCTGGAGGGCGAACGTGGACTTGCCGAGGCCCTGCGGGCCCGCGAGCAGCACCAGCGAGCCGGCGCGCATCCCGCCGCCGATCAGGGGGTCGAGACCGCCGAAGCCGGTCTTCCAGAGGCGCCCTGCTGCGTTGCGCCCGGTGAGCATGCGTTCGTCGCTGCGGGCGAGCGAGGCCCCGACGGTCATGAGCTGGTGGTCCACGCGGCAATGGAACCAGTGTTGGCGACCGGGCGTGGGACGATTGGGCGCTTTGCCGCCCACTCCCCGCCGATTTGTCGCCCTCGTGCCGTGGCGCGTAGTGTTCCTCTCGAAACCAGAGACCGCAGGTTGTCATGGGCTCCTCGCCCACGACTGAAGGTCCGCAGCAGCGGGCGGCCGGCGCAGGTGACAGAGCAGCGGCAGAGATGCCGCACCAACGCCCTGAGCCTGTGCTCGGGGCGTTCGTCGTCTGTGGGACCGACGCCGGTGGTCAACCCCGGAAGGAGACCCATGGCGCGGCCAGAAAAGACTGCCGCCGTCGCAGAGATCGTTGAGTCCTTCAACGACTCCGCCGGCGCTGTGCTGACCGAGTACCGCGGGCTCACCGTGAAGCAGCTGCAGGACCTGCGGCGAGCCCTCGGCGAGAACGCCAACTACGCCGTGGTCAAGAACACGCTGGCCAAGATCGCCGCCACTGAGGCGGGCATCGACGGCTTCGACGACCTGCTGACCGGCCCCACCGCCATCGCCTTCATCAATGGAGACGTGGTCGAGGCCGCCAAGGGTCTGCGTGACTTTGCCAAGGCAAACCCCGCTCTTGTCATCAAGGGCGGAGTCCTCGACGGCAAGCCCCTCGACGCCTCCGAGATCGCCAAGCTGGCGGACCTCGAGTCGCGTGAGGTGCTGCTGGGCAAGCTGGCGGGCGCGATGCTCGCCTCGCTGTCCCAGGCCGTCTACCTGCTCAACGCGCCGATCGCCCAGGCCGCCCGTCTCGCGGGTGCGCTGCAGGCCAAGGCCGAGCAGGACCCCTCGATCCTCGCAGGTGGTGCCGGCACGCCGGCTGCTCCCGCTGCCGAGGACGCTCCGGCGCAGGAGGCCCCCTCGTCCGAGGGAGCCGCCGACACCGAGGCGACCGACGAGTCGGCCGACACGGCCGCCGAGTCCACCGACGCCTGACCAGGCCGACGTACACCACCTGAAACCCCGGCGCTGCCGCACCACGCGGCCGCACCACACAAGGAAAGGTTTGCCACCATGGCGAAGCTCAGCACCGACGAGCTCCTTGAGGCCTTCAAGGAGATGACCCTGATCGAGCTCTCCGAGTTCGTGAAGCAGTTCGAGGACACCTTCGGCGTGACCGCCGCCGCCCCCGTCGCCGTGGCCGCCGCCCCGGCCGCCGGTGGTGCCGCCGGTGGCGACGCCGCCGCCGAGGAGAAGGACGAGTTCGAGGTCGTTCTCGAGGCCGCCGGCGACAAGAAGATCAACGTCATCAAGGAGGTGCGCGCCCTGACCTCCCTCGGTCTGAAGGAGGCCAAGGACCTCGTCGAGGCCGCCCCCAAGACGATCCTCGAGAACGCCACCAAGGAGGCCGCGGACAAGGCCAAGGAGGCCCTCGAGGCCGCCGGCGCCACCGTCACGGTCAAGTGACGATCCGCGTCTGAACCACGCTGCTCCGCAGCAACCGTCGAAGGGCGGCCACCCCGGGTCCGGGGTGGCCGCCCTTCGTCATGCCCGGGCTCGGGAGCCGTTCCCGGAGCGACCCGAACGGGCCCGATCGGCGCGTTCTGCTTGACCACGGGCCCTCCGGCGTCCATAGTCATGGCCAACGCGTGGCATGACCCGATGGGAAATCGTCCCCGCGTTTGTGGCGTGTCCTGAGTTGCGCTATCGTGTCTCCTTGCGCCTGCCCTCAGATGCCCGACGCCTTCCGGACGGTCGTCGTGGTGGTCGGCAAGCGCCGATCACTTGCTCATCTGTGAGGACACCTCTTGGCCGCGCGCAGCTCTGCTGGTAACCACCGTCGCACCTCTTTCGCAAAGATCACCGAACCTCTCGAGGTTCCCCCCCTCATCTCGCTCCAGACGAGCAGCTTCGACTGGCTGGTCGGCGGCGAGCGCTGGGAGGCGGAGGTGGCCGCCCGTCGGGCTGCCGGTGAGGACGTCTCCGAGAAGACCGGTCTGCAGGAGATCTTCGAGGAGATCTCCCCGATCGAGGACTTCTCCGAGACGATGATGCTCTCCTTCGACAACCCCGTCTTCCTCGACGAGAAGTACACCGAGGAGGAGTGCAAGGAGAAGGACTTCACCTACTCCCGCCCGCTCTACGTCTCGGCCGAGTTCATGAACCACGAGACCGGCGAGATCAAGGGCCAGACGGTCTTCATGGGCGACTTCCCGATGATGACCCGCAAGGGCACCTTCATCATCAACGGCACCGAGCGCGTCGTGGTGTCCCAGCTGGTCCGCTCGCCCGGCGTCTACTTCGAGTCCAGCCCCGACAAGACGTCCGACAAGGACATCTTCACCGCCAAGCTCATCCCGAGCCGCGGTGCCTGGCTGGAGTTCGAGATCGACAAGCGCGACCTGGTCGGCGTCCGCCTCGACCGCAAGCGCAAGCAGAACGTCACCGTGCTGCTCAAGGCGCTCGGCTGGACCACCGAGCAGATCCGCGAGGAGTTCGGCCAGTACGAGTCGATGATGCTGACGCTCGAGAAGGACAGCGTCCGCTACGAGACCGTCTACGAGGAGCTGCAGAAGAAGGCGCGGGGCGAGGCCCCCACCGCCGAGCAGGTCAACGACGAGGTCACCCGCCTCGCGCTGCTCGACATCTACCGCAAGCTCCGCCCGGGCGAGCCGCCGACGGCCGAGGCCGCGCAGACGCTGCTCAACAACTACTACTTCAACCCCAAGCGCTACGACCTGGCGAAGGTCGGGCGCTACAAGATCAACAAGAAGCTCGGCCTCCAGGAGGCCTTCGACCAGCAGACGCTGACCATCGACGACGTCGTGGCCGCCATCCGCTACGTCGTGCAGCTGCACGACGCGGGTGTCCAGGCCGACGCGCCCGACCTGCTGGATGCCGCCGGCAACGTCGTCGAGGGCCCCGACGGTGCTCCCGTCAAGGTCCAGGCCGACGACATCGACCACTTCGGCAACCGCCGCATGCGCACCGTGGGCGAGCTCATCCAGAACCAGCTCCGCACGGGCCTGGCCCGCATGGAGCGCGTGGTCCGCGAGCGGATGACGACCCAGGACGTCGAGGCCATCACGCCGCAGTCCCTGATCAACATCCGTCCCGTGGTCGCTGCGCTGAAGGAGTTCTTCGGCACCTCGCAGCTCTCGCAGTTCATGGACCAGACCAACCCGATCGCCGGCCTGACGCACAAGCGTCGCCTCTCGGCGCTCGGTCCCGGTGGTCTGTCCCGTGACCGCGCCGGCATGGAGGTCCGTGACGTCCACCCGTCGCACTACGGCCGCATGTGCCCGATCGAGACCCCTGAAGGCCCCAACATCGGCCTGATCGGCTCGCTGGCCTCCTACGGCCGGATCAACCCGTTCGGCTTCGTCGAGACCCCCTACCGCAAGGTCGAGGGTGGTGTGGTCACCGACCAGATCGACTACCTCACCGCCGACGACGAGGACCGCTACGTCATCGCGCAGGCCAACGCCCCGCTCGACGACAAGATGCGCTTCACCGAGGAGCGCGTCCTGGTCCGCCAGAAGAACGGCGAGGTCGACGCGATCCTGCGTGACGAGGTCGACTACATGGACGTCTCGCCGCGCCAGATGGTGTCGGTCGCGACGGCCCTGATCCCGTTCCTCGAGCACGACGACGCCAACCGCGCGCTCATGGGCGCCAACATGCAGCGCCAGGCCGTGCCGCTGATCACCAGCGACAGCCCGCTGGTCGGCACCGGCATGGAGTACCGCGCGGCGGTCGACGCCGGTGACGTGGTCGTCGCCGACAACGCCGGTGTGGTCAAGGAGGTGTCCGCCGACGCCATCGAGACGATGAACGACGACGGCACCTACCAGACGTACCGCCTGGCCAAGTTCCGTCGCTCCAACCAGGGCACCTGCATCAACCAGCGCCCGCTGGTCAAGGCCGGCGACCGCCTCGAGGTCGGCACGCCGATCGCCGACGGCCCCTGCACCGACGACGCCGAGATGGCGCTGGGCACCAACCTGCTCGTCGCCTTCATGCCGTGGCAGGGCCACAACTACGAGGACGCGATCATCCTCAGCCAGCGCCTGGTGCAGGAGGACGTCCTCACCTCGATCCACATCGAGGAGCACGAGGTCGACGCCCGTGACACCAAGCTCGGGCCCGAGGAGATCACCCGGGACATCCCGAACGTCTCCGAGGAGGGCCTGGCCGACCTCGACGAGCGCGGCATCATCCGCATCGGCGCCGAGGTCACCACCGGTGACATCCTGGTCGGCAAGGTCACGCCCAAGGGCGAGACCGAGCTCACCCCCGAGGAGCGCCTGCTCCGTGCGATCTTCGGCGAGAAGGCGCGCGAGGTGCGCGACACCTCGATGAAGGTGCCCCACGGTGAGTCCGGCACGGTCATCGGCGTGCGCGTCTTCGACCGCGAGGACGGCGACGACCTGCCTCCGGGCGTCAACCAGCTGGTGCGCGTCTACGTCGCGCAGAAGCGCAAGATCTCGGTCGGCGACAAGCTCGCCGGACGCCACGGCAACAAGGGCGTCATCGCCAAGATCCTGCCGATCGAGGACATGCCGTTCATGGAGGACGGCACGCCGGTCGACGTCGTGCTCAACCCGCTGGGTGTGCCGCGACGCATGAACATCGGCCAGATCCTCGAGCTGCACCTGGGCTGGCTCGCCAAGCAGGGCTGGGACCTCAACCTCTCCGGTGAGAAGGGCGAGTCCGACTGGAAGAAGCGCCTGATCTCGATCGGCGCCGACCAGGCCGCCCCGAACACCAAGGTCGCGACCCCGGTGTTCGACGGTGCCCGCGAGGACGAGATCACCGGTCTGCTCGGCTCCACGCTGCCCAACCGCGACGGTGAGCGGATGGTCAAGGAGGACGGCAAGGCCAACCTCTTCGACGGTCGCTCGGGTGAGCCGTTCCCGGCGCCGGTGGCGGTCGGCTACATGTACATCCTCAAGCTCCACCACCTCGTCGACGACAAGATCCACGCTCGCTCGACCGGCCCCTACTCGATGATCACGCAGCAGCCCCTGGGCGGTAAGGCCCAGTTCGGCGGCCAGCGGTTCGGCGAGATGGAGGTCTGGGCGATGGAGGCGTACGGCGCCGCCTACGCCCTGCAGGAGCTGCTGACGATCAAGTCGGACGACGTGCCGGGTCGTGTGAAGGTCTACGAGGCCATCGTGAAGGGCGAGAACATCCCCGACTCCGGCATCCCCGAGTCGTTCAAGGTGCTCGTCAAGGAGATGCAGTCGCTCTGCCTCAACGTGGAGGTGCTGTCGCAGGACGGCTCCACCATCGAGATGAAGGACGCTGAGGAAGACGTCTTCCGCGCGGCCGAGGAGCTCGGCATCGACCTGTCCCGCCGCGAGCCCAGCTCGGTCGAAGAAGTCTGAGTCACCGGTGCGCCGGCCCCCGGCCGGCGCACCGCCCTCAGTCCCACGCTCCACTTTCCACGTACTAACGAAGGACTACAGCCATCGTGCTCGACGTTAACTTCTTCGACCAGCTTCAGATCGGCCTGGCCACCGCGGACGACATCCGCACGTGGAGCCACGGCGAGGTCAAGAAGCCGGAGACCATCAACTACCGCACGCTCAAGCCCGAGCGTGACGGCCTCTTCTGCGAGAAGATCTTCGGTCCCACCCGGGACTGGGAGTGCTACTGCGGCAAGTACAAGCGCGTGCGCTTCAAGGGCATCATCTGCGAGCGCTGCGGCGTCGAGGTCACCCGCTCCAAGGTGCGCCGCGAGCGTATGGGCCACATCGAGCTCGCCGCGCCCGTGACCCACATCTGGTACTTCAAGGGCGTCCCGTCGCGCCTGGGCTACCTGCTCGACCTGGCGCCGAAGGACCTCGAGAAGGTCATCTACTTCGCCGCCTACATGATCACCTCGGTCGACGAGGACGCCCGTCACCGCGACATGGACTCCCTCGAGAACAAGGTGGGCCTCGAGCGCGAGCGCCTCGAGAAGCGTCGCGACGCCTCCGTCGAGGACCGCGCCAAGAAGCTCGAGGAGGACCTCGCCACCCTCGAGGCCGAGGGTGCCAAGGCCGACGCCAAGCGCAAGGTGCGCGACGGTGCCGACCGCGAGATGAACCAGCTCCGCGACCGCGCCAACCGTGAGATCGCGCGCCTCGAGGAGGTCTGGGACACCTTCAAGAGCCTCAAGGTCCAGGACCTGCTCGGCGACGAGCTGCTCTACCGCGAGATGAAGACCTGGTTCGGCAAGTACTTCGAGGGCCACATGGGCGCCACGGCGATCCAGAAGCGCCTCCAGGACTTCGACATCGAGGCCGAGGTGGAGTCGCTGCGCGACACCATCGCCAACGGCAAGGGCCAGCGCAAGGTCCGCGCCCTCAAGCGCCTCAAGGTCGTCGACGCCTTCCGCAAGACCGGCAACCAGCCCATCGGCATGGTGCTCGACGCCGTCCCGGTGATCCCGCCGGACCTGCGCCCGATGGTCCAGCTCGACGGTGGCCGCTTCGCCACCTCCGACCTCAACGACCTCTACCGCCGCGTCATCAACCGCAACAACCGCCTCAAGCGGCTGCTCGACCTCGGTGCTCCCGAGATCATCGTCAACAACGAGAAGCGGATGCTGCAGGAGGCCGTCGACAGCCTCTTCGACAACGGTCGTCGCGGTCGTCCGGTCACCGGCCCGGGCAACCGGCCGCTGAAGTCGCTCTCCGACATGCTCAAGGGCAAGCAGGGTCGCTTCCGCCAGAACCTGCTCGGCAAGCGCGTCGACTACTCGGGTCGTTCGGTCATCGTCTCGGGCCCGCAGCTCAAGCTCCACCAGTGCGGCCTGCCCAAGCAGATGGCGCTCGAGCTCTTCAAGCCGTTCGTGATGAAGCGCCTCGTCGACCTCTCGCACGCGCAGAACATCAAGTCGGCCAAGCGCATGGTCGAGCGCGCCCGCCCGGTCGTGTGGGACGTCCTCGAAGAGGTCATCACCGAGCACCCCGTGCTGCTCAACCGTGCGCCCACCCTGCACCGCCTCGGCATCCAGGCCTTCGAGCCGCAGCTGATCGAGGGCAAGGCCATCCAGATCCACCCGCTCGTGTGCGGCGCGTTCAACGCCGACTTCGACGGTGACCAGATGGCCGTGCACCTGCCGCTGTCCGCGGAGGCGCAGGCCGAGGCCCGCATCCTGATGCTCTCGACCAACAACATCCTCAAGCCGTCGGACGGCCGTCCGGTGACCATGCCCTCGCAGGACATGATCATCGGCCTGTTCTGGCTGACCACGGACCGCGAGGGCGAGCCCGGCGAGGGTCGCGTCTTCTCCTCACCGGCCGAGGCGATCATGGCCTTCGACCGCCGTGAGATCACGCTGCAGAGCAAGGTCAGGATCCGCCTCACCGACGTCGTGCCCCCGCTCGACCTCGAGGTCGGCTCGGACTGGGAGGACCGCACCGCGCTCCTGCTCGAGACCACCCTGGGCCGGGTCTACTTCAACGACACCCTCCCGGCGGACTACCCGTTCGTCAACGAGGAGGTCGGCAAGAAGCGCCTCGGCTCGATCGTCAACGACCTCGCCGAGCGCTACACCAAGGTCCAGGTCGCCGCCTCGCTCGACGCCCTCAAGGACGCCGGCTTCCACTGGGCCACGCGCTCGGGTGTGACCGTCTCGATCGACGACGTCACCACGCCCGACAACAAGGCCGAGATCCTGGGCCGCTACGAGGCGCAGGCCGAGAAGGTCCAGAAGAACTACGAGCGCGGTGTGATGACCGACGACGAGCGTCGTCAGGAGCTCATCGAGCTGTGGACCCAGGCTGCCGCCGAGGTCGGTCGCGCGATGGAGGCCAACTTCGACCGCGCCAACCCGATCTACATGATGGTCGACTCGGGCGCCTCCGGAAACATGAACCAGATCCGGCAGGTCGCGGCCATGCGTGGACTGGTGGCCAACCCGAAGGGCGAGATCATCCCGCGCCCGATCAAGGCCAACTTCCGCGAGGGCCTGACGGTGCTCGAGTACTTCATCGCCACCCACGGTGCCCGCAAGGGCCTCGCCGACACCGCGCTCCGCACCGCCGACTCGGGCTACCTGACCCGTCGTCTGGTGGACGTCTCGCAGGACGTCATCATCCGTGAGGACGACTGCGGCACCGAGCGCGGCCTGCCCAAGCGGATCGACGACGAGCACGTGGAGACCTCGGCCTACGCCCGCTCCGCGGCCGTCGAGATCACCCACCCGGAGACGGGCGAGGTGCTCGCCGCCGCCGGTGAGGACCTCGGCGACGTCAAGATCGGCGAGCTCGTGGCCGCCGGCATCACCGAGGTCAAGGTCCGCTCCGTGCTGACCTGCGACGCCCGCACCGGCACCTGTGCCAAGTGCTACGGCCGCTCGCTGGCCACCGGCAAGCTCGTCGACATCGGCGAGGCGGTCGGCATCATCGCCGCCCAGTCGATCGGTGAGCCCGGCACGCAGCTGACGATGCGTACCTTCCACACCGGTGGTGTGGCCTCGGCCGACGACATCACGCAGGGTCTGCCCCGTGTGGTCGAGCTCTTCGAGGCCCGCTCGCCCAAGGGTCGTACGCCGATCGCGGAGTCCGCGGGACGCGTCAAGATCGAGGAGACCGACAAGGCTCGCGTCGTCGTGGTCACCCCCGACGACGGCTCCGAGGTCCAGGAGATCCCGGTGTCGAAGCGCTCGCGCCTCAACGTCGAGGACGGCGACCACATCGACGTGGGTCACCACATCACCTCCGGTACGCCCGACCCGCAGGACGTCCTGCGCATCCTGGGTGTCCGCAAGGCCCAGGAGCACCTCGTCGACCAGGTCCAGGAGGTCTACCGCTCGCAGGGCGTGGCGATCCACGACAAGCACATCGAGATCATCGTGCGGCAGATGCTGCGCCGCGTGACGGTCATCGAGTCCGGTGACACCAACCTGCTCCCGTCCGACCTGGTCGACCGGGTGCGGTTCGAGGAGGAGAACCGGCGCGTGGTCTCCGAGGGCGGCAAGCCGGCCTCGGGTCGCCCGGTGCTCATGGGCATCACCAAGGCCTCGCTCGCGACCGAGTCGTGGCTCTCGGCGGCCTCCTTCCAGGAGACCACCCGGGTGCTCACCGACGCCGCGATCAACGGCCGTTCCGACAGCCTGCGTGGGCTGAAGGAGAACGTGATCATCGGCAAGCTCATCCCGGCCGGCACCGGCCTCGAGCGCTACCGCAACATCCGGGTGGAGCCGACCGAGGAGGCCCGCGCCGCGGCCTACTCGGTCACCGGCTACGACTCCTACGACTACGACTTCGGTCCGTCGTCGCAGGCCGTCGCACTCGACGACTTCGACTTCGGTTCCTACCAGAACTGACGCGGTCGACGCAGGCCCCGACTCCTCACGGAGTCGGGGCCTGTGCCCATTTCGGGCGCGCTCGGTGCGCCTGAGAGGATTCGGTCGTGACACCCCCCTCCTCGCGCCCCACCTCGGCCGACGTGCTCGTCGTCGGCGCGGGCCCCGCCGGGTCCGCCGCCGCCGCGTGGGCCGCCCGTGCCGGGCTCGACGTCGTGCTGGCCGACGCCGCCACCTTCCCCCGTGACAAGACCTGCGGCGACGGGCTGACCCCGCGCGCGATCGGGGAGATGCAGCGCCTCGGCCTCGAGGACTGGCTGCGCGCCCACACCGTCAACCAGGGCCTGCGCGCCCACGGCTTCGGCCAGACCCTGCTGCTGCCGTGGCCGGGCGGCTCGCTGCCCGACTGGGGATCCGCGGTCGCGCGCACCGAGCTCGACGACCACCTGCGCACCGTCGCGATCAAGAGCGGAGCCCGCGCCGTCGATGGCGCCCGCGCGGTCGGCGTGCGCCGCGAGGGCGACCGGGTGGCCGCCGTGGAGCTCCGTGACGCCGAGGGCACCTACGAGGTCGCCTGCCAGTGGCTGGTGGTCGCCGACGGCGTCCGCTCGCCGCTCGGCAAGCTGCTGGGCCGCGAGTGGCACCGCGACACCGTCTACGCCGTGGCCGGGCGCGCCTACGTCGACTCCGAGCTCTCCGACGACCCCTGGATCAGCTCCCACCTGGAGCTGCGCGACGAGCAGGGCGAGCTGGTCTCGGGCTACGGGTGGATCTTCCCGCTGGGCGACGGCACGGTGAACCTCGGCGCCGGCACCCTGGCGACCAGCAGGCGTCCCGCGGAGGTGGCCATCAAGCCGCTGATGCAGACCTACGCCGACACGATCGGCGCCGACTTCAGGCTCTCCGGCGAGCTCCGGATGCCGACCTCGGCGCTGCTGCCGATGGGTGGCGCGGTCAGCAACGTCGCCGGTCCCAACTGGGCGCTCATCGGTGACGCCGCGGCGTGCGTCAACCCGCTCAACGGCGAGGGCATCGACTACGGCCTGGAGACCGGTCGGCTCGTCGCCGATCACCTCGCCAGCGGCACCGGCCTCGGTGAGGCCTGGCGCTCGACCCTCGTCGAGCACTACGGCGAGGCGTTCTCGATCGCCCGTCGTCTCGCCGGGATCGCGACCCAGCCGAAGGTCGTCTCCGCGCTCGGGCCGGCCGGGATGCGCTCGGACTGGCTGATGACGCTCGCGCTCCGCTGGATGGGCAACCTCGTCGACGACGCCGACCGCGACCGCGCGGCCCGGGTCTGGCGCTGGGCCGGTCGGCGCTCGATGGCGCGCGACGCGCGAGCGCCGTTCGCGTGAGCCGTGAGCGCACCTACCGGGCCGCCGTCGCGCTCGGGAGGGTGGGGATGCGCGCCCTGGCGTTGCGGGTGACCGGCTTCGGCGCCGAGCACGTGCCGCGCAGCGGGCCGGTGCTGCTGGCGGCCACGCACGTGTCGTACCCCGACTTCGTGTTCGTCCAGGAGGGGGTGCGCTCGTCGGGGCGCCACGTCCGGTTCATGACCCGCCACGACGTGTGGCAGGCGCCGCTGGTGGGGCGTGCGATGAGCGCCATGGGGCACATCCCCGTCGACCGCGCCGCGCCCGCCGGGGCGTACGTCATGGCGCGAGGGCTGCTCCGCGACGGCGAGGCGGTCTGCGCGTTCCCCGAGGCGGGGATCAGCTACTCCTTCACCGTCCGCTCCCTGATGCGGGGGGTGGCGAGCCTGGCCCGGGAGACCGGCGTGCCCGTGGTGCCGGTCGCGCTGTGGGGCGCGCAGCGCGTCTACTCGGTGGGGGTGCCCGACGAGCGCGGCCGCGAGCCGCGTCCCGACCTCACCCGCGGCCGCCGCATCGACGTGTCCTTCGGGCCGCCGCTGACCATCGGTCCCGGCGAGGACCTCACCGACTGGACCTGCCGGCTCGGGGCGGTGCTCACCGAGCAGCTCGAGGAGCTGCAGCGGCTGCCGCACCACCGTCCGCGCCCGGGCGAGCACGCGCCGTGGTACCCCGCCCATCTCGGCGGGCACGCCCCGACGCGGGCCGAGGCCGCCCACCTCGACATCGTGCCGCGCGCGGCGGTCAGGCCGACGTGGGGGCCGACTCGGGACGCCGGCGACGCGACTCCAGCCAGCCGAGCGGGTTCGTGAACGGCTCGAGCGCCCGCCGCACGGGTGGGGAGGCGAGGAGGAACGCGAGCCCCACCGCGCCGACCACCGTGACGACGAGCCCCGCCACCGGGTAGGAGGCGGTGACGTCGGGCCAGCCGAGGGCCTTGACCGTCTTGATGACGAAGCCGTGGAACAGGTAGACGACCATGGTCGCGGTGCCCATCGTGGTGAACCAGCCGAGGCTGCGGCGCGGCACCAGCGCCATCGCCGAGAAGGCCCCGAGCAGGCCGACCACCATCACGGTGAGCCGGGTCTGGAAGACGATCTCGTTGTCGATCGGCAGGTCCGCGTAGCCGGTGTCGTACCAGAGCAGCGCCGTCTCGGCCCAGGTGTCGGTGTAGACCGCCATCACGCCGATCCCGATCAGCGCCGGCACCGCGGCCACCCGCACCCAGACGTCGTCGAGGTGCTGGAGGTGGCGTGGCTTGAGGTGCAGGCCGAGCACGAAGAACGGCAGCAGGCCCAGGAAGCGGGGGATCATCAGCGAGTCGTCGCTCCAGAGACCCCCCAGCAGGCTGACGATCACCGACAGCGGCAGGAACAGCCAGTGCCGCTTGAGGATCGGGGTGCACAGACGCCACATCAGCAGCACGACGAGGTACCACATCGTCCAGTGCGGGACGATCCACAGCGGCCCCTCCACGCCCTCGTCGGCGACCTCGCGGCGGTAGTGGAACAGCGCCGGCTCGAAGAGGAGGTAGGGGATGAGCAGGGTGTAGACGAGGCTCCTCATCCGGCGCCGGTCCCACTCGAACGACTTGGAGAGGTAGCCGCTGACGAAGACGAAGGCCGGGATGTGCCACAGGTAGATGAAGTCGTAGACCCAGTGGCTGCCCGTGGTCGCCTCGACGAGCCCGATCGAGTGCCCCACGACGACGAGGGTGACCAACACCATCTTCACGTTGTCGAGCCACGGATCGCGGGACGGGGGAGACACGGCGCACACCGTAACTCACTAGGTTGGGGGCCATGGGAGCTCTGCCGAGGCGTCAGCGGGTGGCGGCGTACGCCGTCATCCTCCGCGTGCGCGGTGGGCGGGTCGAGATCCTTCTCAGCCGCCTGGCGCCCCGGGTGTCGCGCTCCGAGCTGTGGACGCTCCCCGGCGGCGGCGTCGACCACGGTGAGGATCCCCGGGACGCCCTGATCCGCGAGGTGGAGGAGGAGACCGGGCTCGCCGCGACCGTCGGGGACCGCGCGCGGGTCTACAGCGCCCACATGCCCCGCGCGCCGCGGGACGGCACGCTCGTCGACGCCCACGCGATCCGGCTGGTCTACGAGGGCTGGGTGCCGCCGGACTCGCCCGTCCCGCGGGTGGTCGAGGTCGACGGGTCCACCGTCGAGGCGGCCTGGAAGCCGCTCGACGACGTCACCTCGGGCGCGGTCCCGGTGTCGTCGGTGGTGACCGAGGCCCTCGTCGACCACCAGCCGTTCCGCCTGCAGCGCCTCGCCGCGTACGCCCTCGTCACCCGTCGGCACGACGGCGACGAGGAGGTGCTGCTGACCCACCTCTCCCGCACCGCCGCCCACCCCGGGAGGTGGACCCTGCCGGGCGGCGGCATCGACCACGGGGAGCACCCCTCGGTGGCGCTGGCCCGGGAGGTCGAGGAGGAGTGCGGCCTCGCGTGCGAGGTCGGTGAGCTGATCGGGGTGCACGACACCCACTTCTCGGGCACCGCCCCGTCCGGGCGGATCGAGGACTTCCACGGCGTGCACCTGCTCTACCGCGCCACCGTCGCCGACGGCGACCCGCGGGTCGTCGAGGTCGACGGCACCACCGACGCCGCGGCGTGGGTGCCGACGGCGGCCATCAGGTCCGGCGAGATCGAGGTGCTGGACGTCGTCATCCATGCGTTGGGAGCCGAGCGTGACTGAGAGCGTCTTCACCTATGCCGCACCCGGGCTGAAGTTCGGCCGCGGGGCCAGCGACGAGATCGGCTGGGACGTCCAGCAGCTGTGCCGCGACGTCCCCGGCGACGGGACCCGGCGGGTCCTGCTCGTCACCGACCGCGGGGTCGCCGCGACCGGGCACCCCGACCGGATCGCCGATGGCATGCGCGCGAGCGGGCTGGAGGTCGTGCTCCACGCCGACGCCCGCGTCGAGCCCACCGACGCCTCCCTCGAGGCCGCGATCGCCGCGGCGCGCGAGTCGGGCCCGTTCCACGCGGTGGTCGCGGTCGGCGGCGGCTCGTCGATCGACACCGCCAAGGCCGTCGACCTGATGCTCACCAACCCCGGTGAGCTCATCGACTACGTCAACGCGCCGGTCGGCGGCGGCCGGGCCCCCGAGCACCCGCTCCTCCCGCTGGTCGCCGTGCCCACCACGACCGGCACCGGCGCGGAGTCGACCACCATCTGCGTGCTCGACGTGCTCGCGCTCAAGGTCAAGACCGGGATCTCCCACGCCCGCCTGCGACCCACCCTCGCCGTCGTCGACCCCGACCTGACGACGACCCAGCCCGCGATGGTCACCGCCTCGGCGGGCATGGACATCCTCTGCCACGCGCTGGAGAGCTGGACGGCCCGGTGGTTCGCCGACTTCGAGGCCAAGCGCCCCGAGCAGCGCGTCCCCTACTGCGGCGCCAACCCGATCGCCGACATGTGGGCCGAGAAGTCGCTGTCCCTCCTCGCCGGCTCGTTCCGCGACGCCGTCCGCGACGGCACCGACCGGCACGCCCGCGAGCAGATGGCGCTCGCCGCCACGTTCGCCGGCCTCGGCTTCGGCAACGCGGGCGTCCACGTGCCCCACGCGTGCGCCTACCCGATCGCCGGCCGGGTCCGCGACTACCGTCCCGAGGGCTACCCGGCCGACGAGCCGATCGTGCCCCACGGCATGGCGGTCGTGATGACGGCGCCGGCCGCCTTCGCGCTCCTGCACGACGCCGCGCCGGAGCGGCACCGCCGGGCGGCCGCGCTGCTCGGGGGTGAGGGCGAGCCCCTGCCCGACGTGCTGCGGGCGCTGATGCGCGACGTCGGGCTCCCGAGCGGCCTGGCCGAGCTCGGCTACGGGGCCGCCGACGTCGACGACCTCGTCGAGGGGGCGCTCAAGCAGCAGCGCCTGCTGGCCACCGCCCCGATCGAGGTGACGGCCGACGACCTGGCCACCGTCTTCCGGGACTCCCTCGAGCACTGGTGAGGCGCGGGCGGACGCCGCTGCGCACGGGGTAGCCGGGCAATGGGTCGAGTCGGCGCGTCCTGACACCAGCCCGGGGTCGAGTCGGCGCGTCCTGACGCCAGTACAGGGTCGAGTCGGCGCGTCCTGACTGGCCGGTGGTCAGGACGCGCCGACTCGACGGGGTTCGAGCGCGAGGACGCGCCGACTCGACGGGGTTCGAGCGCGAGGACGCGCCGACTCGACGGGGTACGAGCGCGAGGACGCGCCGACTCGACGAGATGGGAGCGGACGTCGAGGAATGAGCGGACGCCGGGCCGGTCACTAGAATGAGGGCATGAACCCCCGCCACCGACGCCTCGTGATCCCGGTGGCCCTGGGGGCGCTGATCCTCATCGTCGTCCTCGCCGCGGTCCTGTGAGCGAGGAGCTCGCCACCGTCCGCGCGGCCGTCCTGGACGCCGACGGCCTGGTCCGCGCGCTGGCGAGCGGGCGGCGCAAGGGCCGCCCGGCTCCGGTCGTGGGCGGTCGCGAGGTGCGCCGGGTCGAGGTGCGCGCGGTCGACCTCAGGTCGGGTCGCCACCTCCAGGTGACGACGTACGACGACACGCAGGCGCACACCACCAACCACCGCGTGGGCGAGGCGGCCGAGGCGGCCGTCGACGCGCTGCTGGCGGAGCCGTTCGCCAACTGGCACGTCGAGACCGCCACCGCGACCCACCAGCTGCGGGTGACGAAGAAGGGCGTGCCGCTGCTGCACACCGCGACTCGCGCCGAGGAGCTCGCGCCGTCGCGGGAGCACGACCGCCCCAAGGACCGGCTGCTCCCCGAGGACCACCCGGTGCTGGTCGCGCTCGGGATCAGCGACGCCCAGGGCCGCATCAAGCCGCGGAGGCAGGCGAAGTACCGCCAGGTCGAGGAGCTCGTCCGGCTGCTCGACGCCAGCCTCACCGAGGCCGTCGCCCAGGGGCACGTGCGCACGCCCACCCCGGACGACCCGCTCCGGGTGGTCGACCTCGGTTGCGGCAACGCCTACCTCACCTTCGCCGCGCACGCCTACCTCGCCGACCGGCTCCCGGTGCGGATGACGGGCGTCGACGTGAAGCAGCAGTCCGCCGACCACAACTCGCGGGTGGCTGCCGAGCTGGGCATCGACGCCGACTTCGTCGTCGGGTCGATCGCCGAGGCCCGCCTCCCCAGGCCCCCCGACGTGGTGCTCGCCCTCCACGCGTGCGACACCGCCACTGACGACGCCCTCGCCCGGGCCGTGGAGTGGCAGGCGCCGCTGGTGCTCGCCGCGCCGTGCTGCCACCACGACATCGCCGCCCAGCTGAGGGCGAGCGAGCCGCCGGAGCCCTACGCCATGCTCACCCGCCACGGCATCCTCCGCGAGCGCTTCGCCGACACCCTCACCGACGCCCTGCGCGCCTCGCTGCTGCGCCGTGAGGGCTACCGCGTCGACGTGGTCGAGTTCGTCGAGAGCGCCCACACCCCGCGCAACACGCTGCTGCGCGCGGTCCGCACCGGCGCCGACGGCGCCGAGGCCGCCCGCGAGTACGACGAGCTGCTGGCCGCGTGGGGCGTACGACCCCGCCTCGGCGACCTGCTGGCCCCGCGGCCGGTCGATGCCTGACCTGCGCCGTCTCGCGATCGGGCTCGCCGTGGCGGCGCCCTTCCTGCTCGGCGCCGCGGCGGGCGCCGACCACACGGACCGCTCCCGCGCGGCCTTCCGCTTCACCGACCCCGAGGTCGTCGAGTCCAGCGGACTGGTGGTCCTGCCCGCCGGCCGCGGCTCGCTCGCGGTCACCACCAACGACTCGGGCGACTCCGGGCGGGTCTTCGCCGTCGACCCCGCGAGCGGGGAGACCGTCGGCGTCACGTCGTGGGACCGCGACCCCACCGACGTCGAGGCCCTCGCGCCGGCCGGGCCGGGGCACGTGTGGGTCGCCGACATCGGCGACAACCGGCGCGCCCGTGACCACGTCGAGGTCCTCCGGGTGCCGGTCGGGCCCGGGGACGTCGAGACCGAGCCGGTGGCCCACCGGCTGGTCTACCCCGACGGCCGCCAGGACGCCGAGGCGCTGGTCCGGCACCCGCTGTCGGGACGGCTGTTCGTGATCAGCAAGGGGGTGTTCTCCGGCGCGGTCCACGCGGTCCCGCGCCACCTGCGGGCCGACCGCCCCCACCGCCTCACGGCGGTCGCCGACGCACCGGGCCTGGTCACCGACGCGGTGTTCCTGCCGGGCGGCGGCGGGGTGGTGGCACGCACCTACACCCATGCGCACCTGATGGCCTACCCCTCGTGGCAGGTCGTCGCGTCGTGGCCCCTGCCGGTGCAGGACCAGGGCGAGGGCATCTCGATCGACGGCCGCGAGCTGCTCCTCAGCACCGAGGGCGCGGGCTCGGAGGTGCTGGCGGTCCCGCTGCCGCCGGTCGCCGACGCGGTCGAGCTGCAGGGGCCCGTGTGGACCGGGCTGCGGCTGCTCGCGACGGCGTACGCGCTGCCGCTCTAGCCCTCGGTGTCGGTGCCGCTGTCGGCGAGGGCAGCGTCGAGCGCGGCCTGCACGTGCAGCGTGGTGCAGGGGAAGACGGGGAGCTCGACGTCGGCCTGCGAGACCAGCAGCTCGAGCTCGGTGCAGCCGAGCAGCACGCCGCCCGCGCCGGCGTCCCACAGCTCCTCGATGATCGAGACCACGCGGCTGCGCGTGCGCGGCAGCACGACGCCGTGCACGAGCTCCTCGTAGATCGCGTCGTTGAGGAAGTCGTGGTGCGAGGCGTCGGGCACCACGACCGACAGGTCGTGGCTCGCGAGCCGGTCGACGAAGAACGACTCGCCCATCGCGACCTTGGTGCCGATCAGGCCGACCTTGTCGATGCCCGCGGCGCGGACCGCCTCGGCGACGACGTCGGCCAGGTGCAGGACCGGGATGTCCACGGCCGCCTCCACCTGGTCGGCGACCTTGTGGAACGTCGTGGTGCACAGCAGCAGGAAGTCGGCGCCCGCGCGCTCGACGCCCCGCGCGGCGTCGGCCAGGAGCGCGCCGACCTGGTCCCAGCGCTCGTCGTCCTCGAGGTGGGTGACCTCGGCGAAGTCGACCGTCGTCAGGGCGAGCCTCGGCGAGGACAACCCGCCCAGCCGCTCCCGCATCCCGAGGTTGAGGTCGCGGTAGTAGACCGCGCTGCTCTCCCAGCTCATGCCGCCGACGAGTCCGATGGTCTTCACGCGCGGAAGTCTCCCATGCCTCAGGACCGGTGCACCTTGTGTGCCGCTGCTTGGGCGCGCGGCTTGATCACCAGCTCGTCGATGTCGACGTGGGAGGGCCGGGTGGCCACCCAGGCGATGGCGTCGGCCACGTCCTCGGCGAGAAGTGGCTGGTCGACGCCGGCGTAGACCGCCTCGGCGCGCTCGCGGTCGCCGCCGAAGCGCACCAGCGAGAACTCGTCGGTGCGCACCATGCCGGGGGCCACCTCGCTGATCCGGATCGGCTCGCCGTTGAGCTCCAGGCGCAGGGTCTCGGTGACCACCTTCACGCCGTGCTTGGCCGCGGTGTAGCCCGCGCCGCCCTCGTAGGCCCAGCGACCGGCCGTCGAGCCGACGTTGACGATCACGGCGTCGCCGCTGGCGCGCAGGGCGGGCAGCAGCGCCCGGGTCACCCGGACCAGGCCCAGCACGTTGACGTCGTACATCCACGCCCACGCGTCGACGTCGGCGCCGTCGACCCGGTCGGTGCCGAGCGCACCGCCGGCGTTGTTGACCAGCACGTGGCACGTCGGCACCGTCGCGGCGAGCGCGTCGACCGACGCCTGGTCGGTGACGTCGCAGGTGACCGCCCGACCGCCGATCTCGGCCGCGAGCTCCTCGATGCGGTCGGTGCGGCGCGCGGCGCAGACCACGTGGAAGCCCCGGGCGGCCAGGGCGCGCGCCGTCGCGGCGCCGATGCCGCTGGAGGCGCCGGTGACGACGGCGGTGCGGGGCTGGGTGCTGTTCTCGGTCATGGCCCCATCCTGCCAAGATGTGCCGGTGATCATCGCGGCGGCCGACGGTTCGGCACTCGGCAACCCCGGCCCCGCCGGATGGGCGTGGTACGTCGACGACGGGTGCTGGGCGTCCGGCGGCTGGCCGCACGGCACCAACAACATGGGCGAGCTGATGGCCGTGCTCGACCTGCTCCAGCAGACCGCCCACCTCGACGAGGAGCTGCGGGTCTACTGCGACAGCACCTACGTCATCAACGCGATCACCAAGTGGATGAAGGGCTGGAAGCGCAAGGGCTGGAAGAAGGGCGACGGCAAGCCCGTCATGAACGTCGAGCTGATGAAGGCCCTCGACGCCGCCATGGAGGGCCGCGAGGTCGACTTCGTGTGGGTCAAGGGCCACGCCGGCCACGAGCTCAACGAGGCCGCCGACCGCCGGGCCAACGCCGCCGCGATGGCCTACCGCGACGGGCGCGAGCCCGACCCCGGCCCCGGCATGCCCGACAGCTCGACGGCGCACCCGGCCGCGGCCGTCGGCCAGGTCGAGCCCGAGCCCGACCTGTTCTCCGGCCTCGCCGCCGAGGAGCTCGACGCCGCGCCGTCCGACGAGGAGCACGTCGTGGCGATGGAGCGCGCCCTGCTCGGTGACGAGGTGCGCTCCGACCCGGCCGCCGTCGCCGCGCTGCTGCACCCCGAGTGGCAGGAGATCGGCGCGTCCGGCCGGCTGTGGGAGCGCGCCGAGCTGCTGGCCGAGATCGGCCCGCTCGCCCGTCCGGTCACCCTCGACGTCCTCACCGTCTCGCGGGTGGCCCCCGACGCGATCCTGCTGGTCTGGCGGGCGTCCGGCGACGACGGCAGCCGGCTGCGCAGCTCGCTGTGGGTGCGCACCGGCGGGCAGTGGCAGCAACGGTTCCACCAGGGCACCCCCGAGCGCTGAGCGGCGCCCCCCACCTCGGCTCACCGGGGTGGCCGCGCCGTGGCACACTCGTCCGGTGCCTCCCGCCAAGATCTCCGCGTCGCTCGCCCTCCTGGGCGGTGTGCTCTGGGTCGTGCGTGCGCTGCTCGGTGGCGGTGACGACCCGTTCCTGGGCACCCTCCACTTCGTCGGCCTGGCCTGCCTGCTGATCGCCTCGGCGGTCTTCGGCACCACGCTGGTCAAGAGCGACGCCGTAGCCATGCGCGTCGTCGTCGGCCTCGCCTCAGGCCTCCTCACGCTGTCGCTCATCGAGGCGTTCCGCCCGGCCGGCACCCCGTGGTACGACGGGTTCTGGGGCATCGTCGCCGCCCTGATCGGCGCGATCGCGCTGGCGCGCGGGCGCGGTCGCAGCACCGGACGCTCCACGCGCGGCGCCCACGCCGGCTGACCCCGGCCGGCATCCGTCTGGCGCCTGCGGGTCATCCGGCGCCCGGCGGGAATCCCCCGGCGTCCGCCGCGGTTGTGCCGGAGGTGCCCTGATCGGGGCACGCGAGCAGAGACGTCTCTCAAGGAGGCAACGTGGGCGAGCGGGTGGCGATGATCAGCCTGCACACCTCACCGCTGGACCAGCCCGGCACGGGTGACGCCGGGGGCATGAACGTCTACGTGATCGAGCTATCGCGCCGCCTGGCCGCGCAGGGGATCGCCGTCGACGTCTTCACCCGCGCCACGTCCTCGGCCCTGCCGCAGGTCGTCGAGGCAGCCGACGGCGTGCTGGTGCGCCACGTGGCCGCCGGCCCGTTCGAGGGGCTCACCAAGGCCGAGCTGCCCGGCCAGCTGTGCACGTTCGCGCGCGAGGTGCTGCGCACCGAGGCGATGCAGCCGCCGGGCCACTACGACGCCGTCCACTCCCACTACTGGCTGTCCGGGCAGGTCGGGGCGCTGGCGCGCGACCGCTGGAACGTCCCCCTCGTGCACTCGATGCACACCATGGCGAAGGTCAAGAACGAGGCGCTCGCCGGGGGTGACACCCCCGAGCCCCTGTCCCGCGTCATCGGCGAGGAGCAGGTCGTGGCGGCCGCCGACCTGCTCGTGGCCAACACCGACACCGAGGCCTGCCAGCTCGTCGACCTCTACGGGGCGAGCCCCGACGCCGTCGAGGTGATCCATCCCGGCGTGGACCTGGCGGTGTTCGCCCCGCGCGGGCGCGAGCAGGCCCGCCGCGCGCTCGACCTGCCGTCGGACGCCGTCGTGCTGCTGTTCGCCGGCCGGATCCAGCCGCTCAAGGCGCCCGACGTGCTGCTGCGGGCGGTCGCCGTGCTGCTGGAGCAGGACCCAACGCTGCGGCACCGGCTCGTCGTGCCCGTCGTGGGCGGGCCGTCCGGCTCCGGGCTCGAGCACCCCACCGCCCTCGCCGACCTGGCCGCCGACCTCGGGATCAGCGACGTCGTGCGCTTCGTCCCGCCGGTGAGCCAGCGCGAGCTCGCGGTGTGGACCTCTGCGGCCACCGCGGTCGCCGTGCCGTCCTACAACGAGTCGTTCGGCCTGGTCGCCGTCGAGGCCCAGGCCACCGGCACACCAGTGGTGGCGGCCTCGGTCGGCGGCCTGACCACGGTGGTGCGCGACGGGGTGAGCGGCCTGCTCGTCGACACCCACGAGCCGCGCGACTGGGCGGCCGCCCTGCGCCGGCTGATCGACGACCCCGCACTGGCCGAGCGCCTCGGTCGCGGCGCCGTGGTCCACGCGCAGGACTTCTCGTGGGAGCGCACCGCGGCGCGCACCCTGGCGGCGTACGAGCGTGCCGCCGGCCGCATGCGTGCTGAGATGGCCTCGTGAGCACCGCCGACACCCAGCCCGACACCCCGGCCGACGCTGCCGCCGGCGTCGTGCGCGACTACCTCGCCGCCAACGACATCGAGCACACCGAGACGACCCGCGACGGCGTCGCCGGCGCCCGCTTCTCGTTGACGCTGCCGGGGGAGAAGAAGCTCCAGACGCCGGTCCGGCTCGACGTGGGCGCCCACGCGCTGGGCGTGCACGCCTTCGTGTGCCGCAACCCCGACGAGAACCACGCCCGGGTCCACCGCTGGCTCCTCGAGCGCAACCTCAGGATGTACGCCGTCTCGTTCGCCGTCGACCGCCACGGCGACATCTACCTCGAGGCGCGCCTGCCCCTCGCGTCGGTCGAGCCCGACGAGCTCGACCGGATCCTGGGCTCGGTGCTGGCCAACGCCGACGAGTCCTTCAACGCGATCCTCGAGCTCGGCTTCGCCTCGTCCATCCGCAAGGAGTGGGAGTGGCGCCTCTCGCGGGGCGAGTCGACCCGCAACCTCGAGGCCTTCCGCGGCTGGCTCGAGGCGGGCTCCGACTAGGGCGTGGGCGTGGGTGTGGGCCTCGGCCTGCGCCGCGTCATCAGCACGCCGGTGATGGCCAGCGCGCCCCCGACGAACGTCAGCGCGGGTGGCACCTCGTCGATGGTCAGCCAGGCGATCAGGGTCGCGATCGCCGGGACCAGGAACGTGGTGAGCGACAACGCCCCGGCGTCGGTGTGGGTCAGCGCGTAGGCCCACGTGGTGAACGCGACGGCGGTCGGGAAGACGCCCAGGTAGACGATCCACCACAGCTCCGCGCCCCCGCCGGCGACGATCCCCGGCAGGTCCCCGGAGAACGGCAGGCAGATGAGCGCCCCGGTCAGGAACGAGACGAACACGACCTGCACCGACGGCAGGCGGCGCAGCAGCACCTTCTGGGTCAGCACGCCGATGGCGTACATCACCGCGGCGACCAGGACGAGGCCCACGCCGAGCAGGCTGGCGTCGGTGTCGGCGGAGGAGCCCCTCGCGATGACCGCGACGCCGGCGAACCCGACGACCATCCCGCCGAGCAGCCACGCGTGCAGCCGCTCGCCGAAGAGCGGCACCGCGAGCAGTGCGACGATCACCGGGCCGATCTGGATGATCATCGCGGCGGTGCCGGCGTCGACGTGGCGTTCACCGGCGTTGAGCGCGAGGTTGTAGACGCCGAACCACCCGACGCCCCCGGCGGCCAGCAGCGCCCACTCGCGCCGGGTGGGTCGCACCCAGCCGCGGCGCAGCACCAGCGGGAGCACCACGAGCGCGGCCACGAGGAGGCGGCCCGATCCGAGGGCGCCCGGGCTGATGTCGTGGGCGACGTGGCGGATCACCACGAACGCCGAGGCCCACATGACGAGCGTGACTGCCCCGGCGGCGACGGGCAGCCACGGCGCCGGTGCGGTGGGCTCGGCGGGCTGGGTCGAGGTGGGACTGGTGGTGGTCACGGGTCAAGGCTAGGTACGGTCATGACGTCCCGGCCAGCGCATTTCGGACGCCGCACGCCGACATCCCGCCGGATCACAGGTCGAGCTTGTAGCCCAGCCCGCGGACGGTGACGAGGTACTTCGGCTCGCCCGGGTCGGGCTCGAGCTTGCCGCGCAGCCGCTTGACGTGCACGTCGAGGGTCTTGGTGTCGCCGACGTAGTCGGAGCCCCAGACGCGGTCGATGAGCTGTCCGCGGGTCAGCACGCGCCCCGGGTTGCGCAGGAACATCTCCAGCAGCTCGAACTCCTTGAGCGGGAGCCGCTGCTCCGTGCCGTCGACCGTCACGACGTGCCGCTCGACGTCCATCCGGACCGGCCCCGCCTCGAGGGTGTCGGGCATCAGCTCGGGCTCGTGGCCACGGCGCAGCACGGCCCGGATGCGGGCCACCAGCTCGCGGGGGGAGTAGGGCTTGGTGACGTAGTCGTCAGCGCCGAGCTCGAGGCCCACGACCTTGTCGACCTCGTCGTCCTTGGCGCTCACCATGATCACCGGCACGGACGAGGACTGGCGGATCTGGCGGCACACCTCCGTGCCGGGGATCCCAGGCAGCATCAGGTCGAGCAGCACGATGTCGGGACCGAAGCGGTCGAACTCGGTGAGCGCGGTCCTGCCGTCGGCGGCGATCGCCACCTCGTAGCCCTCCTTGCGGAGCATGTAGGCCAGCGCGTCGCTGTAGCTCTCCTCGTCCTCGACGACCAGTACGCGGGTCATGCGGCGGTGCTCATCTGGTGGTCTCCTGCTGTGCTCTGCGTGGTGCGGGATCGGTGGCGGTCGCGGGTCGCGCCGGGGCGACGACCTCGACCGGGGTGGTGGTGCGGCCCGTGCCCGGCTCGGGGCCGCGGGGGAGGGTGAGCGTGAAGGTGGACCCCTGCCCCTGCACCGACCACACGGCGATGTCGCCGCCGTGGGTGGCCGCGACGTGCTTGACGATGGCCAGGCCGAGGCCGGTGCCGCCCGTGGAGCGGTGCCGGGCGGGGTCGACGCGGTAGAAGCGCTCGAAGATGCGCTCGATCTCCTCGGCGGGGATGCCGATGCCCTGGTCGACGACCGAGATCTGCACCTGCTCGCCCACCGAGCGGGTGGTCACGACCACGCGCGAGCCCTCGTTGGAGTAGGCGACCGCGTTGGCGACGAGGTTGCTGATGGCCGCGCCGATCTGCTCCTGCGAGCCGAAGACCTCCAGGCCGGGCTCCCCGCGCGACTCGACGGTGATCTGGTTGGCGGCGGCCTCGGTGGCGCTGGTGTCGACGGCGGTCGCGACCGCGGCGTCGAGGTCGACCATGACGGGGGTCTCCAGCGGGTCGTGGCCCTGGAGGCGGGACAGCTCGATGATCTGCTGGACGAGCCGGGAGAGCCGGTCGCTCTCGGTGAGCATGCGACCGGCGAAGCGCTGCACGGCCTCGGGGTCGTCGGCGGCGTCGGTGACGGCCTCGGCGAGCAGCCGGATCGCCCCGACCGGGGTCTTGAGCTCGTGGCTGACGTTGGCGACGAAGTCGCGGCGCACCTCCTCCACGCGGCGCTCGCGCGTGCGGTCCTCGACCAGCGCCAGCACCAGCCGGGCGCCGAGCGGCGCGACGCGGGCGGTGAGCGTGCGGGTGACCCGGCCGTCCGGGGCGGGGATGTCGAGGTCGCTCTCGCGGATCTGGCCGTCGCGGCGCACCTGCGCGACCAGGTCGAGCAGCTCGGGCACCACCACGGTGTCGCCGCGCACCAGCCCGAAGGCGTACGCGGGGGCCGAGGCCTTGACGACGTGGTCGGACTCGTCGACGACGACCGCGCTGGAGCGCAGGATGCTGAGCACGGCGGCCACGCCCGCCTGGACGACCGGCTCCTCGGCCGCCGGCGGCGTGCGGCGCTGCCGGTCGCTGATGTGCCACGCGAGCACGGCCCCGCCCGCCATGATGGCCCCCGCGAGCGCGGCCAGGGCAGCCTGCGTCGTCGGGTCCACGCCCCCCATCGTACGCAGCGCGCGCGTGCCGACGGCCCGGACGGACGGGGGGCACGGACTGTTCATCCTGCGTTCACCGCGCACGCACGTCTGTTCGCTTCGGGTGCCTACTGTGCGCCGCATGCGTGAGGCATTCCATGACCAGCTCGACGGCATCTTCGCCGACCTCTCCGAGATCTGCGGGCAGGTCGAGGTCGCGGTGCGCGAGGCCACCAAGGCGCTGATGACCGGCGACGTGCACACCGCCGACCAGGTCATCAGCAACGACCGGGCGATCGACGCCGCACGCGAGCGGGTGGACGACACGGCGTTCGCCCTGCTCTCGCTGCAGCAGCCCGTGGCCGGCGACCTGCGGATGATCGTCTCCGCCCTGCGGATGGTGAGCGAGCTCGAGCGGATGGGCGACCTGTCGGTGCACGTCGCCAAGATCGCCCGCCTGCGGGTGCCGGCCGTCGCCGTGCCCGACGAGCTGCGGCCCACGATGGAGCGGATGGCGCTGACGGCCGAGGACATGGTGCGGCGGGTCCGCAGCATCATCGTCGACCGCGACGTGGAGGCCGCGATCGAGCTCGGTCGCGACGACGAGGTGATGGACCAGCTGCGCCGGCGCAGCTTCACCGAGCTGCTGTCGACCGACTGGCGCCACGGCGTCGAGGCGGCGGTGGACGTCGCCCTGCTGGGCCGCTACTACGAGCGCATCGCCGACCACGCCGTCTCGGTCGCCAACCGGGTGGTCTTCGTCGTCACGGGCGACCTGCCGGAGCGCGTGTGACCCACGCCGGCGCCGGGCCGGACGTGGTGGGGAAGAGGGTCAGCGACCCTGGTTGGCGACGGCCGCGGCAGCGGCGGCGGCGGCCTCGGGGTCGAGGTACTCCCCACCCGGGACCGTGGGTCGCATCTCCTCGTCGAGGCGGTAGACGAGCGGCATCCCGGTGGGGATGTTGAGCCCCGCGATGTCGGCGTCGCTGATCTGGTCGAGGTGCTTGACGAGCGCGCGGAGGCTGTTGCCGTGCGCGGCCACCAGGACCGTGCGGCCGCCCTGCAGGTCAGGCACGATCTCGGCGTCCCAGTAGGGCAGGAAGCGCGCGATGACGTCCTTGAGACACTCCGTGCGCGGCAGCTCGTCGCCGAGGTCCGCGTAGCGCGGGTCGGCGGCCTGGGAGAACTCCGAGGAGTCGTCGAGCGGCGGCGGCGGGGTGTCGAAGGAGCGGCGCCAGAGCATGAACTGCTCCTCGCCGTACTCCTCGAGCGTCTGCTTCTTGTCCTTGCCCTGGAGCGCGCCGTAGTGGCGCTCGTTGAGGCGCCACGAGCGCTTCACCGGGATCCAGTGGCGGTCGGCCGCGTCGAGCGCGAGGCAGGCGGTGCTGATCGCGCGACGCTGCAGCGAGGTGTGCACGATGTCCGGCAGGACGTCGGCCTCGCGCATCAGCTCGCCCCCGCGGACCGCCTCGTCCCGGCCCTTGTCGGTGAGGGGCACGTCGACCCAGCCCGTGAACAGGTTCTTGGCGTTCCACTCGCTCTCGCCGTGGCGGAGCAGGACGAGCGTGTGCGTCATGAGACGTCCAGGCCTTCCCAGTAGGCGTCGTCGTTGTCGGGGACGACGGGGACGTTGAGCGAGATGCGCTCGCCGTTGCCGAAGTCGACCGACAACGGCAGGAAGTCGCCGGCCTCGAAGTCGCCGGTCAGCACGATCCCGGCGGGCGGCTCGGCGAGGTTGACGAACCCGCCCGGCGCGACGGTGACGGGCTCGAAGTCGGCGGGCTCGATGGGCGTTCCCTCGGCGCCGGTGACCCCGGTGAGGCTCTGCTCGTCGCTCAGGTCGTTGTTGGACAGCGACGCGATGAACGTGCCCGACCCGGCGTTGCCGGAGACCACGACCGCCGAGAGCACGTCGACCGTGCCCTCGCGGTTCTCGGCCGCACCGTTGACGTCGTACTCGCGCTCGGTCGCGGCGTCGAAGCCACAGGAGGACAGCGGCGCGGCGAGCGCGAAGACCGCGGCAGCGGTCGCGAGAGGTCGAAGTCGCATGGCCCACAGCCTAGCGTTGGCTCAGGCCAGCCCTGCGCTCCGCCCTGCGATCAGGACGCCGACGACCACCAGGCCGGTCCAGGCCCCCGCCAGGAGGAGCAGTCGCGGGGTGCCGGTGCGCAGCGCGAGCAGCATCGGCAGGGACCTGTCGCCCTCCAGGTGGTCGTGCACCAGTCCCGGCAGGGCCACCAGGACGTGTACGCCCAGCCCGAGTGCGGCGGCCAGCACGACCATCACCGGCGTCGGCGGCGTCGGGGAGCCGACCCCGCCCCAGCCGCCGTGGGCCAGGAACGCGGGATAGAGGGCGAAGCTCGCCATCCACGGCACGAAGGACAGCGGCCGGTCGTGCAGGAGCCGGTCGCCGAGCGCCGACAGCGCCAGGAGGGCCAGGTAGGCCGCGGCGGCCCGGCGTCCGTTGGCCACGGCGAGCGGCACCACGAGCAGCACCGCGCACGCGAGCGCGAACCACACGGTGCCGGGGTCGAGCCGGCCGTCGGCGAGGGGCTTGCCGGGTCGGTGCCGGGCGTCGCGCTCGCGGTCGGCGAGGTCGTCGGCCCAGCCCAGGAGCGCCTGCCCGACCAGCACCGTCGCGCCGACCAGCGCGACCTCGCGCGACGCACGACCCGCGACGGCCGCGGCGCACGCCAGCGCGGCGGCGGTCAGCAGCGCCTGGCGCGGGTGCGCCGCCCGGACGAGCAGCAGCGACGGGGTCGTCGAGAGGGCCCGGAGCATGGTGCGAAGTATGCCCAGCGGCCCGTCCGGAGGGGGGCCGCACCACAGCACGGGCCGTTCTGTCAAGCCCGGATAGGGCCTCTGACCTGCGCAAACGCGACGGGAGCCGCTTCGAACCCGTGTTAGAATGCTCACCTAGGAAGGGGAACTGAACATATGACTTTCACCGTTGGCGAAACGGTCGTCTATCCCAATCACGGGGCCGCGGTCATCGAGGACATCGAGATGCGGACGATCAAGGGAGAGGACCGGCAGTACCTCGTCCTCAGGATCGTCGCACAGCAGGACCTGGTCGTGCGCGTCCCGGCCTGCAACCTCGACCTCGTCGGCGTCCGCGACGTCGTCGACAAGGAGGGCCTCGACCGCGTCTTCGACGTGCTGCGCGCGGCCCACGTCGAGGAGCCGACCAACTGGTCGCGGCGCTACAAGGCCAACCTCGAGAAGCTGCACTCCGGCGACGTCATGAAGGTGTCGGAGGTCGTGCGCGACCTGTGGCGCCGTGAGCGTGACCGTGGCCTGTCCGCCGGCGAGAAGCGGATGCTGGCCAAGGCCCGGCAGATCCTCGTCTCCGAGCTCGCGCTCGCCGAGAAGACCAACGAGGACAAGGCCGAGGCGATGCTCGACGAGGTGCTCGCCTCCTGAGCGTCGACGACGCTGACCGAGGCCCCTGGGACGACGTTCCCAGGGGCCTCGGCGTCGTTCTGGACGAGGACCGCGGCGCCCTGCCCTACGCGCTGATTCACGGCGAGGCCCTGGTGGCGTGCGCCGCCTGGGGCCTCGGCGAGTCCGGCGTCGACCTCCTCGACGGCGGCGTCTCGTGGGACGAGGTGGTGGAGTCCGGGTGTGACCTGGTCCTCCACGACGCGCTGTGCCCGATGACGCCGCCCGACTTCATCGCCGCCTGCCTCGAGCGGGCGCGCGCGAGCGGCCACCCCGTGGTGGGCACCCGCCCGGTGACCGACACGGTGAAGGTGGTCTCCGACGGCGTCGTGGGGCAGACCCTCGACCGTGACGCGCTCGTCGCGGTCGCCTCGCCCCTGGTGGTCCCCGCCGCCGTCCTGGCCTCCCTGCCGGGGCGCCCGGCCAGCGACCTCGCCCGCGCCGTGGCCGACCTCGAGGCCGCGGGCCACCCGGTCGAGATGATGCAGGCGCCGCCCGAGGGCCGACGGGTCTCCTCGCCCGACGACGTACGCCTGCTGGCCGCCCTCACCCAGCGTTCGGCGTGAGCTCCGAGGCGAGCGCCACGTCCTCGGGGAAGGTCACCTTGAGGTTGAGGGCGCTGCCCGCGACGGCCGCCACCGCGACGTCGGTGTAGGTCGAGACGCACGCCGAGGTGTCGGTGCCCTCGAACGCGTCCGCGTCGGCCGCGCGGTAGGCCGCCAGCACCGCGTCGGCGCGGAACGCCTGCGGCGTCTGCACGCCACCGACCTGCTCCGCCACGACCGTCCGGCCGGGCCCGAGCAGCTGGGTCACAGGCACCACCGGGATCGCGCCGCCGATCTCGCGGGCGGCGGAGACCACGGCCGCCCACAGCGCGCGCCCCGCCAGCGGCCGGGCGCCGTCGTGGACCGCGACGACGTCGACCTCGCCGGACTCGATGTCGCCGGCCAGCACCCGGAGGGCCGCCCACTCCGAGGCGTGCCGGGTGGCCCCTCCGTCGACGAGCAGCACCTCACGGTCGCCGAGGTGCGGGGCGAGCGCCGCCGCGACCAGCGACCGGTCCTCGGGCCGCACGACCAGCACGAGGCGGCGTACGTCGGGCAGCGCGAGCGCGTCGCGCACCGACCACACCAGCACCGGGACGTCGCGCAGCGGCAGCAGCACCTTGTTGACCTCGGCCCCGACCCGGCTGCCGGAGCCGGCGGCGAGGATGACGACAGCGGTGGACACCGGCGCGCCTCAGCGGGTGAGCAGCGCGGTGGCGATCGCCGCCACGCCCTCGCCGCGGCCGGTGAGGCCGAGGCCGTCGGTCGTGGTGGCGGACAGGGTCACGGGCGCGCCGAGCGCGGCCGACAGGGCGGCCTCCCCCTCGCCGCGGCGCGGACCGAGCCGCGGGACGTTGCCGATGACCTGCACCGCGACGTTGCCGATCTCCCAGCCGTCGTCGCGCACCCGTCGGGCGGTCTCCGCGAGCAGCGTGGCCCCCGACGCTCCGGCCCACTCGGGGGCCGAGGTGCCGAAGTTGCTGCCCAGGTCGCCGAGGCCGGCCGCCGACAGCAGGGCGTCGCAGGCGGCGTGGGCGGCGACGTCGGCGTCGGAGTGGCCCTCGAGCCCGGCCGGCTCGTCGGGCCAGGCCAGGCCGGCGAGGTGCATCGGCACACCGGCGACGAGGCGGTGCACGTCGGTGCCGATGCCGATGCGCGGGACGGGGTGGGGGGAGGTCACGTCGGCATCATGCCGGACGCCCGTCACAATGGGCCCTGTGACCGCTCGCCGTCCGTACTGGATGCTCGCCGGAGTCGTCGCGGGCCTGGCCGGCCTCGCGACCAGCTACGCGACCGCGATGGTGCTCACGATCCGCGAGGCGCCGCTGGTGGCGGTGGCCGAGCTGGTCATCCGGCTCACCCCCGGCCCGGTCGCCGAGGCGGCCATCTCCGTGCTGGGCCAGTTCGACAAGACGTTCCTGGTCCTCGTCATCCTGCTCCTGCTGCTGTGCTGCTTCGCCGTGGCGGGGCTGGTGGCCCGCGGCGGCTGGTACCGGCCCCTGCTGGTCTGGCTCCCGCTCGCCGGGGTGGGCCTGGCCGCGGTCCTGACCCAGCGCCAGGCGAGCGCCGTCGACGCGCTCCCGGTGGCGGTGGGCCTGCTCACCTGGGTCACGCTCCACTCGGCGCTCACCGACGCCCTCGAGCGGGGACGACGCCGCCCCGACCTCGAGTCGCGCGAGCGGCGCGTCTTCCTGATGGTCGCCGGAGCGGTGTCCGTGGCGGCGCTCGGCATCGCCGTCGCCGGCCGGGTCGTCGGTGCCGGTCGCCGGCGCGTCGAGGCCAGCCGCCGGCTGCTCCGCATCCCCGGCGTCACGCGGCGCGAGCCGCCGGCCGCCACCTCGGTCGGCGTGGCCGGCGTCGCGCCGTGGCAGACGCCCAACGAGGACTTCTACCTGATCGACACGACCATCGCGAAGCCGGTCATCGAGCCGGAGGAGTGGTCGCTGCGCATCCACGGGCTGGTCGAGCGCGAGCTCACCCTCGACTTCAGCGCCCTCGTCGCGCGCAGGATGACGGAGTCGTGGATCACGCTGTCGTGCGTGAGCAACGAGATCGGCGGCGGCCTCGTCGGCAACGCCCGGTGGAGCGGCGTACGCATCGCCGACCTGCTCGAGGGCCTGGGCGTCTCGCCCGAGGCCGACTGCGTCCTCCAGACCTCGCACGACGGCTGGACCTGCGCGACCCCGCTCGAGGCGCTCACCGACGACCGCGACGCCATGCTCGCCGTCGCGATGAACGGCCGCCCGCTGCCGATCGAGCACGGCTTCCCCGTGCGCACGATCGTGCCGGGCCTCTACGGCTACGTCTCGGCCACCAAGTGGGTCGTCGACCTCGAGGTGAGCACCTTCGCCCGCTCCACCGGCTACTGGACCACCAAGGGCTGGTCGGCCGAGGGACCGGTCAAGATCGCCTCGCGGATCGACGTGCCGCGCGCGGGCGCCGAGGTGGAGGCCGGCCCGGTGCGCTTCGGCGGCGTCGCCTGGCACCAGCACACCGGGATCGAGTCGGTCGAGGTGCAGGTCGACGGCGGCGCCTGGACCCCCGCCGAGCTCGGCCGCGTGCCGTCGGCGGACACCTGGGTGCAGTGGGCGGCCACGCTCGACGTCCCCGAGGGAGAGCACGAGGTCCGGGTCCGCGCCACCGGCACGGACGGCGAGACGCAGACCAGCGTCGTGCGCTCGCCCGACCCCGACGGCGCCACCGGCTGGCACACCGTCGACTTCCGCGCCGTCTGACCACCCCGATCGAGGTCGAGTGGGCGCGTCCTGAGCGCTGATGGGGGTCGAGTGGGCGCGTCCTGACCGCTGACAGGGGTCGAGTGGGCGCGTCCTGACCGCTGACAGAGGTCGAGGCGGCGCGTCCTGGCATACCGGCGTCAGGATGCGCCGACTCGACGGGGCCGGGGCGTCAGGATGCGCCGACTCGACGGGGCCGGGGCGTCAGGATGCGCCGACTCGACGGGGCTGCGGGGTCAGGACGCGCCGACTCGACGGGCGGCGGGGTCAGCTGTTGCGGATGACGTACGCCGTCCCGCCGGAGGCCGCGATCCACAGTCGCTCGAACTGCGCGCGGTCGTAGACGCGGCGCACCTCGGCGTTGGTCGCCCCCGCGGGGTCGTTGACCACGACGTCGCCGTCGGCCTCGAAGCCGACGATCACCAGCAGGTGCCCGTTGCTCGCCGAGATCGGAGCGCCGGCGAGCTGGTTGCGGCCGAAGGCGATCGACACCACCAGCGGCACGCCGGCGGCGATGTGGTCCTCGGCCTCGCGCAGGTCGCGCATCCGGGTGACGTAGGAGTCGCCGGCGACGAGGGTGGCGGCGTAGGCGGTGTTGAAGGCCCAGTTGCCGGTGCCGCGGTAGCCGTGGTCGTAGACCATCTTCGCGGTGTGGTCGACGACGGCGTCGGCGTGGCCGGGCGTGATCCCGGCGGGCGTCGGGGAGATGCCGTAGTAGGCGAGCACCATCGCGGTGGAGGTGGGCGAGCACCACGCCTCCCCGCCGCCGCCCCAGGCGGGGTAGTGGCCGCTGTGCACCATCTGGGAGTACGTCGGCACGGGCAGCACGGTGCCCGCCGCCGGGCCGGGCTGGGAGGTCGGGCGCGGCGCCGAGGCGTCGGCGGAGGCGACCGCGCCGATGCGCTCGAGGCTGACCGCCTTGGCCGAGCTCTTCGGCCGCAGGAGCGTGACGCGCACCTGCCACGACGTCACGGCGCCCGCGGCGTACCAGGTGTCGGCGCTGACGCGGCCGAGGTCGTCGGCCTGGCCGGTGTACGTCGCCCGCTTCACCGGTCGGTTGCCGCGCGCCCAGTCGGCCACGGTGTCCCACGACCCGGTGCGCCCGCTCGCGTCGCGGGCCCGCAGCTCGACACGCACCATCGTCCGGCCGGGCGTGGTGGCCTCCCAGCTCGGCACCAACGCGGTCGCACCGAAGCCGGGCGTCGCCCACGGGGAGGTCCAGGTGCCGGCCTCGTAGGCCTTGCCGGCGACGGTGCGGGGCTTGGCGCGGAGCATCGAGACCTGGCCGCGGCCGAGCTTGAGGCCGCGGCGCTTGCCGGCCTTGAAGTCGGCATAGCTGCTCCAGGACGTCAGCTGGACCTGCGCGGTCGCGCGCGTACGTGCGTCGGAGGACGGCGCGGCCACCTCGGCCGCGCCGGCAGCGGGGACCAGCGAGGTGGCCATCAGCAGGGGCAGGGCGAGGGTCGCGAGACGTCGGAGCACCGTTCGACGATAACCCGAGAAGTCCCACGCGTCTCAGGAGTCACACTGGCCGGCGGCCTCCCGCACTCGGCGAAGCCAGCGGATCGCCCCGCTCGCCCTAGACTTGCCCGGTGACCCTGAGGCTCCACGACACCGCGACGCGCGAGACCCGCGACTTCGTCCCGCTCACCCCGGGCAAGGTCGGCATCTACGTGTGTGGGCTGACCGTGCAGTCGGAGCCGCACGTCGGCCACGTCCGGTCCGCGGTCAACTTCGACGTGCTCCGCCGCTGGCTCGAGGCCACCGGCCACGAGGTCGACTTCATCCGCAACGTCACCGACATCGACGACAAGATCCTCACCAAGTCCGCCGAGCTCGGCATCCACTGGTACGCCCTCGCGTCCGCGATGAAGCGCGAGCTCGACGCGGCGCTGACCGCCATCAACGTGCTGCCCCCGACCTACGAGCCGGGCGCCACGGGCCACGTCCCCGAGATCGTGGAGCTGATCGAGGAGCTGATCGCCCGCGGGCACGCCTACGCCGCCGGCGACGGCAGCGGCGACGTCTACTTCGACGTCCGCAGCTGGCCCGCCTACGGCGAGCTGACCCGCCAGCGGGTGGACGACATGGAGCCCGCCGGCGACGCCGACCCCCGCGGCAAGCGCGACCCCCGCGACTTCGCCCTCTGGAAGGGCTGGAAGCAGGACTCCGAGCCGCGCACCGCCTCCTGGCCGAGCCCGTGGGGACGCGGGCGGCCGGGCTGGCACATCGAGTGCTCGGCGATGGCCGGCAAGTACCTCGGCCCCGCCTTCGACATCCACGGCGGCGGCGTCGACCTGCGGTTCCCGCACCACGAGAACGAGCAGGCGCAGTCCCGGGCGGCCGGGCGCCCGTTCGCGTCCTACTGGCTGCACAACGCCTGGATCACCACCGCCGGCGAGAAGATGAGCAAGTCGCTGGGCAACTCGCTGCTCGTCCCGTCGGTGCTCGAGCGGGTGCGCGGCGTCGAGCTGCGCTACTACATGGTCTCGGCGCACTACCGCTCGCACGTCGAGTTCAGCTTCGAGGCCCTCGAGGAGTCGGCGCGCGCGTTCCGCCGCATCGAGGACTTCCTCGAGCGCGCCTCGGGCGTCGTCGGCACGTGGTTCGCCTCGGTGCCCGACGCCTTCACCGACGCGATGGACGACGACCTCGGCACCCCCGCCGCCGTCGCGGTCGTCCACGAGTCCGTCCGCGAGGGCAACCGGCTCCTGGCCACGGGGCCGTCGGAGGAGCTGGGACAGCGCTTCGGCGAGGTGGTCGCCATGCTCGACGTGCTCGGCCTCAACCCGGCCGACCCCGTCTGGGCGTCGAGCAGCGGCTCCGACGAGACGCTCACCGGAGTGGTGGACGCGCTGGTGCGGGGACTGCTAGAGGAGCGGACGGCGGCGCGCGAGGCCAAGGACTGGGCTCGCGCCGATGCCATCCGGGACCGGATCAAGTCGGCCGGCGTCGAGGTGGAGGACACCCCGACCGGCCCACGGTGGACGACTGTGTTGGGGAGTGTGTGACGTGGCCGGCAACTCGCAGCGCAAGGGCGCCATCAAGAAGACGGGCAAGGGCAACCCCACCGCCGGGTCGGGCGGTCGCGTGCGCCGCGGCCTCGAGGGCCGCGGTCCCACGCCCAAGGCCAAGGACCGGCCCTACCACCAGGCGCACAAGGCGGCCAAGCGCGCTGAGCGCGACAAGGGCACCCGCCCCCGGCGGCGCACCAGCTCCGACGCCGAGTGGGCGGCCGGGCGCAACTCCGTCGTCGAGCTGCTGCAGGCCGGCGTGCCGGTCACGGCCGTCTACGTCGCCGAGGGCGCCGAGCGCGACGGCCGGATGCGCGAGGCGTTCAAGCTCGCCGCCGAGCAGGGGCTGAACCTGCTCGAGGTGACCCGCAACGAGATGGACCGGATGACCGGCGGTGCCGTCCACCAGGGACTCGCGGCGCGGCTGCCGGCCTACGAGTACGCCCACGCCGACGACCTGCTCGAGCGCGCCGCCGAGGCCAAGGAGCCGGTGCTCGTCGTCGCCCTCGACTCCGTCACCGACCCGCGCAACCTCGGCGCGGTGATCCGCTCTGCCGCCGGGTTCGGCGCGCACGGCGTGCTGATCCCCGAGCGCCGCGCCGCCGGGATGACCGCCTCGGCGTGGAAGACCAGCGCCGGTGCCGCGGCACGGCTGCCGGTCGCCCAGACGGTCAACCTGACCCGCCAGCTCAAGGCCTACCAGGACGCCGGCTGCATGGTCGTGGGCCTGGCCGCCGACGGCGACATCTCGCTGCCCGAGCTGGTCGCCCCCGGCGGCCTGGCCGAGGGCCCGCTCGTGGTGGTCGTCGGCTCCGAGGGCAAGGGCCTGAGCCGGCTGGTCGCGGAGACGTGCGACCAGATCGTGTCGATCCCGATGTCCGGCCAGCTCGAGTCGCTCAACGCCGGGGTCGCCGCCTCAGTGGCCCTCTACGCGATCTCGCAGGCCCGCGCCGAGCGATGACCCCCACCCCGCGCCGGCTGCTGGTCGGCGTCACGCTGGCCGCGCTGAGCCTGGCGCTGGGACTCGCGGTGGCGGTCTCGCTGTTCCTCACCAGCAGCCGCACCGTGGTGCTCGTCGGCCACGACACCGTCGTACGGCCCACGCTGACGCCCGACGCGGTGGTGCAGACCGGACCGCTGCTGCCCGACCTCCGCTTCCGTGACGTGGGTCCGCTCGGGGTCACCCTCACGCTCGGGAAGACCGAGGTCGGCTCGATCGAGGAGCTGGTCGAGCGCTACGCCCTGATCGCCGCCGACCCCACCGCGCCGATCGACAAGGTCCAGGACGTCGTGGTCGACATGGCGGTCACCGCGGCGCTGCGCGGGCTGGCGGTCGGCCTGCTGCCGCTCGCCGTCTTCCTGCTGCTGGGCCACCGGCGTCGCGACGAGCTGGTCCGCGGGCTCCGCACCAGGCAGGGCGTGCTCGCACTCGTCCTGGTGCTCGCCCTGCCGCTGCTGTTGTGGCAGCCGTGGGAGCGCGACGAGCAGACCCAGGAGGACGGGGCCGGCTGGCAGACGCTGGCCGAGCTGGTCGGGCCGGACGTGCGGCTGCCGGGGGAGGTCCGCGACATCGAGGTGCGTGCGGGCCCGGTCACCACGCAGAGCAAGCGGCTGGTGCTCAGCGCCGTGGACACCTACGACAAGAGCAAGGAGTTCTACTCCTCGGCCGCCGAGGCGGCGGCGGGGCTCGTCGAGGAGGGCCTGCGCACGCCCGGGGACGACGAGACGGTCGCCCTGCTCGTCAGCGACCGGCACGACAACATCGGCATGGACCGGGTCGCGCGCGCCATCGGCGAGGCGGCCGGCGCCACCGTCGTGCTCGACGCCGGCGACGACACTTCGACCGGGCAGCCGTGGGAGGCGTTCAGCCTCGACTCCCTCGACGCGACGTTCGAGGACTGGGAGCGCTTCGGTGTCGCGGGCAACCACGACCACGGCGAGTTCGTCGGCACCTACCTCGCCGACCTGGGGTGGACCATGCTCGACGGCGAGGTCGTCGACGCCCCCTGGGGCGGGACGCTGCTCGGCGTCGACGACCCGCGCAGCAGCGGTCTGGGCAGCTGGCGCGAGGAGTCCGGGCTGAGCTTCGCCGAGGTGGGCGACCGGCTCGCCGACGACGCCTGCGCGGCCGCCGAGGACGGCGAGCGGGTCAGCACCGTGCTGGTCCACGACGCCAACCTCGGTCGCGAGGCACTGGCCCGGGGCTGCGTCGACCTGGTGCTCGGCGGGCACACGCACGTGCAGGCCGGCCCGGACGCCGTCGAGGGCGAGGACGGCGGCACCGGCTACGCATGGACCAACGGCACGACCGGCGGGGCGGCGTACGCCATCGCGCTGGGCAGCAAGCCGCGGCGCGACGCCGAGGTCACCCTGGTCACCTACGCCGAGGGACGCCCGCTCGGGCTGCAGTGGGTGCGGCTGCGCACCAACGGCACGTGGCAGGTCGGCGAGTGGGAGCCGATCACGCCTGCTGCCGCGAATCACACCTGACCGGTGATCGCCTCGTCGGGCCGGGTCGTGAGGAAGCGGTTGATGTAGTCGCGGGCTGTCTCGAAGATGTCGACCTCCTGGCCGGCGCGCTCGGAGAGGTACCAGCGGTGCTCGAGGATCTCGTGGAAGACCTCGGCGGGCTCGAGCTTGCCGGTGGCGTCGGGCGGGATCATCGCCATGATCGGCTCGAAGACCTCGTGCATCCACCGGCTCGCGACGACGTGTCGGTCCTCGCGGCCGAGGTCGTTGTTGGCGGTGTAGGCCGCCATGTCGTTGAGCAGCCGGCGGGCCTGGTTGTCCTGCACGGTCATGCCGGTCAGGTCGCGCAGCTCGCGGGTGTGGTGGCCGAGGTCGACGACCTTCGGCTGGATGCGGATCGTGTCGCCGCCGAGGTCGGTGACGATGTCGAGCTCGTCGACGTCGAAGCCGAGGTCGTTGAGCCGCTCGACCCGCCGCTCGATGCGCCACATCTCGTCGCCGCCGAACTCCTCGAGGTCGGTCAGCTCGCGCCACAGCGTCTCGTAGCGGGAGCGGAGGTGCTCGACGACGGCCAACCCGTCGATGGGTCGGTTGACGGCGCCGCTCGCGCTCAGGTCCATCAGCTCGGCGAAGATGTTCTCGCAGCCCACCGTGATGTCGTACTCCCGCAGCCGGTCGCTCACGGACTCGTGCAGCTCACCGGTCTCCGCGTCGACCAGGTACGCGGCGAGGGCGCCGGCGTCGCGGCGGAACAGCACGTTGGACAGCGACACGTCGCCCCAGTAGAAGCCGGCGAGGTGCAGGCGGACCAGCAGGACGACGATCGCGTCGATGAGCGTCGGGACGTGGTCGGCGTCCATGCCCCTGCTGAAGAGGGTGCGGTAGGGGAGTGAGAAGCGCAGGTGCTGGGTGATCAGCGCGGCGGGCAGCTCTTCGCGCTCGCGCGTCGCGCGGCCCGTGACGACGCCATGGGGCACCACCGACGGCATGCCGAGCCGCTGGAGGTCGCGCAGCATCCGGTACTCGCGGAAGGCGATGTCGCCGGTGGTCTCCTTCACCGCGTAGACGCGCGTGCCGAGCCGCACGATGCGCACCACGTGGCGTGACAGGCCGCGGGGCAGCGGCACGACCACGTCGTCGGGCCAGTCCTCCAGCGGGAGGTGCCAGGGCAGGCGGAGGATGGCCGGGTCCGGCCGGCTGGCGACGGTGCGCATGGCCATACGCCGCACGCTACTCGCTGACGAGGTCCCACACGTCGACGCGGGGGCCGGTGCTGGCCGGGACCTCGATGCCGCCCGGGCCCGGGGCGAGGTCGGTGCCGCCCGGCTCCGAGCCGAGCAGGTGCCGCGCGGCGCCGAGCGGGAGGGTGAACGCTCCTGACGCGGCGCGGCGGGCGACGACCAGCGCGGCCCGGCCCGGGAGCTCGCGCAGGTAGGCGATGGTGTCGGCGTCGACGTGGGCCCAGCGCAACCCGCCCCGGCGCAGGGCCGGGTGGGCGCGTCGCACCCGGGCCAGGTCGGCGTAGGTGCGCAGTGTCTGCTCGTCCCACTCCTCGCGCCGGTGCCACGGCATCGGGCGGCGCGCGTCCTCGCCGTTGACGCCCTCGAGGCCGATCTCGTCCCCGGCGAAGACCATCGGGACGCCGGGCAGGGTGAACTGCAGGCCGGCCGCCACCCGGTGGACGGCGGCGTCGCCGCCGACGAGGGTGCGGATCCGGGCGGAGTCGTGGGAGCCGAGGATGTTCCAGCTCGACGCGGTCGCCCGCCAGCCGAGGGCGCCCTGCCACGCTCGGAACGTCTCCACGACGGCCGGGCCGCCGCGGCGGGGGACGGGCACCGGGCGGCCGAAGGGACGCGCCGGGGACGCCGGGTCGCGGACCCACGACCACACCGGCCACGAGAACCCGGAGTAGTTCATGGTGCCGTGCCAGCCGTCGCCGTCGACGTCACCCGTGGCGTCGTGGTTGTGCTCGCCGATGACCCACGCGTCCGCGCGCAGCGCCGTCGCCGTGGCGCGCACCGTGCGCGCCACCTCGTGGGCGACGTCGATGTCGCCCAGCCGGCCGGTCATGTTGGCGACGTCGATGCGCCACCCGTCGACGTCGTAGGGGGGCTGCAGCCAGCGGCCGACGACCGAGTCGGGGCCCTCGACCATCGCGTGGCGCACGTCGCGGTTGGCGTGGTTGATCTTCGGCAGGGTGCCGTGCCCCATCCAGTTGGCGTAGCCGCCGTCCTCGTCGAAGTAGTAGAAGGAGCGGTGGGGGTCGTCGGGGCCGTCGGCGGCGGCGAGGAACCACTCGTGCGTGTCGCCGGTGTGGTTGGTGGTGAGGTCGCCCAGGATGTGCCACCCGCGCGCGTGCACCGCAGCGCTCAGCCGGGCGTACGCCTCGCTGCCCCCGAGCAGCGGGTCGACCTCGGTGAAGGTCGTGGCGTTGTAGCGGTGGTTGCTCTCGCCCGGGAAGACGGGGGTCGTGTAGAGGATGTCGGCGCCCACCGCGGCGACGTGGTCGAGGTGCTCGGCGATGCCGTCCAGGTCGCCGCCGAAGAGCTGCATGGGCGTGCGCGGGTCGCTGCCCTCGAACACCACCTCGTCGTCCCAGTCGGCCGGCAGGGCCCAGTCGGGCACCTCGCGCCGGTCGGCCGCCGCCGACCGGGCGAACCGGTCGGGGAAGACCTGGTAGACGACCCCGTCGCGTCCCCAGTCCGGTGCCGGCGGGTAGGCCGCGATCCGGAAGTCCGCGGCGTCGGGCAGGTCGTGGCCGACCAGGCCCGCCCCGGTCAGCCACTCCTGCGCGCTCTCCCCGTCGGCGACGGCGCGCACGAGAAGGAAGCGGTAGTGCGTGACGGGGTTGTGCACCGGCAGCTCGCCCTCCCACCAGACCACGCCGCCGGTGTCGGTGTCGCTGCGGGTCATCGGGTGGTAGACCGGCTCGGCGTCGTACGTCGTGCGCAGCCAGATCGCGTCGACCGGATCGCCGGCGTCGGTGCGCACCCGGACGGTCACCGTGGCGCCGAGCGCGGGCGCCTCGTCACAGACGTGTAGCGGCGAGCCGTCGTGGTGCGGGAGGTGGAGGAGGCTCACGCGCGCAATCCTCCCTCACCTAGGATTGCCGCGCGCTCGCGGGCGCACGCCGGTGTAGCTCAGTTGGTAGAGCGCATTACTTGTAATAATGATGTCGCGGGTTCGATTCCTGTCACCGGCTCCAGTGTCACCGGCTCGGCGCTGCCCTGCGGCTCAGCGGAGCCGCTCGACCTCGAACTCGCACGCCGGGTCGGCGATGGCGTCCTGCGCGTCGATCAGCCGCAGCTCGCGGTCGCCGGAGTCGAGGGTCTGCCGGAGCACCGCGAACACCGAGGAGGCCGTGCGCGCCAGCGCGTCGGCGGGGGATCCGGTGGTGCGCAGGTGGGCGGTGAAGAGCGCGGCGGTGATGTCGCCGGAGCCGTTGGCCTTCATCGGCAGGCGGGGGGTGGTCACCAGCCAGGCGCCCTCGTCGGTCACGGCGATCATCTCGATCGCGTCGTCCGGCGCCCCGTCGCGGTCGACCGAGGTGACCAGGACGGTCTGGGGGCCCAGGGCCCGGACCTCCTCGACGGCGGACAGGATGGCCTCGAGCGAGGACGGCCCGCTCAGCGCGTCGCGCCCGGTGATGAAGCCGAGCTCGAACTGGTTGGGCGTCAGCACGTCGGCCACCGGGATGACGGTCGAGCGGTACTTCGGCGGGATCGCCGGGTTGACGAAGCACCCGGAGGTGGCGTTGCCCATGACCGGGTCGCAGGTGTAGGTCGCCGCCGGGTTGGCGGCCTTGACCCGGGCGACCGCGTCGGCGATGACGTCGGCGATCTCCGGTGAGCCCTGGTAGCCCGACAGGATCGCGTCGCACGTCTCGAACGCGCCCCGCTCCTCGATGCCGGTGATCACGTCGGCGACGTCCTGGGCCGGGATCATCGGCCCGCGCCACGAGCCGTACCCGGTGTGGTTGGAGAAGTTGACCGTCAGCACCGGCCACACCTCGTGACCCAGGCGCTGCAGGGGGAAGACGGCCGCGGAGTTGCCGACGTGGCCGTAGGCGACGTGGGACTGGATCGAGAGGACGCGCACGCGCCGAGACTAGTCGAGGTGTCTCAGGCGACCTGGAGCGACCGCTTGGACAGTCCCATCCAGTAGCCGTCGATGACCTGGATGCCGGGCTGGTCGGCCGTCGTCGCCGCGCCCAGGGTCACGAACAGCGGCGTGTAGTGCTCGACGGTCGGGTGGGCGTAGGGCATGCCCGGAGCCTTGGCCCGGTAGTCCGACAGGGTGTCGACGTCGCCGCGGGCCATGGCGTCGGCGGCCCAGAGGTCGAAGTCCACCGACCAGCCGGGGGCAGGCGCGTCGATGCGGAACTCCTCGAGGAACGGCAGGCCGTGGGTGAGGAAGCCGGAGCCGATGATCAGCACGCCCTCCTCGCGCAGCGGGCGCAGCCGCTCGCCGAGCGCCATCAGGCGCGCGGGGTCGTCGGTCGGCAACGACATCTGCAGCACCGGGATGTCGGCCTCGGGGTACATGATCCTCAGCGGCACCCAGGCGCCGTGGTCGAGTCCGCGCGAGGTGTGCTGGTGCACCGGCTCGCCGCTCGGCATCATCGCCGCGACCCGCTGGGCCAGCGCCGTGGCGTCGGGCGTCTCGTAGGTCATCTGGTAGTACTTCGGCGCGAATCCGCCGAAGTCGTAGACCAGCGGCGCCCCGCTGGCGCTGAGGCTCACCGGCGCGGACTCCCAGTGGGCGCTGACGATGAGGATCGCGGTGGGGCGGGGCAGGTCGCCGGCCCAGGCCGCGAGCTGGCCCGACCAGGTCGGGTCGTCGAGTAGCGGCGGCGCACCGTGGCCGATGTACAGGGCAGGCATGGAAGTGGTCATGACATCCTCAATAGTACGAGATTCAACTATATTCCGGAAGTCGCCAGTCGACCGGTTCCGCGCCCTGCTCCTCCAGCAGCCGGTTGACCGTGCTGAAGGGCTTCGAGCCGAAGAATCCGCGGCGCGCGCTGAGCGGTGAGGGGTGGGGCGACTCCACGCACGGCACCTCGCCGAGGAGCGGGCGCAGCGACTGGGCGTGCCGTCCCCAGAGGATCGCCGCGCACGGCCCGCCGCGCTCGGCGAGGGCGGTGATCGCCCGCTCGGTGATCGGCTCCCACCCCTTGCCCCGGTGGCTGTTGGAGTCGCCGGGCCGCACGGTGAGCGTGCGGTTGAGCAGCATCACGCCCTGGTCGGCCCACGCCGACAGGTCGCCGTGGCGCGGCGGGACGATCCCGAGGTCGTCGCGCAGCTCGACGTAGATGTTGACCAGGCTGGGTGGCAGCGGCCACACGTGCCGCTCGACGGCGAAGCTCAGCCCGATCGGGTGCGCCGGGTTGGGGTAGGGGTCCTGCCCCACGACCAGGACGCGTACGTCGGCGAGCGGGCGCCGGAACGCGCGGAGCACCAGGTCGCCCGCCGGCTGGTAGCCGCGCCCGGCGGCCACCTCCTCGCGCAGGAAGCGGCCCATCGCCGCGATCCGGTCGTCGACCGGGGCCAGCGCCTGCGCCCAGTCGGGCGCCACCAGCCCCTTCTCCACGAGCCCGGCGAGCGCGCTCATCGGCCCACCTCGCGCACCGGGCGCTGGAGCCGGTCCAGGAACGCCACCAGCAGCGCCTCGCGCATCGGCGGGGAGGCCACGTCGAGCATCGCGTTGACCTCGGCCATCCGGGTGGGCAGCTCGAGCTCCCCGGCGCCCGACTCGCCCACGAGCCCGGACGCGGCGAGCAGGCCGTCGAAGTCGTCGTCGCCGAGCGAGGCGGGGTCGAGTGCCTCGATGAACGCCACCACGCCGGCGTCGACCGCGACCGGCCCGGCCTCCCGGGCCGCCGCGACCGACGCCGACAGGGCGTCGGCGAAGTCGTCGACGTGCGCGAGCGTGCCGGCGCTCACCGACAGGTGGATGCTCGGTCCTTCGTCGCCGTGGGAGAGCTGCGGCTGGACGTACCACCCGCGCGAGACGAGCTCGTCGGTCAGCGTGAACGGGTCGCAGGTGTCGTCGGTCGCCAGGGCGACCAGGGTCGAGTCGGGGACCGCCACGAGCCGCAGCGCGGGCTGCGCCTCGATGCTCGCGACGACCGCGTCGAGGGCCGAGAGCGCGCGGTCGGCGAGGGCGAGGTAGCCGTCGTCCCCGAGGTGCTGCACGACCGCCCACGTGCCGGCCACGGGCCCGCCCGAGCGCGTCGACTGCGTCGTCGCGTTGAGCATCGTGTAGCCCGGCCAGGCAGCGGAGGCGAAGTACTGCGGGCGGCGCAGCGCCGCGTCGCGGTGCAGCAGCAGCGAGGTGCCCTTGGGGGCGTAGGCGTACTTGTGGGTGTCCACCGAGATCGACGTGACCCCGTCCACGGCGAAGGTCCACGGCGCGACCGGGCGGCCGAGCCGGGCGGCGTAGGGGAGCACCCATCCGCCGATGCACGCGTCGACGTGGCAGCGGACGCCGCGGGCGGCCGCTGTGGCCGCGATCTCGGCGACCGGGTCGACGACCCCGTGGGCGTACGAGGGCGCGCTCGCCACGACGAGCACCGTGTCGTCGTCGATCGCCTCCGCCATCGCCCGCGCGTCGGCGCGGTGGTCGGGCCCGACCGGCACGAGCACGGCCTCCACCCCGAAGTAGTGCGCGGCCTTGTGGAACGCCGCGTGCGCGGTGGCGGGCACCACCATCCGCGGCCGGGCCACCCCGGGGCGGCTGTCACGCGCCCCCTGCACGGCCAGCAGGATCGACTCGGTGCCGCCCGACGTCACCGTCCCGACCGCGGACTCCGGCGCGTCCAGCAGGCCGCACGCGAAGCCGACCAGCTCGTTCTCCATCTGCAGCAGGGAGGGGAACGCCGTCGGGTCGAGCGCGTTGGACGCGGCGTACGCGGCCACCGCCTGCCGGGCGACGCGGTCGACCTCGGGCTCGCCCGAGTCGTAGACGTAGGCCAGGGTCCGGCCGCCGTGCACGGGCAGGTCGCGGGCCTGGAGGGCCGCGAGCCTCTCGATCGGGTCACTCACGCAGGGCTCCTCGGGGCTTGCTGGGCGTTCGCCACGTCGGCGGGGTCGAGGGTGTACTGCCGCAGCCAGTGCAGGCTGGCCAGGGTCAGCGCCGCCGGCACGAGCGAGAAGCCCAGCGCGATGGCGGTCAGGGCCGAGTCGGGCTGGCTGAGGTCGCGGCCCTCGCTCGAGAGGTAGCCACCGAGCGCGAGCATCAGGGCGAAGACGGCCGGCCCGAGCGCGAGCCCGAGCGTCTCGCCCGCGGTCCAGACGCCGGTGTAGACGCCGGCGCGGTTCTCGCCGGTGCGGGCCGCGTCCACGGCCGCGACGTCGGGGAGCATCGCCATCGGGAAGACCTGGCAGCCCGCGTAGCCGACCCCGACGAGCCCGGTCGCGACGAACGTCCAGAGGTCGTTGCCGCCCCGCGACAGCACCGCCAGGGCGGCACCCGTCGCGAGCACCACCGACGCGGCGGCGTAGCCCTGCTTCTTGCCCACCCGCTCGCCCCAGCGCGCCCACAGCGGTGTCAGCAGCAGCGCAGGTCCGACGAAGCAGACGAAGAGGATGGTGGCCGCGCCGCTGCGGCCGAGCAGGTCCTCGGCGACGTAGGCGACGCCCGCCAGCATGCAGCCGGTGGCCAGCGCCTGCAGCATGAACGTCGTCAGCAGCACCCGGAAGTCGCGGGCGCGCGCCACGACGCGCAGCTGCTCACCCAGCGACCCGGCCCCGGCGACCACGGCGCCGATCGGCGCCCGCCGGGTGCCCCACCACGCCCCGAGGATGCCCGCCAGGATGACCACCGACATGACCACGCCCATCACGCGGTAGCCGTCCCTGCCGCCCACCGCGTCGCGGATCACCGGCGCGCTCGCCCCGGCGAGCATGATCGTCAGGGCCAGGATGGCCACGCGCCACGTCATCAGCCGGGTGCGCTCGTCGTAGGACGAGGTGATCTCCGCCGGCATCGCGACGTAGGGCACCTGGAAGAACGCGTAGGCCGACGCCGCCAGCACGAAGAACAGCAGCACCCAGCCCGCCTCGAGCCACCGGCCCTCGAGGTCGGGGGCCGCGAAGATCAGCGCGAACGCCCCTGCCAGCATCAGCCCGGCGCGCAGCAGCCAGGGTCGCCGGGGACCGTCGGGGTCGACCGTGCGGTCGCTGATCCGGCCGGCGACCGGGTTGAGCACCACGTCCCAGGCCTTGGGCAGGAACACGATCACCCCGGCCCAGATCGCCGCGATGCCGAGCTCGTCGGTCAGGTAAGGCAGGAGCATCAGCCCGGGGACGGTGCCGAAGGCACCGGTCGCGACCGAGCCGCTGCCGTAGCCGATGCGGACGGCGCGCGGCAGCCGGGCGGCGTCGGCCGGGTCGCTCACCGGCCACCCAGCGCGCGGGAGCCCGCCGAGCCGTAGCGGCGCGTGGGGTTGGAGCCGATCGTGCCGGCGGCGGGGGCGGTCTTCTTGGCGGGCGTCTTGGTGGCAGCCGTCTTCTTGCCCGGCGTCCTCTTGCCCGGCGTCCTCTTGGCAGGCGTCTTGGCAGGCGTCTTGGCAGGCGTCTTGGTGGCCTTCTTGGCCGGCGTCTTCGTGGCCGGCGGCGTCTTGGTGGCGGGGGCCTTCGTGGCCGGCGTCCTCTTGGCGGCCTTCTTCGTGGCCGGCGTCTTCGTGGCGGCCTTCTTCGTGGCGGCCTTCTTCGCGGCCTTCTTCGCGGCCGCCGTGCTGCTCGTCCTGCGGGGCGCCGGCCCGGCGCTGGTCGCCCGGGTCTCGGGCGCCGGCGGTCCGGTCGAGGGCAGCGGTCCGCGCGACCACTGCGAGACCCACTCGTCGATCGCGGTCCAGGTGGTCGCGCGCGCGGCCCGGCCGCTGAGCATGCCGAGGTGGCCGCCGGGGACGACCTCGAAGCGCACCTCGGGCGAGCCGGTCAGCAGCGGCACCACGGCGCGTACGGCCGGGAGCGGCGCGATGCCGTCGGTGTTGCCCGCGAAGACGAGCGCCGGCACCGAGATCGCCGCGAGGTCGACGGTGCGGTCACCGACCGGCATCCGGCCCGTCGCGAGCGCGTTGCCCTTGACGAAGCGGTGGTAGAGCTGGCCGAAGGTCCGGCCGGGGTAGGCGGTCATGTTGGACATGAACCGGGTGACCGCCTCCATCTGGGCGAGGTAGTCGGTGTCGTCGAGGTGGGTCAGCACCGCCAGCGGCTTGGTGACGATCTTCTGCGCGGAGGCGGCGGTGAACGCCCAGTTGACCAGCGGGGTGGGCACGCCGCCGAGCGCCCGGTAGGCCCGCGTGATGGCGCCCCTGCCCTGCGTCAGGTTGAGCAGGGGGCGCACCGGCGCCACGAGCGGCACCTTGGTCACGTCGACCGGCGAGCCCACCACCGTGATCGAGGCGATCGGCAGGTCCTGCCGGTCGGCCGCGACGAGGAGGGTGAAGATGCCGCCCAGGCTCCACCCGACGAGGTGCACGCCCCGGCCGCCGGAGTGCTCGTGGACGGCCTCGATCGCCGCCGGCAGCACCTCGTCGACCCAGTGCTCCACGCCCAGCGACCGGTTGCGGAACGAGACCTGCCCGTACTCCACGAGGTAGGTCGGACGCCCCCGGGAGACCAGGTGCTCGACCAGGGAGCAGCCCCGGCGCAGGTCGTAGCAGAGCGCCGGCGCCGCCAGTGGGGTCACCAGCAGCACGGGGTCGCCGGTCTGGGGGACGTCCTTGGCCGGGCGGTAGTGGTAGACCTCGCGCAGCTCCCCGTCGTCGATCAGTGTCCGCGGCATCGGCCGCAGGTCTGCCAGCCCGCCGTAGAGCAGCGTGTGCGCGACGTTTCCGGCCGCGGCGACCACCTGGTCGGGCTTGGGGATGAGGTCCATGGAAGAAATCTACGCAGGAGGTGCATCCGGCGGCGGGGTTCGTGCGGAGAAGGGGGTGACGGGCGCCAACGGGCGCCCCTGACGGAAGGACCCAGCTCATGTTGCGACGCGTTCCCGCCATCCTCGCCACGTCGGCCCTCGCCCTCGGTGCGATGGGGGCCACCGCGCCCGCCGCCAGCGCGAAGCCCGCGGGCGACGAGAGCCTTGCCGCCCTCCTCACCTCCGACGGCAACAAGTTCGACAAGAACAACAAGGACTTCGACATCCTCACCGAGGCCGCCCTGGCCGTCATCGGCGCCAAGCCCGACTCCCCGGTCGCGCTGCTGGCTGACGGCTCCAAGCGCCTCACCGCCTTCGCCCCGACCGACGAGGCCTTCCGCCAGCTGGCCAAGGACCTGTCCGGCAAGACGATCAAGAGCGAGAAGAAGGTCTTCGCCGCCCTCGTCGAGCTCGCCGGTGTCGACACCATCGAGACCGTCCTGCTCTACCACGTCGTGCCGGGCGCGACGCTCACCAGCAGCAAGGTGCTCAAGGCCAACGGCGCCAAGCTGACGACCGCCCAGGGCGGCAAGGTCACCGTCAAGGTCAAGACCAAGCCGCGGGTGAGCATCACGCTCAAGGACGGCGACCGCAACGACCGCGACCCCAAGGTCGTGCTCAAGGCCCTCGACCTCAACAAGGGCAACAAGCAGATCGCCCACGGGATCGACCGGGTGCTCCGCCCGATCGACCTCTGAGCCCCGCCCCAGCAGCGGACGACCACGCACGACACGAGGCAACCAGGCGGGCGGGGAGCGACGATGACCATCATCCCGTTCCCCGCTCGCGGGCCTCGCCGGTACGGTGACCCGGTGGTGACCGGGGCGGCGTCGTTCGAGGACGAGCAGGACGAGAACGTCCTGACGCTCGCCGCGCGCCTCGTCGCCGGCGACGAGGCCGCCCTCGAGGAGATCTACGACCGCTGGTCGTCGCTGGTCCACACGTTCGCGCTGCGCGCCCTCCGCGACGTCCACGACGCCGAGGACGTCACGCAGCAGGTCTTCGTCGCCGCCTGGCGCAGCCGCCACACGCTGACCCCGAGCCCCGCGGCGCTGCCGGCCTGGCTCGTCGGGATCGCCCGGCACAAGGTCGCCGACGTGCGGGCGTCCCGCTCCCGCGACGCCGACAGGCTCGCCGCCGTGGTGTCGCTGCCCGGGGCCCGCGACGACGCCGTCCAGTCCGCCGACGACGAGGTCGCCGAGCGGCTGGTGGTGCGCCAGGCCGTCGAGGACCTCCCCGACCCGCGCCGCACGATCCTGCTCCTCGCCTTCTGGGAGGACCACAGCCACGCCGAGATCGCCGAGAAGATCGGCCTGCCGCTCGGCACCGTGAAGAGCCACGTGCGCCGTGGCCTGATGAAGCTCCACCAGCAGCTGGAGGGGGTGCGCCATGAGTCACGTTGATCCCGAGCAGCTGGCCGGGCTCGCGCTCGACCCCCGCGACGGGCCGCCCGACGTGCGCGAGCACGTCGCGGCGTGCCCGGAGTGCGCGGGCGCGGTCGCGGCGTTCACCGGCGCACGCCGCCGCACCGGCGCCGACGCGCTGGTCGCGCCGCCCCCGGGTCTGCGCGAGCGGGTGCTCGCCGAGGTGCGTGCCGGCGAGGCGCCGGTCCCGCTCCCGGCGACCACGTCCGACCCCGCCCAGCCGGAGACGTCCGAGACGTCCGGGAGGGCCGGACGCCCGGACCGCTCCGACCAGGCGCCCGGCCGCCGCGGCGTGCCCCTGTGGCTGGCCGGGATCGCTGCCGCACTCGCCCTCCTCGCGGGCGTCGGGCTCGGACGCGTCGGCACGGGCGAGGAGGTCCCCGAGGCCGTCGAGCCGCCCACCGACACCGGCACGGTGGTCGCGGCCGCGTCCCTGACCGCCCTCGACAGCGACGCCGCACGCGGCGAGGCCAGCGCGGTGCGCCACGACGACGTCTTCACCATCCGGGTCTCCGCCAGCGAGCTGGGCGACGAGCCGGGCGTGCGCGAGGTCTGGCTGATCAACGTCGATGGCAAGCGGATGATCTCGATCGGCCTGCTCGCCGCCGGCGACGAGGGCGAGTTCGCCGTCCCGATGCGGCTCATCGACGAGGGCTACCGCATCGTCGACATCTCGATCGAGCCCGACGACGGCGATCCCACGCACTCCGGGGTGAGCCTTGCCCGCGGCGAGCTCGCCTGAGCCCCCCCCATCGGGACGGGTCGTCCTCGACAACGCGTCGCGGGACGGCTAGGAACGAGGGATGAAGTGGAGGTACGCGATCCTCGGCGGCACCGCGGCGGCGGCGGCCGCGACGACGGTGCACGACCTCGTCCAGACCAAGCACGCGATCATCCGCAACTTCCCGGTGGTCGGCCACGCCCGCTTCTTCCTCGAGAGGTTCGGGCCCGAGCTGCGTCAGTACATCGTCACCAGCAACGACGAGGAGCGCCCCTTCAGCCGTGACCAGCGGAGCTGGGTCTACGCCAGCGCCAAGCTGGAGAACAACTACTTCGGCTTCGGCACCGACAACGACGTCGAGCGCGTCGAGGGCTACCCGATCATCAAGCACCGCACGTTCACCGGCCCGGGCGCGGCGACCATGCCGCACGCCCAGGAGGAGATCGTGCTGCCGTGCGCCAAGGTGATGGGGGCCGCGCGCGGGCGCACGCACGCCTTCCGCCCGTCGTCGGTCGTCAACATCTCCGGCATGAGCTTCGGCTCGCTCTCGGGCAAGGCCGTCGAGGCGCTCAACCGGGGCGCGGCGATGGCCGGCTGCCTGCAGAACACCGGCGAGGGAGCGCTGTCGCCCCACCACCGCCACGGCGGCGACATCGTCTTCCAGATCGGCACGTCCTACTTCGGCTGTCGCGACGAGCAGGGCCGCTTCGACCTCGACCGGCTGGTCGAGGTCGTGCAGTCGGCGCCGGTGCGCGCGATCGAGATCAAGCTCAGCCAGGGCGCCAAGCCCGGCCTCGGCGGGATGCTGCCCGGGGAGAAGGTCAGCAGGGAGATCGCGGAGATCCGCGGCATCGAGGAGGGCAAGGACTGTGCCTCACCGAGCCGCCACACGGTCTTCCACGACATCGACTCGCTGCTCGACTTCGTGGAGACGGTCGCCCAGGCGACCGGCCTGCCGGTCGGCATCAAGTCGGCGGTCGGCAACCTCACCATGTGGGACGAGCTGGTCGAGGCGATGTCGGCGGGCAGCGGCTCGGCGCGGCGCGGCGTCGACTTCGTCAACATCGACGGCGGGGAGGGCGGCACCGGCGCGGCGCCGATGATCTTCGCCGACTCCGTGGCCTACCCGTTCCGCATCGGCTTCAGCCAGGTGTGGCGGCGCTTCGCCGCGGCCGGTCTCAGCGACGACGTGGTGTTCGTCGGGGCGGGCAAGCTCGGCGTGCCGGAGAACGCGGTGGTCGCCTTCGCCCTCGGCGCCGACATGGTCAACGTCGGCCGCGAGGCGATGATGTCCATCGGCTGCATCCAGGCCCAGAAGTGCCACACCGACCACTGCCCGGTCGGCATCGCGACGCAGAGCCCGCGCTACACCCGAGGCCTCGACGTGAGCCTGAAGAGCGTCCGCGCCGCCAACTACATCCGCTCGCTGCGACGCGACCTGCTCAAGGTCTCCGAAGCGGTGGGCGTCGTGCACCCGGGCCTGATCGGGCCGGGCGACATCGACATCGTCGACGGCACCCGCACCGCAGTGGGGCTGGCGGAGGTCTACGGCTACGACCCGGCCTGGCCGCGGCTGCGCGACGACCTGGCGCGCGGGATCGAGGAGATCATGGTCGCCCAGGACGAGACGGCGCCATCGCGGCGCGCGCCGGCCTGAGCGCCGGTGCGGCGCGTCGCGGCTAGCGAGCGCTGGAGCGGCGCACCGTCTTGTCGTGGTGGTCGGGCAGCTCCTCGAGCTCGCGCAGGAAGTCGGCGGCCCACCGGGCCACGTCGTGCTGCACGACCGTCTTGCGCATGGCACGCATCCGGCGCGAGGTCTCCTTGCTGCCCGCCGCGTAGGCGTCGAGCAGGGCCGCCTTCATGCCGTCGATGTCGTAGGGGTTGACCAGCCAGGCCTGGCGCAGCTCCTGGGCGGCCCCGGCGAACTCCGAGAGCACGAGCGCGCCGTCGTCGTCGAAGCGGCACGCGACGTACTCCTTGGCGACGAGGTTCATCCCGTCGCGCAGCGGGGTCACGACCATGATGTCGGCGGCGCGGTAGAGCGCGGCCATCTCCTCGCGCGGGTAGGACGAGTGCATGTAGGAGATCGCCGGCCGGCCGATGCGGCCGTGGTCGCCGTTGATGCGCCCCACCAGCAGCTCGATGTCGTCGCGCAGGATGCGGTACTGCTCGACGCGCTCGCGCGAGGGTGTCGCGACCTGGACGAAGACGGCGTCCTCGACGTCGATCTGGCCGTCGCGGATGAGCTCGCCGAAGGCACGCAGGCGGGAGTGGATGCCCTTGGTGTAGTCGAGGCGGTCGACGCCGAGGAAGATGCGCCGCGGGTTGCCGAGCGCCTCGCGGATCTCGGCCGCCCGCGTGGCCACGCCCTCGGACCGGGCGAGCTCCTCGAAGCCGGCGGTGTCGATCGAGATCGGGAACGCCGTGGCCCGCACCGGGCGGCCGTCGGGGAGGTAGATGGTGTCGCGGTGGGTCTTGTGGCCGACCCGGCTGCGCACCAGCCGGACGAAGTTGGCCGCGGCCCCCGGGAGCTGGAAGCCGATGAGGTCGGCGCCGAGCAGCCCCTCCAGGATCTGGCGGCGCCACGGCAGCTGGGAGAACAGCTCGGCCGGGGGGAACGGGATGTGGAGGTAGAACCCGATGCGCAGGTCGGGGCGCTGGGCGCGCAGCATCTGCGGGACGAGCTGGAGCTGGTAGTCCTGCACCCACACGGTCGCGCCGTCGGCGGCGACCTCGGCGGCCCGGTCGGCGAAGCGCTGGTTGACCGTGACGTAGGAGTCCCACCACTCACGGTGGAACTCCGGCTTGGCGACCACGTCGTGGTAGAGCGGCCACAGCGTGCCGTTGGAGAAGCCCTCGTAGAACTCCTCGACCTCGCGCGCGCTCATCGACACCGGCACCAGCGAGAGCCCGTCCTCCACGAACGGCTCGAAGTCGTCGTCGTCAGCCGATCCCGGCCAGCCGATCCAGGCGCCGTCGTTGGACCGCAGCACCGGCTCGAGGGCCGTCACCAGCCCGCCGGGGGAACGGCGCCACGAGTCCGTCCCGTCGGGAAGGCGTACGCGGTCCACGGGCAGCCGGTTGGCCACGATCACGAGGTCTGCCTGCGGGGCTTGGCTCACGCCGCAACCCTAGCGACGAACCCGAGGCGCGCAGACCACCCCGCGGTGTCCCCGTCCTACGGTCGCCGTGCGGGCCGCACGGGCGCCGGAGGTTTTGTCCAGACGACTCGCCGGAGGCGAATGACATGGTTGTCGTTCGTCGCCTAGACTCGTCCTCGTCCGCCCGGTCACGGGCGACGTGGGGTCGAGGAGGAGATGGCACATGGACGCCGCCAAGCACATCGCAGCCGAGCAGGAGACTGCGGCCGGGCTGAGCCAGCGCGACCGCGACATCCTCGAGTTCGAGCGGCACTGGTGGAAGTACGCCGGCGCCAAGGAGCAGGCCGTCCGCGAGAAGTTCGACATGTCCTCGACCCGCTACTACCAGGTGCTCAACGCCCTCATCGACCGTCCCGAGGCCCTCGAGGCCGACCCGCTCCTCGTGCGCCGGCTGCGCCGCCTGCGCGCCTCCCGGCAGCGCCAGCGCTCCGCGCGGCGGCTCGGGTTCGAAGTCTGACGCCGCACCCGCCCACTCACGATTGGTCACCTTCCCCATGACCTCCTTCCCCAGCCCCAGCCCCAGCCCCGGCCGCACGCCGTCGCGTGGTCGTGACGAGCGCGGCGTCGCCTTCCCGTCGCCGCTCGTGATGCTCTCGGTCATCGCCGTCGCGATGGCCTCGATCACCTTCGTCGCCACCCGCGACCAGGCGCCGACCGAGCGCCGTGTCGACACCGCCACGATCGCCAGCGCCAGCCAGGAGCCGTCGGCCGAGCCGGCCCCGGCGCCGTCGGAGAAGCCGAAGCCCAAGCCCAAGCCGCAGGTCAAGCGCGGCGAGGTCTACGTCGAGGTCTACAACAACTCCGGCATCCGCGGCCTCGCCGCGGAGACCGCCGCCAAGGCGACGGGGGTGGGCTGGGCCGTGGTCGGCGAGGACAACTGGCAGGGCCTGATCCCGACCAGCACGGTCTACTTCCCGCCGCGGCTCAAGGCGGCCGGCAAGCAGCTCGCGCTCGACCTCGGCATCACGCGCACCGTGCCCGCCGTCGGCGTGATGAAGCGCGATCGGCTCACCGTCATCCTCACCGCCGACGCACCCCGCTGACCCGACCCGGCGTGCCGATCCCGGGCGGGGGGCGGACGACGTCCGCGCGCGGGCGCGTCGCATGGTTGGGTTGACCCCATGGAGTTCACCTCCGACGACGCGCGCGCCCACTACGACGCCGTGCGTGACGTCCTCGCCGGCGCGGTCGTCGGCCTCGACTTCGACGGGACGCTGTCGCCGGTCGTCGACGACCCCGAGGCGGCCCGGCTCCACCCCGCGGCGCCGGGCGTACTGCTCGACGTCGCCGAGGCGGTGCGCGCCGTCGCCGTGATCACCGGGCGCCCGGCGCGCCAGGCGATCGCGATGGGCGACCTCGACGCGCTGGGCGACGCCATGCTCGACCGCGGCGCCGAGCTCTTCGTCTTCGGCCAGTACGGCAACGAGCGCTGGTCGGCGACCGAGCCGAGGATCAGGTCTCCGCGACCCCCGGCGGGCCTCGCCAGCTTCGAGCGCGAGCTGCCCGCGGTGCTGCGCGGCGCCGGCGCCGCCGACGCCTGGGTCGAGGAGAAGGGCCTCGCGGTCGCGGTCCACACCCGGCGGATGGACGACCCGGCCGGCGCGTTCGCGCGCCTGGTCGAGCCCATCGCCGCCCTCGCCCAGCGCCACCGGCTGAGCATCGAGCCCGGCCGCAACGTGATCGAGATCAGGTCGTCCGACATGCACAAGGGCCACGCCCTGCGCACGTTCGTCGCCGAGCAGGAGGCGACCGGGGTCGTCTTCGCCGGCGACGACCTCGGCGACGTCGAGGCGTTCGAGGCGGTGCGCGCGCTGCGGGCCGACGGGCTGCCGGGCCTCGTGGTGTGCTCGGCCTCGACCGAGCAGCCCGCCCTCGTCCGGCTGGCCGACGTGATCGTGGACGGGCCTCCGGGCGTCGTGGAGCTGCTGTCCGCCCTGACGGCGCCCTCGCTCGCCTGACCATCCCTCGGCCTCCGACGTGACCACATCGTGGACTCGATGTGCACATGGTGAGACGGCCTGCCTAGGCTGAGCGTGCTCATCACGAGGGACTGAGGGAACGGCCCGACGAAGTCCCGGCAACCACCCGTGTGCCTCCTGTCCGGACACCCCTCCGGCAGTCACGGGAGCAGGTGCCAAATCCGACCCCAGCGAGAGTCGCGGGGACAGATGAGAAGGAGGACTTCATGAGCACCCTGCTGGACCAAAGCACCACCGAGTCGCCCCGGTTCCGCGAGCGCGCCTTCGGCAACGCCCGCGCCCTTGCCTGCCGCGAGTGCGGCCACGAGGTCGTCCTGGGCCCGTCGTACGCGTGTCCGGAGTGCTTCGGGCCGCTCGAGGTGGCCTACGACTTCCCGGCCGTGACCCGCGAGGAGATCGCGGCCGGCCCGCCCAACATCTGGCGCTACAAGGCGCTGCTGCCGGTGCCGTCCGACATCGAGCAGAGCCCCAACACCGAGCCGGGCTTCACCCGCCTGCTGGAGGCGAAGAACCTCGCCCGCGAGCTCGGTCTGGACAAGCTGTGGGTCAAGGACGACTCGACCAACCCCACCAACTCCTTCAAGGACCGAGTCGTGGCCTGCGCGCTCAGCGCGGCGCGCGAGCTCGGAGCGAAGGTCTTCGCCTGCCCCTCGACCGGCAACCTGGCCAATGCCGTCGCCGCCGCGGGCGCCCGCGCCGGGATCACGACCGTCGTCTTCATCCCCAGCGACCTCGAGAAGCCCAAGCAGGTCAACTCGGCCGTCTACACCGACCGTCTCGTCGCCGTCGACGGCAACTACGACGACGTCAACAAGCTCGCCTCGGAGATCGCGGGCGAGGAGGAGGGCTGGGCGTTCGTCAACGTCAACGTGCGCCCCTTCTACGCCGAGGGCTCCAAGACGCTGGGCTACGAGATCGCCGAGCAGCTCGGCTGGCGGCTTCCCGACCAGGTCGTCATCCCGGTGGCCTCCGGCTCGCAGCTCACCAAGGTCGACAAGGCCTTCCAGGAGCTGGTCGCGCTGGGCCTCGTCGAGGACAAGCCCTACCGGATCTTCGGCGCCCAGGCGACCGGCTGCTCGCCGGTGTCGGTTGCCTACAAGGCGGGCACCGACGCCATCCGCCCGGTCAAGCCCGACACCATCGCCAAGAGCCTCGCGATCGGCAACCCGGCCGACGGGATCTACGTGCTCGACATCTGCCGCCGCAGCGGCGGCGCCGTCGAGGACGTCACCGACGAGGAGGTGCGCGAGGGCATCCTGCTGCTGGCCCGCACCGAGGGCATCTTCACCGAGACCGCGGGCGGCACCACTGTGGGCGTGCTCAAGAAGCTCGTCGAGACCGGGCAGCTCGACACCTCGCTCGAGACCGTCGTCATCAACACCGGGATGGGCCTCAAGACCCTCGACGCCGTCGCCGACCGCGTCGGACCCGCCGCCACCATCGCACCGTCCTACGACGCCTTCGTGGCGTCCGGCGTGCTCTGAGAGGAAGATCAAGGCATGAGCGTGTCCGTCCGCATCCCGACGATCCTGCGCACCTACACCGGCGGTGAGTCGGAGGTGAGCGCCGAGGGCGCCACCCTGGCCGCCGTCCTCGACGACCTCGACGCGAGCTACGCCGGCATCAAGGGCCGCATCCTCGACGAGGCCGGCCAGCTGCGGCGGTTCGTCAACGTCTACGTCGGCAACGACGACGTCCGCTTCCTCGACGACCTCCAGACCGCCACCCCGGACGGGGTCCAGATCTCGGTGATCCCGGCGGTCGCCGGGGGCTGAGCCGAGGGCGCTCCGACGACCGCCCGCGGGCGTCAGGGCGCTCGTACGTCGACGACGGCGGCGTTGCCGCGCGAGTCGATGCGCAGCTCGGCGAGCGCGCCGTCGCGCAGCCGGTCCTCCATCTCCTGCGCCCGGTCCTGCGGCAGGAACCAGCTCTCGATCCCGCAGCGGACCTGCCACGACCGGTCCTCGCACGCGAGGTAGGGGCCCCGGTCGGGCCGGGTGCGCGACCACCGGTCGCCGACCCACACCCCGTCGTCCTCGACGAGCGTGAGGTAGACGTCGCCCGACTCGCCGCGGTCCGGCGCGTCGAGGCGCAGGTCGGGGTAGTCCAGCGCGACGTAGGCGCCGCGGAACGGGTCGATGGGGTCGAGCGGTGCCACCCGCACGACGTAGCTGTCGCCCGCCAGCCGGGCCGAGAGCTGCGGCGCCACGGCCACACCAACGAGGGCCAGCTGGCACACGGCCACCACTGCGGTGGTCAGGGCGGGGGACAGGCTGCGGGTCATCGGTCGGTTCCCTTCGGGGTGGTCGGTGCGGCGGCCTCGACGGCGTCGAGGGCCTGGGCGAGCTCGCGGCGGGCCCGGTCGAACAGGAAGCCGGTGCCGAGGAAGACGGTGCCGAGCACCACGAACAGCCAGGCGCCGGTGACGATGGGGGCGAAGACCGCGAAGCTCTGGAAGGTCGTGAACACGACCAGCCCGAGCATCGCCATCCAGGTCAGCGACGGGTGCTCGCGCACGGTCCCGATGGCGACGAGGGCCACGGCCAGCACGACGTAGGCGAGGATCGAGATCGCGGCGCGGGCCCAGTCGGCGCCGTCGACGTCGGAGGTGTCGGCGCCGGTGTCCCAGAGGCTGAGCGCCACGGCCACGAGGAGGACCGCGAGGGCGCCGAGCGGCTCCAGGACCGGCGTCCCACGCCGGACGACGCTGGCGGCGACCGTCGCGACTGCGGCCAGGGCGAGGGCGAGCACCAGCCAGGTCGACCAGGCCGGGCCGTCGCCGCCGACGCCGGGGATCGCGGCGACGAACAGGGCCAGCAGGGCCGCGCCGCCGGCGACGGTGCGCCAGGTCCACGCGAAGGCATCGACCCAGCCGTCGTGCAGGACCGCGAGCGCGGCGGCGAGGACCGAGCCCGCCCCGAGCAGCACGACGACCGTGGTGGCGTCCTGCGCGTCCCACAGCGGCTGCATGAACCACCAGGTGACGCCCGTGGCGACGCCGACCAGGAACGGCATGTGGGCCCGGGCCAGGTAGGCGTGGAGGAGCGCCGCCACGGACCACAGGCCGACGAGGCGGGGCTCGTAGGCCGGGACCTGCAGGGACTGCGCCGCCTGGAAGACCAGGGCGCCGGCGCCGAGGGCGGCGAGGAGCCGCAACGCGCCGACGAGCGGCCGCGAGGCGTGCCGCGCGGCCAGTGCCTCGCCGCCCACCAGGAACCCGAGCCACAGCGCCGCCACGGTGGCGAAGCGAACCGCGGGGGAGAGCTGGTCCAGGTTGGCGGCGACGAGCCACACGAGTCCGACGCCGACGAAGCCGGCGCCGAGGTAGAGCAGGGCGCGACCCACGCCGACGCGGGCGTGCTGATCGGAGCGGTAGCGCGAGGACAGGCGCGCGGCCTGCTCCTCGGTGAGGATCCCCTCGGCGGTCCAGGCCGCGATCTCGCCGCGGAGCCAGACGAGCTGTCGCGGCGCGACCGCTCGGGGGGCGGGAGGCGGCGCCGTCGTGGAGGAGGAGGTGTCGGTCATGGCCCTACCGTGGCGTGGACCGCGCGGGTTGTCCTGAGTACATCGACCCATCTCGCGCCGCCGTTCGGGCACGACCCGCCCCAGTGGGCGTCGTACGCCCCGTGGAGCCGGGCGTGCGGTGCGGGGATCGCGCTCGGGGTGGGTGGGTCAGGCTAGGGTTCGCGGGTGCGCACCACTGCCCGACGAGCCAGCCAGGCCGTCAAGAAGGCGGCCAGGAAGGCAGGCCGGATGCAGGCATCGCCCGTGCCTGCCGAGCCCGAGCCGCTCGACCCCAAGGCCGAGCGCCGTCGCCGGCTGCTGGCGAGCAACCTGACCGAGCTCGCCATCGAGTTCCGCACCGACAAGTGGGGCGTGCACCGCTACACCCCCCACTACGAGCGCCACCTGCAGCACCTGCGCGGCGAGTCGTTCACGCTCCTCGAGCTCGGGATCGGCGGCTACAAGAAGCGCCGCAAGAGTGGTGCGTCGATGAAGATGTGGCGCTGGTTCTTCCCCAAGGCCCGCATCGTCGGCCTCGACATCGAGGACAAGTCGTGGCTCACCCGGGGCCACATCCACACCTACCTGGGCGACCAGACCGATCCGGAGATCCTCCAGCGGATCATCGACGAGCAGGGTGCCCCGCTGGTCGTCATCGACGACGGCAGCCACATCCCCGCCCACGTCCGTGAGTCCTTCCGCATCCTGTTCCCGCTGCTGCCCGACGGGGCCATCTACTGCATCGAGGACATCCAGACGTCCTACTGGCCCGCCTGGGGCGGCCAGTTCGACCCGCGGGCTCCGGGCACGTCGATGGATCTGGTCAAGGACCTCATCGACGGCCTCAACCACGAGGAGTTCCTGCTCGAGGGCTACGAGCCCACCTACACCGACCAGTGGGTCCGGGCCGTGCACTGCTACCACAACCTGGTGATCATCGAGAAGGGCGACAACCGCGAGGGCACCAACCGCGACCGGGTCGCCCACGAGCTCTACGGCGCCTCCGAGCTGCCCGACGACACCGACACCGACGCCGCCGGCGGCTCCGACCCCGCATGAGCGTCCTGCTCGCCACCAGCGGTGACCTGCCGCAGGGGGAGCCCGGCGCGGGCGTCCTCGACGCCGTCCTGCGCGAGCGCGGGCTGGACGCGGCCTGGGCGCGGTGGGACGACCCCGCGGTCGACTGGGACGCGGCCGAGCTCGTCGCCGTCCGCTCGACCTGGGACTACGTCACCCGCCACCGCGACTTCCTCGCCTGGGCGGCCTCCCTCGACCAGTCGCGCCTGCTCAACGGCGCCGACGTGTTCGCCTGGAACCACGACAAGCGCTACCTGACCGAGCTCGGCGACCTGCCGGCCGTGCCGACCCTGCTCGCCGACGACCGCGCCGAGCTCGCCGAGGGCGTACGCCGCTTCGGCACGGCGGTCGTCAAGCCGCGGGTGGGAGCCGGGGGAGCGGGCCTGCTGGTGGTCACCGACCCCGACGACCCGCGCCTGGGCCGGCCGGTGCGCAGCCACCCCGACTACCCCGAGGTCGACGGCCCGTGGGTCGTCCAGCCGCTCGTCGAGTCGATCCGCACCGACGGGGAGGCGTCGGTCTACGTCCTCGACGGCCGCGTCGGCCAGCGCTTCGACAAGCGGCCCGGCGAGGGTGACGTCCGGGTCAACGAGGAGTTCGGCGGCAGTGTGCGCCCCGTCGCGACCGGCGACGTCGCCGACCTGGTGGCGCGGGCCCACGACGCCATGAGCGAGCGCTTCGGCCGCCTGATCGACTACCTCCGCGTCGACCTGCTGCGCTGGGACGGCGACTGGGTGGTGAGCGAGCTCGAGCTGATCGAGCCCGGGCTCTACCTCGACGTCTCGCCCGCCAACGCCGAGCCCTTCGCCGACCTGCTGGTGGACCGCCTCCAGTGCTGACGGACGCGCGGGTGCGACCCGGTGTCCGGGCGGCGGAAAGATAGCCCGAACGGGCTATGTGAAAGGTCTCGTTGGGCGGCGCGGTGACCACGCTCCTGCCCCGATGATGAGTCGACCTGTCTGCGGCGCCTGATGGCACCGCCCCAGTGGCAGGTCGACAAGTCGCTGCGCGAGGGTGCGCGGCACCATGGGAGGAACGTCATGGGACAGTCGCGACAGCGCGTACGCGGAGAACGAGGTGCCGCCGCCGTCGAGTTCGCCCTCGTCGTCCCGATCCTGCTGCTCTTCATGCTCGGAACGCTGGAGCTCGCACTCTTCATGAAGGACAACGTGTCGATGAGCAGCAGCGTGCGCGCGGGCGCTCGCACGGCGTCAGCTGCGGCGGATGCCGGCCCCGGCACCTGCGAGGCGAGCGCCAGTCCGCCGCCGTGCAGCCCGGCGTCCGCCCCGCGCTTCGCCCAGCTGGCGGCCGACACGATGCAGACCGCCGGCACGGCGATGAGCGCCGAGGACATCCAGTGGGTGATGGTCTACAAGGCGAACGCCCAGGGCTTCCCCGGCACGGGCTCGAGCATCCCCACGAGCTGTCCGGCCAAGTGCGTCAAGTACGTGTGGGACGCCGGCCTGGGCAAGTTCCGCTTCTCGAGCGGGTCGTGGGCGTCGAGCTCGGTGAACGCCTGCGTCAACGCGGCGGACGGGGACGCGGTCGGCGTCGCCCTGCGCGCGGACCACAAGTGGTTCACCGGCCTGGTGAGCGGGCTGATGGGTGGCGACACCGAGATGACCGAGCGGACCGTGATGAAGTTCGAGCCGCTGGAGAACGACCTCTGTGCGCCCGGGGAGCACCCGTGACGAGGATGATGGTGAGGCCTTTCAAGCGGTTGCTCCAGCGGCGTGACGAGGTCGGGGCGACGGCCCTCCTCGTGGCGCTCTTCTTCTCGTTCATCGCTCTGCCCCTGGGTGCGGTCAGCGTCGACATCGCTCGTCTCTACGTGGAGATCCAGCGCGTGCAGGCAGCGGCCGACGCGGCCGCCACCGCCGGCGTGACCTTCATGCCCGACGACTTCGACCTCGCTGCCGCGCGGGCTCGCGAGATCGCGGAGGACAACGGCTTCCCCAACAGCGGTAGGACCAGCGTGCACGTGGAGGTCGGGGCGAAGCCGACGCAGCTCAAGGTGACAGTGAGCTCACGTGTCGACAACGCCTTCGCTAGCACGTTCGGGGTCACGGACTCGGTGATGTCGCGCTCCGCCGTCGCCGACTACAACGGACCGGCGCCCATGGGCAGTCCGTGCAACACCTTCGCCAACGAACCGCCGGGCACACCCATGCTCGGCCCGGCCGGGAGCAAGCTCTCCGCGCCGCCATACGCGAGCTGCTCCACCAACCCTGAGTTCTGGGCCAACATCGGCGGGCCCGACTGGCCGAAGGACAATGGTGACCGTTTCATGACTCGGACGTGCGCCAGTGGCACGTCCGGATGCTCGGGCACCACGAACAACGAGTTCGACCCGCGGGGCTACTTCTACATCGTCCGCATCGCTCCGTCCGCGGTGGGACGCCAGGTGCGCATCCAGCTCTTCGACCCGGCCTTCGTGGAGCAAGGTGACTATTGCGAGGCGGGGCCGGGGGGAGGCACTCCGACCGCCGACAGCTGGAACCCGTTCGTCCACGACGCCAGGACCCGCTACAAGGTGCAGTCGCAGACCGACACGAACGAGTTCTGCACCGGCGACGTGCTCTCGTCGTCGTCGGGCACGGCGCCGGTCACGTCGTTCGGACTCCGCGGGGCGACCATCACGAACGACCCGCGTGTTGCGCCCCCGATCACCGCTTGTGCGCGCCAGTATCCCGGCTACAAGAAGGCCGCCGCCACGCGAGATCGACTGCGGAGCACGCACGCGACCTATGACGCGAACGTCGCTCGTCTGTTCCACCAGTGGGTGACGTTCTGCGACTTCACGCCCTCCCATCCCGGCGACTACTACCTTCAGGTGCGGACCAACGTCGCCCTGAACACCTCAAGCCCGGACCCCAACGGGGGGTACAGGGGGAACGCGGCCGTGTTCGAGGCGGCCGACAACACGTCGGTCCGCGGGCACGGTGCCAACCGCTTCGCCATCCGCGCCTACCCGGTCTCCGGATCCCTCCCGGCCGGAGCGGTCTCGGTGTCTGCCTACGAGCGCATGGCCATCTACGCCAACGCAGATGGCGCGACCACACAGTTCAATCTGGTCCGCGTCATTCCCGCGGCGGCCTCGAAGACGCTGGTGTTCAGCTTCTTCGACGTCGGTGAGGGCGCCAATGGCGGAACAATGCGGGTGCTTGCCCCGACGGACTCGAACATGACTGGATCGATCCCGAACTGTCGAGGATCGGGCAAGGTGACGGGCCCTCTCGTCCACTGCCAGATCTCCGGCATCTCGAGCGCTGCGGGTTGGAACGGCAAGACTCAGGAGATCCGGGTGCCGATCCCGAGCACCTACGAGTGCGCGGTGACGAGTCCCGGAGGGTGCTGGTTCCGGGTGGAGGTGAACTTCGGCCCCGGCAAGCCGGTCAACGACTCGACCACGTGGACCGCGGTCATCGACGGGGAGCCCGTCCGGCTCATCGAGTAGGCGCCTCTCGCCCGTGGGGTAGTCAGGGACATACAGGTAGGTCGGCGGGTCGAGAACCGACCAGGCCGTCCCTGACTACCCGAGAAGGACCAGGCCAGCAGCTCGGTCGACTCGCTCGTGCGCAGGATGTCGAGCCGACGAGCGGCCTTCGGCCCGACTCGCAGCGTTTGCACTCTCCCGGTGCGAGTGCTAAACATGAGGTTGGCACTCTCGTCACGAGAGTGACAACGACCTGGGTGACGCTGAGGTCTGCAGAAGCCGGCGTGAATGGATCGCCGGCGGAGCGGATCGTCCGTCGCGGGCAGCCCGCCCGGCGTCGACACACAGACTCATGTCGATAGGAATCGCACGCGATATGGCCAAGCTGATTGCTTTCAACGAGGAGGCCCGCCGCGGCCTCGAGCGAGGGATGAACACCCTTGCCGACGCGGTCAAGGTCACCCTCGGCCCCAAGGGCCGCAACGTCGTCCTGGAGAAGAAGTGGGGCGCCCCCACGATCACCAACGACGGTGTCTCGATCGCCAAGGAGATCGAGCTGGAGGACCCCTACGAGAAGATCGGCGCCGAGCTGGTCAAGGAGGTCGCCAAGAAGACCGACGACGTCGCCGGTGACGGCACGACGACGGCCACCGTCCTGGCCCAGGCCATGGTTCGCGAGGGCCTGCGCAACGTCGCGGCCGGCGCCAACCCGATGGGTCTCAAGCGCGGCATCGAGGCCGCCGTCGCCGCCGTGTCCGAGCAGCTGCTCGCCATGGCCAAGGACGTCGAGACCAAGGAGCAGATCGCCTCGACCGCCTCGATCTCCGCCGCAGACACCACCGTCGGCGAGATCATCGCCGAGGCGATGGACAAGGTCGGCAAGGAAGGCGTCATCACCGTCGAGGAGTCCAACACCTTCGGGCTGGACCTCGAGCTGACCGAGGGCATGCGGTTCGACAAGGGCTACATCTCGGCCTACTTCGCGACCGACCTCGAGCGCATGGAGGCCGTGCTGGAGGACCCCTACATCCTCATCGCCAACTCCAAGGTGTCGACGGTCAAGGACCTGCTGCCGCTGCTCGAGAAGGTCATGCAGTCCGGCAAGCCGCTGCTGATCATCGCCGAGGACGTCGACGGCGAGGCCCTCTCGACCCTGGTGGTCAACAAGATCAAGGGCACCTTCCGCTCCGTGGCCGTCAAGGCCCCGGGCTTCGGCGACCGCCGCAAGGCCATGCTGCAGGACATCGCCATCCTCACCGGTGGCCAGGTCATCTCCGAGGAGGTCGGCCTCAAGCTCGAGTCCGCCGGCCTGGAGCTGCTCGGCCAGGCGCGCAAGGTCGTCATCACCAAGGACGAGACCACCATCGTCGAGGGTGCCGGCGACCAGGGCCAGATCGAGGGCCGGGTCAACCAGATCCGCGCCGAGATCGAGAAGTCCGACTCCGACTACGACCGCGAGAAGCTCCAGGAGCGTCTCGCCAAGCTGGCCGGCGGCGTGGCCGTCATCAAGGTCGGCGCGGCCACCGAGGTCGAGCTCAAGGAGCGCAAGCACCGCATCGAGGACGCCGTTCGCAACGCGAAGGCTGCCGTCGAGGAGGGCATCGTCGCCGGCGGTGGCGTGGCGCTCGTCCAGGCCGCCGACGTCGCGTTCGCCAAGCTCGAGCTCACCGGCGACGAGGCGACCGGTGCCGAGATCGTCCGCAAGGCGACCGAGGCCCCGCTCAAGCAGATCGCCGTCAACGCCGGTCTCGAGGGTGGCGTCGTCGCCGAGAAGGTGCGCAACCTCGAGGCGGGTCACGGCCTCAACGCCGCGACCGGTGACTACGTCGACATGATCGCCGAGGGCATCATCGACCCGGCCAAGGTCACCCGCTCGGCGCTGCAGAACGCCGCGTCGATCGCCGCGCTGTTCCTCACCACCGAGGCCGTCGTGGCCGACAAGCCCGAGAAGACGCCGGCCATGCCCGGCGGCGACATGGGTGGCATGGGCGGCATGGACTTCTGATCGACTGATCAGGTCCACCAGCTCCACCAGCTCCACCAGCAGGGCCCCCGCTCCGGCGGGGGCCCTGTTGCATGTGTGGGGCCCGACCTCCACGACCTGTTCGACGTCTCCGCGAGCTCAACGAGATCCTCGGCAGGATCCGGGCGTCGGCCGACTGGCGAACCGGGTCGAGGAGGAGGATGAGATCGAGACGGCGCAACGACCGAGCCCGTGACCCCGCCGCGAGCCATGCCGGGGAACCCGGCCACCCGCCACCACGTCGGACCGGAGAACGGGAGGCCCGCGCCGCCCGTACGACGAAAGGGATGCCCGCCATGAGCCGACACACCACCCGACGCCACCCGGCCCACCTGCTCCCCGCAGCGGCCGCGGGCCTCGTCCTCGCCCTCACGCTCGCCGGCTGCGGTGCGGAGGACGACGGCGCGCCCACGTCCGAGCCGACCGCGAGCGAGTCCACGACCCAGGCCGAGTCCCCGTCCGAGACCACCGCGGAGCCGCTGGTCCTCACGGTCGACGGCTCGAGCGCCGGCAAGTGCGCCATGCCCTCCCCGGAGGTCCTCTCGACGTTCGACACGGCGTTCGAGGGCACCGTGACCTCGGTGGCCGACGGGACGGCGACGCTCGAGGTCGAGCAGTGGTACGCCGGCGACGAGACGCCCACCGTCGTCGTCCAGGCGCCGAGCAAGGCCCTCGAGGACCTCCTGATGGCCGTCGACTTCGAGGAGGGACGCACCTACCTCGTCAGCGCCGACGGCGACCGGGTCACGCTCTGCGGCTTCACCGCGGAGGCCTCCCCCGAGCTCGAGGCGCTCTACGACCAGGCGTTCGACGCCGCGCAGTGACGGGCCCTGCGAAGGGCACCGACCCCGAGTGATTCGCCGAGTCGGCGCATCCTGACACCCATCGCGTGCAGGATGCGCCGACTCGGCGTCGTCTCGGCGTCAGGACGCGCCGCCTCGACCTGGGGGACCGGGCCGATCGGCCCGGGCCCAACGGGCGCCACGGGGGTGCGAAGGGGTGGTCCGGCCCCGGCAGTGAGGCCCTAGCGACCCTGATCGCGGCGCGCGTAACTTCGGGAGCACATCGCACAGAGCCCGAGCTGTCCGGTGGGTATCGGTTGGTTCCTCCACCACCAGGAGCACACGATGAGCGCCACGACCGCACCCCGGAGCCCGGGGAACCCGTGGGTGATGCTGGCCCTGGCGACGATCGGCTTCGCGGTCAACTTCTGGGCGTGGGCGCTGATCAGCCCCCTGGGCCCGCTCTTCCTCAAGCAGGGTGCCGACAGCCCGCTCGGCAAGCTCAGCCAGTCCGAGGTGTCGTTGATGGTCGCCGTCCCCGTGGTGGTCGGCTCGCTCGGGCGCATCGTGGTGGGGGCGCTGACCGATCGCTACGGCGGCCGGCTGATGTTCCCGATCGTGTCCGGCGTGTCCATCGTGCCGGTGCTGTTCGTGGCCTTCTTCGCCCTCGACTCCTACGCGCTGGTGCTGATCGGCGGCTTCTTCCTCGGCATCGCCGGCACGGCCTTCGCCGTCGGCGTCCCCTTCGTCAACGCGTGGTTCCCGCCCGAGAAGCGCGGCCTCGCGGTCGGCATCTTCGGTGCCGGCATGGGCGGCACGGCGATCAGCGCCCTGACGACCGTCCCGCTCTGGGAGGACCTCGGGCGGACCGCCCCCTTCCTCATCACCGCGGGGGTCCTGGCGGTCTACGCGGTGGTCGCCTGGGTGGTCATGCGGGACGCACCCGGCCGCGTCGCGCCGAGCACCAGCCTCGCCGCGCGGGTGTCGGCCAACGCCCGCCTGCCGATCACCTGGCAGGCCAGCGTGCTCTACGCGGTCGCGTTCGGGGGCTACGTCGCGTTCTCGGTGTTCCTGCCGACCTACCTCAAGACCGCCCACGGGCTCGAGCCCGCCGACGCGGCCAACCGGATGGCCGGCTTCGTGGTGGTCGCGGTCGTGATGCGACCCGTCGGCGGATGGCTGTCGGACCGGCTCGGCTCCATCCCCGTGCTCGCCGCCGGCTTCGCCGTGGTGGCCGTCTGCGCGGCGATCGCCGCGCCGAACCCGCCCGTGACGGCGGCCGACGGGAGCTACCTCACCCTCGGCACGGTCACCTTCCTGGTGATGGCCGCGGCGCTCGGCTCCGGCTCCGGCGCGACCTTCGCCCTGATCGCCCAGGCCACCGAGCCCGCCCGCGTCGGCGGGGTGACCGGCCTCGTGGGCGCGGCAGGCGGGCTCGGCGGCTTCGTGCCGCCCCTGCTCATGGGGTGGATCTACGGCCAGACCAACTCCTACGCCATCGGTCTGTGGCTGCTCGCCGTGACCTCCGCGCTCACCCTGGTGCTGACCGTCACCCTCGTCCGCCGCACCGCGGCGACGTCGGCCGCCGCTGCCCGCGTCGCCGCCTGAGCGTTTCGACCTCCACGAAAGGGCCCGACGTGACCGACCTCGAGAACCAGCTCCAGAAGGCCCTCATCGGCGGCCGCCGGTTCTTCACCAAGGCGGAGGTGAGCGACGACGATCGCACGCTGTACGCCCACGGCGGTCGCGAGGGCGACGCCTTCTACCGCGACCGCTGGAGCCACGACAAGGTCGTGCGGTCCACGCACGGGGTCAACTGCACCGGATCGTGCTCGTGGAAGGTCTACGTCAAGGACGGGATCATCACCTGGGAGGCGCAGCAGACCGACTACCCCAGCACCGGGCCCGACCGCCCCGAGTACGAGCCCCGCGGCTGCCCGCGCGGCGCGGCGTTCAGCTGGTACACCTACAGCCCCACCCGCGTGCGCTACCCCTACGTGCGGGGCGTGCTGCTCGAGATGTTCCGCGCGGCCAAGCAGAAGTACGGCGACCCGGTGGTCGCCTGGGGGTCGATCGTCCAGGACGAGGAGCAGGCCGGGGCCTACAAGAAGGCGCGCGGCAAGGGCGGCCTGGTGCGGGCCACCTGGGACGAGGTGACCGAGATCGTCGCCGCCGCCCACGTCTACACCGTCAAGCGGTGGGGTCCCGACCGCATCGCCGGCTTCTCGCCGATCCCCGCGATGTCGCCGGTGTCCTACGCGTGCGGGGCCCGGTTCCTCGAGCTCGTCGGCGCCCCCATGCTGTCGTTCTACGACTGGTACGCCGACCTGCCCAACGCCTCGCCGCAGATGTTCGGCGACCAGACCGACGTCCCGGAGTCCGGTGACTGGTGGGACGCCGGCTACCTGATGATGTGGGGCTCCAACGTCCCGCTCACCCGCACCCCGGACGCCCACTGGATGACCGAGGCGCGCTACCGGGGCCAGAAGGTGGTCGCGGTGGCGCCCGACTACGCCGAGAGCGTGAAGTTCGCCGACGAGTGGGTGAGCCCGGCCCCGGGCACCGACGGCGCACTGGCGATGGCGCTGGGCCACGTCGTGCTCAAGGAGTTCTTCGCCGACTCCAGCACGCCGTTCTTCGAGGCCTACAACAAGCAGTACACCGACCTCCCGCACCTGGTCTGCCTCGAGCCGGCGCCCGACGGGAGCTACCGCCCCGGCAAGTTCCTGGTCGAGGGCGACCTCGGCGGCACCAGCGAGAACGCCATGTGGAAGCCCGCCGTCGTCGACGCCACGACCGGCGCGGTGCGCATCCCGCACGGCTCGATCGGGCACCGCTACGGCGAGGCGGGAGCCGGGAAGTGGAACCTCGAGCTCGGCGACATCGACCCCGCCCTGAGCATGTACCGCGACCACGAGGGCGGCACCCGCGAGTCCGTCGAGGTCGTGCTGCCACGCTTCGACGCCCCCGGCGGCAAGGTCGTGCACGAGCGCCGGGGCGTGCCTGTGGCGCGGGTGGGGGACCACGTGGTGACCACCGTGCTCGACCTCATGCTCGCCCAGTACGGCGTCGCCCGCCCGGGCCTGCCCGGCACCTGGCCGCGCACGAGCGAGTCGGACCCGCACGGCTACGACGACCCGGCCGTGCCGGCCACCCCCGCCTGGCAGGAGCAGCACACCGGGGTGCCGGCCGCCCAGGTGGCCCGGCTCGCGCGTGAGTGGGCGCGCAACGCGATCGACACCGAGGGCCGGGGGATGATCCTGCTGGGGGCGGGCGTCAACCACTGGTTCCACTCCGACCAGATCTACCGCGCGATCCTGGTGCTCACCACGATCACCGGCGCGCAGGGCCGCAACGGCGGCGGCTGGGCGCACTACGTCGGCCAGGAGAAGATGCGCCCGCTCATGGGCTTCCAGAACATGGCCTTCGCCCTGGACTGGCACCGCCCGCCGCGCCACATGAACCAGACGGCCTACTGGTACGTCAACACCTCGCAGTACCGCTACGACACCTTCACCGCCGACGACCTCGACTGCGGCACGGGCGTCTTCGCCGGCCGGACGGTGATGGACCTGCTGGCCCAGTCGGTGCGGCTGGGGTGGTCGCCCTCCTATCCCACCTTCGACCGCAGCAGCCTGCAGCTCGCCGACGACGCCGAGGCGGCCGGCATGGAGGCCCCGGCGTACGTCGCCCAGCAGCTGAAGGAGGGCAGCCTGCGCTTCGCGGTCGAGGACCCGGAGCACGAGGACAACCACCCCCGGGTGCTGTCGCTGTGGCGCTCCAACCTCCTCGGGTCCTCGGCCAAGGGCAACGAGTACTTCCTGCGCCACCTGCTCGGCACCGACTCGGCCGCCACGGCGGTGGAGGCGGCGCCCGACAAGCGGCCCCGCGACGTCGTGTGGGCGGACCGGGCTGCGGAGGGCCGGCTCGACCTGCTCCTGACGATCGACTTCCGGATGACGTCGTCGACGATCCTCAGCGACGTCGTCCTGCCGGCGGCGACCTGGTACGAGAAGCACGACCTCTCCAGCACCGACATGCACCCCTTCATCCACTCCTTCAACCCCGCGATCGCGCCGCCGTGGCAGACCAAGTCGGACTGGGACGCGTGGAAGCTGATCGCGAAGAGGTTCTCCGAGCTGGCCGTCGACCACCTCGGCACCCGTCGCGACGTGGTGGCCAAGCCGCTGTGGCACGACACCCCCGAGGCGATGGCCACCGAGCACGGCGTGGTCCAGGACTGGAAGACCGGCGAGGTCGAGCCGGTGCCGGGCAGGACGATGCCGGTGATCGCCGTCGCCGAGCGCGACTACACCGCGGTCTTCGACAAGCTGACCTCGATCGGCCCGCTCCTGGAGAGGGCCGGGATGGTGACGAAGGGCGTCGCGTACGACGCGACGCGTGAGGTGGAGATCCTGCGCCAGCGCAACGGCGTCGTCCACGGCGGCGTCGGCGACGGCCAGCCACGGCTGGAGACCGACGTGCACATGGCCGACGCGATGCTGCACCTCTCGGGCGTCTCCAACGGCCACCTCGCCACGCAGGGCTTCCGCTTCCTCGAGAGGCGCACGGGCGCCGAGCTGGCCGACCTCGCGGCCGAGCACGAGGGCAAGCAGATCACCTTCGCCGACACCCAGGTGGCCCCGGTGCCCGTGATCACCTCGCCGGAGTGGTCGGGCTCGGAGTCGGGGGGACGGCGCTACAGCCCGTTCACGGTCAACATCGAGCGCAAGAAGCCCTTCCACACGCTGACCGGGCGCCAGCACTTCTACCTCGACCACGACTGGTTCCTCGGGATGGGCGAGATGCTGCCGGTCTACCGCCCGCCGCTCGACATGACCGCGCTGTTCGGTGAGGTGCCGTTGGGCGAGCAGACCGAGCTCGGCGTCTCGGTGCGCTACCTGACCCCGCACAACAAGTGGTCGATCCACTCCGAGTACCAGGACAACCTGTTCATGCTGTCGCTCTCGCGCGGCGGCCAGGCCGTGTGGATGTCCGACCGCGACGCGGCGAAGGTCGGGATCCGCGACAACGACTGGATCGAGATGGTCAACCGCAACGGCGTCGTGGCGGCCCGCGCGATCGTCAGCCACCGGATGCCGGAGGGCACGGTCTACATGCACCACGCCCAGGACCGCCTGATCGACGTGCCGCTGACCGAGCGCGACCGCAAGCGCGGCGGGATGCACAACAGCATGACCCGGATCCTGATGAAGCCCAACCACATCGTGGGCGGCTACGCCCAGCTGGCCTACTTCTTCAACTACATCGGCCCGATCGGCAACAACCGCGACGAGGTCACCATGATCCGCAAGCGGACCACGCCGGTCGAGTACTGAGCGGGACGGAGCACTGACATGCGCGTGATGGCTCAGATGGCCATGGTGATGAACCTCGACAAGTGCATCGGGTGCCACACGTGCTCGGTGACCTGCAAGCAGGCCTGGACCAACCGGGCCGGCACGGAGTACGTCTGGTTCAACAACGTCGAGACCCGCCCGGGGCTGGGCTACCCCCGGACCTACGAGGACCAGGAGGAGTGGCAGGGCGGCTGGGTCCGCAAGCGCGACGGTCGCCTGGCGCTCCGCGCGGGCGGGCGGATGAAGAAGCTGCTCACCATCTTCTCCAACCCCAAGCTGCCCTCGATCGAGGACTACTACGAGCCCTGGACCTACGACTACGAGACGCTGACGAGCTCGCCGCAGTCCGACACGTTCCCGGTCGCCCGGCCCAAGAGCCTCATCTCCGGCGAGAACATGAACGTCGAGTGGTCGGCCAACTGGGACGACGACCTCGGCGGCTCGCAGGAGCACGCGGCCCGCGACGTGATGCTCAAGGGCATCGAGGACAAGGTGCGCCTGGAGTTCGAGCAGACCTTCATGTTCTACCTCCCGCGCATCTGCGAGCACTGCCTCAACCCGTCGTGCGCCGCGTCGTGCCCCAGCGGCGCGATCTACAAGCGCGAGGAGGACGGCATCGTCCTGGTGGACCAGGACCGCTGCCGCGGCTGGCGCATGTGCGTCTCGGGATGCCCCTACAAGAAGGTCTACTTCAACCACAAGACCGGCAAGGCCGAGAAGTGCACCTTCTGCTACCCCCGGGTCGAGGTCGGCATCCCGACCGTGTGCTCGGAGACGTGCGTCGGACGGCTGCGCTACATCGGCCTGATGCTCTACGACGCCGACAAGGTGCTGGAGGCGGCGAGCATCGAGGACGAGCACGCGCTCTACGACGCCCAGCGCGCGTGCTTCCTCGACCCGCACGACCCCGAGGTCCGGCGCGCGGCGGAGCAGGCCGGCATCCCGGGCGACTGGATCGACGCCGCCGGGCGCTCGCCGGTGTGGGCGCTGATCAACACCTACGAGGTCGCCCTGCCGCTGCACCCGGAGTACCGCACGATGCCGATGGTCTGGTACATCCCGCCGCTGTCGCCTGTCGTCGACGTCGTGCGCGACACGGGGGAGGACGCCGAGGACCGGGGCAACCTGTTCGCGGCCATCGACACCCTCCGCATCCCCGTGGAGTACCTCGCCAACCTCTTCACCGCCGGCGACACAGCCCCGGTCGACCGGGTCCTGAAGAAGCTCGCCGCGATGCGGTCCTACATGCGCGACATCAACCTCGGCCGCGACCCCGACGAGTCGATCCCGGCCGCCGTGGGCATGACGGGCGAGCGGATGTACGAGATGTTCCGGCTGCTCGCCATCGCCAAGTACTCCGAGCGCTACGTCATCCCGCCGGCCCACGCCGAGCAGGCGCACGCGCTCGAGGAGCTGGCCACCGACTGCCCGGTCAACGACTACGGCGGCGGGCAGCAGGACCTGTTCGGCGAGGGGTCGGGCTATCCGACGCCGGTCGCGGTCGACAACTTCCGGATGCTGCAGGACCGTCAGACCTCCGACACGCTCGCCACTCCCGACGACAAGGGCTCGCGGGTCAACCTGCTCAACTGGGACGGCAAGGGCACCCCGACCGGGCTGTTCCCGCCGCGCGACGGCGAGGGCGGGTCGTGATGCTCCGTCGTCGGTCGCGCCGACCCGACCCGCAGGCCGCCCGGGTCTGGGCGGTCTGCTCGGCCCTGCTCGACTACCCCACCGCCGACCTGGTCGACTCCCTCGACGACCTCGAGGCGCTGGTGCCCGGGCACCCGCAGCTGGCCCCGCTCCTCGAGCACGCCCGCCGCACCCCGCTCGACCGGCTGCAGCAGGACTACGTCGCCACCTTCGACCACACGCGCAAGTGCGCCCTCTACCTCACCTACTTCGCCTACGGCGACACCCGCCGCCGCGGGGCCGCGCTCCTGGCCTTCAAGGACGCCTACCGCCGGGCCGGGGTGGAGTGGGACGACGCCCTCGGCGAGCTGCCCGACCACCTGTGCGCGGTGCTGCAGCTGGGGGCGACCGTCGACGCCGACGTCGCCCGCGGCCTGCTCCTCGAGCACCGCGCCGGCGTGGAGATGCTGCGCCTCGCGCTGACGGGCTGGCGCAACGACGACGGCTCGACCGGGTCGCCCTGGGCGGCCGCGCTGGTGGCGGTCTGCGACACCCTCCCCGAGCTCGCCGGCACCGACGCCGACGCCGTGCGCCGCCTCGTCGAGCAGGGCCCGCCCGCCGAGCAGGTCGGGCTCGCGGGCTACGCCGCCGACCCGGCCCTCGCCAGCGGCCCCGCCGTCATCTCGCCCGCCACCATCCCCGTAGGAGCCCCCCGATGAGCGTCTTCCTCTGGGTCATCGTCCCCTACCTGTGCCTGGCGGTCTTCGTCGTCGGCCACGTGTGGCGCTACCGCTACGACAAGTTCGGCTGGACCACCCGCTCCTCGCAGCTCTACGAGGGGCGCCTGCTCAGGCTCGGCTCGCCGCTGTTCCACTTCGGCATGCTCGGCGTGGTCGCCGGCCACATCATCGGTCTGCTCATCCCGCGGTCGTGGACCGAGGCGGTCGGCATCGACGACGAGCTCTACCACTACATCGCGGTGATCGGCGGGCTGATCGCCGGGCTGATGGCGCTGACGGGCATGGTCATCCTGATCTACCGCCGGCGCACGGTGGGCCCGGTGTTCTCCGCCACCACCGGGATGGACAAGGTGATGTACGCCTTCCTCGGCGCGGCCATCGTGCTGGGCATGTGGAACACCATCGCCGGCTCGATCTTCAGCCTGGGCGGTGAGTACAACTACCGGGAGGGCGTCTCGGTCTGGTTCCGCTCGTTCCTCGCCTTCCAGCCCGACCCCGACCTGATGGCCGACGCACCGATCGGCTTCCAGCTCCACGCCCTGGTCGCGTTCGGCCTGTTCGCCCTGTGGCCGTTCACCCGGCTCGTGCACGTCTTCTCCGCGCCCGTCGGCTACCTGACGCGGCCCTACATCGTCTACCGCTCCCGGGACGACATCCCACTGGGCACGGCCGCGCCGCCCCGCGGGTGGGACCGGGTGGGCTGAGCCATGTGCCACTACTGCGGCTGTCGCCAGATCCCGCTGATCCGCGACTTCATCGCCGAGCACGAGCTGGTGCTCGAGCTCGGCGAGCGCGCCCTCGAGCAGGCCGGACACGGCGCGTTCGAGCAGGCGGGCGCCACTGTCGAGACGATGCGCGCCGAGCTGAGCAGCCACTGGCAGGGGGAGGAGGAGGGCGTCTTCGCACTGATGCGCACCGACGAGCTCTACCGCCAGCACATCGACCCGCTGGTCGACGAGCACCGCGAGCTCGGCGCGCTGCTCGCCCGCCTCGACCTGGGCAGTGCCGACGACCGCGACCTCCTGCGCCACGAGATGACCGAGCTGCGGCTCCACATCTCCAAGGAGGAGGACGGCATCTTTCCCGTCACGCTGGTGGAGTTCAGCGGCCCCGAGTGGGACGCTGCGATCGCGGCCTGGGAGCGGGCCCACCCCGGCCGCACCGTCTCGACCCGCTGACACCAGGAGCACGCCCATGCAGATCACGTCGTTGACCGCCCTCGCCACCCAGCAGCTGGAGACCGCCCGCACGGCCAGCGCGGGACGCTCGGCCGTGACCGTGCACGGCGGTCGCGAGCACGACCTGCGCCAGACCCTGATCGCCATGACGGCCGGGACCCGGCTCGGGGAGCACGAGGCGCCCGGCGAGGCCACCTTGCAGGTGCTCGAGGGCGAGGTGACCCTGCACGCCGGCGACGAGTCCCACGACCTCGCGGCGGGCGACCACGGAGTGATCCCGCCCCACCGCCACGACCTCGTCGCGCGCACCGACGCCGTGGTGCTGCTGACGGTGGCCACCCGCGCCTGAGCAGGCGCCCGGGCCCTACGGTGGGCCCATGACCGCGGGCCTCCTCCTCGCTGCCGGCGCCGGGGAGCGCTTCGGCGGCCCGAAGGCACTGGCGCGCGACGACGACGGGACGTCGTGGCTGCTGCGCTCGGTGCAGGCGCTGCGCCCGTGCGCCGAGATCGTCGTCGTGCTGGGCGCCGAGGCCGAGCGCGCCGCGGCGCTGCTGCCCATGTCGGTCGCCCGCATCCGGGCCGACGACTGGGCCGAGGGGATGGGCGCCTCGCTGCGCGCCGGCCTCGAGGCGCTCACCCCCACCGGGCACGACTCCGTGCTCGTCTCGCTCGTCGACCTGCCCGACGTCGACGGAGCGGTCGTCACCCGCCTCCTCGCCGCCTCGCGCGGGCGCGCCGACCTCGCGCGGGCGGCGTACGACGGGGTGCCGGGGCACCCGGTGCTGCTCGGCCGCGACCACTGGCCGGGCGTGGTGGCCTCTGCCCGCGGCGACCGCGGGGCACGCGACTACCTCGCCGCCCACGACGTCGCGCTGGTCGAGTGCGGCGACCTGGCGAGCGGCGCCGACGTCGACCGCCGGTGAGGGGCGCCCGCCCGCCCGTGCGCGTGCATGTGCACGTGGCTGCTCGCGTTCCAACGTCGAGCCAACGTGCCGGGTCGTAGCCTGACCCGCATGGTGCACGGGATCGACTCCGCCGCCGACGTCGCCGCCCGGCTGGGCGCGACCGGCTACCTCTCCGACGACGAGCTGGCGACGGTCGTGTTCCTCGCCGCGCGGATGCAGCGCCCGCTGCTGCTCGAGGGCGAGCCGGGCACCGGCAAGACCGCCCTCGCCGAGGCCCTCGCCGAGAGCCTCGACCTGCCCCTCGTGCGGCTGCAGTGCTACGAGGGCATCGACGCCAGCCAGGCCCTCTACGACTGGGACTTCCCGCGCCAGATCCTGCACCTGCGGGCGCTGGAGGCCGGTGGCGCGGTCGATCCGGACGAGGCCGAGAAGAGCCTCTACGACGAGCGCTTCCTGCTCGCGCGCCCCGTCCTCGCCGCCCTGCGCCAGGCCCCGGCGGTGCTGCTGGTCGACGAGGTCGACCGCGCCGACGACGAGTTCGAGGCGTTCCTGCTCGAGGTGCTCTCCACGTGGCAGGTGACGATCCCGGAGTTCGGCACGGTCTCCGCCCTCGAGCCGCCGCTGGTGGTGCTCACCTCCAACCGCACCCGCGAGCTGCACGACGCGCTCAAGCGCCGGTGCCTCTACCACTGGATCGACCACCCCGGGCTCGCGCGCGAGGTCGAGATCGTCCGCTCGCGCGCCCCCGAGGTCAGCGAGGAGCTCGCCCGACAGGTCGTCGGCGTGGTCCAGGAGCTGCGCGGGCGCGACGACCTGCTCAAGCCGCCCGGCGTCGCCGAGACGCTCGACTGGGCTCGCGCGCTCACCCACCTCGGCGCGACCGACCTCGACCTCGCGTCCGCGGCCACCACGCTCGGCGCGCTGCTGAAGTACCGCGAGGACGCCGACCGGGTGCGGGCCGCGCTCGACCGGATGCTGTCCAGATGAGCGAGATGAGCGAGGTGCGCCACGCCGCCGACGAGGTGCTGCTCGCCTTCACCCGCGCGCTGCGCGCCTCCGGCGTGCCGGTCACCCAGGACCGCGCGCACGGCTTCCTCGCCGCGGTCGCCGCCGTCGGCGCCGGCGACCGGCAGGCCACCTACTGGGCCGGGCGCGCCACGCTGTGCGGCTCGCCCGACGACCTCGCCCGCTTCGACGCGGTGTTCGCCGCGTGGTTCGACCCGCGCGACGGCCTGCCGCGAGCCCATCGCCACGAGGCGTCGCGCCCCTCCACCGCCCACCTGCTCCCCGAGTCCGAGGGGCCGGGCGGGTCGGGGGAGGACGAGGAGGACGTGGTCCGCGCGATGGCGTCGGAGGCCGAGGTGCTGCAGCACCGCGACGTGGCGACGCTCGACGCGGCGGAGAAGCGGCGGCTGGCCGCGATGTTCGTCCGGCTGTCGCTGCACCCGCCGGTGCGGCGCACCGCCCGCCACCGTCGTTGGCACCGGGGACGGCTCGACGCCTCGCGCACCCTGCGCAACTCGCTGCGCCACCTCGGCGAGCCCGGCGAGATCGCCTGGCGCCGGCGGGGCACGCGTCCGCGCCGCGTGGTGCTGCTCGTCGACGTCAGCGGCTCGATGAGCGCGTACGCCGACGCGCTGCTGCGGCTGGCCCACCGCCTGACGCGCTCGGCGCGCGCGGCGGGCGGCACCGTCGAGACCTTCACCGTCGGCACCCGGCTCACCCACGTCACCCGCGCGCTCGGCTCGCCCGACGCGAACCGCGCGATCGTCGCGGCGGGCGACGTGGTGCCCGACTGGTCCGGCGGCACCCGGCTCGGGGAGACCCTGCGGGTCTTCCTCGACCGCTGGGGGCAGCGCGGGATGGCCCGCGGTGCGGTCGTGGTCGTCTTCAGCGACGGCTGGGAGCGCGGCGACGCCGGGCTGCTCGGCGAGCAGATGGCACGCCTGCAGCGCATCGCGCACCGCGTGGTCTGGGTCAACCCGCACCGCGGCAAGCCGGGCTACGAGCCGCTCCAGGGCGGGGTGGTGGCGGCGCTGCCCCACTGCGACGACTTCCTCGCCGGGCACTCCCTGGCGACCTTCGCCGACCTCACGGAGGTGATCGCCCGTGCGTGACGTGCTGTCCGAGCTGCTGCAGTGGTGGGACGCCGGCGAGACGATCGGGGTCGGCACCGTGGTGGCGACCTTCCGCTCCGCCCCGCGCCCTCCCGGTGCCTCCATGCTGGTCGGCCCCGACGGCACGGCCGTCGGGTCGGTGTCGGGCGGCTGCGTCGAGGGCGCCGTCTACGAGCTCGCCCAGTCGGTCATGGCGAGCGGCGCGCCGGTGCTCGAGCGCTACGGCGTCTCCGACGACGACGCGTTCGCGGTCGGGCTGACCTGCGGCGGCATCCTCGACGTCTTCGTCGAGCAGGTCTCGCGCGAGACGTTCCCCGAGCTCGGCGAGGTGGCGGCCGACATCGAGGCCGGACGCCCGGTGGCCCTCGCGACCGTGATCGAGCACCCCGACCCCGACCGGGTCGGGCGGCGCCTGGTCGTCCGGCCGGAGGGCCCGGCGCAGGGCAGCCTCGGGTCGTCGCGCGCCGACGCCGCGATCCACGACGACGCCCTCGGCCTGTTGGCCGCGGGCACCAACGCGACCCTGACCTACGGCCCCGACGGGGAGCGGCGCGGGGAGGGGATGCGGGTGTTCGTGTGGGGGTTCGCCCCCAAGCCGCGGATGCTCGTGTTCGGCGCCATCGACTTCGCCGCCGCCGTCGCCAAGGTCGGCTCGTTCCTCGGCTACCACGTCACCGTCTGCGACGCCCGGCCCGTGTTCGCGACGACCTCGCGCTTCCCGGGCGCCGACGAGGTGGTCGTCGACTGGCCCCACCGCTACCTGCGGGCCGAGCTCGACGCCGGCCGCGTCGACCGGCGCACCGTGCTGGCGGTGCTGACCCACGACCCGAAGTTCGACGTGCCGCTGCTCGAGGTCGCCCTGCGCCTCGACGACGACGTGCGCCCCGCCTTCATCGGCGCCATGGGCTCGCGGCGCACCCACGAGGAGCGGTTGGCCCGGCTCGTGGAGGCCGGGCTGGGCGAGGCCGAGCTGTCGCTGCTGTCGTCGCCGATCGGGCTCGACCTCGGCGCCCGGACGCCCGAGGAGACGGCCGTGTCGATCGCCGCGGAGATCGTCGCGCGCCAGTGGGGAGGCTCGGGCGAGCGGCTCGCGTCCACCCGGGGCCGGATCCACCACGACGACTGACCGGCCCCCGCGACCGACCGCGCCGATTCGCCGGGTCCGCATACCTCGCCTACGCTCGACGGGATGTTTTTGCTGCTCCCGCTCCACCACGTCCTCGTCCGCCTGAGCGCCCTGGCCGCCGCGACCGTACTGCTGGTCGCCGGCACCACGCTGGCCGGCTCTCCAGCGCAGGCGCTCGAGGAGGCACGGCCGCAGGCCGCCGACCGGGTCCCGGCCGGCCGCTTCAGCATGGCCACGCTGAACCTGAAGAAGGGGATGGGGGTCCGCGGGATGCGCCACGACATCGGTCGCGTGCTGCAGAGCGGCGCCTCCGTGGTCGGGTTCCAGGAGCGGCTGTTCAGCCGCCCCGCGCTGCGGGCGAGCCTGCCGAAGTCGTGGACGCTGCTGATGCCGAGTGGCCCCACCGGCACCGACGACAACCCGATCGCCTTCGACAAGGACGTCTGGAAGCTGCAGCGCACCCGGTCCGTCCTCCTGACCGGCACGACCTGGCGGCGCCAGACCGGGCGGACCGCGCACGACCAGTACGGCGTCGTGGCGGTGCTCCGCCACCGCGTCAGCGGCCACGTGGTCCGTGCGGTGAGCTTCCACCTGCCCAACCACCTCCACAACCGCCGCACCGGCGGGCCCAACTACGCCAACCGCGCCGGCGTCCACGCGATGTGGCGGATGGCCGCGCGGATCCGCGGGTTGAAGCAGAACGCGCCGGAGCCGCACCAGTTCGTCGGCCTGTGCGACTGCAACGTCACCGAGAACCGGGACACCACCGACGACCTCGTCAAGGGGCGGATCACCAAGCCGCTGCGCCTCGAGACCAACTACAGCGCCACCGGCCGCACGGGCTCGGGCATCGACTACGTGATGGCCGAGCGCAGGGCGGACTTCCGGATCGACTCCTCCCGGACCTACCGCCACCTGGTCACCGACCACCCGGGCATCGTCGCCACCTTCACGCGCGCGCGTTGAGGCCGGGCCCGTCCGCCGGACGGGCCAGCGGGCGCCTGCCGTCGGGTGCGCGGCCAGCCGAGCGCCCTTCGTGGGAGAGGGGTGGGCTCGGTCCGTGGTCGGCGCGCCCCGGGGGCGAGCATGCCGGTGGCCCCGTCATCGTGGGGACTGGCGGGGTGTGGGCGGGGTCGTGGTCGGCGGGTCGCGGGACCCGGGCTCGACCGGCGGCGGGACGCGTGCGGTGGTGCCGGTGGGGTCGCGTCGGTAGTGATGGCTGTGGGGGCTGGTCCACTCGTACGCCCTTGGCGCGAGCCGCTGGTAGCGCCAGACGCTGCCCTCCCACCACCCGAGCAGCCCCGCTAGGACAGTCTCGTCCCCGCTGGGACACCCGTATCCGGGTGGTTGAGCGGGGTCGTGACCGCTTGAGGACGCCCGGGTCGGCCCGCGGCAGGCCACCGCGACTGACCCACTGGTCCGCTTCCCCTGTGATCGCGATCACGCGGGGGCTAGGTTGGCCGCGACCACCGGGAGGCGCCATGACCAGCGATGACCTGCACGCCCGACGCGTGGACACCGTGCGCGCCTGGACGCGATTCGTCGAGGCCGGCGACGCCGACGCGGTCCGTCCGGAGATCCTGCGCAGCTGGGAGCTGTCCGGCGTGGTGTCTCCCGACGTGACGCAGGCCCCGCTCGACGACGAGGGCGACACCGCCGAGCTGTGGAACGCCTCCCCGCTGCAGACCGCCGTCACCCGCGTGCAGGACGAGCTGCGGCGCACCGCCGAGGACGGCGACCTCGTCATCGCGGTCACCGACGACCAGACCCGGATCCTGTGGACGTACGGCGGCCGGGTGATGCGCCGCAAGGCCGAGACCGTCAACTTCGTGCCCGGCGGTCGCTGGGACGAGGGCAGCGTCGGCACCAACGCGCTCGCGATCGCGGGGCGCACCGCCGCCCCCTCGATGGTCTTCAGCGCCGAGCACTACGCGGAGGTCGTGCACAACTGGGTCTGCTGGGCCGCGCCGGTCTTCGACCCCGCCACCGGGCGCCCGCTGGGCGTGATCGACCTGTCGACGACGTGGGACCGCACCCACCCCATCGGCCTCGCGACGGCGCGGGTGATGGCCCGGCTCATCGAGGGCGCGCTGCCCGCCGACCGGCGTACGACGCTCGCCGGGGACGCCGCGCCGGCCGAGGCCGGGCTCACCCTCACCCTCCTCGGCACCGCGCAGGTGTGGCTCGACGGCCAGCGCCTGCTGCTCAACCGGCGCCAGACCGAGATCCTGGCGCTGCTCGCCCTGCACCCGTCGGGCCTGTCGGTCGAGCACCTCCACGCCCTGCTCTACGGCGACGCCTCGGTGACCACCTCGACGCTCAAGGCCGAGGTCTCCCACCTGCGGGCCGCGCTGGCTGGCCAGCTCTCCTCGCGGCCCTACCGGCTCACGATGCCGGTGGCCACCGACGTCGAGGAGGTGCAGCGGCTGCTGCGCCGCGGCGAGGTGCGGGCCGCGGTCCGGGCCTACGGCGGCGACCTCCTGCCCGGCACCGACTCGCCCGCGCTGGCGCAGATGGGCGACTACCTCGCCGTCAGCGTGCGCGAGGCCCTGCTGGCCACTCCCGACCCCGACGCGGTGCTGCGCTACAGCGAGCTCGCGCCCTACGACACCGCCGTGGTGGAGGCCTGCCTGGCGGCGCTGCCGGCGCACCACCCGGTCGCCCCGCTGCTCAAGGGCAGGCTCGCCAGCGCCCGCTGAGACCCGCCCCATTTGTGGGGAGGGGCCGCGCCAATTCGTGGGTAGATCGGCCGATCGGGCTGGCGCCCGCCGATCCGGCGCCACGATCCTGCCTCGAGGTGCCGCGCCGGGGAGGGTGCGGCCACGTACGAGGGAGAGAGCATGGCCGCAACAACACGACGCGCGATGGCGGCGGGAGCCGCCGTCCTGCTCGCGGGGGGCCTCCTGGGCAGCCCCGCCCACGGTGCCACGGGACCCGAGCCGACGACGGTGGCGAAGAAGCTCGTCTCGCCGCTCAGCATGGTCGTCGCCCGCGACGGCACCGCCTACGTCGCCCAGAACTTCGCCGGGCTGCTGACCGCCGTCGCCCCCGGCGGCAAGCCGGAGGTCGTGTTCGCGGCCCCGAAGAAGACCGAGGTCGGAGGGCTCTCCGAGTCCGGCGGCACCCTCCGGTTCACGACCACCAAGGGCCCGAGGACGGCGCTGTGGTCGATGCGGCCGGGCAGCAAGGCGAAGAAGGTCGCCGACCTGGCGGCCTATGAGCGCACCCGCAACCCGGACGCCAAGGTCGCCTACGGCCTCGAGGGCGGTCTCGACCCCGCGTGCGCTGCGCAGATGCCGCCCGAGGTGCCGCCGGCCTACACCGGCATCGTCGAGTCGCACCCCTACGGCACCACGGTGCACAAGGGCACGACCTACGTCGCCGACGCGGCCGGCAACACGATCCTCGCGGTCAAGCCCAACGGAAAGGTCTCGACCCTCGCCGTGCTGCCGCCGGTGCCGGTCGTCATCACGCCGGCGGCGGCGGCCAACAAGCTGCCGGCCTGCACCGTCGGCAAGACCTTCAACTTCGAGGCGGTGCCCACCGACGTCGAGGTGGGCAAGGGCGGGTGGCTCTACGTCACCCTGCTGCCCGGCGGCCCCGAGGACGGCAGCACCGGCGCCCAGGGCCGACTGGTCAAGGTGAAGGTCGCGACCGGCAAGGTCCGCGAGGTGGCGAGCGGGTTCGCCGGTGCCACCGGCGTCGCGGTCGCCGACAACGGCGACGTCTACGTCGCGCAGCTGTTCGGCGGCCAGGTCTCGCGCATCAAGGCCGGCACCACCACGCCGCGGCCCTACGCCGAGGTGATGATGCCGGCGGCCGTGGAGTGGGCCGACGGCGATCTCTACGTCAGCGCGCAGGTGCTGTCGGAGAAGCCGAAGGGCGTGGTGCTGCGCTACTGAGCGGCTGCGGGGCGCCGCACGGGCGAGCGACGCCTCCGTGCGTGGGAGTGGCTGGTCCACACCGACCAACCGGGTGCCAACCCGGCCCGACCTAGCGTCGGCGCCGAGTGACCCACCTCACACGCCCGGAGGCGCCGCATGACCAAGATCGAACTCACCGTCGACGGAGCGGCGGTCTCCGACGACGTCGAGCCCCGGATGCTGCTGGTGCAGTACCTGCGCGAGCGGCTCGGCAAGACCGGGACCGTGATCGGGTGCGACACCTCCAACTGCGGGGCGTGCACCGTCCACCTCGACGGCACGAGCGTGAAGTCGTGCAACGTGCTCGCGGTGCAGGCCGCCGGCCGCACCGTCACCACGATCGAGGGGCTCGCCGACGCGGCCGAGGGAGACCTGCACCCGGTGCAGGAGGCGTTCCGGGAGTGCCACGGCCTCCAGTGCGGCTTCTGCACGCCGGGGATGATCATGCAGGCCGTCGACCTGCTCGCCGAGAACCCCCAGCCCACCGAGGACGAGGTGCGGCTGGGCATGGAGGGCAACCTCTGCCGCTGCACCGGCTACCACAACATCGTGCGCAGCGTGCTCCACGCCGCCGACCGGACCGCAGCGGGTGAGCGCGCATGAGCACCACGCAGGACCGCCCCGCCGCCGAGATCGGCAAGGACCGGCGCCGCAAGGAGGACCAGCGGCTGATCACCGGCCGCACCCGCTGGACCGACAACATCACGCTGCCGGGGATGCTCCACCTCGCGATGGTGCGCAGCCCGTTCGCCCACGCGAGCATCGCCTCCATCGACGTCGAGGCCGCCAAGGCCTCGCCCAACGTGGTCACCGTGCTGACCGGCAAGGACTTCGGCGAGGAGCTCGGCGTGTGCATCAACGCCTGGCCCATCACCCCCGACCAGAAGACGCCCGCCCACTCGCCGATGCCGGCCGACCGCGTCGCGTTCGCGGGCGAGGTGGTCGCGGTCGTGGTCGCCCGCAGCGCCGCCGGGGCGCGCGACGCCGCGGAGCTCGTGGACGTGGAGTACGACGAGCTGCCCGCCGTCGTCGGGATCAAGAAGGCGCTCGAGGACCAGGTCCTCGCCCACCCCGACCTCGGCACCAACAAGTCGGCCCTGTGGGTCTTCGACTCCCAGGAGGCCGGGACCGGCAGCGACGTGGAGGCGGCCATCACGGAGGCCCGCACCAACGGCATCCTCATCGAGCGCGAGTACCGCCAGCAGCGGCTGATCCCCGCCTTCATGGAGCCGCGCAGCGTCGTCGTCGACCCCACGGGGGAGCAGCTGACGATGTGGTCCGCGACGCAGATCCCGCACATCCTGCGCTTCGCCCTGGCCGCCACCACCGGCGTACCCGAGTCGAAGATCCGGGTCATCGCCCCCGACGTCGGTGGTGGCTTCGGCGGCAAGCTGCAGACCACCCCCGAGGAGTGGATCGCCTGGGCCGTCGCGCGCCGGCTGTCCAGGCCGGTCAAGTACACCGAGACCCGCAGCGAGAGCCTGATGGCGGCCCACCACGGTCGCGACCAGGTGCAGACCCTGACCCTGGCCGCGGACCGCGACGGCCGGGTGACCGGCCTGAAGGTGCACCTCGACGCCGACCTCGGCGCCTACGTCGCCGTCGTCGGTGGCGGCGTGCCGGTGCTCGGTGCGTTCATGTTCAACGCGATCTACAAGTTCCCCGCCTACCGCTTCGAGTGCCAGACGGTGCTGACCAACACCACGTTCACCGACGCCTACCGCGGCGCCGGCCGGCCCGAGGCGACCTACGCGATCGAGCGGTTGATGGACGAGCTCGCCGCGGAGGTCGGCGTCGACCCGCTCGAGATCCGCGAGCGCAACTGGATCACGCACGAGGAGTTCCCGTTCACCACGGTGGCCGGGCTCGAGTACGACAGCGGCAACTACGAGGCCGCCACCGCCAAGGCCAAGGAGTCGTTCGGCTACGACGCGCTGCGCGCGGAGCAGCGGGAGCGCCGCGAGCGCGGTGACCGGGTGCAGCTCGGCATCGGCGTGTCGACCTTCACCGAGATGTGCGGTCTCGCGCCGAGCCGGGTGCTGGGCAGCCTCGACTACGGCGCCGGCGGCTGGGAGCACGCGAGCGTGCGGATGCTCGCCACCGGCAAAGTCGAGATCGTCACCGGCGCCAGCGCCCACGGCCAGGGCCACGAGACGGCGTTCAGCCAGATCGTCGCCGACCGCCTGGGGGTGCCCTTCGAGGACGTCGAGGTGCTGCACGGCGACACCCAGATCGCCCACAAGGGCCTCGACACCTACGGCTCGCGCTCGCTCGTCGTCGGCGGCGAGGCGCTCGTGCGGGCCGTCGACAAGGTGGTGGAGAAGGCCAAGCACCTCGCGGCTCACCTGCTCGAGGCCAGCGCGGACGACCTCGACTACGCCGGCGGCCGGTTCTCCGTGCGCGGCACCGACCAGGGGGTGTCGATCCAGGAGCTCTCGACCGCGGCCTTCGCGGCGCACGACTATCCCGAGGACATGGAGCCGAGCCTCGACGCCGACGCGACCTTCGACCCGGTCAACTTCAACTACCCGCACGGCACCCACCTGTGCGCGATGGAGGTCGACACCGAGACCGGCGCGGTGAAGATGCGCAAGTACACCTGCTGCGACGACATCGGCACGATCATCAACCCGCTGATCGTCGCGGGGCAGGTGCACGGCGGCCTGGTGCAGGGGATCGCCCAGGCGCTGTGGGAGGAGGCCGTGCACGACGAGTCGGGCACGCTGGTGAGTGGGTCGTTCGTCGACTACCTCCTGCCGACGTCGGCCGACACGATCTCCTTCGACGTCGTCCACACCGACGAGCCCAGCATCTGCACCACCAACTCGCTCGGCACGAAGGGCGTCGGCGAGGCCGGCACCATCGCGTCCACGCCGGCGGTCGTCAACGCCGTCGTCGACGCCGTACGACACCTCGGCGTCGCCGACGTCCAGATGCCGTGCACGCCCGAGCGCGTGTGGCGCGCGATCCAGGGCAGCCGGGCGGGCGGGGCGACCGAGACGCCCCCCGACGCGATGCCCCACTTCCAGGAGGGCGCGCTCAACCAGGACCCCACCTCCGGTGAAGGAGCAGCCCAGTGATCCCGGTGCAGTTCGACTACCTCGCCCCCACGTCGGTCGAGGAGGCGCTGGCCGCGCTCGGCCGCCACGGCGACGACGCCAAGATCCTGGCCGGCGGGCAGAGCCTGCTGCCGGTCCTGCGCATGCGGCTCAACGCCCCCGAGGTCGTCATCGACCTCGGCGGCATCTCCTCGCTGCGGGGCATCCGCGACGACGGCGACGCCATCGTGATCGGCGCGATGACCACCCACCACGACGTGCGCGACCACCCCCTCGTCAAGGAGCACGCCCTGCTGCTGTCGAAGGCCGAGGCGGAGGTCGCGGACTCGCAGATCCGGCACCGCGGCACCTTCGGCGGCGCTCTGGCGCACGCCGACCCCGCCGGCGACCTCGGCGCGCCGGCGCTCGCGCTGGGCGCCCAGTTCGTCATCGCCGGCCCGGGCGGCACGCGGACGGTCGGTGCCGACGACTTCTTCGTCGACCTCTTCGAGACCGCCATCGGCGAGGACGAGATCCTCACCGAGGTGCGGATCCCCAAGCACACCGGTTGGGGGGCCCACTACGAGAAGTTCGTCCGGGTCGCCCACCAGTGGCCGATCGTGGCGGTCGCCGCGACGGTGCACGGGTCGATCGACGAGGCGAGGGTCGGCCTGACCAACATGGGCTCGACGCCGTTGCGCGCCCGCGCCACCGAGGCGGCGCTGGCGGGCGCCGCGGCGACCGAGGACGGCGTGCGCGAGGCGGCGCAGCTCGCGTCGGAGGGCACCAGTCCGCCGTCGGACCTCAACGGTGCGGCCGACTACCGCCAGCACCTCGCCCGCGTGCTCACCGGGCGGGCCGTGCTCGCGGCTGCGGGGTCGTAGGCGTGGAGCTCAGTCATCGCTTCACCGTCCCGATCGGCGTCGAGGAGACCTGGGCGCACTTCAACGACATCGCCTCGGTCGCCGAGTGCTTCCCGGGCGCCCAGGTCACCGAGGCCGACGAGGAGTCGTTCGCCGGCTCGGTGAAGGTCAAGCTCGGCCCGATCGCCCTGCTCTACAACGGCAGCGGCACCTTCGTGGAGAAGGACCCCGAGGCCCACCGCTTCGTCGTCGACGCCAAGGGCAAGGACAAGCGGGGCAACGGCACCGCCGGCGCCACGGTGACGGTCTCGATGGCCGACGCCGGGGGCTCCACCGACGTCTCGGTCGCGACCGACCTGTCGATCACCGGCAAGCCGGCACAGTTCGGGCGCGGGGTGATGCAGGACGTCTCCGACAAGCTGCTCGGCCAGTTCGTCGCCTGCCTGGAGCAGCGACTCGCGGCCCCCTCTCCTCCGACGGGCGGTGAGCAGGCAACCGGATCGGCGGCCGGAAGGGTTGCTGGCTCACCGCCGGCGTACGCGGCTGCGACGGGCGGTGAGCAGGCAACCGAATCGGCGGCCGGAAAGGTTGCTGGCTCACCGCCCGAGGTGGCCGAGGCGCGGGAGCCGGGGGCGCTCGACCTCGGCAGCACGGTGCTCCCGGTGCTCGCCCGGTCCTACTGGAAGCAGGCGGTCGCGGTCGTCGTGGGCCTGCTCGTGCTGCGCCGGCTGCTCAGGAGGTAGGGCTCAGAACACATTGAGCGGGCGGTACTGGACCGAGATCCGCGGCCCGGCGTGGGCGACCTTGGGCACCGCGTGCTCCCACGTGCGCTGGCACGACCCGCCCATCACCAGGAGGTCGCCGTGGCCCATGGTGATCGCGATCGACGCGCCCCCGCCCCGCGGCCTCAGCAGCAGGCGCCGCGGGTCGCCGACGCTGATGATCGCGACCATCGTGTCGGCCGAGCGGCCGCGGCCGATGGTGTCGCCGTGCCACGCCACGGAGTCGCGACCGTCGCGGTAGTAGCAGCAGCCGGCGCTCATGAACGGCTCGCCGAGCTCGGGCAGGTAGTGCTCGCTCAGCTCGGCGCGGGCCCGGTCGAGCGCCGGGTGGGGCAGGGGGTCGGCGGCGAGGTAGGTGTGGACCAGGCGCGGCACGTCGACCACCGCGTCGTACATCTCGCGCCGCTCGGCGCGCCACGGCACCCGCTCGACGAGCGCGGTGAAGACGTCGTCGGGCGCGGCGAGCCAGTTGCGCTGGACGTCGACCCACGCGCCGTGGGAGAGCCGCCGGCGCTCCGGGGCGAGCCCGGCGTGGTCGGCGGCGGTGTCGGCGAAGAGGGACGTCTGGAAGTCCACGGGCACGATGCTACCCCAGATGTTCGAACACCCATTCGAACATAAAGAAATCGTCAAGGCTTAACCGTGGTCTCGCCCAAAGTGCAGACGCCCGCCCGGCCCAGTCCTAGCCTGAGGTGCATGGATCCCGTGGACCTGGTCGTGCCGCGTCAGAGGGCGTTGAAACACGTCCAGGTCCGTGAGCACGTGCGTGGCCTGATCGAGGCCCAGCCCCCGGGATCGGCCGCACCGTCCGAGCGCGAGCTCGTGGCCCGCTTCGGCGTCGCGCGGATGACCGTGCGCCAGGCGCTCGACGCGCTGGTCGCCGAGGGCCTGCTCGAGCGCATCCCCGGCCGCGGCACCTTCGTCGCCCAACCGCCCAAGACCGCCGGCCGGCTCACCTCCTTCACCGAGGAGATCCGCCGCCGCGGGATGCTGCCGGAGTCGCAGACGCTCCTCGCCCGCGTGGAGCAGGCGGGGCCGGGCGTGGCCCGCGCCCTCGACATTTCACCCGGCGACCCCGTGCTCCACTGGCGCCGCCTGCGGCGCGCCGACCAGGCCATCGTCTGCGTCGAGGACGCCTACCTCAACGAGGTGCTGCTCCCCGGCTTCCTCCAGCACGGCACGCCCACCAGCCTCTACGAGGCGCTCGCCGCCCGCGGCCTGCGCCCGACCGAGGTCGAGGACTCGATCAGCGCCGACAGCGCCAGCGCCGAGGAGGCGACGATCCTCGAGATCGCCGAGGGCGACCCCGTGCTGCGCCACGCCCGCCGCGCGGTCTCCGACGGCCGCATCGTGGAGGTCTCGCGCACCTGCTACCGCCACGACCGCTTCACGGTCTACCTCCAGCTCACCGACCGCTGAGCCCGGCGAGCTCCCGCTCCAGGTTCGCCCGGGCGGCGTCCTCCCACAGCTCGCGCGCCTGCGGCGTGGCGAAGAGGTGCGCTCGCTCCACGAGGTCGCGCAGCACCGCTGCCCGGCCGGCCCGGAAGTCGTCGTCGCCGACGTGCGCGAAGTCGGCGCGCACGCCCGCCGCGTAGGAGTCGTAGCGGGGCCGCGGCGCGGCCAGGATGGCCAGGTCGGCGTCGCTGAGCGCTGCGCCGGCACCGTCGCCGGCCTCGGGGTCGTGGCGCGCGGTCAGCCGCACCAACCGGGCCACCTCGCCGGCGTAGGCGTGCGGCAGGGCGTGCTCGGCCCACGCGGCGGAGCGCTCCTCGTCGTCGTCGGCACCGTCGTAGACCGCGTCGTGGAACCACGCGGCGAGCCGTGTCGTGGTGGGGTCGAAGGCGGCACCCGCGGCGGCGAGTCGGTCGAGCCGGTCGAGCACCTCCTCGAGGTGCAGCAGGTCGTGGTAGCCCGGGCGGTCCCAGGCCGCGAGGAGCGCGTCGCGCAGCGCCTCGTGGTCGGCCAGGGGCCAGCGCGCCGCGAGGCTCACCGCGCGGTCGCCGCCTGCAGCTCGCGGGCCTCGGCGTGGCCCGAGGCCATCGCCCACCGGATGGTGCGGGTGGCCGCGGCGCCCAGCACCCGGTTGGTGACTGGCGGCACCGGCGGGAGGCGCAGCTCCCGGCGGGCGTCGGCGGGCAGCAGCCCGATCGCGGCCGTGGCCAGCGACAGGTAGCCGGGCCGCGCGGCCAGGGGCAGGTCGGGGTGCAGCAGCAGGAAGCGGATCGCCTCCCGGGCGGCCGGGGTGCCGCGGAGCTCGGGAGCGTAGGCCGCCAGCGTGGCGCGCAGGTCGTCCTCCGACCGCGGGGCGTCGACGACGCCGAGGTGCTCCGCCGCGACGGCGGCCTGGGCGACGTACTCGTCGCGCTCGGGGCCGACGAGAGGGCGGTGGCCGTAGCGGTCGTGCGCGACGAGGAAGCTGTCGATCTCCGCGGCGTGCACCCAGCCGAGCAGGTGCGGGTCGGAGGCGGCGTACGGCGTGCCGTCGGGCAGGGTGCCGGTCACCGACTCGTGCGCGCGCTGGACCGCGCGGATCATCTGCAGGGCGTCCTGCTCCGCCCCGAACGTCGTCATCGCGATGTAGGTCGACACCTGCGCGAGCCGGCCCCACATGTCGCCCCGGTAGCCCGAGTGGTCGGCCACGCCCTGCATGGCGGCGGGGTGCAGCGACTGCAGCATGACCGCGCGGATGCCGCCGACGAACATCGACGCGTCGCCGTGGACGCGGCCGATGGGGGAGCCGGGCTCGAACCAGCGCGGTCCGGGCGTGCCGTGCACGCGCTGCCGGTTGCGCGGGCCGTCGGGGCCGGCCACCTTGCGGAAGAGCTCGGCGCCGAGGCGGTCACGAAGGGTCACGCTGCCGAATCTAGCCACGGCCCCGAAAGCCGGTGCGTCAGGCGTCGGCCGGGAGGTCGCCGGCGTCGACGATCCGGTAGGCGTAGCCCTGCTCGGCGAGGAACCGCTGCCGGTTCTGCGCGAAGTCGGCGTCCACGGTGTCGCGGGACACGATCGTGTAGAAGTGGGCGCTGCGTCCCTCGGTCTTGGGCCGCAGCAGCCGGCCCAGGCGCTGGGCCTCCTCCTGCCGCGAGCCGAACGACCCGCTCACCTGGATCGCCACCTCGGCCGAGGGCAGGTCGATCGAGAAGTTGGCGACCTTGCTCACCACGAGCAGCCCGATCTCACCCGAGCGGAACGCGTTGAAGAGCCGCTGGCGCTCCTTGACCGGCGTCTCGCCCTTGATCACGGGGGCGTCGAGCATCTCGGCGAGCTCGTCGAGCTGGTCGATGTACTGCCCGATCACCAGGGTCGGCTGGCCGGCGTGCTGGCGCACCAGGCGGCGTACGACGTCGATCTTCGCGTGGGTGCACGAGGCGAGGCGGTAGCGGGTGTCGGGGTCGCTGGTCGCGTAGGCCAGCCGCTCGCCGTCGGGCAGGCTGACGCGCACCTCGACGCAGTCGGCCGGCGCGATCCAGCCCTGCGCCTCGATGTCCTTCCACGGGGCGTCGTAGCGCTTGGGCCCGATCAGCGAGAAGACCTCGCCCTCGCGGCCGTCCTCGCGCACCAGCGTGGCGGTGAGGCCGAGGCGGCGGCGCGCCTGCAGGTCGGCCGTCATCCGGAAGATCGGCGCCGGCAGCAGGTGCACCTCGTCGTAGACGATGAGGCCCCAGTCGCGGGCGTCGAGCAGCTCGAGGTGCGGGTAGACGCCCTTGCGCCTGGTCGTCATCACCTGGTAGGTCGCGATGGTGACCGGGCGGACCTCCTTCACCGAGCCGGAGTACTCGCCGATCTCGTCGGCGGTGAGCGACGTGCGCGCGACGAGCTCGTCCTTCCACTGCCGTGCGCTCACGGTGTTGGTGACGAGGATGAGCGTGGTCGCCCCCGCGTGCGCCATCGCGGCGGCGCCGACGATCGTCTTGCCCGCGCCGCAGGGCAGCACGACGACGCCGGAGCCGCCGTCCCAGAACGACTCGGCCGCCTCGCGCTGGTAGGGCCGCAGGGCCCAGCCGTCCTCGGCGAGGTCGATGTCGTGCGCCTCGCCGTCGACGTAGCCGGCGAAGTCCTCGGCCGGCCAGCCGAGCTTGAGCAGCGCCTGCTTGAGGTTGCCCCGCTCGCTGGGGTGGACCGCGACGCTGTCGTCGTCGATCCGCGAGCCGATCATCCCGGCGACCTTCTTCGCGCGCAGCACCTCCTCGAGCACGGGCCGGTCGGTGGACGACAGGACCAGGCCGTGGACGGGGTGCTTCTCCAGGCGGAGCCGTCCGTAGCGGCCCATCGTCTCGGCGACGTCGACGAGCAGCGCGTGCGGCACGGCGTAGCGCGACCACGTCAGCAGCGCGTCGACGACCTGCTCGGCGTCGTGACCGGCGGCGCGCGCGTTCCAGAGCCCGAGCGGGGTGAGGCGGTAGGTGTGGATGTGCTCGGGGGAGCGCTCGAGCTCGGCGAAGGGCGCGATCGCCTTGCGGGCCTCGGCGGCCGACGGGTGGTCGACCTCGAGCAGCAGCGTCTTGTCGGACTGGACGATGAGGGGGCCGTCGTTCATCGGCGGACTCGCGACCGGCTCATCCGGCGGCGGCCTTCTGGCGGGCCCGGAACGCCGCGACGTTGGCCCGCGAGGAGCACCGGTCCGAGCAGTAGCGGCGCGACTGGTTGGGGGAGGTGTCGACGTAGACGTGGTCGCAGCGCGGCTCCGAGCAGGTGCCCAGCCGGGTGGCGCCGAGGTCGCAGACCAGGGTGGCCAGGCCCATCAGCGCCTCGCCGATGAGCAGCTCGGCGACCGACGCGGCACGGTTGGCGACGTGCATGTGGAGGTTGCCGGGGTCGTGGTCGGAGATCATCGGCGTGATCGGGTGCTGGGCGAGCAGGGCGTTGAGCGAGCTCACCACCAGCTTGACGTCGTCGGCGTCGGAGGCCTCGAAGACCGGGCGCAGCTCGGCCTGGAACGCCTGCACGGACTCCACGTCGCCGGGGACCAGTGAGCGGTGCAGCCACGAGCGGTCGGCGAGGTGCTCGCGGAGCCCCTCCTCGTCGGGCAGCTCGGCGTTGACGAGCGCGGCAGCACGCTCGGCGTACCGGATGAAGTCCATGGCTCCAGTCTACGGACGCGATCACGCGGTGCGGACGCGTGTGATGCGGTGCACGGCGAACTCCCGCACGTCGTCGGCGCGGTGGTCGTAGGCCGAGAGCCGGCCGCCGTCGAGGCGACGCGGGTCGACGACCCGCTCGCCGGTGGCGCCGTGGTTGTCGACGTAGCCGATGACGACCGTGCTGCCCGCCTCGATCGCCTCGCGGAGCGCCGCCAGCGCGCCCGACGGCGTCGTGGTCGCCTCGGCGCTGCGCGGCCGGGACGACTCGGCCCGGTCACCGGCACGGATGGCTGTCGCGACGGCCTGGACCTGCGCGGCCCGCCGCGCCTCGACCGCACCGGCGGGCCGGCGCCCGCGGCGCGGACGGGCGCGCTGCAGGTCGGGACGGCTCACCCGCACGGTGCCGTCGGCGGCCTCGACGACGGGCGCGGCACCGAGCTCGCGCAGCCGCGGCAGGAGGACGTCGAGGGGGGAGGTGGCGATCGCGACCGTCGGTGCGAGCAGGCGCAGGCCCAGGCTCCGCCCGCGCGGGTCGTGCACGAGCGCGGCCAGCGCCGCCTCGTCGTCGGCGCGCAGGAACGCCTCCGCGTGGCCGACCCGGATGCTGCCGAAGGTGCGCGCGACGTCCTCGACCAGGAACTCCAGGGGCTGCGGCACGGGCGTCTGCGACACCGAGGTCAGGAAGTCGCGCACCTCCCCGCTGGACCACCCGGCGTCGAAGCCGCGCCGCAGCGAGCCCGAGCTGAAGCGGTAGACCGTCGCGCCCCCGCGCGACTCGACGTCGGCGAGCAGGTGCAGCCGGCGCGCCACCTCGGTCTCGAGGGGGCCGGGCGCGACCGCCGTGAGGTCGGCCTGCAGCAGCACGTGGTCGACGGGCTGGGGCAGGTGGGCGTCGATCGCCGCGGCGGCCGCGGGCAGGTCGCCGGCCGCCACGTGCCGGCCGCTGGGCGGCAGGCCGCCCGCGCCGCTGACCCCGAGGGCGGCTGCCTCGGCCAGCGCGGCGGCGACCAGGTCGGAGAAGATCGTGGGCCGGCGCGGGCGCAGCCAGCCGATCCGCTGCACGAGCGAGGCGACGCCGGTGCCGACCGCGAGCACCTCGCCCTCGGGCACCTCGGCCAGCACCTGCAGGGCGAGCCGGCGGGCCTCCTCGGCGAGCCCGCTGGAGAGCTCGGGCGCCAGGGCGTTCCAGGCCTTGCCGGCCGCGTCGCGCGAGCCCACCAGCGACGGCATCCGGGTGCTCGCCAGCCAGCCGCCGACCAGCCGGGCCCACCGCTCCGAGATCGGCAGGCCGGACCAGACGTCGAACTCCTCGGTCGGCAGCCAGGCGGGCGTGCCCTCCCGGTCGGCCGCCTCGGCGACCAGGCCGGCCGCGAGCGCGACCTCGACGATCAGCGCGGCCCCGGCCTCGTCGACGTGCAGCTCTCGCGCCACCGACTTGAGGTCGCGGACCGCCAGCCCTCCGCTGCGCAGGACGTTCGGGGGCTCCACGCCCCAGTGGTCGAGCAGCAGCTCGACGCGGCGTACGACGTCGAACGCCGCACCGGCCGCGGTGCGCGCCACCAGGACGGGGTCGCGGGGCGAGGTGGCGAGCACCGGCACGTCGTCCACCGGCTCGCGGGTGGTCCGGCCCCCGCGCAGGGCCAGGCCGACCTCGCCCGGCAGCACGACCGCGTCGCCCTCGCGGGGCACGAGCAGGCGACGGCTGAGGAGCTCCTCGGCCGGGGAGCGGGCGTCGGCGGGGGACACGGTGCGGCGGGCCGAGCCGGTCGTGCCCTCGCCGCCGTGCTCGTCGACGTGGCGCAGCAGCGCCGCCGCGGCCGGCGACAGCTCGGCGATCCGGGCGGCCACCTCGGCGGGGCTCGCCGGGTCGGGGCTCGAGGGTCGCAGGCCGCTGACCAGGCCGGGCATCCCGCGCATCGCGTCGGCCACGCCGGTGAGGGCGCGCACCCCGCCCGGGCCCTCCCAGGCCAGCGCCAGGTCGAGCAGTCGCCGCAGCGCCGCCGCGGTGCGCGCCTCGTCGGCGTTGACGATCGAGATCACCTGCGCCGAAGTGGTTTGACCTGCAACCAGAAGGGCATCAAGGACGGAGAGCTCGAGGCGGTCCAGGCCGTCGAGGGCGCGGTGGATCGACGAACGAGTGGCAGCGCGCGAGGCCAGCTGCGAGGAATCCTGAGGGGCGGGTGTGGCGAGATCCGGACGGGCCGAGAGCAGCGCCACGAGCCGCTCGTCGGGCCAGCTGCGCAGCTGCTCGGCGAGGGTGCGTGCGGGTGTCGCCCGCGGTGAGCTGGACATCCCTCTTACGCTACTCGCCGGGTCGGCACCGCGGCCCCACATCTCGACACGGGGCGAAGAGGGCCGACATGCTTGACGTTGATCTGCACCACGGCGCGTCGACGGACGTCGGGCTGGTGCGCAAGGTCAACGAGGACTCCTACCTCGTCGCGCCGCCCGTCTTCGTCGTCGCCGACGGCATGGGCGGGCACTCCGGCGGCGACGTCGCGAGCCAGATCGTGGTCGAGGAGTTCCAGCGCCTCGCCGAGGCCTACGACCCGCGCCGCGGGGCCGAGCTCGTCTCCGCGGCCTTCGCGCGGGCCCAGTCGCGGATCGTCGACTACGGCGACGCCCACCGCGCGCTCCACCCCGGCTGGCACGCCGGCACCACCGCCGTCGTGGCCGTGCTCGTCGTCGACGACGGGGTGACGAAGTGGCTCCTGGCCAACCTCGGCGACTCCCGGATCTACCGCACCGTCGACGGCCGCCTCGAGCAGGTCAGCGTCGACCACTCGGTCGTGCAGGAGCTCATCGACGCCGGGCACATCACCGCCGAGCAGGCATCGGTCCACCCCGAGCGGCACGTCATCACCCGGGCGCTGGGCAGCCCGGAGGGCATCCGGCCCGACTTCTTCCTCCTGCCCCTCGGCTCGGTCGAGCGCCTCCTGCTGTGCAGCGACGGGGTCACCGGGATGATCGAGGACAAGGAGATCGAGGGGATCCTCGACTCGGTCGACGACCCGCGCGACGCCGCCGACACGCTGGTGCGGGCAGCCGTGGCGGCCGGGGGTCGCGACAACGCCACGGCGGTCGTCGTCGATGTGGTGGGATTGGTCAAGGACGCGACCTACGACTCCCAGCGCCAGCTGCAGAGTCTCGAATCCAAGCTGGGGGGACGACAGTGAGCACTGAGGCCAGGTTCGCGCCGGGAGACTGGTACGCCGTGGTGGGAGACCGGGTGACCGTGCTGCTGCCGGGCAGCCAGCGCGGCCGCGTGGCCGGGCTCTGGGACCTCGCCGACTCCGGGGCAGGCGCCGACGCGCTGCTCGACGAGCTGCTCGCGGGCGGCCTGTCCTCGCTCGACCACTTCGCCCTCGTCGCGCACAGTGACGACGCGACGCGCCTCATCGTGCGCGGCGCCCCCACCGCGACGGTCGCCTCCACCGGCGAGGACGAGATGGTCACGGCCGCAGCCGGAGCCACGTGGGCCGAGCGGGTGCTCCCCGGGGTCACCAGCGTGCGGGTGACCCTCACCGGGGAGGGCACCGCCGACCTCCCCCTCACCGCCGGCCTGGCCCGCGTCTCGGTGGTCGAGTTCGGTGCGCCGTCGGCCGCCGGGGAGCCGCTCGCCGAGGCCGAGCCGTTCGCCGCCGCGGCCCAGCAGCCCGCCGTCCCGGAGCCCGCCGTTACGGAGCCCGACGTCCAGCAGCCCGCGCCCCTCCCCCCGGAGCTCCCCGCGCAGCCCGATCCTCCCGTCGAGCCCGTCTCTCCCGCCGAGCCCGTCGCCGAGCCCGCCGCTCCCGCCGGCGACCTCCTCGCGTCCCCCGCCGTCGCCTCCGTGGCGCCGATGGAGTTCGGCGCCCCTGGCGACGACCCCACGCCCACCGGCGAGACCCCGGTGGTGGCCGACGACTGGTCCGACCGCGACGGCCAGACGCAGGCCGGCGACCGGGTCCCCGACTTCGACCGACCGCCCGTCCCGGGGCAGGAGATCGCCCCCGACGTGGTCCCGCAGCCCGTGGCCTCGCTGGTCTTCTCCACCGGCGACGTCGTGGCGGTCGACCGCACCGTGCTGGTGGGCCGTGCCCCCGAGGCGCGGCGCTTCGCCTCCCACGAGCAGCCGCACGTCGTGACCGTGCCGAGCCCGCAGCAGGAGATCTCCTCGACCCACCTCGAGATCCGGCCGGGCGCGGGCGCCGACCACGGTGCCGCGATCGCGACCGACCTGGGCTCCACCAACGGCACCGTCCTCGCCCAGCCCGGTCTCGACCCCGAGGACCTCAAGCCCGGCATCGCCGTCAGCCTGATCCCCGGCGCCGTCCTCGACCTCGGCGACGGGGTCACCATCCAGGTGACCAACCCCTGAGCAGCGCCCCGTGACCCAGCACCCGCACGCCCTGACCTACCCCGTCGCCGAGCTCGACCGGCGCTTCGTCGCGTTCGCGATCGACCGCCTCCTCGCCTGGGGCCTGATCGCCGCCGTCGGCGTCGGGACCGTGTTGTTCGTCTCCGACGACCCCTGGACGGTGGTGGCCGCGGTCGCCGGCGCGACCGTGCTGCTCTGGCTGGTGCAGGCGGTGGTGCTCGGCATCAGCGGGACCTCGCCCGGCAAGGCGCTCACCGGGCTCCGGGTGGTGCACCACGGCACCGGCACCCCGATCGGCGTCGGACCGGCGTTGCTCCGCCAGCTCGTGCTGGGCGTGGCCGGGCTCCCGACGTTCGGCATCGGCGTGGCCACCCTCGCCTGGACGGCCGTGGAGGACCGCGGCCGGCAGCGCCGCGGCTGGCACGACCACCTGGCGCACACCGTGGTGGTCGACGTACGACCGGCCGTCGAGGTCGCCGACGCGTCGGTCGAGGAGGCCCCGCGCCACATCGTCAACCTCACCGCCATGCGTCTGGTGCCGGCCCCGCCGGTCGAGCCGGTGCGGACCCCCGAGCGCCCCGAGCACTCCACGCGCCGCCATGCGCTCCCGGTCGACCCGACCCGGCCGGCCCCCGCTCCCGCGCACCGGTCCCAGCCGCCATCCCAGCCGCAGTCCCAGCCGCAGCCGCGCCAGCAGCCCCAGCCGGTGCCGCAGCCCCAGCCGCGCCAGCAGCCGCAGCCGGTGCAGCAGGCGCGGTCCGCCCCGCCCCCGCAGTGGGCCCCGCCCCCGGTCCGGCAGCCGGTCCCGGTGCCGGCCCAGCCGCCCGCCGCCGCGGCGATGCCGCCGGCCCCGGCGCGCTGGCGGGTGCACTTCGACAACGGCGAGAGCTTCGTGATCGCCGGGCTCGCGCTGGTCGGACGCCGTCCCGAGCCGCGCGCGGGCGAGCAGGTGGCCCACCTGGTCCCGCTGTCCTCGGCCGACATGTCGGTCTCCAAGACGCACGCCCAGTTCGGCCCGGCCTCCGACGGCACGCTCGTCGTCATGGACCGCGGCTCCACCAACGGCACCGTGCTCGTGCGCCAGGGCGTCGCGCGCCAGCTCGCCCCGGGCAAGCCCGCCGCGCTCGTCGACGGCGACAAGGTCGTCTACGGCGACCGCGAGATGGTCGTCTCCCGGGAGGGCTGAGCGGGTCCCCGTCGTCCGCGCAGTGGGCGGTGGGTCAGCGGGTGAGGGCGACCGGCACGCGGGTCACGCCGCCGCGGGCACCGCGCCACACGAGCATGCCGTCGTCGAGCTGGCCCGGGGCGGTGGGCCCGGTGACGGTGACGGTGAAGTCGGCCGACTCCCCGGGCGCGAGGCGTACGGCGAGGGGCTGCACCCGCACGCGGTGGGAGGAGAAGCCGCGGGCGATCACCGAGAAGTACTCCGGGCGGGTGCCGATGTTGGTCACCGTGCGCACCGCGCGCTGGCGACGCGCCGGCATCAGCACCGAGCTGGTGTTGAGCCGCGAGAGGGTCTGGCGGCGCAGCGCGCGACGCCACTGCTCCGGTGCCACGTCGAGGGCGAGGTGGGCGGTGGGCGCCTGGCTGGGAAGCGCGCCGGTGCCCTGCGCGAGGGGGGAGGCGCCCGGGACGGGACGGGCCGACGTCACCAGCAGCGACCGGACGACCGCCGCGGACCGCTCGGGGTGCCGGGCCCGCACCAGCGCCGCGAGGCCGGCCGCGTGCGCGGTGGCGGCGGAGCTGCCGCTGAAGACGCCCCAGCTGCGGCCGGTGGACTCCGGCAGCGCGCCGAGCACGGCGTCGCCGTCGGCGACGGCGTCGGGCTTGAGCGCGACGCCGCGCGGGTCTCCCGAGGCGCTCCACCGGGCCGTGCGCCGCGTGCCGGGCCGTCCGGCGTCGCGCGACATGGTCACCCGGGCCTCGGGGTGGCGGGCCACCCACCGGCTGAACGAGCGCCCCGCCCGCGCGGGCAGGTGGACGGTCGGCACGGCGTGGAGGTCGGCCGTGATCGCGCCGGGACGCCGGTTGACCAGCACCATCGCACGGCCGCCTGCCTGCGCGACCGACTCGGACTTGTCGATGCGGCCGATCGCGCCACGCTCGCAGATCACGATCCGGTCGGCCACGAGGCGGGAGTCGAGAGCCCCGAGGCGGCACTGGGCGGCCTCCCGGCGCGAGACGCCAGGAGCCGCCGCGCGCCGCGCGGGCACGGCGCGACCGCGCACCTGCGAGGGCCGGCCGCCGCCGGTCCACGAGCGGCCGTCGGGCAGCGTGACCCGGCCGCGCGACATTCGGCCCACGGCGGAGCCGACCGTCGTGACCCACGGCGCGGCGTGGGCGGCGTAGGCCGCGCCGCCGGTGTTGCCGGAGGCGCCGACGACGACGATGTCGGCCTCGGCCGCGCCCAGCAGCGCGAGCTGCAGGGTGTCGATGCGCTCCCCGCCGGAGAGGGCGAGGCTGAGCACGTCGACCCCGTCGGCCACCGCGGCGTCGACCGCGGAGACCACGTCGGCGGTGGAGCAGCCGTCGTCGGCCGGGTCGGGCGCGCCCCAGCAGGCCTTGTAGGCGGCGATCCGCGCCTGCGGGGCGACGCCGCCGAAGAAGCCGGCGTCCCGGTCGTCGACCCGGACGCTGACGCCGGCGTTGCCGGCCGCGACGGAGGAGACCTGGGTGCCGTGGCCGAGGGCGTCGAGCGCCGAGAGCGACTCCGAGGAGCGCACCCGGTCGGGGCCGAAGCCGTCGACGTACCACCGCGCCCCGACGATCTTGCGGGTGCAGTCGTCGGCGCTCCAGCCCTCGCCCTCGGCGCACGTGCCGGCGAAGTTCTCCGGGTCGGCGCCGAGCCCGGGGACCTCGGCGAAGGCGGGCGACTGCGGCGCGATGCCGGAGTCGACGACACCGACCACGATGCCGGCGCCGCCGCGCAGGCGTGGGCTGGCGGCAGCGGCGCGGACGGCGGCCAGCGACGTCTGCCCCGCCATCGGCCGGATCGTGTCGGGCTCGGCCGACGCCACCGCGGGCTGGGCCTCGAGCGCGAGCAGCTGCTGCTCGGTCAGCCGCACGGCGAAGCCGTTGAGGGCCGTGGTCCAGCGGTAGACCGGCGCGCCCGCCCCGACGGCCGCGAGGACGGCGTCCTGCTCGGCCAGGAGGTCCGGCGCCTCGGCACGGCCGGCGGACGTGCCGGCGCCCGCGAGGGTGACGAGCGTGAGCTCGCCGGTGTCGGAGGCGGGGGAGTCGTCGGCGAGGGCGGTGCCGTGGGCGGCGAGCCCGGCGCCGAGTGCGAGCACGGCGCAGCCGATCAGCCGTCCTGCCCGTCGTGCCCGCACGTGTCCTCCCGCTCGCAGATGTGACCCCAGCCGCCCCCAGCGCGGTGAGACCCCCGAGCGTCCCATGGTTCCAGCAGACATGTCACCAGATCACAGGACCCCCGACAACCTGCTGGGCGCGACTCGTGGCCGCCCCCTATCCTGTGCCCGGCTGCGTGGTTCCACGTGGCTCCGGACGCAGAGCTGAGTGGGGTGGACCGTGCCGACTGGCAAGGTGAAGTGGTACGACGCGGAGAAGGGCTTCGGCTTCCTGTCGCAGGAGAGCGGCCCGGACGTCTACGTCCACGCCGACGCGCTGCCCGAGGGCACCACCTCCCTCAAGGCGGGCACCAAGGTCGAGTTCGGCATCGCCCAGGGCCGGCGCGGCGACCAGGCCCTCCAGGTGCGGGTGCTCGACGCACCGGCCTCGGTCGCGCGCAACCAGCGCAACGCCCAGCGCAAGCGGCCCGAGGACATGGTCACCATCGTCGAGGACCTCATCAAGATGCTCGAGGGCGTCGAGGAGACCTACCGCCGCGGCCGCCACCCCGAGCGCGCGGCCGCGCGGGGCACGGCGAAGGTGCTCCGCGCCCTCGCCGACGAGCTCGACGCCTGAGCTGACGCCTGACGTCGTTCAGGCGCGGGCCGGATCGGTGCGCCCGGGTCGGCTGAGCAGCACGAACGTCGCCCACGCCCCGAGCACGCCGGCGGCGATGCCGAGGCCGAGCTGGGGCATCAGCGGCATCGCGATGCCCACGAAGCCGCCGATCACCCACGCCAGCTGCAGGGTGGTGTCGGAGCGCGCGAACGCGCTCGCCTGGATGCGGCTGGGGATGTCGCGCTGGATGGTCGAGTCGAGCGACAGCTTGGCCAGCGCCTGGGCGAGCCCCGCGGTGAGCCCGAGCAGCACCAGCGTCACCACCCCGTAGAACACCGCGGCCAGCGTGGCCACCACGGCGTCGGCCAGCAGGGCGAGCACCACGGTCATCGCCGGGTTGAGCCGGCGCAGCACCGACCCGATCGTGATGCCGAGCGTGTTGCCGAGCCCGGCCGCGCCGATCACCAGGCCGAGCAGGATCTCCGGTCTCCACTCGCCGATCGGGTTGTCGCGCAGCAGGAACGCCATGAACATCGTGAGGAACCCCGAGAGCCACCGGGGCCCGCAGTTGGCCCGCAGCGCGAACGCCACGGCGGCCGGGATGCGGGTGCGCGGCCGGCGCCCGGTCCGGTCGTCGTCGGCGGAGCCGGTGAGCACCATCTCGCCCTCGCCGTGGCTGGCGTCGACCTTCTGGGGCAGCCGGATCGCCCAGATCGTGGCGAGGACGAAGATCACGAAGCCGTAGCGCAGCGACCACTCCGGGCCGAACGTGGAGGCCAGGATCGCGAGCGGCGCGGACAGGCCGGCGCCGACGACGCCCGCGAGGGAGACGCGGGCGTTGGCCTTGACCAGCGTCAGGTCGGGGGGCAGCAGCCGCGGCACGGCGGCCGCCCGGGTCACGCCGTAGGCCTTGGAGGCGACGAGGCAGCCGAGCGCGGCCGGGAACAGCCACGCCGACTCGGTGACGACCGCGGTCGCGAGCACCCAGCAGAGGAAGCCGCGGGTGGCCATCGTCGCGCCGACGGCCCACCGGCGGCCGTGGCTGAAGCGGTCGAGGAACGGGCCGATCAGCGGCGCGACGATGGCGAACGGCAGCATCGTCAGGCCGAGGAACAGCGCGACCTGGCCGCGTGCCTCACCGGTGGGCACTTGGAAGAACAGGGTGCCGGCGAGCGAGATCGCCACGGCCGCGTCGCCGGCGGCGTTGAACGCGTGCAGCTCGATGAGGCGTGAGAGTCCCGAGTCCCCGGCACCCTCCGCGCGGGCGGCGCGCCGCGCCTGGGCGACCGCGAAGTGGCCCGCGCTGCCCGCGCCGCGCCCGGCGGCCCGCACGCCCCGGGCGGCGCCGGAGAGCGAGCGGCGCACGGCTCCGTGACGAGGTGTGCCGGGGGCGTCCGCGGCCCGCGGTCCTGCGGCGGGATCGGGGCGCTCGGACGTCACGGGGACCATCTTGGACTACCCGGCCGACGCCCGTGACCGACATCCCGGTCCTGTCCCAGCGGTCGTCCCGACGGGACAGGACCACCGGTCGTTTGCGATGATGCACACGTGATCGCTCTCCCCACCCGCGCCGGCAAGGCCGACTCGGTCCTCGCCAAGGCCGTCGAGCTCGCCCGCACCGTCGTCCTCGAGGTCGCCGACCCGACCGACGTGGGCGACCACCTCGGTGCGCGCGCCGAGGGGGAGCGCGTGGTCACCCACCACTTCGCCTGCCTGCGCGCCGGCTACCCCGGCTGGTACTGGTCGGTCACCCTGACCCGCGCCAAGCGCGGCAAGGACATCACCGTCAACGAGGTCGTCCTGCTCCCCGGCGACGACGCGATCGTGGCGCCGCCGTGGGTGCCCTACAAGGAGCGCCTCCAGCCCGGCGACCTGTCCCCGGGCGACCTGCTGCCCGTCGAGGACGAGGACGTCCGGCTGGTCCCCACCTACCTCGTGGGCGACGACCCGCTCGACTCCGACGACCGCGCGCAGGTGCGCCGGGTGGCCGAGGACCTCGGCCTCGGGCGCGTGCGCACGCTGAGCCGCGAGGGCATCGACATGGCCGCCGAGCGGTGGTACGCCGGCCCCGGCGGCCCCGACTCGCCGCTGGCGAAGGGCGCCCCGGAGACCTGCTGGTCGTGCGGCTTCCTGGTGCGGCTCAGCGGCTCGCTGGCCGACCGGTTCGGCGTGTGCGCCAACGGCAACGCCAACGACGACGGCCGGGTCGTCACCTTCGACCACGGCTGCGGCGCCCACTCCGAGGTCAAGCTCGCGCGCAAGCAGCAGCCGATCCCGATGCCCGACCACGTCTTCGACACGCTGGTCGACGACGACCTCGAGCCGATCTGACCGGACCGGCTCAGGCCCGGGCCAGCACCCACACGGCGTAGTCGTCGACCGGCTCGTGCAGCTGATAGCTGCCGAAGCGGTGCACCACCCGCAGTCCCGCCGACTCCGCGTCCGCCACGAACTCCTCGGCGGGGTAGGTGCGGCTCCCGGCCTTGACGGCCGTGAGGTGGAAGCCCACGAGCGCCCGCCCGGTGGGGGAGAGCAGGTCGCGCACCCGGGCCAGCACGGACCGCTCGGTGCCCTCGCCGAGGAAGATCATCACGTTGCCGACGAGCACGGCGAGGTCGAAGGTGCCGAGCTCGGCCGGGTCGAGCGCCAGCGCCTCGTGGGGCAGCACCTCGAGGTCGGCGTACGTCGCCTGCGACTGGGCGCGCAGCGCCGGGTCGGGCTCCGTCGCGACGACGTCGTGCCCGCACGAGCGCAGCGCGGCGGCCACCCGGCCCATGCCCGAGCCGATGTCGATGATGCGGGCCCCGCGGGGCACCAGGGCGTCGGCGAGCCGTGCCTCGCCAGACATGTCGACGCCCTGCTCGACGAGGTCGGCGAAGTGGCGGCCGTAGCCGCGGTTGGCCTCCCCGGCCAGCTCCCAGCGCGTCGGGGGCAGGGTCATGCCCCGTCCTGCCTGGAGGCGCGCTCCTTGCGCCGGCGCCGGCAGTACTCCAGCCCGCACAGGCCCAGGCCGAACCCGGCCAGACAGGTCCACAGCCACCAGGTGCGCCCGCTGTCCTCGAGGGCGCCCCAGAAGGGCAGCAGGCCCAGGAAGCCGAGCAGCCACAGCACGGTGCCGACCTCGGTGGTGCGCACGCCGTCGACGTCGAGCGGCTCGACCGGCGCCACGATGTAGGTCCGCCGGCCGATCTCGTGCCGCATCGGCTGCTCGTCACCCAGGTCCACGCCTCAACGCTACACGCGCGCGGACGCTCACCCCGAGGGCGGCGCAGACGTGCCACACTGCGGTTCCGTGAGCGAGAAGACGCAGACAGCATCCCAGCGGCCGCAGGGCTCCGGCCTCGACGGGTTCTTCCAGATCAGCCAACGCGGATCCACCGTCGGTCGTGAGGTGCGCGGCGGCGTCGTCACCTTCTTGACGATGGCCTACATCATCGTGCTCAACCCGCTCATCCTCGGCTACGTGCCTGACTCGACCGGCGCCTTCCTCGGCGGCGGCGCCGAGCCGGGCAGCGGCATCCCGGCCATCGCGGCCGGCACCGCGCTGGTCGCAGGCGTGCTCACGATCGCGATGGGCGGGTTCGCCAACTTCCCGCTCGCGCTCGCGGCCGGGCTCGGGCTCAACGCGTTCGTGGCCAACACGATCGCCCGCGAGACCACCTGGGGTGCGGCGATGGGCCTGGTCGTCCTCGAGGGCATCGTGATCCTGGCCCTGGTGCTCACCGGCTTCCGCAAGGCGGTCTTCCACGCCGTGCCGCAGCAGCTCAAGGTAGCGATCTCGGTCGGGATCGGCCTGTTCATCGCGCTCATCGGCTTCGTCGACGCCCGCGTCGTGACCCGCGTCCCCGACGCCTTCACGACCACCGTGCCGGTGCAGCTCGGCGCCGACGGGCACCTCGGCGGCTGGCCGGTGCTGGTGTTCTGCCTGGGCCTGGCCCTGATGATCGGGCTGTGGGTGCGCAAGGTGCGTGGCGCGATCCTGATCTCGATCCTGGTCACCACCGTGGTCGCGGTGGTCGTCGAGGCGATCGGCGACCTGGGCGCCTCGTCGGCCGACAACCCGAAGGGCTGGTCGCTCAGCGTGCCCACGCTGAGCGGCGACGTCGTGGCCCTGCCGTCATTCGACACCTTCGGCGAGTTCGACCTCTTCGGCGCCTTCGACAGCGCCGGCACCGGTGTGCTCGCCGCCCTGCTCCTGATCTTCTCGCTCATGCTCGCCGACTTCTTCGACACGATGGGCACGATGACCGCCATCGGCGCGGAGGCCGGGCTCAACGACGCGGACGGCACGCCGCCGCACACGCAGCGCATCCTCATCGTCGACTCGGTCGCGGCGATGGCCGGTGGCGCCGCCGGGGTCTCGTCCAACACGTCCTACATCGAGAGCGCCTCGGGCGTCGGGGAGGGCGCCCGTACGGGCCTGGCCTCCATCGTGACCGGCGCGCTGTTCCTCCTCACCATCTTCTTCACGCCCCTCGTCGCGGCCATCCCGTCCGAGGCCGCCGTCCCGGCGCTGGTGCTGGTGGGCTTCCTGATGATGCAGCAGGTCTCCGAGATCGACTGGCGCGACCTCGAGCTGGCGATCCCCGCCTTCCTCACCGTCGTCCTGATGCCCTTCACCTACTCGATCTCGGTCGGCATCGGCGCGGGCTTCGTGGCCTACGTGTTCATCAAGGTGGTCGTGGGCAAGGCGAAGTCCGTCCACCCGCTGATGTGGCTCGTCGCCGGTCTCTTCGTCGTCTACTTCGCCTACACGCCGATCGACCGCTGGCTGTCCTGACCCGCGTCCCCGGGGCTCGCTGCCCCGGGGGCTCCCCACCCGGGCCGGTCGTGTGACCGACCTGACGTCGAGGTCGTGGAATGGTTAGCAGAGGTAATGACTTATGCTAACGATATGCCGTTCTCCGACCTGCGCTCCGACGCTGGGCTCGCCTCCGAGCTCCGCGCCGGGGTCATGCGCCTGCGCCGTCGCCTCGCCGCCGAGCGCCACCCCGACAACGACCTGAGCATCCCGCAGATGGTCGTGCTCGGCCTGCTCGTGCGGATGGGCGACCAGACCGTCGGCGACCTGGCCCGCGCCGAGCGCGTCCAGCCCCCGTCGATGACCCGCACAGTCAACTGCCTGGAGGGCGACGGCTACGTCGAGCGCCGCCCCCACGACACCGACGGCCGACAGGTCGTCGTGTCGATCACGGACGCCGGGCGCGCGGCCGTGCTGGCCGACCGCCAACGGCGCGATGCCTGGCTGGCCCAGCGGCTGGCCGGGCTGACCCGCGCCGAGCGCGCTGCGCTCCGCGACGCCGCGCCGATCCTGATGCGGCTCGCCGCCGCCGACTGACCACCTGACCGATGCACGACTGAGGAGTCACCACGAGCCCCACGTTCCGTTCCCTCTCCAACGCCAACTACCGCCGCTACGCAGCCGGCGGTGTGGTGTCCAACACCGGCACCTGGATGCAGCGCGTCGCCCAGGACTGGCTGGTGCTCGAGCTCGCCGTCGGATCGGGCGGCACCGCGCTCGGCATCACGACCGGGCTCCAGTTCCTGCCCGTCCTGCTGCTGACCCCGTTCGCCGGCCTGGTCGCCGACCGCATGCCCAAGCACCGGCTGCTGCAGCTGACCAACCTCGGCATGGCGCTGCCGGCGGCCATCCTCGGCCTGCTCGCCATCACCGGGGTCGCCGAGGTGTGGCACGTCTACGTCCTGGCCTTCGTGCTCGGCTCTGCCTCGGCGTTCGACGGCCCCGCCCGCCAGTCGTTCGTCTCCGAGCTGGTCGAGCCCGGCGACCTCACCAACGCCGTCGGCCTCAACTCCGCGAGCTTCAACGCCGCCCGGCTCGTGGGCCCCGGCCTCGCCGGCGTGCTCATCGCCGCGTTCGGCGGGGGAGCGGTCGCCACCGGCTGGGTGATCCTGCTCAACGCCGTGTCGTACGCCGCTCCCATCTGGTCGCTGCGCCACCTCGACACCAGCCGGATCGCCGCTGCGGCGCCGGCCGACCGCGGTCCCGGCGCCATCCGCGAGGGCGTCGCCTACGTGCGCGCCCGGCCCGACCTGATGCTCGTGCTCGGCCTGGTCTTCTTCGCCGGCACCTTCGGGCTCAACTTCCAGATCACCTCCGCGCTCATGGCGACCGAGGTATTCGGCAAGGGCCCGCAGGAGTTCGGCCTCCTCGGCACCTTCCTGGCCGTCGGCTCGCTCACCGGTGCGCTGCTGGCCGCCCGGCGCGCCCAGGTCCGCCACCGGCTCGTCGTCGGCGCCGCCGTGGCCTTCGGTGCCACCGTGGTGCTGGCCGGGCTGATGCCCTCCTACCTCACCTTCGCGCTGCTCGCGCCGGTCACCGGCCTCACGGCGCTGACGTTCATCACGAGCGCCAACACCTACATGCAGCTGCACACCGACGCGGGGGTGCGCGGGCGCGTGATGGCGCTCTACCTGATGATCTTCATGGGCGGCACGCCCGTGGGTGCGCCGATCATCGGGTGGATCGGCCAGGAGTACGGTGCTCGCTGGACGCTGCTCGGCGGCGGCCTGCTGACCATCGGCGGGGCGGTCCTCTGCGCGGCCCTCTACCTCAGGACCGAGCGCGCGCGCCGGGCGCAGGCCCCCCAGGCGAGCCGCCGGGACGTGCAGGCGGCACCGGCGGCATTTTGACCCTGCCGTGAGGCCCGAGTAGCCTCAATCCTCGTGTCTGGCCCGTCCAGACCCATGCCCATGCTCGGAACTCGCGGCGTCCACTGCCGCGGCCCCGGCTGGCCACGGATTCGCAACAGGCACACGCAACAGCGCAGCACACCCGAGCCCGGCACCGCGCCGAGCCGTGAAGAGCAGACAGAGAGAGGGAACCACCCGGTGCCCACCATCAACCAGCTGGTCCGCAAGGGCCGCCAGGACAAGGTGTCCAAGAGCAAGACGCCTGCCCTGAAGGGATCTCCGCAGCGCCGAGGCGTCTGCACCCGCGTCTACACGACCACCCCGAAGAAGCCGAACTCCGCCCTCCGCAAGGTCGCCCGCGTGCGCCTGAGCAGCGGCGTCGAGGTCACGGCCTACATCCCGGGTGTCGGTCACAACCTGCAGGAGCACTCGATCGTGCTCGTCCGCGGCGGCCGTGTGAAGGACCTTCCCGGCGTCCGCTACAAGATCATCCGCGGCTCGCTCGACACCCAGGGTGTCAAGAACCGCAAGCAGGCCCGCAGCCGCTACGGCGCGAAGAAGGAGAAGTAATGCCTCGCAAGGGTCCCGCTCCCAAGCGCCCCCTCGTCGTCGACCCGGTCTACGGCTCCCAGCTGGTCACCCAGCTCGTGAGCAAGGTCCTGCAGGACGGCAAGAAGGCCGTCGCGCAGCGCATCGTCTACACCGCCCTCGAGGGCTGCCGCGAGAAGACCGGCACCGACCCGGTCGTCACGCTCAAGCGCGCGATGGACAACGTCAAGCCGGCCATCGAGGTCAAGTCCCGCCGCGTCGGCGGCGCGACCTACCAGGTCCCGGTCGAGGTCAAGGCCAACCGCTCCACCACGCTGGCGCTGCGCTGGCTCGTGGGCTACGCGGCCGACCGCCGCGAGAAGACCATGGCCGAGCGCCTGATGAACGAGATCCTCGACGCCAGCAACGGCCTCGGTGCCGCTGTGAAGAAGCGCGAGGACACCCACAAGATGGCCGAGTCCAACAAGGCCTTCGCCCACTACCGCTGGTGACGGCGAGGGGCCGCACCCGCTCCACGCGGCGTGCGGCCCCTCACCCCACGAGCCCCCACCAACTTCCGAGGGACTGAGACACAACAGTGGCTGTCGACATCACCACCGACCTCAACAAGGTCCGCAACATCGGCATCATGGCGCACATCGACGCCGGCAAGACGACCACCACCGAGCGCATCCTGTTCTACACCGGCATCACCTACAAGATCGGTGAGGTCCACGAGGGTGGCGCCACGATGGACTGGATGGAGCAGGAGCAGGAGCGCGGCATCACCATCACGTCCGCCGCGACGACCTGCTGGTGGAAGGACCACCAGATCAACATCATCGACACCCCCGGCCACGTGGACTTCACCGCCGAGGTCGAGCGCTCGCTGCGCGTCCTCGACGGCGCCGTGGCGGTCTTCGACGGTGTGGCCGGTGTGGAGCCGCAGACCATGACGGTGTGGCGCCAGGCCAACAAGTACTCCGTCCCCCGCATGTGCTTCGTCAACAAGCTCGACCGCACCGGCGCGGACTTCTTCCGCTGCGTCGACATGATGGTCGAGCGCCTCAACTCCACCCCGCTCGTGCTCCAGCTGCCCATCGGCGCGGAGTCCGACTTCCTCGGTGTCGTCGACCTGGTCGGCATGCGTGCCCTCACCTGGCGCGGCGAGACCAAGATGGGTGAGGACTACGAGGTCGAGGAGATCCCGGCCGACCTCGCCGAGCAGGCCGCCGAGTACCGCGAGAAGCTCATCGAGACGCTCGCCGAGGCCGACGACGAGATCATGGAGAAGTACCTCGAGGACGGTGACGGTGGCTTCACCGTCGAGGAGCTCGAGGCCGCCATCCGCCGCGCGACCCTGGCCGACAAGGTCAACCCGGTCCTGTGCGGCACCGCGTTCAAGAACAAGGGCGTCCAGCCCCTGCTCGACGCCGTCGTGAAGTACCTCCCCTCGCCGCTCGACATCGACGCCATCGTCGGTCACTCGCCGCGCGACGAGGAGGAGTCGATCTCCCGCAAGCCGTCGGACGACGAGCCGTTCTCCGGTCTCGCCTACAAGATCGCCTCCGACCCGCACCTGGGCAAGCTGATCTACGTCCGCGTCTACTCGGGCAAGCTCGAGGCCGGCTCGACCGTGGTCAACTCGGTCAACGGCAAGAAGGAGCGGATCGGCAAGGTCTACCAGATGCACGCCAACAAGCGTGAGGAGATCGCGTCGGTCGGCGCCGGCCAGATCGTCGCCGTCATGGGCCTCAAGGACACCAAGACCGGCCACACGCTGTGCGACCCGAACAACCAGGTCGTGCTCGAGTCGATGACGTTCCCGGCCCCGGTGATCGAGGTCGCGATCGAGCCCAAGACGAAGAGCGACCAGGAGAAGCTCGGCACCGCGATCCAGCGTCTCTCCGACGAGGACCCGACCTTCACGGTCAAGACCGACGAGGAGACCGGCCAGACGATCATCGCCGGCATGGGCGAGCTCCACCTCGAGATCCTCGTCGACCGCATGAAGCGCGAGTTCCGCGTCGAGGCGACCGTCGGCAAGCCGCAGGTGGCCTACCGCGAGACCATCCGCAACAAGGTCGCGAACCACAGCTACACCCACAAGAAGCAGACCGGTGGTTCGGGCCAGTTCGCGAAGGTCGTCATCTCCCTCGAGCCCAACATCGACCCGGAGACGGGCACCGGTGCGGGCTACGAGTTCGTCAACAACGTCACCGGTGGTCGCGTGCCGAAGGAGTACATCCCCTCGGTCGACCAGGGCGGCCAGGACGCCATGGAGTTCGGCGTGCTCGCCGGCTACCCGATGGTCGACGTGAAGTTCTCGCTCGAGGACGGCGCCTACCACGACGTCGACTCGTCCGAGCTCGCGTTCAAGATCGCCGGCAACCAGGCCTTCAAGGAGGCCGCACGCAAGGCCAAGCCCGTGCTGCTCGAGCCGATGTTCGCCGTCGAGGTGACGACCCCGGACACCTTCCTGGGCACCGTCATCGGCGACATCAACTCGCGCCGCGGCCAGATCCAGGCACAGGAGGAGCGTCACGGCGACATGGTCGTCAACGCCCTTGTGCCGTTGTCCGAGATGTTCGGGTACGTTGGCGACCTGAGGTCCAAGACCTCCGGTCAGGCGTCGTACTCGATGGAGTTCGACTCGTACGCCGAGGTTCCCACGAACATCGCCGACGAGATCGTCAAGAAGGTCCGCGGCGAGTAAGCACGCACCGGATCCTCGGCACCAGCACCACCCCACACCCACGAGTCACGTAACAACAATCAGGAGGAGCCCCAGTGGCTAAGGCGAAGTTCGAGCGGACCAAGCCGCACGTCAACATCGGCACCATCGGTCACATCGACCACGGCAAGACGACGCTGACCGCGGCGATCACCAAGGTGCTGCACGACAAGTACCCGGACCTCAACGAGGCTTCGGCGTTCGACCAGATCGACAAGGCTCCCGAGGAGCGCCAGCGCGGCATCACGATCTCGATCGCGCACGTCGAGTACCAGACCGAGGCGCGCCACTACGCGCACGTCGACTGCCCCGGTCACGCCGACTACATCAAGAACATGATCACCGGCGCGGCGCAGATGGACGGCGCGATCCTCGTGGTCGCCGCCACCGACGGCCCCATGCCGCAGACCCGCGAGCACGTGCTGCTCGCTCGCCAGGTCGGCGTTCCCGCCCTGGTGGTCGCGCTCAACAAGTGCGACATGGTCGACGACGAGGAGCTCATCGAGCTCGTCGAGATGGAGGTGCGCGAGCTCCTCTCCGAGTACGAGTTCCCGGGCGACGACATCCCCGTCGTGCGCGTGGCGGCCTTCCCGGCGCTGCAGGGCGACGCCAAGTGGGGCGACTCGATCGCCGAGCTCATGCAGGCCGTGGACGACTACATCCCGACCCCCGAGCGCGACACCGACAAGCCCTTCCTCATGCCCGTCGAGGACGTCTTCACGATCACCGGTCGTGGCACCGTCATCACCGGTCGCATCGAGCGCGGCATCGTCAAGGTCAACGAGGAGGTCGAGATCATCGGCATCCGCGAGGGCTCGCAGAAGAGCACCGTCACCGGTGTCGAGATGTTCCGCAAGCTCCTCGACGAGGGCCAGGCGGGCGAGAACGTCGGTCTGCTCCTCCGTGGCACCAAGCGCGAGGACGTCGAGCGCGGCATGGTCGTGATCAAGCCGGGCACGACCACCCCGCACACCAACTTCGACGCCTCGGTCTACATCCTGTCGAAGGACGAGGGCGGCCGTCACACGCCGTTCTTCAACAACTACCGTCCGCAGTTCTACTTCCGGACCACGGACGTGACGGGCGTCGTGACCCTGCCCGAGGGCACCGAGATGGTCATGCCGGGTGACAACACCGAGATGTCGGTCGAGCTCATCCAGCCCATCGCCATGGACGAGGGCCTGCGCTTCGCCATCCGCGAGGGTGGCCGCACCGTGGGCGCCGGCCGCGTCACCAAGATCACCAAGTGATCCCCGCCGGTCGCTGACCGGCACCCGCACCACCCGAGACCCCGTCTCCCGCAAGGGAGGCGGGGTCTCGTGCATGCACCCGTGGACCGCCCCGGCAGGATGGGCGCCATGGGGTTCACCAAGGCAGAGCTGGAGGCGTTCCGCGACGTCGAGGTGCCCGACCTGCTCCCGGACGCCGGCCAGCCGCTGCGGCTGCTGTTCGTCGGCATCAACCCCGGCCTGTGGACCGCCGCCACGCAGTCGCACTTCGCCCGCCCCGGCAACCGGTTCTACCCGGCGCTGCTGCGGGCCGGGATCATCCCGTGGCCCATCGCCCCGGCGGCCGGCATGAGCGACGAGGACCGCGACGAGCTGCGCCGGCGCGGGATCGGCATCACCAACGTGGTGCCGCGGGCCACGGCCCGGGCCGACGAGCTGACCCCGGTCGAGCTGAAGGAGGGCGGGCAGCGGCTCCGCGAGCTCGTCGCCGAGAGGCGCCCCACCGTCGTCGCGGTCGCCGGCATCACCGCCTACCGCACCGCGTTCGGCGAGGCCGGTGCCCGGGTCGGTGAGCAGCCCGGGCGCTGGGGCGTGTCGCGGGTGTTCGTGGTGCCCAACCCGTCGGGCCTCAACGCGCACGAGACCGTGGAGACGCTCGCCAGGGCGTACGCCGAGGCGGCCCTGGCCGCGGGGGTCGTCGACCGCCTGACCGGCGGATAAGCGTCAGGACGCGCCGACTCGACCCTGTCCGGGTGTCAGGACGCGCCCACTCGACCTCGGGAGGGCGTCAGCCCATGTCGACGCCCTCGAAGTCCTCGGGCGTGTAGTCGCGACGCTCCACCAGCACCATCCAGTTGCCGGAGTTGTCGCGCATCAGCGCCTCCACGCCGTAGGGGCGCTCCTCGGGCTCCTGGAGGAACTCCACGCCCTTGGCGCGCAGGCTCTCGTAGGTCGCGCGGCAGTCGTCGACGGTGAGCCCGACGCCAGGGAGGCCGCCCTCGGCGAAGCGTCGGTCGAGGTCGTCGCGCGCGCGTCGCAGGTGGACCAGGACGTCGCCGGGGACCCGCCGCTGCCCGCTCATCCGAGCAGCGCCTCCACGGCCCCGCGGAACGCCGCGGTGTGGGCGTCGACGTCGGACTGGTCGTGGGACGGGGAGAACAGCGACATGTTGTGGAACGGGGCGAGCAGGACGCCGCGGTTGACCGTCCAGAGGTGGAAGAAGGCGTCGAGCTCCTCGTCGACGGCGGCGGCCGCCTCGGCGCCGGTGCGCGGGGGAGGGCAGAACCAGTACTCCGCACGGCACCCCAGCCGTTGCACGTGCCAGGGCAGGTCGTGCTCGGCGATGACCGCGCGGATGCCGTCGGTGAACCGCTCCGCCAGCGGGATCGAGACGTCGAAGTCCTCCTGGCGCAGCGCCGTGGTCAGGGTCGCGCGGACGGCGGCCATCGCGAGCGCCGATCCCGACAGGGTGCCCCCGACGCCGGCGACGTCGATGTCGTGGCCGAGCATCGGGCCCTCCAGCCGGCCGGCCACCTCCTCGCTCATGCCGTAGGCGGCGACCGGGATGCCGCCGCCGATCGGCTTGCCGATGACCACGAGGTCGGGCTCGAGGCCCCACGCCGCGGTGGCGCCGCCGGGGCCGGCACAGATGGTGTGGGTCTCGTCGTTGACGAGCAGCACCCCGTGGCGCCGGGTGACCTCGCGGACGCCGGCGAGGTAGTCCTCGTCGGGGAGCACGATGCCGATGTTGGTGAGGGCGGGCTCCATGAGCAGGCAGGCCACGTCACCCTCGGCGAGGCGGGCGTCGAGCGCGTCGAGGTCGTTGAACGGGACGACCGCGGTGGTCGTCGCGACGTCGACCTGGGGACCGAGGGCGCCCGGGCGCGCCACCACGCGGTCGCCGGTCCGGCCGTGCTCGAGCACGGCCAGCGTCTCGTCGACCGTGCCGTGGTAGCACCAGTCCATGACGGCGACGCGCGGGCGGCCGGTGAGGTGGCGGGCGAAGCGGAGCACGAAGCGGTTGGCGTCGGTGGCGGTCATCGCCATCTGCCAGCGGGGCAGGCCGAAGCGGCGGCTGAGCTCGCCGGCCACCCACGCCGCGTCCGTCGACGGCAGCATGGTCGTGATGCCGCGCTCGGTGCGCTCGCGGACCGCGTCGGCGACGGCGGGCAGGCAGTGGCCGGTCATCGAGCCGGTGTCGCCGAGGCAGAGGTCGACGTAGTGGATGCCGTCGACGTCGGTGAAGCGTCCTCCTGCGGCCGACTCGACGAAGAGCGGGAAGGAGCCGGGCCAGCGGGTCATCCAGGGCATCGGCACGCCGGCCAGGAGGTGCTCGCCCGCCGCGGCGGCCAGCCGCGCCGAGGTCGGGTGCAGGTCGACGAAGCGCTGCTCCTCCTCCGCGTGCAGCGCGGCGAGCCGACCACGGTCGACCCTCGCCGTCATCGGCGCCTCACAGGGCGCTGCCGACGTACTTGGTCTCGAGGTACTCCTCGATGCCCTCGAAGCCGCCCTCGCGGCCGAACCCCGAGTGCTTCACGCCCCCGAAGGGCGCCGCGGGGTTGGACACGATGCCGGTGTTGACCCCGACCATGCCGAACTCCAGCGCCTCGCTGACGCGCAGCACGCGGGCGTGGTCGCGGGTGAAGACGTAGGCCACCAGGCCGTACTCGGTGTCGTTGGCGCGCCGCACGGCCTCGGCCTCGTCGGCGAAGGTGGCGATCGGCGCCACGGGACCGAAGATCTCCTCGCGGAACACCCGGGCGCCCGGGGGCACGTCGACGAGCACGGTCGGCGGGTAGAAGTGGCCGGCCCCGTCGGGGATCGCGCCGCCGACCAGGGCGCGGGCGCCGGCGGAGACGGCGTCGTCGACGAGCTCGTGGACCCCCGCGCGCGCCTTGTCGGTGATCAACGGGCCCACGTCGACGCCGTCGCGGGTGCCGTCGCCGACCGTCAGCGCACCCATCCGCTCGGCGAAGCGGCGGGAGAACTCCTCGGCGACCGACTCGTGCACCAGGAACCGGTTGGCCGAGGTGCAGGCCTCGCCGATGTTGCGCATCTTGGCGAGCATCGCGCCCTCGACCGCCGCATCGAGGTCGGCGTCGTCGAAGACGAGGAACGGGGCGTTGCCGCCCAGCTCCATCGACACCCGCAGGAGCTGGTCGGAGGCCTGGGCGACGAGCACCTTGCCGACGGCCGTCGACCCGGTGAAGGTCAGCTTGCGCAGTCGGGGGTCGGTGATGATCGGCTCGCAGAGCGCGCCGGAGTCGGAGGTGGTCACCACGTTGAGCACGCCGGGCGGCAGGCCCACCTCCTCCAGCAGCGCGGCGAGCGCGAGCATGGTGAGGGGCGTCTCGGCGGCGGGCTTGACGACCATCGTGCAGCCAGCGGCGACGGCCGGGCCGATCTTGCGGGTCCCCATCGCCAGCGGGAAGTTCCACGGGGTGATCATCAGCGTCGGCCCGACCGGGCCCTTCATGGTGATCAGCCGGGTGTTGCCGCTCGGGGCGGGGGAGTAGCGGCCGTGGATGCGCACCGCCTCCTCGGCGAACCAGCGGAAGAACTCGGCGCCGTAGGTGACCTCGCCCCGCGCCTCGGCGAGCGTCTTGCCCATCTCGAGGGTCATCAGCCGGGCGAAGTCGTCGGCCCGCTCGGTGAGCAGCTCGAAGGCGCTGCGCAGGATCTCCCCGCGCACCCGGGGCTCGGTGGCGCGCCACTCGGCCTGGGCCGCGGCCGCGGCCGCGAGGGCCCGCTGGCCGTCGGCCGGCGTCGCGTCGGCCACGCTGGTCAGCACCTGCTCGTCGGCGGGGTTGCGCACCTCGAGGGTCCGGCCCCCCTCGGCGTCGACCCACGCCCCGCCGATGAGGAGCTGGGTGGGCACGGTCTCGATCACGGAGTCAGTCACGGCCATCACCCCACCTTGCCACCGACCGCCTCGTTGAAGGCGGCCTCGAAGAGGTCGAGTCCCTCGGCGAGCAGGTCGTCGTCGATCGCGAGCGGGGGCAGGAACCGGAAGACGTTGCCGAAGGTGCCGCAGGTCAGGGTCACCAGCCCGCGCGCCGAGCAGGCGCGGTGGACGGCTGCCGCCAGCGCCGGGTCGGGCGTACGCCCGGGACCGTCGCCGACGAGCTCGACCGCGAGCATGGCGCCCCGGCCCCGGATGTCGCCCACCCGGTCGGGGTGCCGCTCGGCGAGGGCGCGCAGCCGCGGCACGAAGGCCGCCTCGATCTGGCGTGCCCGGGCCGGCAGGTCCTCGGCCTCCATCGTCTCGATCGCCGCGAGGGCCGCCGCGCAGGCGACCGGGTTGCCGCCGTAGGTGCCTCCCAGCCCCCCGACGTGGACCGAGTCCATCACCTCCGCGCGCCCGGTCACCGCGGCCAGCGGCAGCCCGCCCGCCATGCCCTTCGCGGTCGTCACCAGGTCGGGCACGACGCCCTCGTGGTCGCACGCGAACCAGTCGCCCGTGCGCGCGAAGCCGGTCTGGATCTCGTCGGCGATGAGCAGGATGCCGTGCTCGCGGCACCAGTCCGCGACGCGGGCGAGCCAGCCGGGCGGCGGGACGATGAAGCCGCCCTCGCCCTGGATCGGCTCGATCAGCACGGCGGCGCAGCTGTCCTCGCCGACCTGCGTGTGGACCGTGTCGACGAAGGCGTCGAACGCCTCCTCGGCGCAGGCCTCCGCCCCGCCGGGCCAGCGGTAGGGATAGGCCATCGGCGCGCGGTAGACCTCGCCGGCGAAGGGCCCGAAGCGGTGCTTGTAGGGCATGGTCTTCGCGGTCAGGGCCATCGTGAGGTTGGTGCGCCCGTGGTAGGCGTGGTCGAACACCACGATCGCGTCGCGGCCCGTGTGGTGGCGGGCGACCTTCACCGCGTTCTCCACGGCCTCCGCGCCGGAGTTGAACAGCGCCGAGCGCTTGTCGTGCTCGCCGGGGGTGAGCTCGGCCAGCTTCTCGCAGACCGCGACGTACTCCTCGTAGGGCGTGACCATGAAGCAGGTGTGGGTGAAGTCGGCGACCTGTCGCTGCACGGCCTCGACCACGCGCGGCGCGGCGTTGCCGACGCTCGTCACGGCGATGCCCGAGCCGAAGTCGATGAGCTGGTTGCCGTCGACGTCGCGCAGGATGCCCCCGCCGGCCCGCTCGACGTAGACCGGCAAGGTGGTGCCGATGCCGGCGGAGACGGAGGCGAGCTTGCGGGCGTGCAGGGCCTGCGAGCGCGGCCCGGGGATCTCGGTGGCCAGGATGCGCTGCTGGGAGAGCGGGGCGCGGGTGTCTCGGGGGGTGCTCACGAGCGGTCCTCCATGTGCCAGGGAGAGCCGTAGCCCTCCGGTCTGGGCGTGGCGAGCAGGTCGAGGAAGGGCTGGGGCGCCATCGCCTCGGGGCCCAGGACGCCGCTGCCCGACCAGGTGCCGTCGGCCAGCAGCTCGAGGGCCACCACGGGGTTGATCGCGGTCTGCCAGACCACGCACTGCGCGCCGTAGTCGCGCATCGAGTCGGCGTTGTCGACCACGTGGTAGAGGTAGGTCGAGCGCGGCCGGCCGTCCTTGCCGGTGCCCCTCACCCAGACCCCGGCGCAGGTCTTGCCCTCCATCCGCGGTCCGATGGTCGCCGGGTCGGGCAGGCAGGCCGCGACCACGTCGCGGGGCGAGACCTCCACGCCCTTGACGCGCACCGGCTCGGTGGAGTCGAGGCCGAGGGTGTGCAGCGTGCGCAGGATGCCGATCATCTCCTCGCCCAGGCCGTACTTGAAGCTCACCCGGTCGGCCTCGATCCAGCGGGGCATGAGGAGCACCTCCTCGTGCTCGACGTGCACGCACTCGACCGGGCCGATCCCCTCGGGGAAGTCGAAGACCTCCGGCTCGGAGAAGGGCGGCAGCGTGAAGAACCCCGACTCCAGGTCGCCGCCGCCCCTCTCGCGCTCCCAGACCACGGGAGGGTTGAGGCACTCCTCGATGATCGTCCACATCGAGAAGCCGGGGGCGAACACCTCGTTGCCGTCGTCGTCGCGGATGACCAGGTTGGCGCCGTCGCGGGTGCCGATCTCGTCGATGTGGTCGAACAGCTCGTCGGCGGCGTAGCGCGCCAGGACGTCGGAGAGGCCGGGCTCGACGCCGATGCCGAGCAGCGCGAGCCGGCCGGCGGCCTCCCACTCGGCGGCTCGTGCGAACTGCTCGTCGCCGAGCTTGACGCCGACCTTCTCGTGGGGCGCGTCGGGGTGCGGCACGGACAGGCTCATCGCCATGTCGAGGTAGTCGGCCCCGGCGGCGAGCGCCCCGGTGAAGATCGGCATCACGAACCGCGGGTCCACCGCGTTGAACACGTGGGTGGCGCGCACCTGCCGGGCGAGCGCCGCCACGGCGTCGGTGTCGGAGGCGTCGACCTGCGCGGCGCTGAGGCGCTCGTCGCCCGGACGACGCCCGCGCGCCGCGGCGACGGTGCGCTCGGCCCGCGCGAGGTCGTAGTCGGCCACCACCCAGGCCTCGAAGAAGTCGCGCTCGACGGCGATCCGGGCGGCGGCGTCGCCGACACCGCCCGCCCCGACCATCAGCACGCGCATCGGTTGAGCCACGTCGTTGTCTCCTCGGTCTCCCGCGTGGGGGTCAGTTCTTGTACTTCGACGAGCGCAGCGAGCTCACGACCTGTGCGCCCACCACGAGCAGGACGGCGAGCACGAACATCGAGAAGCCGATGACGTTGGCCTCGGCCGGGATGCCGCGCCGCGAGGCGACGTAGACGAACTTGGGGAACGTCGACTCGTTGCCGGAGACGAAGTTGGTGATGATGAAGTCGTCGAACGACAGCGAGAAGGCGAGCATCGCCGCGCCCAGGATGCCCGGCAGGATCAGCGGGAAGGTGACCTTCCAGAAGGTCTGCAGCGGGTTGGCGTAGAGGTCCTGCGCGGCCTCCTCGATGCGCGGGTCGAGCGACTGGATGCGCGCCTTGACGGTCACGACCACGAAGCTCAGGCAGAACATGATGTGGGCGAAGACGATCGTGCCGAAGCCGAGGCTGATCCCGACGTCGGCGAAGCCCTGCACGAAGATCGTGAGCAGCGCCGCGCCCATCACGATCTCGGGCGTCGCCATGGGCACGAAGATCAAGATGTTGCTGGCCTCCTTGCCGCGGAAGCGGTAGCGCACCATCGCCAGGGCCATCATCGTGCCGAGCACCGTGGCGACGAGGGTGGAGATGGCGCCCACCTGCAGCGAGGTCACCAGCGACTCGCAGGCGCCCGGAACCCCGCACGGGTCCTGCCAGTGCTCCCAGGTGAACCCCTGCCAGACGATGTTGGTCTTGCCGTGGTCGTTGAAGGAGAACGCGAAGGTGTAGGCCACCGGCAGGAAGAGGTAGACCAGCACCAGGATCGCCGCCAGGACGGCGAAGTGGTTGGCCAGCCACAGCTGGGCCCGCTTGGCGGCCGAGGGCCGGTAGGGCGCGGAGGTCGAGGTGGTCTCCTGCGCCGGCGCCGGGGGCCGTGTCGTGGTGGCCATGTCAGATCAGCTCCTCGGTGCCGAAGCGGCGGACGTAGAGGAACACCATCGCCAAGATGGCGGCCATCAGCGTGAACGACAGGGCAGCGGCGACGGGATAGCCGCCGGGGATCGCGAGGAACTGGTCGTTGATGACGTTGCCGACCATCTTCCCGCGCTGGGGGCCGAGGAGCTCCATGTTGACGAAGTCGCCGGCCGCGGGGATGAACGTCAGCAGGGTGCCGGCGAGCACCCCCGGCATCGACATCGGCAGGGTCACGGTGCGGAAGGTGGTGAAGCCGTTGGCGTAGAGGTCGCCCCCGGCCTCGATGACGCGGGGGTCGGCCCGCTCGAGCGAGGCGTAGATGGGCAGCACCATGAACGGCAGGAAGTTGTAGGTCAGGCCGGCGACCACGGCGACGGGGGTGTTGATGATGGCGCCGCCGGGCAGCAGGTGCAGGAAGTTCAGCACGGTGGCGACCGGGCCCTCGTCGGCGAGGATCTGCGACCAGGCGAACGTGCGGAGGATGAACGAGGTGAAGAACGGCGCGACGACGCAGATCATCATCAGGTTGCGCCACCGGCCGGCCTTGAACGCCATCGCGTAGGCGAGCGGGTAGGCCACGACGAAGGCCAGCAGCGTCGCGAGCCCGGCGTAGAGGAACGAGCGCGCGAAGTGCGGCGCGTAGTCGGTCAGCGCGCTCGCGTAGTTGGCGAAGTTGAGGTCGCGGTAGTAGTAGCCGGGGAAGCCGGGGTAGCGGCTCTGCAGGCTGACCGAGGCCAGCTGCACCAGCGGCAGGATGAAGAAGACGCCGAGCCACAGCACGCCCGGGAGCAGCAGGAGGTAGGCCGTCCAGCTGCGCTTCCTGGCCTGCGGGGCCACGGGGGCCGGGGCGATCGGCGCGTCGCCGGCCGCCACGTGGGCGAGCCCGCTCATGCGGGTGCCACGGGGACGCCGAACGCGTGATCGGAGTTCCAGGTCACCCAGACCTCGTCACCCGGGCGCAGGCAGAGCGGCTCCACGTCGAGGTTCTGCTCGTAGCAGCTCCACGTCGTCCCGCTGGGCATGTCGACGAGGTAGCTGGTCGCCACGCCGAGGAACGACACGTCGCGCACCACGCCCTTCACGTCGTTGCCCACGCCGTCGGGTTGCCTGCGCGAGACCGTGACCTTCTCCGGGCGTACGCCGAACACCACCTGGCCGTCGTGCACCTGCGAGCGGCTGCGGAGGATCTTCACCTTGGTGCCGACGACGTCGGCGACGAGGTGGTCGCCGTCGGTGCCCTCGACGGTCGCCACGCCGGTGTTGGCCTGGCCGACGAAGTTGGCCACGAACTGGGTGCGGGGGAGGTCGTAGAGCGCCTCGGGCGGGCCCAGCTGCTCGATCCGGCCCTTGTTCATCACCGCGACCGTGTCGGCCATCGTCATGGCCTCCTCCTGGTCGTGGGTGACGTGGATGAAGGTCAGCCCGACCTCGGTCTGGATGCGCTTGAGCTCGACCTGCATCTCCCGGCGCAGCTTGAGGTCGAGGGCGCCGAGCGGCTCGTCGAGCAGCAGCACCTCGGGGTGGTTGACCAGGGCCCGCGCGAGCGCGACCCGCTGCTGCTGCCCGCCGGAGAGCTGGGCGGGCTTGCGGGCGGCGAACTGGGTCATCTGCACCAGCTCGAGCGCCTCGTCGGCCCGCTGGGCGGCGTCCTTGTCCTTGCGGCGCTTGGGACCGAACTCGACGTTGTCGCGGATCGTCAGGTGCGGGAACAGGGCGTAGGACTGGAACACCGTGTTGACCGGCCGCTCGTAGGGCCGCGACCCGGTCAGGTCGGTGTCGCCGATCATCACCCGGCCCGCGGTGGGCTGCTCGAGCCCGGCGACCATGCGCAGCGTCGTGGTCTTGCCGCAGCCCGAGGGGCCGAGGAGCGCGAAGAACGAGCCCCGGGGGACGGTGAGGTCGAGGTCGTCGACGGCCGTGAAGTCGCCGAACTCCTTGGTGACGCTCTCCAGCCTGAGGTCGCCACGCGCCTCGCGGAATCCAGCCATGTCAGTTCCCCATCACCTTCGTGGACCACAGGTCGGCGAACTCGATGTCCTCGTCGGCGTCGAGCGCGCGGAACTGCTGGATGTTGCTCTCGGAGATGAAGTCCGCCGTGGGGAAGATCCACGGGCTCTCGGCCAGCTCGGGGTCGAGCTTCTCCATCTCGGCCTGGGCACCCTCGACCGGGCACACGTAGTTGACCCACGCGGCGACCTGCGCGGCCACGGCCGGGTCGTAGTAGTAGTCCATGAGCTTCTGGGCGTTGCTGCGGTGCGTGGACGTGATCGGCACCATCAGGTTGTCCGACCAGAGGGTGCCCCCGGACTCGGGGATGGTGAACGTCCAGCTCGGGTCGTCGGTGTCGTAGGCGAGGACGAAGATGTCGCCGCTCCAGGTGATGCCGGCGACGGCGTTGCCGCTCGTGAGGTCCTCCATGTAGGAGTTGCCCTTCACCTTGCGGATGTAGCCCTCCTCGATCTTCTGCTCGATGAAGTCCAGCGCCTTCTCGAACTCCGCGCGGCCCCAGTCGCTGTCGATGTCGACGCCCTGGCTCTGCATCACCAGCCCGGCGCTGTCGCGGAACTCCGAGAGCACCACGACGCGGCCCTTGAGGTCGTCGGCCCACAGGTCGTCGAGCGACTTGAGCTCGCGCCCGACCTTGTCGCGGTTGTAGCCGATCCCGGCGAAGCCGCTCTGCCAGGTGACCGAGTAGTTGCGGCCGGGGTCGAACGAGACGTCCTTGAGCGGCTGGAGCAGGTTGTTGACGACCCTGGGCATCTGGATCAGCTGGAGCGGCTGGCAGAGCTGGTCGCGGATGACCCGCCCGGCCATCCAGTCGGTGAGGGTGAAGATGTCGCGGTCGATGCTCTGGCCGGCGCGCAGCTGCGGGGCGACCTTGGCGTAGTAGGAGTCGTTGTCGTCGACGTCCTCGGTGTAGCTGACCGTGATCCCGGTCTGCTCCATGAACGCCTCGAGCGTCGGCGAGCGGGTCTCCTTGCCGTTCATGTCGAGGTAGGCCGTCCAGTTGGCCCAGTTGATGATCTTCTCGGTGTCCGAGACGTCGGTGGGCAGGTCGAGGCTGGTCAGCCCGCCGGACGCCGGCGGCGCGGGCGGGGCGCAGCCGGTCAGCGCCAGCCCGGCGCCGGCGGCGACGCCGGTGCCCAGCAGTGCCCGTCGGCTCAGGCCGCCGCCGGCGGCCGCCGCCAGCGCGGCGGCGGGCGGCGAGAGGGGGCGCCGGGCGCGCCGGGTGATCGGTGCCATCAAGAAGTCCTCCGCTCGTCCCCGAGTGATCTGGTGTGGTGCTGCTGGTGGGTGCCGGCCCGCGTCCGGCTCACGACTCGATGCTGGCCATGACGTGCTTGATCCGGGTGTAGTCCTCGAAGCCGTACATCGACAGGTCCTTGCCGTAGCCCGACTTCTTGTAGCCGCCGTGCGGCATCTCGGCGACGAGCGGGATGTGGGTGTTGATCCACACGCAGCCGAAGTCGAGGGCCTTCGACATCCGCATCGCCCGGCCGAAGTCCTTCGTCCACACCGAGGAGGCGAGACCGTAGTCGACGCCGTTGGCCCACCGGATCGCCTCGTCCTCGTCGGTGAAGCGCTGCACGGTGATGACCGGCCCGAAGATCTCGCTCTGGATCGCGTCGTCGTCCTGGCGCAGCCCCGACAGGACCGTGGGCTCGAGGAAGTAGCCGTCGCCGAGGTCGGTGCGGCGGTTGCCCCCGGCCGCGACGGTGGCGTGCGAGGGCAGGTCCTCGACGAAGCGGCTGACCCGCGCGAGCTGGGTGGCGTTGTTGACCGGGCCGAAGAGGGCGTCGGGGTCGTCGGGCAGGCCCACCGGAGCCGAGGCCCGGGCGTAGTCGGCGAGCGCGGCGACGAAGTCGTCGTGGATGCCGGGCGCGACCAGCACGCGGGTCGCGGCCGTGCAGTCCTGGCCGGCGTTGAAGTAGCCCGCGATCGCGATGCCCTCGACGGCCGCCTCGATGTCGGCGTCGTCGAACACCACGACCGGCGCCTTGCCGCCGAGCTCGAGGTGGACGCGCTTGACCTGCGGCGCGGCGCTGGCGGCCACCTCGGCCCCGGCCCGGACGGACCCGGTGATCGCGACCATCGCGGGCGTCGGGTGCTCGACCAGCAGCCGCCCGGTCTCCCGGTCCCCGGTGACCACGTTGAGGGTGCCGGCGGGCAGGTGCTCCGCGGCGAGCTCGGCCAGGCGCAGCGTGCTCGTGGGCGTCGTGTCGCTCGGCTTGAGGACCACGGTGTTGCCGGCCGCGAGCGCCGGGCCGATCTTCCACACCGCCATCAGCAGCGGGTAGTTCCAGGGAGTCACCTGGCCCACGACCCCGATCGGCTCGCGCCGGATCCACGACGTGTGCCCGGCGAGGTACTCGCCCGCGGCCCGGCCCTCGAGCACCCGAGCCGCGCCGGCGAAGAACCGGAGCTGGTCGACCATCGGCGGGATCTCCTCGCTCGCGGTCAGCGCCCTGATCTTGCCGGTGTTCTCCGACTCGAGGGCGATCAGCTCCTCGGCGTGCTCCTCCACCGCGTCGGCGATCGCGAGGAGCGCCTGCTGGCGCTCGCTGGGCGTGGTGCGCCCCCACTCGCCGAAGGCCTGCTCGGCGGCCGCGTAGGCGGCGTCGACCTCCTCGGCCCCGCTGACCGGCGCATGGGCCACGACCTGGCCGGTGGTCGGGTCGACGACCTCGCTCGTCGCGCCGGGGCCACCGTCGACGTAGGTGCCTCCGATGAAGTTGCGCAGCATGCGTGGGCTGGTCACGAGAAGTCCTCCCGGGTCGGGTGCGGTGAAGGGAGGGTAGGACGTGCCGGCGCGCAATCGCCATAGTTCTTCCCGGCCAATGTGCGGGAAACGCAGAATTAACGGCCGCGACACACGGATTCCACGCAGGGCGACTTGCGGACCATGGGCCATCACCCTCACCATTGCGCCATGAGCCAGCCACGGGAGCACGGGCATGCCTGAGGGACAGGTGCGCCTCGACGCGACCGCCAAGCGCATCATCGAGCTGCTCCAGGAGGACGGCCGGATCTCCTACGCCGCGATCGCGAAGGCGGTGGGGCTGTCCGAGGCCGCCGCCCGCGCCCGGGTGCAGAAGCTGCTCGACTCCGAGGTGATGCAGGTCGTCGCGGTCACCGACCCGACCCAGGTCGGGTTCGCCCGGCAGGCGATGATCGGTGTGCGCACCGAGGGCGACCCCATGCAGGTGGGCGACCGGCTCGCCGAGCTCCGCGAGGTCGACTACGTCGTCACGACGGCCGGCAGCTTCGACCTCCTCGTCGAGGTGGTGTGCGAGGACGACCCGCACCTGCTCGACGTGATCCGTCAGGTCCGCGAGCTCGAGGGCGTGGTCTCCTCCGAGACCTTCGTCTACCTCAAGCTCAACAAGCAGCACTACAACTGGGGAACGAGATGAGCCTCCACCCGTACGACGAGTCCTTCGACCACCAGGCCGCGGGGCGCGACCACCTCTGGTTGCACTTCACGCGGCACTCGACCTACGAGGACGGCGGCGAGATGCCGCTGATCGTCAGGGGCGAGGGCCACAAGATCTGGGACAGCCACGGCCGCGAGTACATCGACGGCCTCGCCGGCCTCTTCGTGGTCCAGGTCGGCCACGGCCGCGAGGAGCTGGCCGAGGCCGCGGCCCGGCAGGCCAAGGAGCTGGCCTTCTTCCCGCTGTGGTCCTTCGCGCACCCCCGCGCGGTCGAGCTGGCCGACCGCATCGCCGCGATGGCGCCCGGCGACCTCAACCGGGTCTTCTTCACCACCGGCGGCGGCGAGGCCGTGGAGTCGGCCTGGAAGCTCGCCAAGCAGTACTTCAAGCTCACCGGCAAGCCCGGCAAGCACAAGGTCATCTCGCGCGCCGTGGCCTACCACGGCACCCCACAGGGGGCGCTGTCGATCACCGGCATCCCGCCGCTGAAGGAGATGTTCGAGCCGCTGGTGCCCGGCGCCCACAAGGTGCCCAACACCAACTTCTACCGCCGCCCGGAGTTCGTCGGCGACGACGAGAAGGCCTTCGGCCGCTGGGCCGCCGACCGCATCGCCGAGGCGATCGAGTTCGAGGGCCCCGACACGGTCGCCGCGGTGTTCCTCGAGCCCGTCCAGAACGCCGGCGGCTGCTTCCCGCCGCCGCCCGGCTACTTCGAGCGGGTCCGCGAGATCTGCGACGAGTACGACGTGCTGCTGGTCTCCGACGAGGTCATCTGCGCCTTCGGCCGGGTGGGGCAGATGTTCGGCGCCGCCGAGTTCGGCTACCAGCCCGACATCATCACCTGCGCCAAGGGCATGACCTCCGGCTACTCGCCCATCGGCGCGATGATCGCCAGCGACCGGCTGTTCGAGCCGTTCAAGAAGGGCACGACCGCCTACGCGCACGGCTACACCTTCGGCGGCCACCCGGTCTCCTCCGCGGTGGCGTTGGCCAACCTCGACATCTTCGAGCGCGAGGGGCTCACCGACCACGTGCAGCAGAACGCCCCGGCGTTCCGCGCCACGCTCGAGAAGCTGCTCGACATCCCGATCGTCGGCGACGTGCGCGGGCACGGCTACTTCTACGGCATCGAGCTGGTCAAGGACCGCGAGACCAAGGAGACGTTCGACGACGCGGAGTCCGAGCGGCTGCTGCGCGGCTACCTCTCCGGCGCGCTGTGGGATGCCGGGCTCTACTGCCGTGCCGACGACCGCGGCGACCCGGTCATCCAGCTCGCGCCCCCGCTGATCATCGGCCAGCCCGAGTTCGACGACATCGAGCAGCGGCTGCGCTCGGTGCTCACGGGCGCGCTCGCGCACCTCTGAGGCACCGCCGCCCGCCGGCCGGCGCTGATGTGCGTCCGGCCGGGGGAGCGGGGAGGATGGGCGCGTGAACGACGTCGTACGCCCTGCCCGCCCGCACCGCAAGCTCACCGAGGACGGGCGGCGGATGCGCGAGGTGCTCACCTACTCGCGCCGGGGCAGCCGCTTCACCCCGCGCCAGGCCGAGTCCTGGGCGGCCCACCACGCCGACTGGGTGATCCCGGAGGACGCCGTCGACCGCCCCGGCTTCTCGCTGACCGAGTGGTTCGGGCGCGAGGCCCCGTTGATCGTCGAGATCGGCTCGGGCATCGGCGAGGCCACCTCGGTGCTCGCCGCCGCGCGTCCCGAGCACAACGTCCTCGCGCTGGAGGTGTGGCTGCCCGGCATCGCCGACTCGCTCTGGCGGGTCGCGGAGGCCGGCGCCGACAACGTGCGCTTCTGCTCCGTCGACGCCGTCTGGTCGCTGGAGAACCTGCTCGGCCCCGCCAGCGTGGCGGAGCTGTGGACCTTCTTCCCCGACCCGTGGCGCAAGACCAAGCACCGCAAGCGGCGCCTGGTCAACCCTGCCAACGCCGCGCTCGCCTCGTCGCGGCTCGTGCCCGGCGGTGCCTGGCGACTGGCCACCGACTGGGCCGACTACGCCACGCAGATGCGTGAGGTGCTCGACGCCGAGCCGACGCTGGTGGGCGGGCCCGTCGAGCGGTGGGCCGAGCGCCCGGTCACCCGGTTCGAGCGCAAGGGCCGCGACGTGGGCCGCGACATCGTCGACCTCTGCTACCGGCGGTCCGTGCGGGACTGATCGAGCACGAGCCCCGCCTCGCGGAGCAGGTGCTCGAGCCGCAGCCGCTCGGCGTCGCGCTCGGTGCCCTCGGGCAGCTCGCTCATCAGGTCGGGCACCTCGAGCGTCCCGGCCGCCTGCGCGAGCAGGTCGTCGTAGGCCGCCATCGTGCCGCGCCGTCGCGCCATCGGGGTGCCCGGTGCCGGGGCGAGGGCCACCCGGCGCACCCGCCGCACGTCGGCGGCCAGCTCCTCGATCGCCGGCGCGGACGTCGGCCCGGCGGGCGGGCTCGGCGGAGGCGGGGCCAGGCGCCTCCTCACCCGGCGCACGACCCGGTCGAGCTCGGTCGGGCACACGGCCCAGCCCATGACGCCTGCCAGCGCCAGTGCGCAGAGGACGAACACGACCATGGCGGCCATGCCTCGACGGTAGGTCGGCCCGGGGGAGAGGGCAAGAGTCGCTCCTGGCGGCGATCAGGCGTAGGCTGGAGCTTGCTTCCGGCACCGCTCGCGCGGTGTCGGAGAGCCCCCGGAGCCGGACGTCGTCGGAGCCGTGCCCTGCGATTTGGTGTGGGCGTGCGGAGTCTGTCAAGATGTTCCGGTTGCTCCGGCGGGTCGCCGGGGTGCTGCACACCTTGACTTCTGAATCGCGTCTCCTTGATCGAGCCAGTCGTCTGCGTGCGCCGCACCGGATCACCTTGGTGATCGGAGACCCGACCAGATCCGACAACCGTCGGGTGCCACCCAGAGCAGTACCGATCCTCACGGGGTCGTGTCCGAAGCCCGATTTTTCCAGTCGGGGGTGCGACACGCCCGACCGCGGGGGTCGGAGGGTGGAGGAGAGACAGGCGGCACTCGCCCACCAGGGGCGAGGGACCGAAACCAGACCAGGCGTACGAGATCGAAGAGGACAGGGACCTATGGCGGGACAGAAGATCCGCATCAGGCTCAAGGCCTATGACCACGAGGTGATCGACACCTCGGCGCGGAAGATCGTGGACACCGTCACCCGTACGGGTGCGAAGGTCGCCGGCCCCGTGCCGCTGCCGACCGAGAAGAACGTGTACTGCGTCATCCGTTCGCCCCACAAGTACAAGGACTCCCGCGAGCACTTCGAGATGCGCACCCACAAGCGCCTGATCGACATCATCGACCCGACGCCGAAGACCGTCGACTCGCTGATGCGTCTCGACCTGCCTGCCGGTGTCGACATCGAGATCAAGCTCTGAGGCGCGACATGGCTAAGACTTTCGAACGCAACGTCAAGGGACTGCTGGGCACCAAGCTCGGCATGACCCAGCTCTGGGACGAGAACAACCGCGTCGTCCCCGTGACCGTCATCGCCGCGAGCACCAACGTGGTGACCCAGGTCCGCCAGCCCGAGGTGGACGGCTACAACGCCATCCAGGTCGGCTTCGGCGAGATCGAGGCCCGCAAGGTGAACTCGCCCGAGACGGGTCACTTCACCAAGGCCGGGGTCACCCCCCGTCGCCACGTCGCGGAGATCCGCACCGCGGACGCCGCCTCCTACACCGTGGGCCAGGAGCTCGGGGTCGACACCTTCGCCGCGGGCGAGGAGATCGACGTCACCGGCACCAGCAAGGGCAAGGGCTTCGCCGGCACGATGAAGCGTCACGGCTTCTCCGGCGTCTCCGCCTCCCACGGTGCCCACCGCAACCACCGCAAGCCCGGCTCCATCGGCGCCTGCGCCACCCCGGGTCGCGTGTTCAAGGGCACCCGCATGTCGGGCCGCATGGGCAACGACACGGTGACCACCCAGAACCTGACGGTGCACGCCGTCGACGCCGACAAGGGCCTGATCCTGCTCAAGGGCGCCGTTCCCGGCCCCCGCGGCGGACTCGTGGTCCTGCGCTCGGCGGCCAAGAAGACGCAGGAGGCCTGAGCATGGCTGTCAAGACCGTCAAGGTCGACCTCCCCGCCGAGATCTTCGACGTCGAGGTCAACATTCCCCTGATCCACCAGGTCGTCGTGGCCCAGCAGGCCGCCGCGCGCCAGGGCTCGCACTCCACCAAGACCCGCGGCGAGGTCCGCGGCGGTGGCCGCAAGCCCTACAAGCAGAAGGGCACCGGCCGCGCCCGCCAGGGCTCGACCCGCGCCCCGCAGTTCGCCGGCGGTGGCACGGTCCACGGCCCGCAGCCGCGCAGCTACGACCAGCGCACCCCCAAGAAGATGAAGGCCGCCGCCCTGCGCGGTGCCCTCTCGGACCGGGCCCGCAACGACCGCGTCCACGTGGTCGACACCCTGGTGTCGGGCGACAAGCCCTCCACCAAGGCCGCGCTGGCCGCGCTGACCTCGCTGACCGACCGCGTGGGCTACCTCGTGGTGCTCGAGCGCTCCGACGCGATCACCTGGCTCTCGCTGCGCAACGCGCCCGAGGTCCACATCGTCGCCGTCGACCAGCTCAACACCTACGACGTGCTCGCTGCTGAGGACGTGGTCTTCACCAAGGGCGCCTACGACGTCTTCGTGGGTGGCGCCTCCTCCGCTCCGGCCGCGAGGTCGGAGAAGGTCGAGACCGAGCAGGCTGCGCCCGCCGCGACCGAGCAGGCCACCGACGAGCCGGCCCTGCCGGCCGGTGCGAAGGCCCCGCTCAAGAGCGGCAAGAACCCCAAGGGCTACGAGGTCCAGGGCCTGCAGTCCGGCAGCTACCTCGTCGAGGGCGACGCCGGCTACGACGTCTCGGGCGGCGACTTCTGGTTCAAGTCCGCCGAGGACGCCGAGGCCGCCGGTCTGACCCGCGCCGACGAGAAGGAGAGCGACAAGTGAGCACCCTGCACAAGGACCACCGCGACGTCCTGATCGCCCCGGTCGTGTCGGAGAAGAGCTACGGCCTGCTCGACGCCAACAAGTACACCTTCATCGTCCACCCGGACGCCAACAAGACCGAGATCAAGATCGCGGTCGAGAAGGTCTTCGACGTCAAGGTCACCTCGGTCAACACGATCAACCGCCAGGGCAAGACCCGTCGCACCCGCTACGGCCTGGGCAAGCGGCCCAACACCAAGCGCGCGATCGTCAGCCTCGCCGAGGGTCACCGCATCGACATCTTCGGAGGTCCGGTCTCCTGACCGGGCTCCTGACTAGGAACTGATATGGCTATCCGCAAGTACAAGCCGACCACCCCGGGCCGTCGTGGCTCGTCGGTGGCCGACTTCGTCGAGATCACCCGGTCCACGCCCGAGAAGTCGCTGACGCGCCCGCTGCCCAAGAACGGCGGCCGCAACAACCAGGGCCGCATCACCACCCGGCACAAGGGTGGCGGTCACAAGCGCGCCTACCGCATCATCGACTTCCGTCGCTACGACAAGGACGGCGTCCCGGCGAAGGTCGCTCACATCGAGTACGACCCCAACCGCACCGCGCGCATCGCGCTGCTGCACTACGCCGACGGCGAGAAGCGCTACATCGTCGCGCCGCGCGGCCTGACGCAGGGCACCGCCGTGGAGTCCGGCCCCAACGCCGACATCAAGCCCGGCAACAACCTGCCGCTGCGCAACATCCCGGTCGGCACGACCATCCACTGCGTGGAGCTGCGTCCGGGCGGCGGCGCGAAGATCGCCCGCTCGGCCGGCAACTCCGCCCAGCTGGTCGCCCGTGAGGGCAGCCGCGCCACGCTGCGCATGCCCTCGGGCGAGATGCGCTTCGTCGACGTGCGCTGCCGCGCGACGATCGGCGAGGTCGGCAACGCCGAGCAGTCCAACATCAACTGGGGCAAGGCCGGCCGCATGCGGTGGAAGGGCGTTCGCCCGACCGTCCGCGGTGTCGTCATGAACCCGGTGGACCACCCGCACGGTGGTGGTGAGGGCAAGACGTCCGGTGGACGTCACCCCGTCTCCCCCTGGGGCAAGCCCGAGGGCCGCACGCGCAAGCGCAAGGCCAGCGACTCCCAGATCATCCGTCGTCGCAAGTCCGGCAAGGGTAGGAAGTAACCGACATGCCTCGCAGCCTCAAGAAGGGCCCCTTCGTCGACGACCACCTTCAGAAGAAGGTGGACGCCGAGAACGAGAAGGGCAGCCACAACGTCATCAAGACCTGGTCGCGCCGGTCGATGATCGTGCCCGACATGATCGGTCACACCATCGCCGTGCACGACGGTCGCAAGCACGTCCCCGTCTTCGTGACCGACTCGATGGTCGGCCACAAGCTCGGGGAGTTCGCCCCGACCCGCACCTACCGCGGGCACGTCAAGGAAGACCGGAAGGGACGCCGTCGATGAGCACCACCGAGCGCAGCCGCACCAGCGCGCGCCGCGAGTCGCTGCTCGGCGACCAGCCGGGCGCGTACGCCAGCGCCCGCTACGTGCGGATCACCCCGATGAAGGCCCGCCGTGTCGTCGACATGGTCCGCGGCCTCCAGGTCGACGAGGCACTGACCCTGCTGCAGTTCGCGCCGCAGGCCGCCTCCGAGACCGTCTACAAGGTGCTCGAGAGCGCCATCGCCAACGCGGAGACCACCGAGGGCCTCAACCGGGCCGACCTCGTGCTCTCCGTCGCCATGGTCGACGAGGGCCCGACGATGAAGCGTTGGCGTCCCCGTGCCCAGGGCCGGGCGACGCGCATCAACAAGCGCACCAGCCACATCACCCTCGCGGTGCAGCCGGCCGACGTGCTGGCCACGAAGAACGGCCGCGCCAACAAGAACGGAAGGGGTGCCTGATGGGTCAGAAGATCAACCCCAACGGCTTCCGCCTGGGCATCTCCACCGACCACAAGAGCCGTTGGTACGCCGACAAGCTCTACAAGTCCTACGTCGGTGAGGACGTCGCCATCCGCAAGCTGCTCTCCAAGGGCATGGAGCGGGCCGGCATCTCCAAGGTCGAGATCGAGCGCACCCGTGACCGCGTGCGCGTCGACATCCACACCGCCCGCCCGGGCATCGTCATCGGTCGCCGCGGCGCCGAGGCCGACCGCATCCGCGGCGAGCTCGAGAAGCTCACCGGCAAGCAGGTGCAGCTCAACATCCTCGAGGTCAAGAACCCCGAGGTCGACGCGCAGCTGGTCGCCCAGGGCGTCGCCGAGCAGCTCTCGGGCCGTGTGCAGTTCCGTCGCGCGATGCGCAAGGCGATGCAGACCTCGATGCGCTCGGGCGCCAAGGGCATCCGGATCCAGTGCTCGGGCCGGCTCAACGGCGCCGAGATGTCGCGCACGGAGTTCTACCGCGAGGGCCGCGTGCCCCTGCACACCCTCCGCGCCGACATCGACTACGGCTTCTACGAGGCCCGCACCACCTTCGGCCGCATCGGCGTGAAGGTCTGGATCTACAAGGGCGAGGTCGCCGGCACCCGTGCCGAGCGCCAGGCCCAGCAGGCCGCCCGCGCCGGTGCCCCCGGTCGCGGTGGCCGTCCCACCACCCGTGGCGGCGACCGTCCGAGCCGTGGCTCGCGCGGCGACCGCGCTCCTCGCACCGAGGCCCCTGCTGAGACCGCAGCGGCCCCCGCCGCCGAGGCTGCACCAAGCACCGGACAGGAGGCCTGACCTCATGTTGATGCCCCGTCGCGTCAAGCACCGCAAGCAGCACCACCCCAAGCGTCGTGGCGTCGCCAAGGGCGGCACCACGCTCGCCTTCGGTGACTTCGGCGTCCAGGCGGTCGAGGGTCACTACGTGACCAACCGGCAGATCGAGTCGGCTCGTATCGCCATGACCCGCCACATCAAGCGAGGCGGAAAGGTCTGGATCAACATCTACCCGGACCGTCCGCTGACCAAGAAGCCGGCCGAGACCCGCATGGGCTCCGGCAAGGGCTCGCCCGAGTGGTGGGTGGCCAACGTCAAGCCCGGCCGCGTCATGTTCGAACTCTCCGGCGTCGACGAGACCACTGCCCGCGAGGCCATGCGCCGCGCGATGCACAAGCTCCCGATGAAGTGCCGGTTCATCTCCCGTGAGGCCGGTGAATTCTGATGGCTACCAAGCTGAACGCCCACGAGCTCGACGAGCTCGACGCACCCGCCCTCGAGGCCAAGCTGCGCGAGGCCAAGGAGGAGCTGTTCAACCTGCGGTTCCAGGCCGCGACCGGCCAGCTGGAGAGCAACAGCCGGCTGCGCGTGGTCAAGAAGGACATCGCCCGGATCTACACCGTGGTGCGCGAGCGCGAGCTCGGCATCCGCACCACCCCGGGCACCAACGAAGAGGCGAAGGCATGAGCGAGAACACTGCCACCCAGTCCGCTGAGCGCAAGCAGCGCAAGGTCCGCGAGGGCCTCGTCGTGAGCGACAAGATGGACAAGACCATCGTCGTCGCCGTCGAGGACCGCGTGAAGCACGCCCTGTACGGCAAGGTGCTGCGCAAGACCTCGCGTCTCAAGGCGCACGACGAGACCAACCAGTGCGGCGTCGGCGACCGGGTCCTGATCATGGAGACCCGCCCGCTGTCGGCCACCAAGCGCTGGCGCCTCGTCGAGGTCCTCGAGAAGGCCAAGTGACCTGAGGCCCCGGCCTCGTGCTCCACATCTTCCACACATCAGTTCGGCCAGGCTCGCTCCCCGCTGAGGGTGCGAGAACCAGCTCGACAACCAGGAGAAATCAATGATCCAGCAGGAGTCGCGACTCAAGGTCGCCGACAACACCGGTGCGAAGGAGATCCTCTGCATCCGTGTTCTCGGTGGCTCTGGGCGTCGCTACGCCGGCATCGGTGACGTCATCGTCGCCACCGTCAAGGACGCGATCCCCGGTGGCAACGTCAAGAAGGGCGACGTCGTCAAGGCCGTCATCGTGCGCACCGTCAAGGAGCGTCGCCGCGCCGACGGTTCCTACATCCGTTTCGACGAGAACGCCGCCGTCATCCTCAAGAACGACGGAGAGCCGCGCGGCACGCGCATCTTCGGCCCCGTCGGCCGCGAGCTGCGCGAGAAGCGCTTCATGAAGATCATCTCGCTCGCCCCGGAGGTGCTGTGAGAGATGGGTAAGCACATGAACATCAAGAAGGGCGACACCGTCAAGGTGATCGCCGGCAAGGACAAGGGTGCCCAGGGCAAGGTCATCTCGGTGCTCCGCGAGGAGGACCGCGTGATCGTCGAGGGAGTCAACCTCGTCAAGCGCCACACCAAGTCCGTCCAGCAGACCAACACCACCGGCGGCATCATCACCCGCGAGGCGCCCATCCACGTCTCCAACGTGATGCTCGTCGAGGGCGACGGCGTCACCCGGGTCGGCTTCCGACGCGACGAGGTCACCAAGCGCCGTCCCGACGGCTCGACCTACGCCGCGGCTCGGTCGGTCCGCGTGTCCCGCAAGAGCGGCAAGGAGATCTGAGATGGCCGAGACCCAGACCACTGAGATTCCCCGTCTCAAGGCGCGCTACCGCGAGGAGATCGTCCCCGCCCTGCGCTCGGAGTTCGAGATCGCCAACATCATGCAGGTGCCCGGCCTGACCAAGATCGTGGTCAACATGGGTGTCGGCGAGGCTGCGCGCGACTCCAAGCTGATCGAGGGCGCGATCCGCGACCTCACCGCGATCACCGGCCAGAAGCCGGCCGTGACCAAGGCCCGCAAGTCCATCGCGCAGTTCAAGCTGCGCGAGGGCATGCCGATCGGCGCCCACGTCACGCTCCGCGGCGACCGCATGTGGGAGTTCCTCGACCGCCTGCTGTCCCTGGCGCTGCCCCGCATCCGCGACTTCCGTGGGCTCTCGCCCAAGCAGTTCGACGGTCGCGGCAACTACACCTTCGGTCTCACCGAGCAGGTCATGTTCCACGAGATCAACCAGGACAGGATCGACCGGTCCCGCGGCATGGACATCACCGTCGTGACCACCGCCACCAACGACGACGAGGGCCGCGCGCTGCTCAAGCAGCTCGGCTTCCCGTTCAAGGAGAACTGACATGGCGAAGACTGCGCTCAAGGTCAAGGCCGCCCGCAAGCCGAAGTTCGCTGTCCGCGGCTACACCCGCTGCCAGCGCTGCGGCCGCCCCAAGGCCGTCTACCGCAAGTTCGGCCTGTGCCGGATCTGCCTGCGGGAGATGGCCCACCGCGGCGAGCTCCCCGGCGTCACCAAGTCCTCCTGGTAATTCACTCACACACGTTGAAGGTCCCGCGGCCGCGAGCCGCGGGAAACCACGACGAGAAAGAACCCCATCATGACGATGACTGACCCGATCGCAGACATGCTCACGCGTCTGCGCAACGCCAACCAGGCGTACCACGACGTGGTGTCGATGCCCTACAGCAAGATGAAGGCCGGCCTCGCCGAGATCCTCAAGCAGGAGGGCTACATCACCTCCTACGACGTCGCGGACAACGTGAGCGCCGAGGGCGAGCCCGCCGTGGGCAAGACGCTGACCGTGACCCTCAAGTACGGCCGCAACCGGGAGCGCTCGATCGCCGGCGTGCGCCGCATCAGCAAGCCCGGCCTGCGCGTCTACGCCAAGAGCACCAACCTGCCCAAGGTCCTCGGGGGCCTCGGCGTCGCGATCATCTCGACGTCGCAGGGCCTGCTGACCGACCGCCAGGCGAACCAGAAGGGCGTGGGCGGCGAAGTCCTCGCCTACGTCTGGTGACCCGGACCATCTGAGACCAGGAAGAGAGAGAAGCATGTCGCGCATTGGCAAGCTCCCCATCGCGGTCCCGTCCGGTGTCGACGTCGCGATCGACGACTCGCTGGTGACCGTCAAGGGCCCCAAGGGCACCCTGTCGCACACCATCGCCTCGCCGATCACGGTCGCCAAGGGCGAGGACGGCATCCTCGAGGTGCAGCGTCCCGACGACGACCGCACCAGCCGCTCGCTGCACGGACTGACCCGCACGCTGATCCACAACATGGTCGTCGGCGTGACCGACGGCTACGAGAAGAAGCTCGAGATCGTGGGCGTGGGCTACCGCGTCCTGCCCAAGGGCCCGACGCAGCTGGAGTTCCAGCTCGGCTACTCGCACCCGATCATCTTCGACGCCCCCGAGGGCATCACCTTCACTGTCGAGGGACCGACCAAGCTCGGAGTCGTCGGCATCGACAAGCAGCTCGTCGGAGAGGTCGCGGCCAAGATCCGCAAGCTCCGCAAGCCTGAGCCCTACAAGGGCAAGGGCGTGCGCTACTCCGGCGAGCACATCCGCCGCAAGGTCGGAAAGGCCGGTAAGTGACATGGCGATCTCGCTGTCCAACAACAAGCACACCGCCCCGCGCGTTCGCGCCCGTCTGCGCCGCCAGGCGCGCGGTCGCAAGCGGATCCACGGCACGACCGAGCGCCCGCGCCTGGTCGTGACCCGCTCGGCGCGTCACATCACGGTGCAGGTCGTCGACGACCTCGCCGGTGCGACGCTGGCCTACGCCTCGTCGATGGAGGCCGACGTCCGCAGCGCGGGCGGCGACAAGACCGACCAGGCCAAGAAGGTCGGCGCGCTCGTGGCCGACCGGGCCAAGGCGGCTGGCATCGACGACGTGGTCTTCGACCGCGCCGGCAACAAGTACCACGGTCGCATCGCGGCCCTGGCTGACGCCGCCCGTGAGGGCGGCCTCCAGTTCTGATCGCCCGACACCCAGAAATGATGATTAAGGAGCAAGTCTCATGAGCGGAGCCCAGCGCGGACAGCGCGGTGGCGAGCGCCAGTCTGGTGACCGTCGCGGACGCGACAACGGTCGCAACCAGGCTGACAAGACCGCCTACATCGAGCGCGTCGTGGCGATCAACCGAGTCGCCAAGGTCGTGAAGGGTGGTCGTCGCTTCAGCTTCACCGCCCTCGTGATCGTCGGCGACGGTGAAGGTCTGGTCGGCGTCGGCTACGGCAAGGCGAAGGAAGTTCCCGCGGCGATCGCCAAGGGTGTCGAGGAGGCCAAGAAGCACTTCTTCAAGGTCCCCCGCATCCAGGGCACGATCCCGCACCCGGTGCAGGGCGAGAAGGCTGCAGGCGTCGTCCTGCTGCGTCCCGCCGCCCCCGGTACCGGCGTCATCGCCGGTGGCCCGGTGCGTGCGGTCCTCGAGTGCGCCGGCATCCACGACGTGCTGAGCAAGTCGCTCGGCTCGTCCAACCAGATCAACATCGTCCACGCGACCGTCGAGGCGCTGCGGATGCTCGAGGAGCCCGAGGCCGTGGCTGCTCGCCGCGGCATGCGGGTCGAGGACGTCACCCCGGCCGCCCTGCTCAGGGCGCGCGCCGAGGGCGCTGCGGAGGTGTCGGCCTGATGGCTCAGCTCAAGGTCCAGCAGAAGCGCGGGCTGGTCGGCCTCAAGGCCAACCAGCGCGAGACGCTTCGCTCGCTCGGTCTGAAGCGGATCGGCGACGTCGTCGTGAAGGAAGACCGCCCGGAGATCCGGGGCATGATCAACACTGTCCGTCACCTGGTGACGTTCGAGGAGGTGGAGTGACATGACGCTCAAGCTGCACCACTTGCGTCCCGCTCCGGGCGCCAAGACCGCCAAGACCCGCGTGGGTCGCGGTGAGGGCTCCAAGGGAAAGACCGCGGGTCGCGGCACCAAGGGCACCAAGGCGCGCTACCAGGTGCCTGCTGCCTTCGAGGGTGGCCAGATGCCGATCCACATGCGCCTGCCCAAGTTGAAGGGCTTCAAGAACCCCTTCCGCGTGGAGTTCCAGGTCGTCAACCTCGACCGGCTCGGCGAGCTGTTCCCCGACGGTGGCACCGTGACCGTCGAGGACCTGGTCGCCAAGGGTGCCGTTCGCAAGAACCAGCCCGTCAAGGTCCTGGGCCAGGGCGACATCTCCGTCGCCGTCCAGGTCAGTGCCGACGCGTTCTCGAGCTCCGCCAAGGAGAAGATCGAGGCCGCCGGCGGCTCCGTGACCGTGTCCTGAGGCCACGATCTCGCTCATCCGGTGAAGGCCTGGCCGCACAGTGGGAACTGTCGGCCGGGCCTTTGTCGTTGAGCGGGGAAGCAGGTCCCACCCCGGCTGTTAGGCTTCCCCGGGCCCTCTGCCGTACGACGGCGAGGGTGTCTCGTCCGCCCGCCGATCCTGGCCGGGCACCCATACGAAAGAGGAACCAGTGCTAGGCGCGTTCGCCAACGCTTTCCGGACTCCGGACCTGCGGCGCAAGCTGCTCTTCGTCCTGCTGGTCATCACGATCTTCCGGCTCGGCTCCCAGGTGCCCACCCCCGGTGTGCACGTCGCCAACGTCCAGGCGTGCATCAACCAGCTGGAGGAGGGCGGGCTCTACAGCCTGATCAACCTCTTCTCGGGTGGTGCGCTGCTGCAGCTCACCATCTTCGCGCTGGGGATCATGCCGTACATCACGGCCTCCATCATCCTCCAGCTGCTCGTCGTGGTGATCCCACGGCTCGAGGCGCTGAAGAAGGAGGGGCAGGCCGGGCAGACGAAGATCACCCAGTACACGCGCTACCTCACCCTGGGCCTGGCCGTCCTCCAAGCGACCGGCATCGTGGCCCTCGCCCGCAACGGCGCCCTGCTGCAGGGCTGCACGCGCGACCTGCTGCACGACGACGGCACCGCGACGTTCCTCGTCATGGTCATCACCATGACCGCGGGCACCGCGGTCATCATGTGGCTCGGCGAGCTGATCACCGACCGCGGCATCGGCAACGGCATGTCGATCCTCATCTTCACCCAGGTCGTCGCCACCTTCCCGGCCGCGCTGTGGGGCGTGCAGACCTCGCAGGGCTGGGTCACCTTCGCCATCGTCATGGTCATCGGCCTCGTCCTGGTCGCGGGCGTCATCTTCATCGAGCAGGCCCAGCGCCGCATCCCGGTGCAGTACGCCCGCCGGATGGTCGGGCGCAAGATGTTCGGCGGCAACTCGACCTACATCCCGCTCAAGGTCAACCAGGCCGGCATCATCCCGGTCATCTTCGCCTCGTCGCTGCTCTACCTGCCGGCGATGGCGGTGCAGTTCAACCCCGAGAGCCAGAACCCCGTGCTCGACTTCATCGGGACCTACTTCGTCAACGGCGACCACCCGCTCTACATGGCGACCTACTTCCTGCTGATCATCTTCTTCACGTACTTCTACGTCTCGATCACCTTCAACCCTGTCGAGGTGGCGGACAACATGAAGAAGTACGGCGGCTTCATCCCCGGGATCCGGGCGGGCAAGCCGACCGAGGACTACCTGTCCTACGTCCTGTCCCGCATCACGTTCCCTGGAGCGCTCTACCTCGGCCTGATCTCGTTGGTCCCGCTCGTCGCGTTCGCGATGATCCAGGCCAACCAGAACTTCCCGTTCGGCGGCACGTCGATCCTCATCATGGTCGGCGTCGCGCTCGACACCGTGAAGCAGATCGAGAGCCAGCTCCAGCAGCGCAACTACGAAGGATTCCTGAAGTAGATGAGACTCATCCTGATGGGCCCGCCCGGGGCCGGCAAGGGCACGCAGGCCCGCTTCGTGGCCGAGCACTTCGGCATCCCGGCGATCTCCACCGGCGACATCTTCCGGGCCAACGTCAGCCAGGGCACGCCCCTCGGTGTCGAGGCCAAGCGCTACATGGACGCAGGCGAGTACGTCCCCGACGAGGTCACCAACCTGATGGTGCGCAACCGCATCGACGAGGACGACGCCGCACCGGGCTTCCTGCTCGACGGCTACCCCCGCACCCTGGCCCAGGTGGGCGAGCTCGACGAGATGATCGGCTTCACCGGCCACCGCCTCGACGCCGTCGTGGTGCTCACGGTGGACGCCGAGGAGCTCGTCCAGCGACTGCTCAACCGCGCGGTGACCGACGGGCGCACCGACGACACCGAGGACGTCATCCGGCGCCGCCAGGAGGTCTACGCCGAGCAGACCGAGCCGCTCATCGAGGTCTACCGCGAGCGCGGCATCCTGATCGAGGTCGACGGGATGGGCGAGGTCGACGAGGTCACCGAGCGCATCTTCGGGGCCCTCGACGCCGTCATGCAGAGCTGAGGGCTGGTCGCACCCATGGGCTTCCGCGACCGCGGGATCGAGATCAAGACCCCTGAGCAGATCGACCTGATGCGGGTCGCCGGACTGCTGGTGGGGCAGACCCTCGAGCTGCTGCGCTCCGCGGTCCGGCCCGGGGTGACGACGCTCGAGCTCGACACCCTCGCCGAGACCCACATCCGCGACCACGGTGGCGTGCCGTCGTTCAAGGGCTACAGCCACCCGCCGTTCCCCGCGACGATCTGCGCGTCCGTCAACGACGAGGTCGTGCACGGCATCCCCGGCCCGCGCACGCTCGCCGAGGGCGACGTGATCTCGATCGACTGCGGCGCGATCGTCGCCGGCTGGCACGGCGACGCCGCCATCACGGTCCCCGTGGGCGAGGTCTCCGACGACGTGGCCGAGCTGCTGAGGGTGACCGAGGAGTCGCTCTGGCGCGGGATGGCCGCTGCCCGGCTCGGCGGGCGGGTCTCCGACATCAGCCACGCGGTCGAGACCTACGTGCGCTCCCAGGGCCGCTACGGCATCCTCGAGGACTACACCGGCCACGGCATCGGCACCGAGATGCACATGGCGCCCAACGTGCCCAACGTCGGGCGCCGCGGCCGCGGGCCCTCGATCGTGGAGGGCCTCGCGCTCGCGGTCGAGCCGATGGTCACCCTCGGCAGCAAGCACACCGACCTCCACGAGGACGAGTGGACCGTCGCCACCGTCGACGGCTCCTACGCCGCCCACTTCGAGCACACGTTCACCGTGACCCCCGAAGGGGCCTGGGTGCTCACCGCCGTCGACGGCGGCCGCGAGCGGCTGGCGGCGCTCGGCGTCCCATTCGGCGGACGCTGACCCTGGGGTTCGTGCCCACCTCGACGGGCGTGACAGACTGACGCGGTTGGAGGGGAGTATTCCCTGGTAGTGGTGTCGTCAGTACGGCGTCCGCGCGAGCGGCGCCCGGTGCCACTGGTCCGCCCGGGTCGGGCGGGCGGAAGAGACCTCTGGCGTCCGTGCCGTGCACGGACCCCGATCTCGCCTCATCCCTAGGAGCAAGCAGCGTGGACGTACCCACCTGGGTCTGGATCGCCACTGGCGTGGTGACCCTCGCGATCTTCACCTTCGACCTCGCCGTGGTCGGCCGCCGGCCGCACGAGCCGAGCATGAAGGAGTGCGCGACCTACCTGTCGATCTACGTCGGCATGGCCATCCTGTTCGGCCTCGGCGTCTGGTACTCCGCAGGCGGAACGCCGGCGCTGGAGTTCTACTCCGGCTGGCTGGTGGAGTACTCGCTCTCCATCGACAACCTCTTCATCTTCATCATCATCATGGCGAAGTTCGCGGTGCCCCGCGAGCTCCAGCAGTACGCCCTGATGATCGGCATCGTGATGGCCCTGGCGATGCGGGCGGTCTTCATCGCCGTCGGCGCCGCGGCGATCAACAACTTCAGCTGGGTCTTCTACCTCTTCGGCCTCTTCCTCGTCTACACGGCGATCAAGCTGGCCAAGGAGGGCTCGGAGGACGAGGACGACGAGTTCGAGGAGAACAAGCTCGTCGCGTTCGTCGAGCGCCGCTTCCCCGCGACCTCGGAGTGGCACGGCAAGAAGCTGATCGTGAGCGGGGAGCAGGCGAAGAAGATGATCACGCCGATGTTCATCGTGATCATCACCCTCGGCACGACCGACCTGCTGTTCGCGCTGGACTCGATCCCGGCCATCTTCGGCATCACCAAGGAGCCCTACCTGGTGCTCACGGCCAACATCTTCGCGCTGATGGGCCTGCGCCAGCTCTACTTCCTCATCGGCGGCCTGCTCCAGCGCCTGATCTACCTGTCCTACGGCCTGGCGTTCCTGCTGGCCTTCATCGGCGTGAAGCTGTTCTTCCACGCGCTCCACGAGAACGAGCTTCCGTTCATCAACGGCGGCCAGCACCTCGACTACGCCTGGCTGGAGATCCCGATCTGGCTCTCCCTGGTGGTCATCGTGGCCACGCTCGCGATCACCGCGGTCGTGTCGCTGTGGGCCTCGAGCCGGATGTCGGACCAGGAGCAGGACGCGGCCACCGGGCCGCGCCGCGACTGGGAGGACGACTGACCACGGCCTGACGCCGGGACCCGCGGGTCAGGACACGCAGGTGCTCGCACTGGGCGAGTTGTCCGACCCGCGGGTCATCCGCACATCGAGGCACACCGGGTCGTCGGTGCGGACGAGCAGCCGCCTGCGGGTCGTGGTGCCGTACTCGTCGGTGTCGTCGCGGTGCCAGCCGAACGAGTCGCCCGGCTCGACCGGCACCGGCGGGCGCCAGGTGAACAGCACGCCGCGCGGCGTGCGGGCGCCGTTGAGCGTGACCGCCTCGGTGAGCACGTCGGGCACCACGTCGGCCGGCGTCTGCGACTCGGTCGGCACGACCACCCCGGGGTCCTCGCGGCGGTCGTCCCCGCCGAGCAGGAGGAAGCCGAGCACCACGGCGAGCAGCGCCGCCCCCACGCCGGCCCAGACCAGTGCGGGCACGTGGCCGCGCTGTTGCTCCTCGCCCTCGCCCACGGGGACGGGGTCCTGCGCGGCGATGCGCCGCGGACCGCTCGCGGAGATCACGGTGACGGGCTTCATCGCCGTGGCGTCCTCGGCCTCCTCGGCGCGCGCGGCGGCCTCGCCGGCCGGTGAGGCGCTGACCGACGAGTCGGGACGGTCGCCCTCGACGGCCACCGGCGTGCGCGGCCAGCCGGCGGCGGCCTCGATCCGCTGGAGCGCCCGGGCCAGCTCGAGGGCGCTGGCGGGCCGGTGCTCGGGGCGCTTGGACAGGCACTGCTGCAGCAGCCGGTCGAGCGCCGGCGGGACGTCGGGGCGCTGGGTGGCCGGCGGGGCGGCGTGCAGGATGCGGGCGCTGAGGGCACGGGTGGAGTTGTCGCCGGACGGGATCGAGAACGGCGAGCGTCCGACCAGCAGGTGCCAGATGGTGGCGCCGAGGGAGTAGACGTCGGAGGCCACCGAGCCGTTGGAGCGGCCGTCGAGCAGCTCCGGCGGCGACCACGGGTAGGAGATGCGGACGTCGTTGTCGCCCTCGATGTCGGCGATGTGCCCCGCGATGCCGAAGTCGGTGAGCGCCGGCTCGTGGTAGCTGGTGACCAGCACGTTGCTCGGCTTGATGTCGCGGTGCAGGATGCCCGAGCGGTGCGCGGTCTCGATGGCACTGGCCAGCTTGATCCCGGTGGAGACGGCGTCGACGGGTGCCATCGGGTTGGCACGCACCCGCACGCCCAGGTCGGGCGGCGGGCAGTAGCGCATCACCAGGAACGGCCGGCCGCCCTCGGCCGTCACCCCGGCGGTGATCACCGAGACGATGTAGGGGTGGTCGGCCAGGCGCGCCATCGCGTTGGCCTCGGCCGTGAAGAGGTACTTCTCCCGGTCGGTCAGCGGCACGTCGGGGCGCACGACCTTGACCGCGACCCGCTGCCGCGGCCACTGCTGCTCGTAGAGGAACACGTCGGCGAACCCGCCGCTGCCCAGGTGCTCGACGAACGCGAACCCCGGGATGACTGGGGCGCTCACCGGGCGACCGCCCCCGACTCGAAGCGCACGCTGTAGACGTGCGCCATGTCGAGGACGGTGCCGGGCTCGAGGACGTAGGCGTCGCCGGGCCGCATCCGCTCGGGGTCACGCCCCGGCGGCGCGATGGTGGTGCCACCGCGGCTCTCGAGGTCGCGGGCGACGACGTCCCAGCCCTCGAGCTCGATCTGCAGGTGGCGGCGCGAGACGAACGAGTGGTCGGAGGGCAGGTGGACCAGGTGCGGCCAGTCGGTGCTGCCCTCGGGCGGCGCGGGCTTGCGGCCCAGGATCACGCCGCGGTCCAGCGGCACCACCTCGCCGGTCGGCAGCCGAAGCCCGCCCAGGGGCGGGCGGTCGACGCGACGCGGCTCCTGCGGGGCGACGCGCTGGTGGCACACCCGGCACTGCGGCGCGGCCGGGGGAGTGAGGTGGCCCAGCGGGCAGCTCACCGCGAGCACGGTCGGGACCGTGCTGTGCGCGAGGTGCGAGGGGCGCAGCGTCGTTGACCCGTCGTGGTCGTCGTCGGACGCCCCGGCGGGGGCGGGCGCGGGCCGGATCGTGGTGTGCGCGCCCTCCTCGATCCGCTGCATGAGGAGCGGGTCCGGCTCGGAGGTGTCGACCAGGGAGCCGGTGTCCTCGACGCGGTGGCGCACGCGGGTGCGTGGCGGCGGGCCGTCGGGCCCCTTGGCGGCGAGGATGTCGGCGGGGATCCCGTCGATGAGCGCGGTGGACGCGGCCGGGGGAGGAGCGCCCTCGTCGACACGCGGTGCGGGGGCGGGGCGCGTCGAGACCGGCGTCAGCTCCACGCGGTCGGCGGCCACCACCCCGCCCACGAGGCGCCGGGTCGGCGCCGGGTCGCCGGGGTCGGCGCCGCCGTCGAGGGCCAGCACGCGGGACGGGCCGGAGAGGCGTACGTGGCCGGAGCCCCGCGACAGCGTGCTCGAGGCTCCCGAGGTGAAGTCGGCCAGGGCCAGGCCGGGCGGGTCGCCGTCGAAGGCCTTCTCCGCGATGGCGAGCACCCGCTCGGCGACGCTCGGGCCCGACGGTGCGCTCAGCGACAGTGCGTCCCAGATGTCCTGGAGCACCTGCTCGTCACCGGGGTCGGTGAGCAGCACCCAGTGCGCCCCCCGGCCGACGAGCACGCCGGTCCCGCTGGCGTACCGCGCTTCCACGATCAACGTCGGCTCCCCTCGTGCACCGCCACGGCGCCATCATCACCCATCACACCAGTCCCGCGCACATGGTCTGGACTTCTCGAAAACTTGTCGAACCCCGGAGGCATACTTACCCTCCTCTGGGGGATCGCGGCGGGCGCACCCCCATCCGTGGGGCCAAGGGGGGACCGACGTGGCACGTGTGAGCGCTCTGCGTCGGCACCGGGCGGGCATCGCCTCCGGTGTCGCCCTGGCGATCACCACCGCCGCGGTCGTCGTCTACGCCGTGACCGCCGACGGGTACAAGTCGCACGAGGCCGAGCTCAACGACGGCGGCGTCTGGGTCGTCAACGGCAAGCTGGGCTGGTCGGGCCGGCTCAACAAGCCGATCAACCAGCTCGACGGCGTGGTGCCCGGCGACAACGGCAAGGCTCGCCTCGACGTGGTGCAGGACGGCGCCGCGGTCGTCACCCTCGATGCCGGCACCAGCCGCGGGCAGGTGATCGAGACCAGCAGGCTGGAGGCCCAGGACGGTGGCTCGGCCGCCGTGCCCGCGTCGGGCGACGTCGCGATGGCGGGCGGCACGCTGGCCACGGTCGACGCCGAGACCGGCGAGGTGTGGGCCGTGCGCTACGACGACCACCTGGGCAAGCCCGTGGTGAGCGCCGTCGACCGGCAGGCCGAGCCGGTGGCCGAGGCCGGGGAGGGCGCCGCCCTCGCGGTGAGCCAGGCCGGCACGGTGGTGGTGACCTCGACCGACGAGGGCACCCTCACGACGCTGTCGCCCTCCGACGCGACCTTCCGCGAGCCGCGCACCACCGACCTCCCCGGCGATGCCGGCCAGGTCTCCGACGTCACCACGGTGGGCGAGCGCGTCGTCACCCTCGACGCCGAGGCGGGCGTGCTGGGCGTCGTCGGCGGCGCCACCGTCTCCGTCCCGCCGGGCAGCCGGCTCCAGCAGGCCGGTCCGGCCCACGACGCCGTGCTGGTGGGAGCGCCCGAGGGACTGCTGAGCGTCGACCTCGACTCCGGCGACGTCACGACCGTCTCGGACCGGTCGGGGACGCCGGTCGAGCCGGTCCGCCTCGGTGCGTGCGTCTACGGCGCCTGGTCCGGCGGCCTCGGCGCCGTCGCGGTCCAGTGCGGCTCCACCGAGGTCGAGGAGAACAACCTCGGCGGCAACGCCACCAGCCTGGCGTTCCGGGTCAACCGGGGCGAGATCGTGCTCAACGACGCCAACAGCGGCACGGTGTGGGACGTCCAGCAGGACAAGCCGATCCGCATCGACAACTGGGAGGCGTTCACCTCCAAGAAGAAGAACAAGGACGACGACGAGGAGAACGAGAACCAGGCCGAGGCCGACCGGCGCCCGCCCCGCGCCAAGCCGGACTCCTACGGCGTCCGCGCCGGGCGCACCACCGTGCTGCACCCGCTCGACAACGACTCCGCTCCCGAGGGGCGCCTGCTGAGCATCGTCGACGTCGACCAGCCGTCCGGCGGCGCGCGCGTCGAGATCAGCCCCGACGGCCAGACCCTCGTGCTGCAGATGCCCGAGGACGCCCGGCCGGCGCGGTTCGACTACTTCATCGACGACGGCCGCAACGGCCTGTCCGCGCACGCAACCGTCGACATCGAGGTGCGCGGCGAGCAGCAGAACGAGCCGCCGGCCGTCCGCACGGGGTGGAAGAAGCCGACCTACAAGGTCCCGCACGGCGGCGAGCTCGCGGTGCCCGTCCTCGCCGACTGGCGTGACGACCGCGACGGCGACACGCTGCTCCTCGACTCCGCCCAGGCGGTCGGCGGGGAGCAGTCCGGGGCGGCCGCGCGCACCACGGCCGACGGGCGGATCCGGTTCACCGCCCCGACCGGCGCCGCCGACGGCCAGCAGCTGGTGCGGGTGGAGTTCGCGGTCACCGACGGCCGCTCCGCCCCGGTCAAGAAGTCGATGAGCTTCCAGGTGCAGGCGCCGAAGGACCAGAAGGCCTACGCGCCGCAGGCCGAGCCCGACGTCGTGCGCGGCGAGGTCGGCAAGCAGATCAAGATCCGCCCGCTGCTCAACGACCTGCCCGGCTCCGACCCCAACGCCCCCGACGCCGAGCTGTCGCTGGGCGGCAAGGTGCCGCAGCAGCCCAACGCCAAGATCGTCTCCGACCTCGAGTCCGGCCAGCTGACGTTCACCGGCGAGCGCGCCGGCACCTACTTCCTCAGCTACGACGCCGGCTTCGGCAACGCCCCCCTCGACCAGGGCACCATCCGCGTCGACGTGAGGGCGCGTCCCAAGCGCTCGGCCGACCCGGTGGCGATGCCCGACACCCTGACCGTCTACGGCCAGGCCCCCGGCATCGTCGACGTGCTGGCCAACGACCTCGACCCGGGCGGCGGCCTGCTCGTGGTGCAGCGCGCCGCCGCGGACCGGGCCGACCAGCTCGACGTGGCGATCATCGACGGCCGCTGGCTGCGCATCTCCGCGACCGGTCCCGACCTGGCGCCGGCGACGCAGACCGTCTCCTACACGATCAGCAACGGCGCCAGCTCGGGCGTGCGCGGCGAGGTGGTCGTCACCCAGCGACCCGCCCCGGCCGACAACACCCCGATCACCGTCACCGACCGGGTCGTGGTGCGCGCGGGCGCGGGCGTCGCGGTGCCGGTGCTCGACAACGACGTCTCGCCGGCCGGCGACCGCCTGACGCTGCTCAACGACCTCTCCAGCACCGACACCCCCGGCCGGCTCCCCGTCGTCGCGCCCATCGACGTGACCGGCGACGTGGGCCGGGCGTTCGTGTCGGGCCGGGTCGTGCGCTACGTCGCGCCGGAGCAGGTCGCGGAGCGCGACACCTACTCCGTCACCTACGTGGCGCAGAACCTCGAGGGCAAGCGCGCCGAGGGCGTGCTCAAGGTGACCGTCGTGCCGGCCGACGACCCCAACGACGCACCGGAGCCGCCGACGCTCGAGGGGCGGGTGGTCTCCGGCGACGTGGTAAAGGTGCGGGTGCCCGGCGTCGGGGTCGACCGCAACGGCGACCCGGTCACGGTCACCGGCATCACGTCCGCCCCGCGGCTGGGGCGGATCGAGGCCATCGGTGGCAACTTCCTGGAGTACCAGGCCTACCCCCGCACCGTGGGCACCGACGAGTTCACCTACTCCGTCGTGGACTCCCAGGGCGCGTTCGCGACCGGCACGGTCCGGGTGGCCGTCGTCGAGCCCGGCCAGCCCCAGCCGCCGCTCGCCGTCGAGGACCGGCTCACCGTCGAGCCCGGCCGCACGGCCACCTTCGACCCCCTGGCCAACGACTTCATCGCGTCGGGCGACTCCGTCGAGGTCGAGATCCTCGACGGCCCCGCCGGGGCGCGCCTCGACCCCGAGACCAACCTGGTGACGGTCCCCGCCCCCGGGTCGGTGGCCGCGCCGCCGACCGTGCTCGTCTACCGGGTCACCAACGGCATCGACGAGTCGCGCGCGACGATGACCCTGACCACCGCCGACGACTACGACAACCCGCCGGTCGTCTACGACGCGTTCGGGCGTGCCGACGACAGCGAGAGCGTCGTGGTCGACGTCCTCGAGGGCGCCTACGACCCCGACGGGTCGGTCGACGACCTCGAGCTCGTCGACGTCTCTGGCGACCCCTCGGCCCGGGTGGTCGACGGGGTGCAGGTGCGCGCCGACCGGGGAGCGGCCCCCAAGGTGCTGCCCTTCGAGGTGCGCGACGCCGACGGCGCCACCGCCGCTGCGTCCGTCTACATCCCGCCCACCGGCGACGGCCTGCCCTACGTCAAGAACGGCGCGCTCATCGAGCTCGACCCGGGCGAGAGCACGACGGGCAAGATCTCCGACTACATAGCGGCACCCGACGGCAGGCAGGTGCGCCTCGCCTCCGGCCGCCGCTCCTGGTCCGCCTCGCCCGCCGCGCTCACCGTCGGGCCCGACGGCGACAACCGCTTCACCCTCTCGGCGCCGGCCGGCTTCCGCGGTCCCGGATCGGTCCTCGTGGAGGTCACGACCGCCGCCGACGCCAGCGGGAACGAGGACACCGCCACGACCGAGGACGGGGTGACCGCGGTGCTGTCCATCCCGGTGCTCGTCGGCGACGACACCCCCTCGCTCGAGTGCCCCACCACCGTGATCCCGATGTCGGCCGGGCAGCGCTACGACCTCGACATCGCGAGCTACTGCAAGGTCTTCACCGTCGACCCGCGCGACGCCGCGTCGCTGGAGTTCAGCGCGGAGTGGAGCCAGGGCCTCGACGGCGTGGAGGCCGGCAGCCCGCAGGGGTCGGTCGTCGCGGTCACCGCCTCGCAGGCCGCCACCGAGGGTGGCCAGGCGGTGCTGGCCGTGCGCGCCGGTGAGAGCAACGTCCAGGAGGTGCGCTTCCGGCTGGCGCAGGCGCCGCCGCCGCGGCTGCTGCCGATCCGGGTCGAGACGATGGAGGCGGGCCAGACCCGCACCTACGACATCGCCGCCTACCTCGAGGGGGGCGTGGCCGACCCCGACCCGACGATCGTCTCCGTGCAGAACACCGGCACCCCGGGCGTACGCGCGTCCGTCAGCGGCAGCCGGCTCACGCTCACCGCCGCCAAGGACACCCGCGGCGCGGAGGCCAGCTTCCGCCTCGTGGTCAGCGACGTCTCCGCAGGGGACCCGCCTTCCTCCCGCGTGGCGGAGGGCCGCATCCAGTTCGAGGTCGTCGGCGTCCCCCAGGCACCCGGCGAGCCGCGGCCCTACACCCTGTCGGAGGAGGTCGGCACCATCAAGATGGGATGGGCCCCTCCGGGCGACGACGGCGGAGCGCCGATCCTCTACTACTGGGTGCGCGAGGAGAAGACCGGCGCCCGGCAGCGCTGCGACACCAACGAGTGCGTCTTCCGCAAGCTCAAGAGCGGCGGCAACTACAGCTTCCGCGCCCAGGCGGTGAACCGCGTGGGGCCGAGCGAGTGGAGCGGCCTGTCGCGCTCGGCGCGGGCCGACACCCAGCCCGGCCGGGTCCAGGACATCCGGATGGTGAGCCGCGGCGACGGGCAGATCACCATCGCGTGGGACAAGCCCTCCACCGACACCTCCCGGATCCTCGACTACACGATCACCTGGCGCGGTGGCCAGGCCGTCGTGCCGGGCAGCTCGACGAGCTACCCCGCGTCCGGGCTCGACAACAACCAGCGCTACGAGTTCACCGTCAAGGCACAGAACAAGGTCGGCTACTCGCTGCCGCGCACGTCGGGGGAGATGCAGCCGCTCGGCACGCCGGCCGCGCCCGCCGCCCCGTCCGTCGCCGACCTCGAGGCGGGCGCCAACCAGACCAACATCCGCATCTCGTGGCCGGCGGTGCTCCCCGAGGGCCCCGGCCCGACCATCTACACGGTGAACTACTCCAACGGCCAGAGCTCCGGCGCCGTCCCCGGCTGCCAGCGGACGGCGTCGCTCACCTGCACGCACACCGGCGTGCCCTACGACGGCCTCACCTACACCTACACCGTCGTCGCCAGCAACCAGCCGGGCGACCAGCCCGGCAAGCGCTCGCAGCCCAGCGCCGGCACGTCGATCCTGGCCGTCGGCCGTCCGGCGGCGTGGGGCTCCTTCCAGGCGGCCGCTACAGGGGCGAGCCAGGAGGTCCAGCTGCAGTACACCGTGCCGGACTCGCGCGGCAGCGCCAGCAAGGTCGAGATCCTCGTCGCCGGGGGGGTCGCTCGGACGTTCAACCAGCAGACGGGCGCGGTCACCACCCGTGTCCAGGTGCCGAGCAACGAGCAGCCCTATCCGGTGCAGCTGCGGGTGTGCAACGAGGACGCTCCGGCCGGGTGCACCTTGAGTGCTCAGCAGAACGTCCAGGCATTCGGTCCCCTCGACGGAATGCTGAACGAGATCGGCGCACCGACGATCGACGGCCGGAATGTCACGTGGACCATCTCGGGCACCAGCAACGGGGATCCGGCACAGCTGGCGATCCGCATCAACGGGGGTCCGGCCCAGGTCGTGAACCTCGGCGGCGTGGGTGCGTTCAGCCAGCCGTTCAGCCACACCACTAGTGACTTCGACGAGGTGGTGCGGATCGACGTGACCCTGCAGGACGCCAACCCGTCCACGCGCGGCTCGTCCTCGAGAGGGAGGGTCGACCGGAGTGGACCGCCGCCACCGCCGTCTGTCGTCGTGGCGAAGGGTGCCGCATGCGACGACGACGACTCCACTGTGCAGGACTGCCGCCAGTTCAGCTGGCAGCCGGACTGCGTCGAAGCATCGTGCGCCTTCGTCCAGCTTCGCATCTCGGGGCTTCGACAGGGTGACTCGATCTCCTGCAGGGTCGACAACGCAGGCGATCCCGGCTGGTGGGACGAGAACCGGTCGTGGAACTTCACCAAGGACGGCGACTGGCAGATCGCGTACTACTACCGCACGGGCGTCACGACGGCGCTGTGCTCGTGGCGTGGGCAGGACTTCCTGGCCGCTCCGGCCAACTGGTGACAAGGAGAGTGTGTACAAGATGACGATCAGCCACGAACAGGCCGAGTGGTTCAAGTCGACCTTCGACCAGCTCACCGACAACATGGAGAAGGCCGTCCTCGGCAAGCGCCACGTCGTCCGGCTGGCGTTGACCTGCCTGCTCTCCGAGGGGCACATCCTGCTCGAGGACTTCCCGGGCACCGGCAAGACCATGCTGGCGCGCGCCCTGGCCAACACCGTGCAGGGCAGCCACGCCCGCATCCAGTTCACGCCCGACCTGCTGCCCTCCGACGTCATCGGCGTCACGGTCTACGACCAGCACAAGGGCACCTTCGAGTTCCACCCGGGGCCGATCTTCCACACGATCGTGCTGGCCGACGAGATCAACCGGGCCTCGCCCAAGACCCAGTCGGCGCTCCTCGAGGTGATGGAGGAGGGCCGCGTCACCGTCGACGGCGTCGCCCACCCGGTCGGCAGGCCGTTCCTGGTGATCGCCACCCAGAACCCGATCGAGCAGGCCGGCACCTACCGCCTGCCCGAGGCCCAGCTCGACCGCTTCCTGATGAAGACCTCGGTCGGCTACCCCGACCGCCAGGCGACCGTCGAGCTGCTCAACAACGCCGCCGTCCGCGACCGCGCCGCCCTCGTCACCCCGGTGATCACCGCCGCCACGATCGCTCAGATGAGCGGCCTGGCCGACAAGGTCTACGTCGACCCCGCAGTCGTGGGCTACGTGGCCGAGCTCGCCGAGGAGTCGCGCCGCCAGCCGCACGTCAAGCTCGGCCTGTCCCCCCGCGGGTGCCTGGCGTTCGTGCGGGTCGCCAAGACGTGGGCCGCCGCCGACGGTCGCGACCACGTGGTCCCCGACGACATCAAGGACCTGGCCGAGCCGGTGCTCTCGCACCGCCTGCTGCTCGACGCCGAGGCGCAGTTCAGCGGCGTCGACGTGCAGACGGTCATCTCGCGCCTGCTCGACGCCGTGGCCCCGCCGACCGACCGCGTGGGGGTCTGAGCCCTCGATGAGGCAGCGGTTGAACGACGTGCTCGGGGTCCTCAAGCCGATCGGCTGGCTGGTCCTCGGCCTGGGCCTGGGTGCGCTCCTGGTGGCCACCTTCACGCAGTGGCGTGAGCTGGCGGTCCTCGGCGCGGGCTGCCTGCTGCTCGTCGTGCTCGCGCTGCCGTTCCTCCTGGGGCGCACGTCGGTGTCGGTCGACCTCCGGCTCCAGCCCGAGCGCGTCGCCGCGGGGGAGTCGGTGGCGGCGGGTGTCCTGGTGGTCAACCGGGCGTCCACCCGGCTGGTCCCGACCACCCTCGAGGTCCCGGTCGGGTCGGCGGTGCACCGCTACGGCATCCGCTCGCTGGCCCCCGGCGCCACCCACGAGGAGTCGTTCACGATCCGCACCGAGCGCCGTGGGGTGATCGCGGTCGGCCCGGCGATGACCCGGCGCGGCGACCCGATCGGCATCTTCTCCCGCGACGTCGTCTGGACGCCGGTGCGCGAGGTGCTGGTGCGTCCGCCGCTGGTGCCGATGGAGTCGCTCGGCGCCGGCCTGCTGCGCGACCTGGAGGGCGTCTCCACCGACGCGGTCAGCCAGAGCGACCTCGCCTTCCACGCCCTGCGCGAGTACGTCCCCGGCGACGACCTGCGCCACATCCACTGGCGCTCGTCGGCGAAGGTGATGGCCTCGACCGGCGAGTCGGCCCTGCTCGTGCGGCAGTACCTCGACACCCGGCGCAGCCACGCCACGATCGTCGTCGACGACCGGCTCGACTCCTGGTCGGACCCGGACGACTTCGAGACCGCGATGACCGTCGCGGCGTCCATCGCCGTGCGGGCCGTGCTCGACGAGTTCGACGTCTCGTTCGTGTGCGGCAGCCACGCCTCGTCGGGGTCCGACGGCCACCTCGCCCTCGACGCCGTGTGCCGGGCGGACTTCGGCGAGCGCGGCATCGTGGAGTCGGGACGGCAGGCCAGCATGCTGGCGCCCGACACCAGCCTCGCGTTCTTCGTCGGCGGCAGCGAGTCGCCGTTCACCGACCTGCTGCGCGCCTCCGCCGCCTTCCCGCCGGAGGTGCGCCGCTTCGCCATCGTGATCGACCCCCGGGGCAACAGCCGCGTGACCGAGACCCTCGGCCTGCCCGTGCTGCACCTCGCCGCCAAGGAGGACCTCGGCGGCCTGCTGAGGTGGAGCGTGCGATGAGGCGCGACAGCACCACGACCGGCAGCCGCACCCGCGTACGGCCCCACGCACTCGTGCCCGACCTGCACGGGTGGGTCGACATCGCCTTCACGCTCGCGCTCGCGGCGGTGGCGCTGCTCGCGTTCGGCACCTCCTTCACCGGCTCGACCTACCTCGTCCTCGGCATGCTCGGCGCCGTCGTCGCCGTCGTCGTGACCCACCTGACCCGGGCCGCCGGCTGGCCCGTCGTGTCGTCCGTCGTGATCTGCCTCGTGCTGTTCTTCGTGCTGGGCGGGCCGCTGGCCCTGCGCTCCCTCGGCGACACCTACACACTGCCGGGGCCCACGACCCTGGCCCGGGTCGCCGACCAGGCGGTCTTCGGGTGGAAGGACCTGCTGACCACGCTCCCGCCGGTCGACGGCGACGGCCCGCTGCTGGTGCTGGCGTGGCTGTCCGGGATGGTCGCCGGCCTGGTCGGCCTCGCCCTCGCGCAGCGCCGGCCCCGGCGAGCCTGGGTGGCCGCGCTGCTGCCCGTCGCGGGGATGACCGTGGTGCTCGCCGCCGTGATCCTGCTCGGCGTGCGCCGCCCCCAGTCCCTGCTGCTGCAGGGCTCCGTCTTCACCGCGCTCGCCCTCGCCTGGCTCGCGCTCCGCGCCCGCCGCGCGAGCGCGACCGTCCACGGCGGCACGACGTCGTACGTCCGCGGCGTCGGCGCGGTGGTGATGCTCGCGCTCGCGGCGGCGCTCGCGCAGCCGGTCAGCGCGATCATCGTCGGTGACGACTCCCGGCGCGCGGTCGCCCGCAACTGGGTCGAGCCGCCCTTCGACATCGGCCGCTACCCCTCGCCGCTCGCCGGCTTCCGCAAGTACGTCGACCTCAAGGGCCGCGTCGACCCCGCCAACGTCTACGACAAGACGCTGCTCGACATCGAGGGCGTCCCCGCCGGCACACGGGTGCGGTTCGCCGCGATGGACCGCTACGACGGGATGGTGTGGGGCGCCACCGACGACGCACTGCCCGGCCCGGGCGACGACTCCTTCCAGCGGGTCTCCTCCACCATCGACAACCCCGTCGAGGGCGAGCCGGTCGACGCCACCGTGACCCTGGGGGAGGGGTGGACGGGGGTGTGGCTGCCCACGGTCGGTGCGCTGCGCTCGGTGGAGTTCGAGACGGGCGACGCACGCGCCACGGCCGAGGTGTTCCGCTACAACCTGGCCACCTCGACCGCGGTGGTCCCCACGGGACTGCAGAGCGGCGACCGCTACTCCTTCACCGCGGTCCAGCCCGACGACGAGCTCACCGAGGAGACCGTGGGGTCGGCCGAGGTGTCCCCGCTGCCGGCGGGCGCGGCGTTCATCCAGGGGCCGAGCGAGAAGTGGACCGAGGGTGCCGGCGGCGACCCGATGGACCGGGTGCTCGCCGCGGCCGAGCACCTGCGCACCGAGGGCAGGTACTCCGACGGCATCGGCCGCACCGAGCGCATCTACGTGGCCGGCCACAGCGCCTGGCGGCTCTCCGACGAGTTCGTCAACGCCCCGCAGATCGTCGGCAACGACGAGCAGTACGCCGCCACCATGGCGCTGATCGCCAACGACATCGGCGTGCCGGCGCGGGTCGTGCTCGGTGCGGTCGTGCCCGACGGTGGCCGGGTGACCGGCAGGGACGTCTCTGCCTGGGTCGAGCTGCGCGCCGCCGACGGGTCCTGGCGCACGCTGCCCACCGAGGCGTTCATGTCGACCACCCCTCCGGCCGACCAGCTGCCCGAGACCAACACGCCGATGTCCGGCACCGTCATCCCGCCGCCGAACCCGATCCCGCCGCCGTCCGACGCCGGCGAGCAGAGCGACGCCGACCTCAAGGAGCGCAAGGCCACCCGCAAGAAGAAGGCCGAGGAGGACGAGGACGCCCTCATCCCCGGCCTGCCCGCCTGGGTCGGATGGGTGGTGACCTACGTCGGGCTGCCGCTGCTCGCGATCGCCCTGCTGCTCGCCGCCGTGGTCGGGCTGAAGGCGCTGCGCCGGCACCGCCGCCGCAGTGCGGCCTCGCCCTCGGCCCGGTTCGTGGGTGCCTGGCGTGAGCTGGTCGACCACGCCCGCGACCTGGGCCAGCCGGTCCCGCTGGGGCCGACGGTCACCCGTCGCGAGCAGTCGGCCGGCATCGTGTCCGCGCAGGCGGCGGCCCTGGCCCGCCGGGCCGACGGCTTCGTCTTCGGCCCGAGCGTGCCCGAGGTGGGGGCGGCGACGACCTACTGGGAGTCCGTCGACGCCGAGCGTCGCGCCATGTCGCACGAGGTGGGCCGGTGGCAGCGGCTGCGCGCCGCGGTCAGCCTCCGCTCGCTGCAGCCCACGACGTCGTCGCCCGCGCGCGCCGACGACGAGGGGCTCGCGGCGGGTCCGGCCCCCGCGTCCGGGCGTGTCCCGTCGTTCGCCCGGCGGGTGCGCGGCCTCGCTGATTGGCGTTCTCGCCGGACGCCTGACTAAACTGGTGCGTCGGCCCAACGTGGGCTGTGTTCGTGGCGCCTCGCGGCTGCCCAGGATCTCGTGTGATCGTCGCTGACGCTCGCGCGTGCTCCGGGAAGAGGCTCCCCCGGACCGCCTCACGAGGTCCACCGGCCACCTGCTCGCAGGTGCCGGGCGGTTCCCGGGCCACGGTAGACAACGAGACAACAGATTGTGGAGGACATGCCGAAGAAAGAAGGCGTGATCGAGATCGAGGGCACCGTCGTGGAGGCCCTTCCCAATGCCATGTTCCGCGTGGAGCTGGCCAACGGGCACAAGGTGCTCGCCCACATCAGCGGCAAGATGCGCCAGCACTACATCCGGATCCTCCCCGAGGACCGGGTCGTGGTGGAGCTCTCGCCCTACGACCTCACCCGGGGTCGGATCGTCTACCGCTACAAGTAAGTGATCGAGCCTGCGAGACCACCGATCTGCGCAGGTGCCAGCCGAGTAGCAAGGATTCGTTGACATGAAGGTCAACCCGAGCGTCAAGCCCATCTGTGACAAGTGCAAGGTCATCCGCCGTCACGGCCGGGTCATGGTCATCTGCGAGAACCCGCGTCACAAGCAGCGCCAGGGGTGAGCGACCTCGCCCCGATCCGGCGGAGCCGGAGCGGGACGAGCAGCGCGAGCCGCGCAGCCGCTTGCGGCAAGCGGGCCTGAACCCGAAACCCCAGCAGATCGACCGCAGCACCTGACAACTGAAACACCACACAACGTGATCGCTAGGTCGGGCACCACCCGACTGAAGTCACCTCCGGAGCACTGGCCGGAGCCCACCCGAGGCGGGATGGGACGCGACACGACCAGAAACCACTGCGAGAACAGACAAGGAACCGCCACATGGCACGCCTCGTTGGTGTCGACCTCCCGCGCGACAAGCGCATCGAGATCGCGCTCACCTACATCTACGGCATCGGCCGTACCCGCGCCCAGCAGATCCTGGCCGCCACCGGCGTCGACCCGAACGCCCGGGTCCACACGCTCGGTGACGAGGAGCTGGTCAAGCTTCGCGATGAGATCGAAGCCAACTTCAAGATCGAGGGTGACCTCCGCCGTGAGGTCCAGGCGGACATCCGCCGCAAGATCGAGATCGGCAGCTACCAGGGTCGCCGCCACCGCATGGGCCTCCCGGTCCGCGGTCAGCGCACCAAGACCAACGCGCGCACCCGCAAGGGCCCCAAGCGCACCGTCGCCGGCAAGAAGAAGGCGAAGTGATCTGCTCCCCTCACCGGGCGCAGCGCTGATCACTTCAGTCCCCACGCAAGCTTCAAGACCAGACCTCATCAGGAGTTAGTGAATGCCTCCCAAGAGCCGCGCGACCAAGGTCCGCCGCAAGGAGAAGAAGAACGTCGCTCAGGGCGAAGCCCACATCAAGAGCACGTTCAACAACACCATCGTCACGATCACCGACCCGACCGGTGCGGTGATCTCGTGGGCCTCTGCCGGCACCGTCGGCTTCAAGGGCTCGCGCAAGTCGACCCCCTTCGCCGCCCAGATGGCTGCCGAGGCCGCGGGCCGTCGCGCCATGGACCACGGCATGAAGAAGATCGACGTCTTCGTCAAGGGCCCGGGCTCGGGTCGTGAGACCGCCATCCGGTCGCTGGGTGCCATCGGCCTCGAGGTCGGCACCATCCAGGACGTCACGCCCACCCCGCACAACGGATGCCGGCCGCCCAAGCGCCGCCGCGTCTGAGCCCGAGACTGAGAAAGAGAGACTGACACATGGCCCGCTACACCGGTCCCATGACCCGCAAGTCGCGCCGTCTCGGTGTCGACCTCGTCGGCGGCGACGCTGCCTTCGAGAAGCGTCCCTACGCCCCCGGCCAGCACGGCCGCGGTCGCATCAAGGAGTCCGAGTACCTCCTGCAGCTGCGTGAGAAGCAGAAGGCTCGCTTCACCTACGGCGTGATGGAGAAGCAGTTCGTCCGCTACTACAAGGAGGCCAGCCGTCGCCAGGGCAAGACCGGCGACAACCTCCTGCAGCTCCTCGAGTGCCGCCTCGACAACGTGGTCTACCGCGCCGGCTTCGCCCGGACGCGCCGCCAGGCCCGCCAGCTCGTCGTGCACGGCCACTTCCTGGTCAACGGCAAGAAGGTCGACATCCCGTCCTTCCAGGTCACCGACCACGACATCATCGACGTGCGCGAGAAGTCGCTCGAGCTGACCCCGCTGATCGTCGCCCGCGAGACCCACGGCGAGCGCGTCGTCCCCGCCTGGATGGAGGTCATCCCGTCGCGGATGCGCATCCTCGTGCACCAGGTCCCGGTCCGCGCGCAGATCGACGTTCCGGTCCAGGAGCAGCTGATCGTGGAGTTCTACTCCAAGAAGTGATCCACCGCCGGTGGCCGCCTCCGGGCGGCCGCCGGCGCAGCTCGTCCCATTCCTTCTTCTCCGCCAACCTCATCAGGTTCGGATCCGTCAAATAGTGGGTGGATCCGGAAAGGAAAAACTCCGTGCTTATTGCTCAGCGCCCGACCCTCACGGAAGAGACCGTCGACGAGTTCCGCTCGCGTTTCGTCATCGAGCCCCTCGAGCCCGGCTTCGGCTACACCCTTGGCAACTCGCTTCGTCGTACGCTCCTCAGCTCCATCCCGGGTGCCTCGGTCACCAGCATCAAGGTCGACTCCGTCCTCCACGAGTTCTCGACGATCGAGGGCGTCACCGAGGACATGACCGAGATCATCCTCAACCTCAAGGGCATCGTCGTCTCCTCCGAGCACGACGAGCCGGTCGTGATGTACCTGCGCAAGTCCGGTGCCGGTGACGTCACCGCCGCCGACATCACCCCGCCCGCCGGTGTGGAGGTGCACAACCCCGAGCTCAAGATCGCCACGCTGTCCGACAAGGGCAAGCTGGAGATGGAGCTCGTGGTCGAGCGCGGGCGCGGCTACGTCTCCGCCGTGCAGAACAAGGGCGCCGACAACGAGATCGGCCGCATGCCGGTCGACTCGATCTACAGCCCGGTCCTCAAGGTGACCTACAAGGTCGAGGCCACCCGTGTCGAGCAGCGCACCGACTTCGACAAGCTCGTCATCGACGTCGAGACCAAGCCGTCGATCCGTCCCCGCGACGCGATCGCCTCGGCCGGCAAGACGCTGGTGGAGCTCTTCGGCCTGGCCCGCGAGCTCAACGTCGAGGCCGAGGGCATCGACATCGGCCCGTCGCCCGTCGACGAGCAGCTCGCCGCCGACCTGGCCCTGCCGGTCGAGGACCTGCAGCTCACGGTCCGCAGCTACAACTGCCTCAAGCGCGAGGGCATCCACACCGTGGGTGAGCTCATCTCCCGCTCGGAGCAGGACCTGCTCGACATCCGCAACTTCGGCGCGAAGTCGATCGACGAGGTGAAGGCCAAGCTCGTCGAGATGGGTCTCTCGCTCAAGGACAGCGCGCCCGGCTTCGACCCGCACGCCGCCCTCGCCGCCTACGGCGACGACGACGACGACGCGTTCATCGAGGACGAGCAGCTCTGACCTGCGGCCCCGGGGCTCCCGGGGCCACCCCACCAAACCGACCGGCGTGCGCCGGTCGTCTACCCGGGTACCTGACACGGCCCGAGAGAAGGAAGGCACCACATGCCCAAGCCCAAGAAGGGTCCCCGCCTCGGCGGCAGCCCGGCCCACCAGCGCCTCATGCTCTCCAACCTGGCGACCGCCCTGTTCGAGCACGGCCGGATCACCACCACCGAGACCCGCGCGCGCCTGCTGCGCCCGGTCGCGGAGAAGCTGATCACCAAGGCCAAGCGGGGCGACCTGCACAACCGGCGTGAGGTCCTCAAGACCGTCCGCGACAAGTCGGTCGTGCACACCCTGTTCACCGAGATCGCGCCGACCTTCGCCGAGCGTCCCGGTGGCTACACCCGGATCACCAAGATCGGCCCCCGCAAGGGCGACAACGCCCCCATGGCGGTCATCGAGCTGGTGACCGAGGCCTACAGCCCCAAGGCTCCCTCGACCAAGAAGACCGAGGCTGCTGCCGCGCCGGCGCCCGCCGCCGACGCCGCTCCTGCCGAGGTCAAGGCCGAGGACGTCGACGGCCAGACCGAGGTCGTGGAGACCGAGGCTGCCGACACCGAGACCGCCGAGGCGCAGGCCCAGGGCGACGGTGCCGAGGTCGAGGCCCCGGCCGACGACGCCAAGGCCTGATCCACCGCTCCACCGCGAGGCCCGCCACCCCACCGGGGTGGCGGGCCTCGCGCGTTCTCCGGGTCGGGGGAGTCAGAGGCGGGCGAGGACCTCGGCGGCGTCGAGGCTGCGCGGGGGGCCGCCGGTGGCGACCAGGTGCCGCGTCGCCGCGACGACCGACTCGTTGACGGGGGTCGGCAGGCCGATGAGTCGTCCCTGGAGCACGATCTCGCCGGCGAGGTAGTCGATCTCCGAGTCCCCGGTGCCGCGCGCGAGGCTCTGCCAGGTGGACCCGCCGCGGCGCTCGATGTCGGGCCGGCGCTGCAGGATCGTCCCGCGCCGCTCCCGGTCCTCCTCGGCGGGGGTGACGGTGAGCCCGGCCGCCTCGAGGACGCGCTCGCCCTCCGCCTGTGCCCGCTCGGCGAGCTCGTCGGCCACCTCGCCCTCGGCGAACGACGCGTCGACGCCGTTGCCGAGGTTCATCACCAGCTTGCGGCGCTTCCTGGCCATGATGTCGTCGCGCTCCGCCGAGTCGATCCGGGCGGCGCGGAGGTCGGCGGCCACGCCGGCCGTCGTGGCGTCGGTGCCGCCGGGGAAGCGGCCGATGTCGAGGATCGCCGGGGTCGGGTGGCACGACGCGACCACGACGCCGGGCTCGAGGTGGGTGGCGGGCAGCATCACGCAGATCGCGTACGTCCGGGCGAACAGTCGCAGGGCGGCGGTCTCGGTCGCGACGCCGTTGGTCGCGCAGACGACCGGGACGTCCTCGGGTGCGTGGGCGCGCAGGTCGGCGAGCGCGGTCGCGGCCTGGTGCGACTTCACCGCCAGCAGCACGACCGTGTCGTCGGTCCACACGACGTCGGCGGCCGTGTCGGTGGCCGGGGCGTCGACGCGATGGCGGCCGTCTCCGGCGTCCAGGACGAGCCCGTCGCGTCGGATCGCCGCCAGGTGCTCTCCCCGGGCCACCAATGTGACGTCACGCCCGGCCAGGTGGAGGTAGGCCCCGACGACCCCGCCGACGGCGCCCGCGCCGTACACCACGTATCGCATGCCACGACCCTACGGAGGCCCGTCACGGCGTCAGCGGGGGGACCGCCACCCGGGATCGCGACCGACGAAGCCCATCAGCTGGTCGACGACGGGTGCGTCGTCGGCCACCGGGACTGCGGGACCGTACTGGCCGGAGTCGCGCAGGAGCTGCTCGATCGGCCGCATCCCCGCCAGCAGGCGCGCGGCGAAGTCCTCGTCGAGCCGGGCCTCCTGGCCGCTCGCGCGGGCGAGGTCCCACGAGTGCATGAAGACGTCGGCGGTGTAGAACTGGTCGGTCGCGTCGGCGAGCCGGTGGCTGCCGGCCCGGGGGTGGGCGAAGGGCTCGTCGCCATGCTCGTCGAGCAGCGACTGGACGGCCGCGGCGTGGTGCTGCCACGCGGCGACCGGGTCGTCGGCGACCGAGGGGCCGGCGGGCAGCTCGACGCCGCCGCCGGCCAGGAAGTGGGGGAACCACTCCACGAGGTGGCCCACGACGTCGCGGGCGGTCCAGCCGTCCACGGGCGCGGGCGCGGACCAGTCGGAGGTCTGCGCCACCAGCCGGCCGAAGCCGTCGGCGACCGCGGCGTGGCGCCCACCCGGGGCGTCGGGGAGTGCCATCAGAGCGCGCCCTCGGCGAGCATCCGGTCGATGGCGGCGTAGCCGTCGTTGACGCCGACCTCCATGCCGCTGCGCAGCCAGCCGTCGCGGGCCTCGAAGGAGTCGCACAGGCTGAGCGCGTGCAGCCGGGTGCGTCCGTCGCCGAGGTCCTCGAAGGTCACCGTCTCGAGGGAGACCTCGTCGGGCATCCCGTCCCAGGTGAACGTCTGCACGATCCGGTCCTCGCGCACGGTGTGGAAGCACCCGCGGAACGAGGTCTCGAACTCCTCGCGGCCGTCGCTGCCGCGCGCGGTGTAGCTCCAGCCGCCGCCGTCGCGGGCGTCCCAGTGGGTGATGTCGGCACCGACGCCGTCGGGGCCGATCCACTGCGCGTAGAGGACGGGGTCGGTGTGCGCGCGGAACAGCTGGGCGGGGGTGGCGTCGAAGTCGCGCCAGACGTGGATGGCGGGCACCTCGCTGTCGGGCTCGATGGCGGCCTCGGGGTAGCGGGTGGAGGCGTCGGTCTGCGTGCTGGTCATGATGCGGTTCCTTCCTGCGGGGTGGCGGTGGTGCCGGGTGCGGAGCCGTCGTCGTCCTGCATGCGGGCGAGCACGGCGTCGAGGCGCGAGAAGCGCTCCTCGGCCCGGCGTCGGTAGCGCTCGATCCACTTCGTCATGAGGTCGAACACCTCGGCTTCCAGGTGCACGGGACGTCGCTGCGCCTCCCGGGTCCGCGTCACCAGGCCGGCGTCCTCGAGCACCTTCACGTGCTTGGAGACGGCCTGCAGGCTCACGTCGTAGGGCGCGGCCAGGTCGTTGACGGTGTGGTCGCCCTCGGTGAGGCGGGCCACCATGTCACGGCGGGTCGGGTCGGCCAGCGCGGCGAAGACCCGGGAGAGCTGGTCGGTCACGAGCACCTTCCTCAACTGATTGGTTGAATAGAACGTACGGCGCGCGGCCGGGCTTGTCAACCAGGTGGTTGAACAAAGGTGGCCGCGCCAGCCGGCCGGAGGGCGGCGCCTAGGATCGCTCCCGTGCGCCTGCGGATCGACTGTGCCTACGACGGGGCGGAGTTCTCCGGCTGGGCGGCCCAGCCCGGGCGACGTACGGTCCAGGGCACCCTCGAGGCCGCCCTCGCCACGGCGCTGCGGGTGCCGCAGGTGCGGGTGACGGTGGCCGGGCGCACCGATGCGGGTGTGCACGCGCGCGGGCAGGTGGCGCACGTCGACGTCGACCCCGGCGTGCTGGCCGCCTCGGCAGGACGCTCGAGCGACCCGCCGCCGGCCGCCCTCGCCCGCCGCGTCGACGGCATCCTGCCGCCCGACCTGCGCGTGCGCCGGATCAGCGAGGCGCCCGCCGGCTTCGACGCGCGGTTCTCCGCGATCTGGCGCCGCTACGCCTACCGCATCGCCGACGCACGGGAGCTCGCTGATCCGCTGGTGCGCGGCCACGTCCTGGAGTGGGGCCGGCGCCTCGACCTCGACGCGATGAACGAGGCCTCCCGACCGCTGGTCGGGCTCCACGACTTCGCCTCCTTCTGCAAGCAGCGCGAGGGGGCGACCACGGTGCGCACGCTGCTCGACCTCGACTGGTGCCGCGACCGGGCCGGCCTGGTGGTCGGCACCGTGCGCGCCGACGCGTTCTGCCACAACATGGTGCGCGCCCTGGTCGGCTGCCTGATCGCGGTCGGGGAGGGGCGCACGCCGACCGGCTGGCCGGCCGAGGTGATGGCCGGGCGCCGCCGCGACCAGAGCGTACGCGTGGTGCACGCCCACGGCCTCACGCTGGAGGAGGTCGGCTACCCCGACGACGACGAGCTGGCCGCCCAGGCCGAGCGAGCCCGAGCCCGACGAGAGGCGATCGATGCCTGAGCACTACTTCTCCGCCGACCCCAGCGTCCCCTTCGAGCGGGAGAGCTTCACCGCCGAGCTGTGGGGCCGCACCCTCACCTTCGACACCGGGTCGGGGGTGTTCAGCAAGGGTCACCTCGACCACGCGACGGCCGTGCTCTTCAAGGAACTCGAGCCGCCGGTGCAGGGGCAGTTCCTCGACCTGGGCTGCGGCTACGGCGTCATCGGGCTGGCGATCGCCAGGGCGGTGCCGCTGGCCAACGTGACCGGCGTCGACGTCAACGAGCGGGCCCTGCTGCTGGCCAACGACAACGCGCGGGCCGCCGGCCTCGACTCCCGCTTCGTCGCCTGCCTGCCCGAGCAGGTGCCGGGCAACCAGGTCTTCGACGAGATCTGGTCCAACCCCCCGATCCGCATCGGCAAGGAGGCCCTGCACGAGCTGCTGCTGACCTGGCTGCCGCGCCTGGCCCCGGGCGGTCGGATGGTGATGGTGGTGGGCAAGAACCTCGGCGCCGACTCGCTCCAGCGGTGGCTCACCGAGCGCGGCTGGCCGACCGAGCGGCTGGCCAGCAGCAAGGGGTTCCGGGTGCTGGAGACGCGGCGCGGCTAGGGCGTCGCGTCGAGGAACATCCGCAGCCGCGTCCGGGTGCTGTCGGGGTCCTGCGGCAGCTCGCCGTTGACCGCGCGGCACACCCAGCCCAGGCGCATCGCCAGCGCGGCCGCGTCGCGTAGGTCGTCCGCGGCCATGTCGTACGCCGCCTCGTAGGGACCGAGGTAGGCCGCCAGGTGGGGCTCGAGGTCCTCGGAGTCCGCCTCGTCGTCGACGCCCCACGCGATGACCCCCTCCAGCGTCACCGACAGCGTGAAGAACGGGTGCGAGACGCAGGCGTCACCCCAGTCGAGCACCTGGTGCACGCCGGCGCCGAGGAACACCTGGCCGTCGTGGAGGTCGTCGTGCTGCACGGTCTCGCGGATGCCGAAGGCCGCCAGCCGGTCGCACAGCGCGGCGATCTCCGAGGCGTCCGGGAGCCGCGGGTCGGCACCCTCGAGCCGGGCGAGCAGGTCGGCGTACGCCGCGGGCAGCGTGTGGAGCCGGCGGTCGGGCAGGCCGAGGGCGAGCAGGGTGTCGACCTCGTCCTCGCACGCGAGCTGGACCCGGGCGTAGGCCTCGAGCACGTCGTGCCAGCGGTCGAGGGTGCGCTCGCGCGGCACGACCTCGCGCAGCCGGGGGCCTGCGTCGGCCAGCAGCATCCAGCCCGTGCCGGGATCGGTCGCGAGCGGGGCCGGGACCCGGCCCCGGGATCGCGCGGCGACCACGCCGGTGACCGCGGCCTCGTGCCGCATGGTGTCGTCGTTGGCCTTGAACCACACCTGCCCGAGGCGGGTGGTGACCCGCAGGACCGTCGACCAGTCGGTGACGTGGGTCTGCTCGATGCCCACGACCGGGGCGTCGAGCTGCTCGCGGATCCAGGCGTGGGCGGCGTCGAGGAAGGCGGGGTCGCGCCACCTGTCCTCGAGCTCGGCCACCATGGCGCGATTTCACCGCGTCCGGGCGACGCCGGGCAACCGGATATCAGGCCGGTCGGGTCGCGACCAGGACGCCGATCTTGTCGATGCGGTGCTCGGGGTTGTCGAACTCGTCGGCCCAGTAGTTGCCCGCGGCGTGGTCCTCGGGCGTCGCGCAGGTGGACAGGGTGATCATCGCCTGGGTGGCCGCCTCGCCCGGCCGTCCGGGCACCTCGGCGCGCTGCGCGCGGAGCGAGGCCGGCTGCCGGAACGACGTCCAGCGGGTGCGGCGCACCTCGTAGACGAAGACGGTGTCGCCGGTGCGCACCAGGATCCGGTCGCCCCTGCGGAGCGACGGCGAGTCGCGCAGGGGAGCGGCGCCGGTGAGCCGGTGGCCGGTGACGAGGTAGTTGCCGACCTCGCCGGGCCCGGCGCCGCCGCGCGGCCCGCGCGGCGAGGCCATCTCGCCGGCGTTCTGCAGCTCGGTGCCGGGTCCGTCGTCGGGGGTGCCCCGGTAGCGCACGACCGGGAAGTCGCGCAGGCCGATGGCCGGGATGGTGACGAAGGAGCGCCGCGGCTCGGGCACCGCGTCGTCGGCCTCCGGCTCCGCCGTGGGCTCGCTGGGGGAGGCCGTGGGGGAGCCCGTGGGGGCGGTGGTGGGTGCCGGCTCCGGCGCGCTCGTCGTGGGCCGTTGTGGGGGTGCCTCGGTGGGTCGCTCGCCGCCGCGGCGCTCACCCTCGGCGGCGCACCCCGGGGCCGTCGCGACGACTGCGGCGGCGAGGAGGGCGAGGCGGCGTCCCGGCACGCGTCCACGGTACGCAGCGGGTGGTCGCTCTCACCCGAGGCGGACCGGCAGCTCCTCCACCCCGTGGACGATGGCGAGCTCGCTGAACCGCAGGTCGCGGGGGTCGCAGGCCAGCGCGAGGTCGGGGAAGCGCCTCGCCAGCCCGACGAGCGCGGTGCGCAGCTCGATGCGCGCCAGCTCCGCACCGACGCACCGGTGCACGCCGTGGCCGAAGGCGAGGGTGCCGGCGGCGGCGGTGGTGGGGTCGAAGCGCGCGGGGTCGACGTGCCGGGCCGGGTCGCGACCGGCGCCGGTGAGCGACACGATGACGATGTCGCCCGCGCGCACGACCTGCTCGCCGACCTGCACCTCGTGGCGGGCCACCCGCGGGAACGCGACCTGCACCGGGCACACGAAGCGGAGCAGCTCCTCCACGACGCGGTCGACCTCGGCGCGATCGCCGCGCTGCAGCGCCGCCCACGCGTCAGGGTGCTGGAGCAGCACCCAGGTGCCGAGGGAGAGCATGCTCGCGCTGGTCTCGTAGCCGCCGAGGAACACCCCGTCGGCCAGCCCGCCCAGCTCGACGTCGTCGAAGTCGGCGCCGTGGTCGGCGACCATCCGCGCGAGGATGCCGTCGGGCACGTGGGGCGAGCGGCGCTCGGCGGCCACCAGGTCGATGAGGAACTGCCGGGTGCCGGCGGCGGTGTCGAAGATCCCGCTGCCGCCGTCGCGCAGGTCGAAGCGCGCCGCTCCGCTGCGGCGGAACGACTCGCGGTCCACCTCCGGCATCCCGAGCAGGTCGCAGATGACGCCGAAGGGCACCGCGAAGCCGAAGCGGGAGACCAGGTCCACCTCGGGGCCGTGGGCGGCCATGTCGTCGAGGGCGGCCTCGACGACCCGGTCGACGTCGCCCTGCAGGTCGGCGAGGCGACGACGGGTGAAGTAGGGCGTGAGCACGTGCCGCAGGCGCTCGTGGTCGGGCGAGTCGGTCATGCCGAGCCCGCCGATCCGCTCGGCGGGCTCGCGGTCCTGGCGGCCGATGAGCCCGCGCACGTCGTTGGCGAAGGTCACGGAGTCGGCCAGCACCTCCCGCGCGACGTCGTAGCCGGTGACGAGCCAGACGCGGGTGCCGAGCAGGCTGGCCAGGCGTACGACGTCGCCGCGCGCCCGGCTGGCCTCGAGCCGGGGGACCGGGTGGACGCCGTGGCGCTCCAGCGGGAAGCGCACCCGGGCGGGCACCCGGCGGGCAGACGACAGCGCGAACCGAAGGGCGGTGGTGCGCAACCGGGGGGCCGACCGGGGCGGTGACGAGGGGGCCATGGGGTCCATGGGGTCCAGTCCACACTGTTTGGCGCTCGACTGCCATCCGGCATGACCCCGACGCGTCCCGGGGACCCCCTGGGGGACCGCACCGGGCAGGATGGGGCCATGGCCTACGACGCTGCCCCCGACAGGTACGACGGCACGACCGGGATGCACTACCGGGCGACGGGACGAAGCGGTCTCAAGCTGCCGGCCCTCTCGGTGGGGCTGTGGCAGAACTTCGGCACCGACCGCCCCGAGGAGACGCAGCGGGCGATCCTGCGACGGGCGTTCGACCGCGGCGTCACGCACTTCGACCTCGCCAACAACTACGGCCCGCCCTACGGTCGCGCGGAGGAGAACGTCGGCCGCTACCTCGCCGACGACTTCGCGCCCTACCGTGACGAGCTGATCATCTCCACCAAGGCCGGCTACGACATGTGGCCCGGCCCCTACGGCCAGGGCGGTGGCTCGCGGAAGTACCTCCTCGCCTCCCTCGACCAGTCGCTGGACAGGCTCGGACTCGACTACGTCGACATCTTCTACAGCCACCGCTTCGACCCCGAGACGCCGGTCGAGGAGACGATGATGGCGCTCGACGCCGCGGTGCGCTCGGGGCGGGCGCTCTACGTCGGCATCTCCTCCTACTCCGCGGCCCGCACGCGCGAGGCGGCGACCATCGCCCGTGAGCTCGGCACGCCGCTGCTGATCCACCAGCCGTCCTACTCGATGCTCAACCGCTGGATCGAGCAGCCGCGCGACGGCGACCGGAGCCTGCTCGACGAGCTCGGCGAGCAGGGGATGGGCTGCATCGCGTTCACCGCGCTGGCGCAGGGCCTGCTCACCGACCGCTACCTCGACGGCGTGCCCGACGACTCGCGTGCCGCCCGGGCCGGCTCCACCATCGCCGGCCTCGACGAGGAGACGCTCGGCAGGGTCCGCTCGCTCCATGCCATCGCCGAGGGACGGGGGCAGGAGCTCGCCCAGCTGGCGCTGCAGTGGGTGCTGCGCGACGAGCGCGTGACGAGCGCGGTGATCGGTGCCTCCAGCGTCGAACAGCTCGACACCAACCTCGACGCCCTCGACGGGCCGCCGCTGACCGACGCCGAGCTGGCCGAGATCGACCGCTACGCCGTCGACTCGGGCGTCAACCTGTGGGCCGGGCAGACCGAGCAGTGAGCGGGGAGGAGCGCCGCGTCGTGGTCGTGGGCGCCGACGGGGCCGGGATGTCGGCGGCGCACCAGGCGCTCCGCACCTCAGCTCGGCGGGGCGAGCGGCTCGCCGTCACGGTGCTCGACCGGGGCCACCACACCTCGTACAGCGCCTGCGGCATCCCGTACTGGATGTCGGGCGACGTGGCCAGCCAGCAGGCCCTGGTCGCCCGCTCCGCCGCGGAGCACGGGGAGGCGGGCATCGACCTGCGGCTCGGCGTCGAGGTGGTCGCGGCGGACCTGGCGGCCCGGACCGTGACGACCGCCGACGGCGACGAGCTCGGCTACGACGAGCTGGTCGTGGCCACCGGCGCCCCTGCCGTCGTGCCCGACTGGGCGCTCCGCCCCGACGGCACGACGTACGACGGGGTGGGCGTGGTGAAGACCCTCGACGACGGGGCCGCCTGGGTCGAGCGCTTCGCGTCCGCGGACGCGGGTGCGCACGTGGTCGTCGTCGGCGCGGGCTACGTCGGCGTGGAGGTCGCCGAGGCCGCGCTCGCCCGGGGGTTCGGCGTCACCGTGCTCACCCGCACGCGCGGCATGTCGATGCTGGAGGACGAGATGTCCGACCGGGTCGACACCGCCCTCGTCGCCGCCGGGGTCGAGCTCGTCCTGGGGGCCGAGGTGACCGGCCTCGAGGTGGACGGCGACCGGGTGACCGGGGTGCGCTGGGGGGGCGGCCGCCGCGAGGCCGACCTCGTGGTGGTGGCGATCGGCGTCCGGCCGGCGACCGACTTCCTGGCCGGCACCGGGATCGAGCTGTCGGAGGGCGGGGCGCTGCGTCCCGACCCGCACGGCCGCGTCGCCGACCACGTGTGGGCGGCCGGCGACTGCTGCGAGGTGCGCCGCCGGATCGACGACCAGTGGGTGTTCCGCCCGCTCGGCACCCACGCCGCCAAGATGGGACGCGCGCTCGGCGACAGCCTGGCCGGAGGCGGGCTGACCTTCGACGGCATGGTCGACACCTCGATCACCCGCTTCTCCGCCGGCGACGTGCACGTCGAGATCGCCCGCACCGGGCTGTCGCGGGCCGACGCCGAGGCGGCCGGGCACGACGTGGTGGCCCTGGTCACCGAGGGCACCACGGCCACCGGCTACATGCCGGAGGCCGAGCCGATCGCGATCTGGGTGATGGCCGACCGGTCGACGCGGCGACTGCTGGGCGTGCAGGTCGTCGGCGGCCACGGCGCCGGCAAGCGCATCGACACCGCGGCTGCCGTGCTGTGGGCGGGCGGGTCGGTCGACGACCTCGCGTGGATGGACCTGGCCTACTCGCCGCCGTTCGCCACCACGTGGGAGGTGCTGCAGATCGCGGCCCGGCGGGTGGCCGAACGGCTCTGAGCAACCCGGGCGCGGTCTCGCGCCCGGGTGGGCGAGGATGTCGCCATGCACCTCGAGTTCGTCACCCTCGCCGAGCGCCCCGCGCTCATGGAGACCTTCTGGGACATGGAGACCTCCTGGCCTGAGTTCATGAAGCACGACCCCATCGGCAACGCCTACTACGACTCGCTCGAGGAGTTCGCCGACTACGTCCTCGTGGTCCTCGACGACACCGGGCGGATGGTCGCCAAGGCGCACTCGGTGCCGTTCCGGCTGGACGAGGGCCACCTGCCCGACGCGGGCTGGGACCACGCGATCCGCAGCGGGCTGCTGACCAGGCTGCGCGGCGAGGAGCCCGACGCCGTCTCCGCGGTGGAGATCGCGATCGAGCCGGGCCTGCAGAGCACCGGGCTCTCCGGCAGGATCGTGGCCGCGCTGCGCGACAACGCCGGGCGGCTCGGGTTCCCCGAGCTGCTCGCCCCGGTGCGGCCCAACGGCAAGACCGACGTCCACGAGCCGATGGCCGACTACGCGTTCCGCACCCGCGACGACGGCCTGCCCGTCGACCCGTGGCTGCGCGTCCACGTGCGGGCCGGCGGTCGCATCGACCGGGTCGCCCCCCGCTCGATGGTCATCCCCGGCACGGTCGAGGAGTGGCGCGAGTGGACCGGGCTTGCGTTCGACACCACCGGCCCGGTCGTCGTCCCGGGCGCGCTGGCCCCGGTGATGTGCGACGCCGAGCACGGCACGGCGACCTACGTCGAGCCCAACGTCTGGGTCAGGCACCCGACGGGCGCCTGAGCGGGTCATGCGCCGTCGACGGCCTTGCGGACCTCGTTGACGCACAGGGCGATGAACGCCAGCGCGCAGAGGGCCATCAGCACGTTGGAGTGGAGCTTGTTGCGCCACTCGGCCGGCGTGCGGTCGGTGTTGAGCAGCCACAGCAGGGTGATCGCCAGGAACGGCATGAAGAACGCCCCGAGCACGCCGTAGGCGAGGATCAGCCAGACCGGCTTGCCGAGGAACATCGCCGCCATCGGCGGGAAGGTCAGCCAGAGGATGTAGACGCGGTACCACTTGCCGCCCGCGCGGGCCTCGGACGGATCGCCCTTGGTCACGTTGGTCATGAAGTCGGCGAACATCAGGCTGACGCCGTTCCACACGCCCACCAGCGACGACATCGCGGCGGCCCAGAAGCCGACGAGGAAGAGCTTGCCGGCCCACTGGCCGTAGCGATCCTGCAGCACGACGCCGAGGTCGACGAGGCCCTGATCGCCGCTCTCGATCGCGACGCTGGTGGAGTAGAGCAGCTCGGCGCCGACCACCAGCGTGGCGAGGACGAAGATGCCGGTGACGACGTAGGCGACGGCGTTGTCGATGCGCATCACCCGCATGTAGCGAGGGGTGGACCAGCCCTTCTCGCGCAGCCAGTAGCCGTAGGCGGCCAGCGTGATGGTGCCGCCGACGCCGCCGGCGAGGGCGAGGGTGTTGACGAGGCCGTCGTCGGGGATGCGAGGGGCGAGGCCGGTGAGCAGCTCGCCGAGGTTGGGCAGCGTCAGCAGGGCCGCGCCGACCATCGTCACGAACATGATCCCGACCAGGGCGGCGAGCACCTTCTCGAAGACGCTGTAGCGGCCCGTCCACACCAGCAGCAGGCCGAGGAGGCCCGACAGGATGCCCCACCACGTCGTGGTCAGCCCGCCGAGGAGCCCGGTGAGGGCCAGTCCGGTGCCGGCCATGGCGGCGGCGCCGTAGACGAAGCCCCAGATCACGATGTAGGGCGCGAAGTACCACGTCGTCCAGGCGCCGAGGGTGCGCCAGCCCTCGAAGATCGTGCGACCCGTCGCGAGCGAGTAGCGCCCCGCGCCCTCGACCAGGACAATCTTCATGACGCATCCCACGACGACGCACCACAGCAGGGTGTAGCCGAACTTCTGGCCCGCGATGAGCGTCGCCACCAGGTCGGCGGCACCGACGCCCGTCGCCGCGACGACGAGCCCCGGACCGATGATCTTCCAGCGGGGGACCGTCGACTGCTCCGCCGATCCGGTCGAGGTGGTGTCAGCCATGGACAGCACCATAACCGCGGTCTGGACCAGTGCGGCCGACGATCTGACGGCGTGACGTCACAGGTCGAGGAGGAGGACCCGGTGGTCCGACACCTCGGGCTGCGTGACGATCTCGAACGTGCGCACCGCTCCGGGGTCGGAGACGAGGAGGTAGCCGGCATGACGCACCGGTTTGGCGTAACGAGATGTCCGGGTGTCCGCGGAACCCACCAGATCGGTCAGTCCGAGGCCACCCAGGATGGCGAAGGTCTCGCTGTCCGGCAGGACGTTGAGGTCACCGCAGACGACGACGAGGTCGCCGGGCTCACGCACCGACTCGACGATCTCGGCCAGGCGCTCTGCCTGCGCGCGGCGGGCGGGGGTGTCGGCCTTGCCCGTGGCGTCGCGCAGTCCGTGCAGATGCCCGACGACGACCGCGCGTCCGTCCGGCGCTCGCAGTCGGGTCACCTGCGCCGCGCGCGGTCGGTCCGTGTGCGGCCACGCGTCCCCGTGGTCGGTGTAGCCGCCGTGCACGAAGGCCTCGTGGCTGGCCGTGCGGACCACCGATCGCCGGGTGAACATGGCGAGGCCGAAGTGCTGTCGGTGAGTGCCACCGTCGATGACCACCGGGCCGGTGTCGGACACCGTGAACCACGGCTCATGGTCGGGGAGCACCTCGGCGACGTCCTCGACGAGGTTGGCGCGCTGGGGGAGCGTTCGGTCCTGGTCCTCGAACCGGGTCCATCCCGACGCGCCGGGGGTCAGGGTGGCTTCCTGCAGGGCCACCACGTCGGCGTCCGCCTCCGGGAGGTAGGCCGTCAGGGCATCGCACATCGCGCCACCCCAGGCGTTCACGGACAGGATCCTCACGACGGCCATCCTCGTGCAGCGCAGGTCGCGTCGCACACGACTTTGCGCGGCGGTGGTGGCAGCACGTCGCCGACGTGGGTACGGTCAGCACAGCGTCGCGTGCTGGCGGCAGACCGTGCCGGGCATGGAGGCGTGCGAGTCGAAGGAAGGTGACGATCGTGTCGTTCACCTCTTCGCCCTCCCGTGACTGAGGGTGAGAAGTCCAGGCTGGTGGCCTGGAGTCGAGAGATGCGCCGGGTCCATGACCGACTGCGCGAGGCGCTGGCGGTGACGCGCGAGGCCGTTGCCGAGGGTGATCCCCCCGAGACGGCAACCCGCGACCTCCTGCTGTTCTGCCACGGATTCTGCACGGCCCTGACCCAGCACCACGAGGGCGAGGACCGGGAGCTGTTCCCCGCGATCGCCGCCGCCCACCCGCACCTGCGCGAGACGCTGCGCTACCTCCAGCAGGACCACTCGATGATCGCGCACCTGGTGGTGGGCCTGCAGCAGGCGGTCGACCGGCGTGCCAGCCCATCGGAGCTCGACCGCCACCTCGAGGGCGTCGCCGCCATCATGGAGTCTCACTTCGGCTACGAGGAACGCCGGCTCCTGTCGGTTCTCGACACCCTCGAGCTCCACGCAGAGGTGCGCACCGTCCTCGGCCCCCTGTGAGGATCGGGCACCTGCCTGGGCGCTCGCGGGGCTGACCATGGGGCCGGCTCTCGTGGGGGCGCGATCCGGACCCCGTGCGTGCCGGTGGCCCCGCTACCGGGTGGGTGGCGGGGTGTGGGGCGGGGTCATGGTCGGCGCGGGCGCGGGATGCCGGGTGGGTCCGGCTCGTCGGTCCGGGTGGTGCCGGTGGGGTCGCGGCGGTAGCGGTGGCCGTGGGGCTGGTCCACTCGAACGTGCCGGGCGCGGTGGTCTCGTAGCGCCAGGCGGTGTGGGTCTTGATGCGGTGGTGGGACCGGCACAACGCGGCGAGGTTGTCGCTCTGGGTCGGGCGCGCTGCGGTCGGCCTTCGGCGGCGGCGTCCTGGTCGTAGGCAACGACGTGGTCGATGTAGCAGCGCCGGGCGGGGCGGGTGCACCACGGGAACACACCCGTGCGGTCCCGCAGGACGATCCGCTCACGGATCCGGTCAGGGATCTCGTAGGCCGCGATGTGCAGGCTGGCGTTGAGGTCGATGACCGGGCTGGCGGTGACCTTGGGGGGCGAGCAGGCACACCACTGCTTGATGTGGTCGAGCAACACCAGCCGCTGCCCTTCCACCACCCGAGCAGCCCCACTAGGACAGTCCCGTCCCCGCTGGGACACCCGGATCCGGGTGGTTGAGCGGGGTCGTGACCGCTCGAGGACGCCCGGTCGGGCCGAACCCCGTGGTCAGGTCGTCATGGTCGGCGGGGCAGCGGGACGCTCGGCGGATCGGGTGGTGGAGTCAGCGCGGTTGTGCCGCTGGGGTCGCGGCGGCGGCGGTGGCCGAGCAGGGCCACTAGGACCGTCTCGTCCCCGCTGGGACACCCGGATCCGGGTGGTTGAGCGTAGACGTGCCCGCTCGAGGACCCCCGGTCAGCGCGAACGCGGCGAGGGGCGCAGAGCCGCGGTCCCGATCGCCTGCCAGCGCCGCCGGGGCGCCTCGCCGATATCCATGCGACGCCGCGGCGGGTCGCTTGCGACAATCCTCCCGTGGGTCACGTGGATGTCGCCGGAGTGCGCTACGAGCTGCCGGACGGGCGGGTGCTGCTCGACGACGTCAGCTTCCGCGTCGGCGACGGGCAGAAGGTCGCGCTGGTCGGTGCCAACGGCGCCGGCAAGACGACGCTGCTGCGCATCGTCACCGGTGACCTCAAGCCGCACGCCGGTGTCGTGACGCGGTCGGGCGGCCTGGGGGTGATGCGCCAGTTCGTCGGTCACGGGGGTGCCGACGAGACCGTCGCCGACCTCCTGCTCTCGGTGGCCCCGGCAGACGTACGCCGGTGGTCGCAGGAGGTCGCGGCGCAGGAGCTCCGGCTGATGGACGACGACAGCGAGCCGGTGCAGATGGCGTACGCCGAGGCGCTGGGCCACTACGGCGACGTCGGTGGCTACGACCTCGAGGTGGTGTGGGACAAGGTCACGACAGCGGCGATGGGGATGCCCTACGACCGCGCGAAGTACCGCGCCCTCACCACGCTGTCGGGCGGTGAGCAGAAGCGGCTGGTGCTGGAGTACCTCCTGCAGGGGCCCGACCAGGTGCTGCTGCTCGACGAGCCGGACAACTACCTCGACGTGCCCGGCAAGATCTGGCTCGAGGAGCGGATCCGCGAGTCGCCCAAGACCATCCTGTTCATCAGCCACGACCGCGAGCTGCTCGCCAACACCGCGACGCGCATCGTCACCGTCGAGCTCGGCAGCGCGGGCAACCTGGTGTGGACGCACCCGGGCGGGTTCGCCACCTACCACCAGGCCCGCGAGGAGCGCTTCGAGCGGTTCGAGGAGCTGCGCCGCCGCTGGGACGAGGAGTACGCCAAGCTGCGCGCGCAGATGCTGATGTACAAGCAGAAGGCGGCCTACAACTCCGACATGGCCAGCCGCTACCAGGCGGCCCAGACCCGGCTCAAGAAGTTCGAGGACGCCGGACCGCCCACCGAGCAGCCGCGCGAGCAGCAGGTGAAGATGCGCCTCAAGGGCGGGCGCACGGGCAAGCGCGCGGTGGTGTGCACTGGCCTCGAGCTGACCAACCTGATGAAGCCCTTCGACCTCGAGGTCTGGTACGGCGAGCGGGTGGCCGTGCTGGGCTCCAACGGGTCCGGCAAGTCGCACTTCCTGCGCCTCCTCGCCGCCGGCGGCAGCGACCCCGACATCGAGCACCAGCCGGTCGGCGTGCCTCCGGCGCCGGTCGAGCACACCGGCAGCGCCAAGCTGGGCGCGCGGGTGCGGCCGGGCTGGTTCGTGCAGACCCACGAGCACCCCGAGCTGGTCGGGCGCACGCTGCTGGAGGTCCTGCACCGCGGCGACGACCACCGCGACGGGATGGGGCGCGAGGCCGCGAGCCGGGTGCTCGACCGCTACGAGCTCGCGCACGCCGGCGAGCAGCGGTTCGAGTCGCTCAGCGGCGGGCAGCAGGCGCGCTTCCAGATCCTGCTCCTCGAGCTGTCGGGTGCCACCCTGCTGCTGCTCGACGAGCCCACCGACAACCTCGACGTCCAGTCGGCCGAGGCCCTCGAGGCCGGGCTCGAGGCGTTCGACGGCACGGTGCTGGCGGTGACGCACGACCGCTGGTTCGCGCGCGGCTTCGACCGTTTCCTCGTCTACGGCGCCGACGGCGAGGTCTACGAGTCGGACGGACCCGTCTGGGACGAGGGTCGCGTGGCCCGCTCGCGATGACGCCCGACATCGTTGCCGTCGACCCGTCCGACGGCGCCGCCTTCGCTGCCTGGCACCACGTCTACGACACCTCGGCACGGCACGAGCTGGGCGACGTGGCGACGCCGTGGCGGTTGGAGGAGCTGCGGGCGGCGATGCAGGACGGCGGCCGCCACAGCTGGTCGGGCGCCTGGTCGGCGCTCGTGGACGGGCGGGTGGTGGGTGCGGGGTGGATGCGCACCCCGCTGCTCGACAACCACGAGCTGGCCGAGCTCGACGTCCACGTGCTGCCCACCCACCGGCGCCGGGGGGTCGGGTCGGCCCTCCTCGCCCGGCTCGAGGACGAGGCCCGCGCCCGGCGGCGGCGCGTGCTCACCGCGCTGGCCTCGTGGCGCCACGACGCCGGTCCGGACGGTGACGGCCGGCCCGGCCCGGCCTTCGCGCGGGCGCGCGGCTACGACCTCGCCCTCACCGAGGTGCAGCGCGAGCTGCGGCTCCCGGTCGCCGACGACCTGCTCGCCGGGCTCGCGGACGACGCCGCCCGCGCCCACGCGTCGTACACCCTGCGGTCGTGGACCGGCCCGGTGCCCGACGACCTCCTGCGGGGCTGGGCGGAGATCACGTCGACGCTGGCGACCGAGGCCCCCACCGGCGACCTCGAGCTCGAGCCGGAGGCGGTCAGCACCGAGGCGGTCCGCGAGCGGGAGGCCACGGTCGAGCGGCAGGGGCGCACGAAGCACAACACCGTCGCGCTGTCCGAGGCGGGGGAGGTGGTCGCCTACACCGACCTGGCCACGACGGTCCACGAGCCCGGCCGGGCCTACCAGTGGGGCACCCTCGTGCGCAGGGAGCACCGCGGCCACCGCCTCGGCGTCGCGGTGAAGGTGGCCAACCTGCGCCTCCTCCAGCGCGAGCGCCCCGACATCGTCCGGCTCACCACCTACAACGCCGAGGTCAACCGGCACATGATCGAGGTCAACGAGGCCCTCGGCTTCCGGCCGGTCGCACGACTGGGCGACTTCCAGAAGAAGCTGGCCTGACGCCCACCGCATCGGTCCCGCGCGCGGCGGGTACGGGGATGCAGAGGCAAGGAGGCCTACGCATGAGCGACTCCAGCGACGCAGGAACCGGGCGGCCCGAGGGCGAGGAGCCCGTCGGTGCCGAGATCGGCATGACCGACGAGCCCAACACCTTCGAGCCCGAGGAGGACGCGGAGGAGGATCCCACCCCGGACTCCCCCGAGGACGCCGAGGGCTCCGAGGGGGCCGGCGCCTGACGTCCCGTGCTTCCCTGACCGGATGACCACGCGCCGCGGCCTCTTCGTCGCGCCCTTCGACGCCCTGGCCGACCCGCGGGTGGTCGGCGACCTCGCCGCCGACGCCGAGGCGGCGGGCTGGGACGGGTTCTTCGTCTGGGACCACCTGCAGTACGGCGACCGGGTGGCCGCGATCGCCGATCCGTGGACGTGCTGCGCCGCGATCGCCCTGCGCACCGAGCGGCTGCTGCTCGGGCCCATGGTGACGCCGCTGCCCCGCCGCCGTCCGCAGGTGCTCGCGCGCCAGGCGGCGAGCCTGTCGGTCCTCTCGGGCGAGCGCCTCGTGCTCGGCCTGGGACTGGGGGACGACTGGGTGGGGGAGTTCAGCGACTTCGGCGACGAGCCCGACCCCAGGGTGCGCGGCCGGATGCTCGACGAGGGCCTCGGCGTCCTGACCGGTCTGCTCGCCGGGGAGCCCGTCGACCACGTGGGGGAGCACTACAGCGCGCGCCGGGCCCGGTTCCGGCCGGCGCCGCGGGTGCCGATCTGGCTGGCCGGTCGCTTCGGCAACCGGGCCCCGCTGCGGCGGGCGGCGTCGTACGACGGCTTCTTCGTCATCGGCCTCGACGACCCGGGCGACCTCGACACCGTCGCGGGCGACCTGGCGGGGCACGACCCGGCGCCGGGCTTCGACCTGGTCGTCGACCTCCGCACCGACCAGGACCCCGCTCCGTGGCTGGACCGCGGCGCGTCGTGGGTGCTCACCCGGGTCGGTCCCTACCGCCTCGACCTCGACGAGGTACGCCGCGTGGTGCGGGCCGGACCCCGCTAGCGAGGGGTGCCCCTGATCGCCGAGCGGTGCTAGCGTCCGAGGATGCCGGCTCGCCGCCGCTCGCTCCGCCTGCTGACCGTCCCGGTCCTGGCGCTGGTGCTCGCGGCCACCGCCCTGCCCGCGGCCACCGTCCCTGCGCCCGCCCCGGCGCCCCTGCCCGAGTCGGTCACCGTCACGGACGGCAGCACCTCGCCGCCGGCGGTGGACATCTCGCGGGTGCGGCTCGACGCGAGCTGGTACTGGGACTCCGAGCAGTACGTGCGGATCACCGTGCCGCGCGGGTTCCGCGCCGGCCACCACCTCACGGTGTGGTTCGACGTCGACGGGGACGCCGAGCCCGAGGGGCACTTCGACCTGCGGCTGCGCAAGCGGCCCGGCCCCGGGAAGCGCACCCGGCTCCGCGCCGAGCAGGCCTTCCGGGTCGGCGGCGGCTGGACCGGCGCCGGCCGGCGGGTGCGCTGCAGCGGCTCCGAGGACTCCGCGCCGGTGACCACCCCGGTCCGCTCCGGCGTCCGCACCCTCACCCTGGCTCTCGACCTGTGGTGGTGCCTCAAGGCGCCGAGCCCGCCCGGCGACGGGCCGTCCGGCGCCTGGCGGACCGCGGTGCGGCTGGCCGAGGGCGGCAGGAGCGACACCGCGCCCAGCCGCCGCAGGTGGAGCCCGCCGGTGCTCGGGTGGGGACCCTGCGACCCCGCCGGCGGCTCGTGCGACTGACCCCGACCCGCTCACGCCTAGGGGGGAGGCAACGTCTGTCCCGGGTCGCGCAGGATGAGGCGCGTGCTGAGTCCCACCGCCCGCGTCCGCGTCACGGACGTCGCGGTGCCCGACCACCTGCTGCTCGGCCCCGACACGCACGGCGTCACGGCGTACGCCGGCGAGGTGGCCGCCGCCGCGCGGGCCCGGGTGGTGCGCGACGTCCGTGACCTCGCGCCCGGCTCGCCGGTTCACCTGCACCTGACCGACCGGCTCTTCGGTCGCGAGCCGGCCCGCGCGGCGGCCGTGGTGCAGCAGCTCGCGCGGCAGGTGCGCCTGACGGTGACGCTCCACGACGTCCCGCAGCCCACCGACGGGCCGGTCTTCGCGGCCCGCGCGGCGGCCTACGGGCGGATCGTGCGGGCCAGCCGCGCGTGGGCGACCAACTCCTGGCACGAGCACGCGCTCGTCGACCGCTGGAGCGCCGCCGGCGCCCGCGGCACGGTCATCCCGCTGCCGGTCCGCGCCGCCCCTCGGGGGGCGGGGGAGGGCCCGGCGGTCGTGGCGGAGCCGGTGGTCGGCGTCTTCGGCTTCGTCTACCCCGGCAAGGGCCACCGCCAGGTGGTGCGGGCCGTGGCGGCGCTGCGCCGCGCCGGCACGCCGGCCTCGGTGCGGGTGCTGGGCGACGCCGCGCCGGGCCACGCCGACGAGCTCGACTCGCTGGTGCGCACGAGCCGGGCCCGCGGCGTCCCCGTCGAGGTCGCCGGCCGGGTCCCCGACGACGAGCTGGTGGAGGCACTGCGGGCGGTGGCGGTCGGCGTCACGGCCCATCGCAACGTGTCGGCCTCGGCCAGCCTCAACTCCTGGATCGCCGCGGGCCGGCGGCCCCTGGTCCGCGACGGGGCCTACGCCCGGGAGATGGCCGCACTCCGCCCCGGCACGATCACCCTGTTCGACGACTCCACCCTCGTGCCGTGCCTCGACGCCGCCCTCCGCCACCCGACGTCGACGTGGACCGCACCCGCCCTCGACCTCGGCCCGCACCTCGCGGACACCGTCGCGGCCTACCGCGCGTGGTGGGCCTCGGTGCGATGACCGCGCCGCCCTTCGGCACCAGCGTGCCGGGCAACCGCTGGGACCTCGCGCCCTCCGGGGCGCCGCGACGGACGGTGTCGGTCGTGGTCACCCACTTCGAGCAGGAGCAGGCGCTCGCGCGCACCCTCGCCGCCCTGGCCCGGCAGACCCGGCCGCCCGACGAGGTGGTGGTCGCCGACGACGGGTCGCGGCAGGCCCCGGTCGTCCCGCCGGGCGTGCGTCTGGTCCGCCAGTACGACGACGGCTTCCGGGCTGCCGCCGCGCGCAACCTCGGGGTGGCAGCCATGACCGGCGACGTGCTGGTGCTGCTCGACGCCGACACCACGCCCGAGCCGGGGTTCGTCGAACGGATGGCCGCCCTCCCCGAGGCGCTCCCGGAGGCGCTGGTGGTCGGGCGGCGGCGGCACGCCGACCTGTCCGGCGTCGCGCCCGACGAGCCCGTCGAGGTGGCCGGCCCTGCCCGCGAGCTGGCGGAGCCGGCCTGGCTGCGCAGGGCGTACGCCTCCACCCGCGACCTGCTCGGCGCCGACGCGAGCAGCCACCGCTTCGTGATCAGCGCCGTCCTGGCGTGCACCCGGTGGTGGTGGGACGAGCTGGGCGGCTTCGACGAGACGTTCCGCGCCTACGGCGGCGAGGACTGGGACTTCGCCCACCGCTCGTGGACCGCAGGCGGGCTGCTGGCCCACCGGCCCGACGCCGTGGCGTGGCACGACGGCCCGGACGCCGGCGCACGGCCCCGCGACCCCGATGCCCACCTCGCCGAGACGGCGGCCGTGGCCGACCGGACGTCGGTGCCCGGCACGACGTGGCGCGGCCTGCTGCGCGGTCCGGCGGACCTCGTCGTGACCTGCGACCCCGGCCTCGGCGCCACGGAGCTGTTGGTGAGCGTCGACTCGCTGCTGGCGGCGCTCCCGCGCGCCGTCGTACGCCTCGGCGCCGCGCACCGGGCCCTCGTGGGCGACGACCCGAGGGTCGTGGCTGCCGAGGACGACCTGCCCCCGTCGGCACGGCTCCACCTCGAGGTGCGCCGCGGTCTCCACGGCGACGCCGCGGCGTGGGCGGCCCTGCTCGACGGCCTCGACGGCAGCACCGGCTCGCGCGTGCTCGCGGACGGGTGCGCCGAGGTGCACGACCTCCGGCTGCTGCGCCGGGCCGGCCGGTGGGGGCGGCCGGACCTCGCCCCACCGGGAGCCCCGCTCACCACGTCGCTGCACCCGTGGGCCGGCGACGCGACGCTGGAGGCGTGGCTGGGCGGGTGGGCCGGCGCGCCGGACCCGGCCTAGGGTCCGACGCACCGACGCCCGCCTCAGCTGGTCGGCACGCCGCCCTCCGGCGGGCTGTCGTCGGCCTGGCCCGAGTCGTCGGTGGTGATCTCCGCGTCGCCTATGTCGGTCACCAGCACGTCGGTGAGCGGCTCGCCCACGCCGCCCTTCAGCTCGACCAGCCGCATGCCGGCGATGCCCATGTGGCTGTCGGCGCTGTAGCGGAACGGCGCGAGCTGCGGGCCCTCCCACTCGGCGCCGCCGTCCTCGATCGCCGCCACCAGGCCGTCGCGGGTCAGGTCCTCGCCGGCCGCCTCGAGGGCCTGGACGAAGGCGTAGGCCTGGGACATGCCGTAGATGCGGTAGTTGGTCAGCTCGCCCTTGCCGCCGTGCTCGTCCCACACCTCCTGCCACAGCTGCACCCAGGGGTCGTCGGCGCTGTCGACGCCGGGGATGTACTCGCTCGTCATCACCCCGTCCAGGGCGCCGGAGTCACCGGTGACGGCGCCCTCGGAGAAGCGCTCGAGCAGCGAGCCGACCAGGGCCGGGTCGGAGCCGATGTTGGCGTAGAACCACTGCGGGGTGAAGCCGGTCTTGAGCGCCACCAGCTGGCTCAGCGCCGTGTAGGAGGGCGTGTTGAAGGCGAGCACCAGGTCCACGCCCTCGGCCTGCAGGCCGGTGATCTGCGGGGCGACGTCGGTGTTGCCGGAGGTGTAGCGCTCGACCGCGACGATCTGGTCGTCGATGAACTGGCGCACGCCCTTCTCGGCGTCCTCGCCGAGGTCGTCGTCCTGCAGGAACAGGCCCACCTTGGCGTCGGGCATGTTCTCGGCGACCCACTGGCCGATGATCTTGCCCTCGGACTCGTAGTCGGGCTGCCAGCCGAAGGTCAGCGGCCGCTCCTCGACGTCGTCGCCCCACTGGAGCGAGCCGGAGGAGACCATCAGCTGCGGCACCCCCTCGTCGTTGAGGTAGTCGGCGACCGAGGCCTGCGTCGGGGTGCCCAGCGAGCCGACCGTCGCGAAGACCTCGTCCTGCAGGACCAGCTCGTTGGTCACGGTGCTGGTGTTGGTGGGGTTGTAGGCGTCGTCCTTGACGATGTAGTCGATCGTCCGGCCGTGCACGCCGCCGGCCTCGTTGACGTAGTCGAAGTAGGCCTTCGCGCCGGTGGGGATCTCCGCGTAGCCCGGCGCCGCCACACCGGTCAGGGGGAAGGTCGCGCCGATCGTGACCGAGTCGTCGGTGACGCCGGGGTCGGCGGCGGCCCCGCCTCCGTCCCCGTCCCCGCCGTCGGAGTCGTCGCGCCCGCCGGCGCCACACGCCCCGAGGACGAGCGAGGTCGCCAGCGCGACGGCCAGGGGTCCTGCGACCCGGAAGTGTCTGCTCATGCTGCTGTTCCCTTCGATGAGGTGGTGCGTTGGGTGCTGCGTCGTCGCGCGAGGGCGCCGCGGAGGGAGCCGACGATCCCGGCGGGGGCGAGGAGGATGACCGCCACCGTGACCAGTCCGTAGACCAGCGGGGCCAGCTCGGCCGCGCGGATGTCGCTGAGCCCGGCCCCGCGACCGAGGTCGGTGACCACGCCGGGCAGGAAGGTCAGGAGTCCCGCCCCGAGCAGGGCCCCGGTCAGGCTGCCGAGGCCGCCCAGCACGATCGCCGCGAGCAGGGTGAGGCTCAGGGTCAGGGTGAACGCGCTCGGAGCGGCGAGCTTGACGGTGAAGGCCACGATGGCGCCGGCCGCCCCCGCCGCGGCCGCGCTGACCATGAACGCCGAGACCCGCGCGCGTCCGAGGTCGATGCCGGCGAGCGCGGCGGCGACCTCCGCGTCGCGCACGGCCCGCCACCGGCGCCCGGTGCGCCCGGCGCCGAGGTTGGCCAGCAGCAGGTAGACCACGATCAGCGTCAGCCACCCGACGTACGCCGTGAAGCGGGAGCGGGTGAGCTCCTGGCCGGTGACGAAGAACGCGAGGTCGAGCACCCACACCGGGATCTCGGGCATCACCACGCGCAGCCCCTGCTCGCCACCGAGGGTCTGCTTGAAGTAGAGCGCGATGCCCGGGACGGCGACCGCGAGCGCGAGGGTGGCCCCGGCGAGGTAGGGCCCGTGCAGGCGCGCGGCTGCCAGCCCGACCACGGTGCCGACTCCGAGTGTGGTGAGGACGGCGGCCACGACGACGACGCTCAGCGGCACCCCCGAGTCGCGCTCGGGAAGCAGCAGCGCGGCCGTGTAGGCGCCGACCGCCATCAGCGCGCCGTGCCCGAGCGAGAGCTGTCCGTTGGTGCCGGTGAGCACCGTCAGCCCGCCGGCCGCGATGCCGAGGTAGGCCATGGCCGCGAGCTGGGTGTTGCGGTAGTCCGAGACGCTCTCGAGGACCACCACCAGCACCACGAGCGCGGCCAGGGTGAGCACGAGGTGCCGGCCGAGGGTGGACCGCCAGATCGCCGCCGCCCGGGCGCGCATCAGACCCGACGCTCCGGCGCCTGGGCGAACAGGCCGCCGGGTCGCAGCGTGAGCACCAGCATGAGGATCGCCAGGGCCGCCAGCGGGACGAGCTGCGAGCCGACGTAGCCGCTGACGAAGCTGAGCGACACGCCCAGCACCAGCCCGCCGATCACCGACCCGAGCGGGCTGTCCAGCCCGCCGAGGACGGCCGCGACGAAGCCGAACACCACGACCGAGTCCATGTAGGAGGGGTGGACCAGGCTGCCGCCGGCGATGAGGAGGCCGGCGAGCGAGCCGACCACCGCCGCGAGCGCCCAGCCGAGGGTGAGCATGTGCCCGACCCGGACCCCGAGCAGCCGCGCCACCTCCTGGTCGAGGGCGGCGGCACGCATCCGCAGGCCCACGTCGGTGAACCGGAAGAGCGCGACCAGCGCGACCAGGACGACCGCGACCGAGACGATCGTGAAGACGCCGAAGCCGTTGAGCGCGATGGTCGTCCCGCCCACCTCGAAGCCGCGCAGCCCGAACGGCGCCGGGAACGACCGGTAGCGGTTGCCGAAGACGACGCCCGCCACGGCGTGCAGCACGATGAACAGCCCGAGCGTCAGGATGACTGCGTTGATCTCCGGCCCGCCCTCCGCCGGGCGGATCACCACCCGCTCGAGGACCGCGCCCAGGACCAGGCCCGACACCAGGGCGGCCGCGAACCCCAGCCAGTAGCTGTAGCCCGCGTCGATGACCACGAGGGCCACGAAGGTGGTCACCATCGCCATCGGCGCCTGGGCGAAGTTGACGACGCGGGTCGAGCGCCAGATCAGCACCAGCGCCAGGGCGAAGGCCGCGTAGACCATGCCCAGCGTCAGGCCGGTCAGGGCGGTGTTGACGAGCTGCAGCACAGGGTCTCCCGACTCAGAATCCGAGGTAGGCGTGGCGGAGCTTCTCGTCGCCGGCGAGCTGGTCGGCGGGAGCGTCGGCGACCACGCGGCCGAGGCTGAGCACGACCCCCCGGTCGGCCACCGACAGGGCGCTGCGCGCGTTCTGCTCCACGAGCAGGACGCTGAGGCCCTCGGAGCGGACCAGGTCGCGGACCAGGCCGAAGAGCTGGGCCACGATGCGGGGCGCCAGCCCCAGCGACGGCTCGTCGAGCAGCAGCATCGTGGGCCGCGCCATCAGCGCCCGCCCGACGACGAGCATCTGCCGCTCGCCCCCGGACAGCGTCGTGGACAGCGCGGCGCGTCGGTCGCCGAGGACGGGGAAGAGGTCGTAGACGCGGTCGAGGTCGCCGCGGCGGACCTTGCCCCCGCGGCCGAGCCCGCCGAGGCGCAGGTTCTCCTCGACGGTCAGCTCGGTGATGACGCCGCGGCCCTCGGGCACGTGGGCCATGCCGAGCCCGGGCATCCGCTCGGCCGGCAGCCGGTCGAGGGGGCGCCCGGCGAGCTCGACCGTGCCGGAGCGGGCGCGGTGCAGCCCGGACACGGTGCGCAGGAGCGTGGTCTTGCCGGCGCCGTTGGCGCCGAGCACCGCGGTCACCTCGCCCTCGTGGGCCGTGAACGTGACGTCGTCGAGCGCCGTGATCGGGCCGTAGCCCGCGCAGAGCGAGGTGATGGCGAGCATCAGCCGACCTCCTCCCCGAGGTAGGCCGCGAGGACGGCCGGGTCCTCGCGCACCTGCTCGGGCGTCCCCTGGGCGATGACGCGGCCGAAGTCCAGCACCGTGATGCGCGTGCAGACCTGCATCACCAGGTCCATGTGGTGCTCGACGAGCAGCACGGAGGTCGTCTCCGCGAGCGAGGTCACCAGCTCGCCGAGCTCGTCCATCTCGGCCGCGGACAGCCCGCTCGCCGGCTCGTCGAGGAGCAGCACCTCGGGGGTGGCGACGAGCGCGCGGGCGAGGGCGACGCGCTTGCGCACGGGGTAGGGCAGGCTCGGCGGGTAGCGGTCGGCGTACGCCGCGACGCCGAGGTCGTCGAGCGCCGCACGGGAGCGATCGCGCAACGCCCGCTCGTCGCGGCCCGCCCCGGGCAGCGCGAGCAGCGAGCCGAGGAAGCCGGAGCGGGCGTGGTGGTCGGCGCCGACCATGACGTTGTCCAGCACCGTCATCCGGTCGAAGAGCCCGAGCCCCTGCAGGGTGCGGGCCATGCCGAGCCCGGGGAGGTCGCGGGGGCGCAGCCGGTCGATCCGCTCGCCGCGCCGCACCACCTCGCCGCTGTCGGGCTGCACGAAGCCGCACGCCACGTTGAACAGCGTCGTCTTGCCCGCCCCGTTGGGGCCGATCACGCCGTGCACCTGGCGCGCGCCGACCGCGAGGCTGACGTCGCGGAGCGCGGTGAGCCCGCCGAAGGTGACGGTGACGTCGTTCAGCTGGAGCTCGTCCACGTGCGACTCGACCCCTCCCGGTCCGGGACATGACGTAGACCACTGTCACCAGATCGGGCTGCGAGCACATTGGGCGGGCAGCACAGAACCGGGGGCGAATTCGGCCCCGATGCTGGCGATCTGTGTGCGCCGGGTGCCACGGTGGGGCCGTGGACACTCGGGTGACCGATGGGCCGGCGGCGGCCGCCGAGCGGGTCGAGCGCGCGTGGCGCTCGATCCTGCACCGCTCCGACGAGGTGGCCGACGTGATCTCGGCGCGGCTGCTGGCCCGTGACATCGACACCTACGCCGAGATGAACGCGCACCTGCCCGACGACATCCGCCACTCCTGCCGCGAGCACATCCGTCGCGGTCTCGAGGTGCTGTCGGGGATCGACGCGGCCAAGGGGTCGGCCGTCGAGCTGTGGCGCGAGACGGGACGGCGCCGGGCCCGCCAGGGCGTCCCGCTCGAGCTGGTCCTCAACGCGTACACGATGGGGGCGCGGGTGCTGTGGGAGGCGCTCACCGAGGCCGCCGGGCGCTCGGGCGCGGCCGACGTGCCCGACACCGACCTCCTCGTCGCGGCGCGCGCGGTCTGGTCCAACCTCGACGTGCAGAGCGCCGTCCTGATCGAGGCCTACCACCGCGAGCGCGACCGCGTGCACCGCCGCGACCAGCAGCGGCAGCAGACGGTGATGGACGGGCTCGCGGACGGTCGCGGCGGCGACCCCACCTTCGCCGAGGCCGCCCGCGCGGCGCTCGACCTCGACGCCGACGACGCGGTGGCCTGCGTGGTGGTCATCGCCGACCAGGGCGACGGCGACCCCGTCGGCCGGCTCGACGACCAGCTGCAGCGCCACGGCATCACCGCGCACTGGCACGTGCGCTCGGGCGCGGCCTACGGGCTGCTGTCGGGCCGGCTGCCGGACGAGCCGGGTCTGGTCCGACTCATCGAGCCCGCCGGCGAGGGGCGGATCGCCGTCGCGTCGAGCAACGGCGTGCACGGCTTCGGCACCGCGTTCCAGCTGGCCATGCGCTCGGCGCGCACCGTGCCGGCCGGTGGCGGGGTCGTCGGCGTCAGCGACCGGCTGCCGGAGGTGCTCCTGGCGGGCGACTCGTGCGTGACGCCGCTGCTGATCGTCGAGGCGTTCGGTGCCCTGCTCGACCACCCGCAGGTCGACACGCTGCTCAAGACGCTGCGCTCGCTCCTCGCCCACGACGGCTCACCCACGCACGCCGCCGAGGAGCTCTACTGCCACCGCAACACCGTCATGTACCGGATCAAGCAGATCGAGCGGCTGACCGGGCGCGACCTCACCGACCCGCGCGACAAGATGCTGCTCTGGCTGGCGCTGACCGCGCGGTCCTGAGTGCTCGGGGCGAGGCGCTAGAACGCGCTGATGCCCGTCTCCGCCCGCCCGATCAGGAGCTTCTGGATCTGTGAGGTGCCCTCGTAGAGGGTCATCACCCGTGCGTCGCGCAGGTACTTCGCGACCGGGAAGTCGTCGACGTAGCCCGCGCCGCCGTGCACCTGGATCGCGTCGTTGGCGGCGCGGACCGCGGCCTCGGAGGCGAAGAGCTTGGCCTTGGAGGCCGCGACGCCGTAGGGCTCGCCGCGGTCGATGAGGTCGGCGCACCGCCAGGCCAGCAGTCGTGCGGCGTCGGCATCGACGGAGATGCCGGAGATCAGGTCCTGCACGAGCTGGAACGACGCGATCGGCTTGCCGAACTGGGTGCGCTGCGTCGCGTAGGCCACCGAGGCCTCCAAGCAGCCCTGCACGATGCCGACGCACCCCGACGCGACGGCGAGCCGTCCCTTGTCGAGGGTGCCCATGGCGATCTTGAAGCCCTGGCCCACCTCGCCGAGACGGGCGGAGTCGGGCACGCGTACGCCGTCGAGGAACAGCTCGGCGGTCGCCTGCCCGCGCAGCCCGAGCTTGCCCGTCACCTCGCGGGCGGTGAAGCCGGGGGAGTCGGTCGGGACGAGGAACGCCGTCACGCCGCGCGGGCCGTCGTCGCTGGTGCGGGCGAAGACGAGCGCGACGTCGGCCCAGGTGCCGTTGGTGATGAAGAGCTTCTGGCCGTCGAGCACCCAGTCGGAGCCGTCGCGCGCGGCCCGCGAGGTGAGGTTGCCCGCGTCGGAGCCGGTGCCCGGCTCGGTCAGCCCGAAGCACCCCAGCGCGGTGGCGGAGGCGAGCCGGGGCAGCCACTCCTGCTTCTGGTCCTCGGTGCCGTGGAAGAGGATCGACTTGCCGACCAGGCCGCTGCTCACCGACACGATGCCGCGCAGGGCCGAGTCGGCGCGGCCGAGCTCCTCCATGGCGAGCGAGTAGGTGACGTAGTCGCCGCCGACCCCGCCGTACTCCTCGGGGATGGTGAGGCCGAAGAAGCCGAGCTCGGCCATCCGCGGCACGATCGCGAGGTCGACGGACTCGTCGCGGTCCCACTGCATCCGGTGCGGCACCGCCTCGCGCTCGAGGAAGTCGCGCGCGAGGGCGCGGAAGGCCTGCTGCTCCTCGGTGAGGGAGAGGTCCATGTCAGCCGGCCCGCCTCACGACAGCGCCTCGACGCGGTCGTGGTCGGTGACCCGCTCGGAGAGCCGCGAGAGGTGGTGCCCGGCGTTGCCGAGCCACTGCTCGAGCACCGCCAGGTGCGCGGTGCCCACACCGACGGAGTACTCCGCGGTCATGGCGATGCCGCCGTGGAGCTGGATCGCCTCCTGCCCGATGTGGCGCGCCGCGCGCGAGACCTGGAGGCCGACGCGGTCGGCGGCGTCGGCCACCGCCTCGCGGTCGCCGCCCGCGATGGTCATCGTGGCCCAGTCGACCGTGCTGTGCGCGAGCTCGAGCGAGACGTACATGTCGGCGGCGCGGAAGTTCAGCGCCTGGAAGGTGTTGAGCGTGACGCCGAACTGCTTGCGGCTCTTGAGGTAGTCGGTGGTCGCGCGCACCTGGCTCTGCATCACGCCGAGCGCCTGGTTGGCGCCCATGATCCGGGTGAGGTCGCTGAGGGTCGCGACGCTCGCGGCGACGTCGCGGCCGGGCTCGCCGAGCGGTGTCGCGGCGCTGGCGTCGAGCCGGACGGTGGCCGCCCTGGTCAGGTCGGCGGCGGCGTAGCCGGTGACCGACGCCGCGGACGGCTCCACGAGGAAGACCCCGGTGCCCCCGCCGTCCGGCAGCGCGGCCGTGACGACGAGGAGGTCGGCCGACTCGCCGCCCATCACCGGGTCGGCCACGCCGTCGAGCGTCCAGCCGTCGTCGGTGACCGAGGCGCGCACGCCGTCGGAGCGTGAGGTCCAGCGCCCGCCCGGGGACGTGTCGGCGGCGGCCAGCAGGAGCTCGCCGGCGCTGAGCCGCCCGAGCAGGTCGGCCTTCTGCTCCGCGGTGCCGAGCGCGGCGACCAGGCCACCTGCGTGCACCACGGCGGAGAGGTAGGGCTCGGGCGCGAGGCCCCGGCCCAGCTCCTGGCACACGATGCCGATCTCGACGGGTCCGGCGCCGACGCCGCCGTCGTCCTCGCTGAAGGGCAGCCCGAGGATGCCCATCTCGGCCAGCCGTCCCCACAGGCCGCGGTCGAAGCCGGGCTCCTCGGCCACCGTGCGGCGCCGCCGGTCGTGGTCGGCGTACGCCGTCGCCAGGAGGCCGCGGACGGCCTCGCGCAGCGCCTGCTGCTCGTCGTCGTAGGTGAAGTCCACGTCGTCTCCTCAGAGTCCCAGGATGGTGCGGCTGATGATCTGGCGCTGGATCTCGTTGGAGCCGCCGTAGATCGAGGCCTTGCGGAGGTTGAGGTAGGCCGGCGCGGTGCGCCGGGCCCAGCCCTCCTGCGGCGAGTCGTCGTCCGCGCGGGCGGCGAGCGACGCCGGGCCGGCGAGGTCGAGCGCGAGCTCGCTCACGGCCTGCTGCAGCTCGGTGCCCTTGAGCTTGAGGACCGACGAGGCCGGGTGCGGGGCGCCGTCGGAGGAGTGGGCCACCACGCGCAGGGCGGTGAGCTCGAGGGCGAGCAGCTCGGTCTCGAGCTCGGCGACCCGGGCGCGGACGAGGGGGTCGTCCATCCGGTCCGCGGCCGTGGTCTTCAGCCCGGCGAGCACCCGCTTGACGGTGCCGACAGGGGCGACGCCGACGCGCTCGTTGCCGAGCAGGAACTTGGCGATGGTCCAGCCGCCGTTGAGCTCGCCGACCAGCAGGTCGCCGGGCACGCGCACGTCGGTGAACCACACCTCGTTGACCTCGTGGCTGCCGTCGATCAGCTCGATCGGGCGCACCTCCACGCCCGGGGTGGTCATGTCGATGAGGAGCATCGAGATGCCCGCCTGCTTCTTCACCTCGGGGTCGGTGCGCACGAGGGTGAAGATCCAGTCGCCGTACTGGCCCAGGGTGGTCCAGGTCTTCTGGCCGTTGACGACCCAGTCGTCGCCGTCGCGCACCGCCGTGGTGCGCAGGCTGGCGAGGTCGGAGCCGGCGTCGGGCTCGGAGAAGCCCTGCGACCACCAGATGTCGAGGTTGGCGGTCGCGGGCAGGAAGCGCTCCTTCTGCTCCTGCGTGCCGAAGTGCGCGATGACCGGGCCGATCATCGAGGTGTTGAAGGCGAGCGGCGGCGGCACCCCGGCGCGCTGGAGCTCCTCGTGCCACAGGTGGCGCTGGAGCTCGGTCCAGTCCTGCCCGCCCCACTCGACCGGCCAGTGCGGCACGGCGAGCCCTTCGGCGTTGAGGATGCGCTGGGTCTCCACGAAGTGCTCGCGGGTCAGCTGGCGACCCTCCAGGACCGCGTCGCGGACCTCCTGCGGCACCTTGGTGGTGAACACCTCCCGCATCCTGGTCCGGAACTCCGCGTCGGCGGGGCTGAGCTCGAGCTGCATGTGACTCCTCGGGGGTGACGGGTGGCCCCATCATGTCCGCCCGGTGGTCACGGGGTCGATGGTCGGTGCGCACACACTCCCGCCCCCACTGGGTGGGGACGGGAGTGCGGGGAGGGGAAGGGGGTCAGCCCTGGGTGGCGTCGGAGTCCAGGGTGACGGTGGCCTCCCGGTCCTGGCCGCCGCGGGTCCAGGTGATCTCCACCTCGTCGCCGGGCCGGTACGACCGGATGGTGGCGACCAGCGAGTCGGCGCCGGTGATCCGGTGGTCGTCGATCGAGGTGATCACGTCACCGGCACGGATGCCCGCGTCGGCGGCGGTCGAGCCCTCGGACACCCCGGCGACCTGCGCACCGTCCTCGGCGTCGGTGACGCGGATGCCGAGCCGGGCGTGGGTCGGGGTCTCGCCGGCGGCCATCTGGTCGACGATCGGCATGACCTCGTCGATGGGGATCGCGAAGCCGAGACCGATCGAGCCCGCCTGGCTCTGCCCGTAGGGCGACGGGGAGGCGGCGGAGCGGATGGAGGAGTTGATGCCCACCACGGCTCCGGTCATGTCGACCAGGGGGCCTCCGGAGTTGCCGGGGTTGATGGCGGCGTCCGTCTGGATCGCGGGGTAGGTGGTGGAGTTGCCCTGGTCGTCGGAGCCGACGTTGACGGGGCGGTCGAGGGCGCTGACGATGCCGCTGGTCACGGTCGCGTCGAGGCCGAAGGGCGAGCCGACGGCGACGACGCCCTCACCGACGCCGAGGTTGGCGGACTTGCCGATCGTCGCGGGCGTCAGGCCGGAGACACCCTCGGCCTTGATCACCGCGGTGTCGGTCAGCGGGTCGGTGCCGAGGACCGTCGCGTCCGCGGTGGTGCCGTCGTCGAACGACACCCGGAGGCTGCCCTCCTCGGCGCCCTCGACGACGTGGTTGTTGGTCAGGATGGTGCCGTCGGCGGTGAGGACGATGCCCGAGCCCGAGCCGCCGCCCTGGGCGGTGGCGACGTCGATCTTCACGACGCTGGGCAGCACCTTCTGCGCCACCGACTCCACCGAGCCCTCGGCGGCGGGGGTGTCGGACTCAGAGGCGGGGGACGCGGGCGCGGACTGCGAGGCGCTGGCGGGCTCGTCCTGGGTGGAGCTCCACCACGCGGCACCACCGATGCCGGCCCCTCCGCCGACCAGCAGGGAGGTGGCGACGACAGCGGCGGCGAGCCCGGCGCGACCACGCGGGCGCCGCTCGGGCGGGGGTGCGGTCACGGGGTACTGTCCCGGCGGCGTCGAGGTCGCGCCGGTGGCGGGGCGCACGCTGTCGGTGCTGCCTGATCCCGCCGTGGCCTGCTGGAACGGGTTGTCACCGGCGGGGCGCGGGTTCTGCGGGCCGCCGTACTGGGAAGTGGGTCGCTCGGTCATGGCTCCACTGTGCGCCGGGACCCTGTGGATCGGCTGAGAGCCCGCTGTAAAGCCGCGATGACCTCACGGGCACCTCACGAGGGCACGTCCGGGAGGGCGAGCCACTGCTCCCAGGTCAGGTCGCGGCCGACGTACCGGGGCCGCTCCAGCGGCCAGTCGGCGGCGATCCAGCGCGGCACCAGCTCGTCGAGCGCGGCCTCCAGCTCGGTGCCCACGCACTCGTCGACGACCCACCACGAGATCTCCGCGTCGGCCCCCGCCTTCTCGGGCGGGTCGATGTAGACGCAGCCGAGCAGCGCGGTCTCGTCGGTGTCGAACAGCGCGTAGTTGTAGGACTGCCTGACCTCCATCTCCGCGGCGTGGCGGGCGAGGTCGGCCCGGTCGGCCTCGTGCGTCATGTCCGCCGGTGGCCACCCCCAGGCCGCGCCGTAGATGCTCCACAGCCGCTCGCGCGAGCCCATCACGGCGACCATGTCGAGGTCGGTGTCCTCGGCCCGGATCGGTCGCAGGTGGTGCCCGAACGCGACCTCGACCCGGGTCGGGTGGCGGAAGTCGGCGGGCAGCCAGGTGGCGCCCGGGGTGTGGTCGGTGGGTGACGACATGGTGGTCCTTCCTCGGAGGGTCATCGGGCCGGCGCGCGGTCGCTCGCGAGCCGGCGGAGCGCGGCGAGGCCGCGGCTGGTGTTGGACTTGACGGTGCCACTCGAGCAGCCGAGCACCGCCGCTGTCTCGGCGACGCTCAACTGCTCATAGTAGCGCAGCGCGACGGCGGCGCGCTGCTGGGCGGGCAGCTCCAGGACGAGGTCCCACAGCCGGCCGGCCACGTCGGCGCGGGCCGCGGTCGTGGGCACGTCGCCGGGGTCGGCCGCGTCCGGCACCGCGGACGAGACGACCTCGTCGCGCCGCCACGGCTGGCGCTGCCAGCTGACGTACTGGTGGACCATCGTGCGCCGGAGGTAGGCGTCGGCCGCCGCTCCCTGCCGCAGCCCGTCCCAGCGCGGCAGCACCCGCACGAGCGAGTCCTGGAGGAGGTCCTCGGCGCTGTGCGGGTCGCCGGCGACGGCGTACGCCCAGCGCAGCAGCGCGGGCCGGCGGGCGGCGACGTAGGACGCGAAGTCGGGCGCGGGCTGTGGGTCCTGCACGACGGTGGACATCAGCGGGACCGGCGCACCGAGCGCAGCAGGGCGGCGGAGAACGCGACGAGCCAGATGGGACCGGTCATGCCCGCCATGTACTGCACGGGGCTGACGAGGAACAACGTCGTCAGCCCGCCGAGCACGACGCTGGTCCAGCCGACCCAGCGCGGGAACGCGCCCTGGCGGAACGTCGCGCTCGCCATGGCCAGCGCGGTGAGGCCGATGCCGCCCCACAGCCACGGGATGGTGCCGATCCAGTGACCGAAGACCACCACGGCCTCCGGGACGAACGCGTCGTCGGGTGCGGCGAAGGCGAACGCGAACTCCGTCGTGAGGCCCGCCCCCATCAGCTGGGCCACGCAGACCAGGACGACGCCGATCGCGGCCACGCCGGGGACGATGCTGTCGGGGTGGGTGCGCCGCACGAGGTGGCGGTGCAGGCCGGCGGCGAAGAACACCAGCAGGGCGCACGAGACCATGGTGGCGGTGTGGAAGACCAGGACCCGGGGGACCTGGTCGGTCATCGCCTCCGCGACGGCCACGGCGTCGCCCTGGTTGTCGGGGTCGTAGACGGCGTCCACCGCGCCGCTGGCGACGACGGAGGCGAGCCCGGCGAGCCCGGCGCCGAGCCCGGCGAGCACCCAGCCCCGGCCGGTCGGGCGGGTGGGCGCGCCGCTGTCGGCGTCGCGGTGCGGACCGGACGCGGTGGACGGGTCGAGCGAGGTGCTCATCTGTTCTCCTCGGGTGGTGAGGGCACGGGTGCGTGCCGTGCCACCACCCTCGGCGCGCGGTCGGTCGCGGACCACGCACAGCCGTAGGTGTACGAGCGGTGTGCGGGTGCTGGTCAGTCGCTGGGTCAGCCGGCCTGCAGGGGGTCGCGCAGCATCGCCGCGGCCTCGTCGGGGGCGAGCCCGCGTCCGGTGTCGAGGGCGTCGTCGTAGCGGTCGGGGCCGAGATGGGCGCGCGCGTCGTCGGCGGCGGCCGTGATGGTGGCCGGGTCGGGGCGGTAGTAGCCGTAGCCGTGGGAGCCCTGCGCCTCGCGGATCGCCTGGGCGGCGCCCAGGAGCAGCGGGACCCGGGCGTGCTGGTCGGACGCCGCGGCCAGGACGGCGCCGGCGTCGAGCAGGTAGGCGAGGTTGGCCTGGTCGCCGGTCTCGAGCGACAGCCGGGTGCCCTCCTCGAGATGGCTCCGGGCGGCGCCGTGGTCGCCGCGCGCGAGCTCGACCTGGAAGAGGTTGTAGAGGGCGATGTAGGAGGTGAGCCGGTCGTCGCGCCGGCGCGCCGAGGCGAGGCCCTCGCCGATGAGCCGGACGGCGAGGTCGGAGTCGCCGCGCAGCAGGGCGACGGTCCCCAGCCAGATGTGGCCGAGCGCCCAGGTCCACTCCACCGACGGACCGGCGGCCGCGGCGTGGACGATCGCCTCCTCGAAGCGGGCCTGCGCGGTCGGGAGGTCGCCGGCCACCAGCGCGACCAGGCCGACGCCGGCCACCGCGTTGCACACGATGTCGAGCTCGGTGCCGGCGTGCTCGACGGAGACGTCCCACCAGCGCGCCGCGGCGGGCATGTCGTCCATCGCGAACGACAGCGACGCGGCGCCGACCGCGGCCCGCGCACGGACGGCGGGGTCGAGCGGCTGGGGGTGCTCGAGCGCGCTCTCGGCGAAGCGGCGACCGTGCTCGTGGTGCCCGCGCAGCCACCAGTAGAGCCAGAGCTCCCAGGCCAGGCGGGCGGGGGTGTCGGCGTCGCCGAGGGCGAGCGAGCGCTCCGCCACGGCGTCGAGGTTGGCGTGCTCGACGTCGATGCGGGCCAGGGCGCCCACCTGCCCGCCGTCGCGGTAGCTCGAGCTGTTGGTGCGCGCGACCTCCAGGTAGTGCGCGGCGTGGGCGCGGACCGCGGCCTCCCACTCGCCTGCCTCCCGCAGCAGGTCGCGGGCGTACTGGGCGACCGGCTCGAGCATCCGCAGCCGGCCGGGGCCGTCGCGAAGGACGAGCGAGTGCTCGACGAGCTCCTCGAGGCTGGTGACGCCCCCGGCCTCGTCGATCCCCACGCGGGACGCGATCGCCTCGAGGTCGCGCAGCGTCGTGCCGCCGACGAAGATCCCCATCAGCCGCAGCAGCCGGCGCGCGGGGGCGTCGAGCAGCCCGTGGCTCCAGTCGAGGGTGGCGCGCATCGTGCGCTGGCGCGGGGGGAGGTCGCGGGGCCCGGCCTGCAGCGCCGAGTCCAGCCGCTCCAGCAGGGCCGCCGGGTCGAGCAGGCGCGCCCGGGCGGCCGCGAGCTCGAGGGCCAGGGGCAGGCCCGCGAGCCGCTCGCAGGTCGAGGCGACCGCCGCCGCGTCGGCGGGGTCGGCGCCCCACCCCGGACTGACCCGCTGCGCGCGGTCGAGGAGCAGCCGCGCGGCGGGGGAGGGCGAGCCGTCCGGGAGGTCGTCCACCGCGAGCGGCTCCACGGCGTACTCGGTCTCGCCGCGCAGGCGCAGCGGCGCCCGGCTGGTCGCCAGCACCGACAGGTCGGGTGCGGCCTCGACCAGCGCCGCGACGTCGGGCGCGGCGTCGAGGAGGTGCTCGACGTTGTCGAGCACCAGCAGCAGGTGCTGCCCGCGCAGCGCCTCGACGACGTCGTCGATCACCGCGCGGGAGGGGTCGCGCACGGCGTCGACCGCGTCGGCGACCGCCGTGAGCACCTGCTCGGGCTCGAGGAGGGGCGCGAGCTCCACGAGTCGTACGCCGTCGGCGTAGCGCTCGCGCACCGACGCGGCCGCGGCCAGGGACAGGCGGGTCTTGCCGACGCCGCCGGGCCCGCTGAGCGTGACCAGGCGGCTCGCGCGCAACAGGTCGGCCACCCGGCCGACGTCGGCGTCGCGCCCCACGAGCGGCGTCGCGGGCACCGGCAGCTCCCGCCTGGCTGCCCGGGGCGCGTCGGCAGCGGCGCGGGGGGCCTTCGGCGGGACCGCCGCGAGCAGGGCGGAGCGCTGGTCCTCGGTCAGCTCCAGCGCGGTGGCGAGCGAGCGCAGGGTGTGCGGGTAGGGCCGGGTGCGGGTGCCGCGCTCGAGCGCGCTGATCGCGTGCGGGCTCAGCCCGGCCCGCTCGGCGAGCTCCTCCTGCGAGAGCCCGGCGTCCTCACGCAGCGCGCGCAGCAGGGCGCCGAGCGTGCCGTCCCCACGTGTCCCCACGTCACCTCCGTGACCGCCGTCTGCGCTGCGCCCCGAGTGCTGGGGAGTGTAGTGAGCCCGAGGCCCCGGACGCAGCACTCGACCGGGCGGGCGGATCAGACCAGTGGGGCGACCGCGGGATCAGCGTTCGGGCAAGATCCGGTTCACGGCGATCCGTCGAGCTCGAGCCACTTCTCGGCGATGAGCCAGCCGCCGTCGTTGCGGACCATGACGTCGCGGTAGACGCCCGTCGTGAGGGCGCGGGTGATGCCGCCGTCGGTGACCATCAGCGTGAAGTAGGACAGCGTCACGACGCGGTCGGCCTCGACCTCGACGAACCGCAGGTTGGTCACCACGTGGCGCCGCTGGTCGGTCTGCGCGCCCAGGTCGGCGCTGAAGAAGTCGCTGCGCGTCGGGGTGGTGGAGGGGTCGAAGGGGCCGATCGGGTCCTGGCCGGCGATCCGGAGGCCGAACGACCCGTCGGAGGTGAAGCAGGCGTCGATGGCCTCGATGTCGCGGTCGTCGTTGGCGGAGGCGTAGGTGAAGGCGACGTGCTGGATGGCGAGGGCGTCGCGGGGGTCGATGTCCATGATCATGAATACCATGTCGGGGCACCGGGGGTCGACGCACGAACGCCCCCGGCCTGTCGGGCCGGGGGCGTTCGTCGTACGACGGTGGAGCGGGGGCTCAGGCCCAGCGCTCGGCCGCGGAGGTGAAGGTCAGCTCGCGGTCGCCGGTGTAGATCTGCTTCGGACGGGCGATCTTCTGGTCCTTGTCCTGCACCAGCTCCGACCACTGCGCCAGCCAGCCCGGGGTGCGGCCGATGGCGAACAGCACCGTGAACATCTCCGGCGGGAACTGGAAGGCCTCGTAGATCAGGCCCGAGTAGAAGTCCACGTTGGGGTAGAGCTTGCGCTTGACGAAGTACTCGTCCTCGAGCGCGATCTTCTCCAGCTCGAGCGCGATGTCGAGCAGCGGGTTGGTGCCGGTGACCTCGAAGACGTCCTCGGCGGACTTCTTGATGATCTTGGCGCGCGGGTCGTAGTTCTTGTAGACCCGGTGCCCGAAGCCCATCAGGCGCTCGTTGCCGTCCTTCACGCCGTCGATGAAGGCGGGGATGTTCTCCTTGCTGCCGATGCGCTTGAGCATCCGCAGCACGGCCTCGTTGGCGCCACCGTGCAGCGGGCCGTAGAGGGCGCCGATGCCGGCGGAGACGGCCGAGTAGGGGTCGACCTGCGAGGAGCCGACCGAGCGCACCGCGTTGGTCGAGCAGTTCTGCTCGTGGTCGGCGTGCAGGATGAAGAGCACGTCGAGGGCCTTGACCAGGCGCTCGTCGGCCTCGAACTTCTGCTCACTCATCTTGAACAGCATCGACAAGAAGTTGGCCGTGTAGCCGAGGTCGTTGTCGGGGTAGACGTAGGGCTTGCCCTGCGCGTGGCGGAACGACCAGGCGCCGAGGGTCGGCATCTTCGCGATCATGCGCACGATCTGCATGTGCCGGTTGTCGGCGTCGCTGATGTTGCGGGCGTCGGGGTAGAAGGTCGACAGGGCGCCGACCGAGGCCATCAGCATGCCCATCGGGTGGGCGTCGTAGCGGAAGCCGTGCATGAAGTTCTTCACGTTCTCGTGCACGAACGTGTGGTAGGTGATCTCGTGCACCCAGGCGTCGTACTGCTCCTTGGTGGGCAGCTCGCCGTGGATGAGGAGGTAGGCCACCTCGAGGAAGTTGGACTTCTCCGCGAGCTGCTCGATGGGGTACCCGCGGTACTCCAGGATGCCCTTGTCGCCGTCGATGTAGGTCACCGACGAGCGGCACGAGGCGGTGTTGACGAACCCGGGGTCGTAGGTCGCGAGGCCGGGCTGCTCCTCGTCGAGGCGGATCTGCCCGAGGTCCTTGGCCGCGATCGTGTTGTCGGTGATCGCGATGTCATACGTCTGACCGGTCCGATTGTCGGTGACAGTCAGGGAATCCTTGGCCGCAACGTCGGTCACGTCGGCTCCTGTTCATACGTCTTTGTACGTCTGTGGGGTCCCCTCAACCTAGACCGGCGCCCGCAACGACCGCGAATCAGGTGTCCAGACAGAGGGACGCCCGCCATCCCCGCGTGGCGTCACCGGCCGGCGACCCGGTGGGCCACGCGCGCGATGCGGCTGGTGCGCCCCAGCCCCGCGTCCTCGCGGCGGTCGGCGGTGCGGTAGAGGCCGTACAGCGCGTGCACGCCGGCCCACCGCAGCGGCTCCGGCTCCCACCGCCGCACCCGGTGCCCGGACCACGGCAGGCGGGTCAGGTCGGTGTCGCGGCCGAGCACGAGATCGCGCAGGGTGCGGCCCGCCAGGTTGGTGGCGGTGAGGCCGGAGCCGACGTAGCCGCCGGCGTGGCCGAGGCCGGTCGCGGGGTCGTACGCCACGCTGGCGCTCCAGTCGCGGGGCACGCCCAGGACTCCGCACCAGGCGTGGTCGAGCCGCACGCCGGCCAGCGACGGGAAGAGCGTCGTGAGGGTCGAGCGCAGCGACTCGACGGTCTGCGGCTGGGTGCGGCCGTCGACGTCGGTGCGCGAGCCGAAGCGGTAGGGGACGCCGCGCCCGCCCATCGCGATGCGGCCGTCGGCGGTGCGCTGGGCGTAGCAGTAGGCGTGCGCCTCGTCGCCGAGCAGCTCCGCGCCGCTCCAGCCGATCTCGTCCCACCTCGCCGGGGCGAGCGGCTCGGTGACGACGATGGCGGAGTTCATCGGCAGCCAGTCGCGGCGGTGGCCCGGCAGCCCGGCGGTGAAGCCCTCCAGGCAGCGCAGCACCACCGGCGCGGTCAGGGTGCCGTGGTCGGTGACGACCGTGCCGGAGGTGACCGACGTGGCCCGCGTGCCCTCGTGGATCCGCACGCCGCGGCCGCGGACGGCGCGCGCGACGCCCGCCACCAGCCGGGCGGGCTGCACCCGAGCGCAGTCCGGGTCGAAGTGCCCGGCGACCGCACCGGCCACCCGGACCCGCTCGGCCACCTGCGCCGCGGTGAGCTCGCCGCCGAGCCGCTGGCGCTGGGCCTCCGAGCGCGCGACGGTGAGCACGCCGCTGCGCACGATGTCGGCCTCGATGCCCTCGCGCGCGGCCACGCCGATCACCTCGTCGACCGTCGACCGCAGCGCCTCGCGCAGGCGGCGTACGCCGTCCTCGCCGGCCACCGCGGCGTAGGCCCGGGGGCTGCCGGCGAGCTCGCTGGAGAGCCAGCCGCCGTTGCGCCCCGACGCCCCGAAGCCGGCGAACTCGGCCTCGACGACGCGCACGTCGAGGGTCGGGTCGGCCTCGGCGAGGTAGAAGGCCGTCCAGAGGCCGGTGAGGCCGCCGCCTACGATGGCCACGTCGCACGAGGCGTCGCCGGCCAGCCGGTCGGTGGGGAAGGGCAGCCCGACCTGCTGCCACCAGAAGGACACGCCGCCGTTGCGCACGCGCCCATTGTGGTGTCCCGGCGTTTTGACCGCCCCGCTCGGCGCGCCGTAGTCTTGCTGGTCGCGACTCCTGCCGCGTCCGCTCCCTCCGGGACCGGGTGCAGATCCGGACGTCATCCTCCCTGAGCCGGGGGAGCGATCCGGGCCGTGTTCGTCAGAAGCCGCAGCAGCACCAGCCGGCCCTCGTCCGAGGGCCGGGACCAACGAACCAGAACGGGATACCGCCGTGCGCACGTACAGCCCCAAGCCCGCTGACATCCAGCGCGAGTGGCTCGTCATCGACGCCACCGACGTGGTCCTGGGCCGCCTCGCCGTCCAGACCGCCAACCTCCTCCGCGGCAAGCACAAGCCGACCTTCGCCCCCCACATGGACATGGGCGACTTCGTGATCATCGTCAACGCGTCCAAGGTGTCGCTGTCGGGGTCGAAGAAGACCACGAAGATGGCCTACCGCCACTCGGGCTACCCGGGCGGCCTCTCGGCCACCCCGTTCGGTGAGCTCCTCGAGAAGGACGCCCGCAAGGCCATCGAGAAGGCCGTGTGGGGCATGCTCCCGAAGAACAAGCTCGGTCGCCAGATGCTGAAGAAGCTCAAGGTCTACTCCGGCCCCGATCACCCGCACGCGGCCCAGAAGGCCATCCCGTTCGAGATCTCGCAGATCTCCCAGTGACGACTGAGGACGCAGACATGACTGAGAACACCACCGAGGTCGAGGAGACCTTCGAGACCAGCGCCGACGGTGTCGCCTACACCTCCGAGAGCGACGCCTCGGCCGACGCCCCCGCCCGCCCGGCCACCATCGCGCCCGCCGGCGCGACCGGCCGCCGCAAGGAGGCCGTCGCCCGCGTCCGCATCGTCCCGGGCACCGGCGAGTGGACCATCAACGGCCGCTCGATGGACAGCTACTTCCCCAACAAGCTGCACCAGCAGATCGCCAACGAGCCGTTCGTCGAGCTGCAGCTCGAGGGCCGCTTCGACGTGATCGCCCGCATCCACGGCGGCGGCATCGCCGGCCAGGCCGGCGCCCTGCGACTCGGCGTGGCCCGCGCGCTCAACTCGATCGACGTCGAGGCCAACCGCCCGGCGCTCAAGAAGGCCGGGCTGCTCACCCGCGACGCCCGCGTCGTGGAGCGCAAGAAGGCCGGTCTCAAGAAGGCCCGCAAGGCCTCGCAGTTCAGCAAGCGCTGATCCAGCCTGCACCTCGAGGCCCGCACCGTCCCACGACGGTGCGGGCCTCGTCGCATGTGCGGCCTCGGTTCTGCGACGGGCCCCGGTGGCCCGTAGGCTGCCGGGCCATGACGCGACTCTTCGGCACCGACGGGGTCAGGGGCCTGGCCAACGCCGACCTCACGGCCGAGCTGGCCCTCGACCTCTCCGTCTGCGCTGCACACGTGCTGGCCGACCGCGGCGAGTTCGAGGGCCACCGGCCCCTCGCGGTGGTGGGCCGCGACACCCGCATCTCCGGGCAGTTCCTCGAGTCGGCGGTCGTCGCCGGGCTGGCCTCGGCCGGCGTCGACGTGCTGCTGCTCGGCGTCCTGCCGACCCCCGGCGTCGCCTACATGACCGAGCGGCTCGGCGCCGACCTCGGCGTGGTGCTCTCGGCATCGCACAACCCGATGCCCGACAACGGCATCAAGTTCCTCGCCCGCGGCGGGCACAAGCTCGACGACGCCGTCGAGGTCGCCATCGAGCAGCGGATGGGCGAGCCGTGGGAGCGGCCCACCGGCGGCGACGTCGGCCGGGTGCGGGTCTACGAGAGCGCGGTCGAGGAGTACGCCGCCCACCTCGAGAGCACGATCAGCCACCCGCTGGTGGGGCTGACGGTCGTCCTCGACTGCGCCGAGGGCGCCGCGCACGCCGCGGGCCCGCGCGCCCTGGAGGACGCCGGCGCGACGGTGATCGCCATCCACGCCGACCCCGACGGCCTCAACATCAACGACAACTGCGGTTCCACCCACCTGGAGTCGCTGCGTGCCGCGGTGCGCGAGCACGGCGCCGACGCCGGCTTCGCACTGGACGGCGACGCCGACCGCTGCCTGGCCGTCGACGCCGAGGGCAACATCGTCGACGGCGACCAGATCCTGGCGATCCTCGCGCTCTCCCTGCTCGAGCAGGGCCGGCTGGCCAAGGACACCGTCGTCGCGACAGTGATGAGCAACCTGGGCTTCGTCCAGGCGATGCGCGCCGGGGGCGTCGGCGTGCGCCAGACCAAGGTCGGCGACCGCTACGTCCTCGAGGCGATGAGGGTCTCCGGCTACAACCTCGGCGGCGAGCAGTCCGGCCACGTCATCCTCAGCGACCACGCCACCACCGGCGACGGCATCCTCACCACGCTGCACGTGATGGAGCGGATGGCCACCACCGGCAGGTCGCTGGGCGACCTCGCCTCGGTGGTCACCCGGCTGCCGCAGGTGCTCCTCAACGTCTCCGGCGTCGACAAGTCGCGCGCCGACGAGGACGCGGTGCTCGCTGCGGCCATCGCGGAGGAGGAGGCGCTGCTGGGCGACCGCGGCCGCATCCTGCTCCGTCCCTCCGGCACCGAGCCGGTCGTGCGGGTGATGGTCGAGGCCCCCAGCGAGGACGAGGCGCAGGGCGTCGCCGCGCGGCTCGCCGAGGTCGTACGCAGCGAGCTCGCGCTCTAGCCCCTCCTCGTCCCCGCCGGGGGCTCAGGCGTCCCGCAGGTCCGCCAGGACGGTGGCTGCCCGCTGCGCGGCGGCGGCGCGCTCGGGCACCGCTTCGGCGTACGCCTGCTCCGCCTCGTGCAGCGAGGCGATCTCCGCGTCGAGGAGCGCGCGCTCGTCGGCGTCGGTGAGCACGCGCCGCCGCGCCTCGGTGGTGCCCGCACCGAGCGGTGCCTGCTCCAGCGCGCCGGCGGCGGGTCCGTCGTCGGGCACCGCCTCGGCGTTCTCCAGCGCGGCGAGCGCGGTCCGCAGGGTCGACACGGTCGCGGCGTCCCGGGCGCGGCGGGCCTCGAGCAGGGCCGCGCGGAGCCGGCTGCGCAGCGGTGAGTCGGTCGTCATCCGACGACCCTCTCGCAGCGCGGCGACGTGCGCACGCCGTTATCGGGGTGCACCGCGGTCGACGCGGCCACTAGCGTCGCCGCCGTGGGCGTCGACATCGAGCAGATCAACCCGCGCAACGAGGCAGCCCTGCGCGCGTGGTGGGAGGTCGGCCGCGCGGCGACGGCCGACCGGCCCGGCACGCCGTGGCCGGTGTGGGAGCAGAGCCGGGTCGCCCTGCCGGCGCCCAACCCCGAGCGGGGCGTCACGATCATCGGGGCGATCGACGGCCGCGAGATGGTCGGGGCCGGCCTGCTGACCCGGACCCTGAAGGACAACCTGCACTCCGCGATGGCGTTCGCCTACGTCCGTCCCGACCGCACGAGGCAGGGGATCGGCCGTCGGCTGGTGGCGGAGCTCGAGACCGTGGCCGCGGGCGACGGTCGTACGACGATCCAGGGCGAGGCCTACGTCCCGCCCGGCGGGTCCGGGCCGGCCGAGCACTTCGCCCGGGCGATGGGCTACGACGTGGCCAGCCGCGAGTCGATCAAGGAGCTGGCGCTCGCCGACTACCGCGCCCGTCGCGACGAGCTGGCCGCGACCGCCCCGGTGCCCGACGGCTACCGCGTCGTCACCTTCGACACCGTGTGCCCCGAGGAGCACCTCGCGTCCTTCGGCCGGATCCTCGGCCTGCTGATGTCGGACATCCCGCTCGGCGATCTCGACCTCGCCGCCTCGGACTGGACGCCGGAGCGCATCCGCGAGGCCGAGCAGCGCCAGCTCGCGATCGGCCGGCACGTCCACACGGCGATGGCGATCGCGCCCGACGGGTCGGTGGCGGGTGTCTCCGACGTACGTGTCGACGACAGCGATCCGGCCCACGGCCAGGTCGGCATCACCATCGTCGACCGCGCCCACCGCGGGCGTCGGCTGGGGCTGGTGCTCAAGGTGGCCACGCACGACCTCGCCCTCGCGACCCATCCCGGCCTGGTCTCCCTCGACACCTCCAACGCCGAGGTCAACACCTGGATGAACGCCGTCAACGACGCCCTCGGCTACCGCACGATCGAGACGCTGCTGGAGCTGCAGAAGCGGCTGTGACGTCCGCTCAGAGCTTGCGCAGCCGCACGTAGCGCACGGAGTGGTCGGCGTCCTTGCGGAGCACCAGGGTGGCGCGGGAGCGGGTGGGGGCGACGTTCTGCACGAGGTTGGGCCCGTTGGTGGAGTCCCAGATGCGGGTGGCCTGGTCGACGGCCTCGTCGTGGGAGAGCGCGGCGTACTTGCGGAAGTAGGACGCCGGGTCGCGGAAGGCGGTCTCGCGCAGCCGCAGGAAGCGGTCGACGTACCACCGCTTGATGTCGGCCAGCGCGGCGTCGACGTAGACAGTGAAGTCGAAGAAGTCGCTGACCGCCAGGCCGGTGCGGCCGTCCTCGCGCACCCGGGCGGGCTGGAGGACGTTGAGGCCCTCGACGATCACGATGTCCGGGCGCTTGACCACGACCTTCTCGTCGGGCAGGACGTCGTAGACCAGGTGGGAGTAGATCGGCGCCTCGACCTCGTCGCGGCCGGACTTGATGTCGATGACGAACTTGAGCAGCGCCCGGCGGTCGTAGGACTCCGGGAACCCCTTGCGGTGCAGGATCCCGCGGCGCTCGAGCTCGGCGTTGGGCAGCAGGAAGCCGTCGGTCGTGACCAGCGCGACGTTGGGGTGCTCGGGCCAGTGGGCGAGCATCTGCTGCAGCACGCGGGCGGTGGTCGACTTGCCGACGGCCACCGACCCGGCGAGGCCGATCACGAACGGCGTACGCGGCGGGGTGACGCGGTGCAGGAACTCCTCCTGCTCGCGGTGCAGGCGAGAGTTGGCCGCCACGTAGAGGCTCAGCAGCCGCGAGAGCGGGAGGTAGACCTGCTCGATCTCGCGCAGGTCGAGCTGGTCGCCCAGGCCGCGGAGCCGGGAGACCTCCTCGCGGGTCAGGGTGGTCTCGGCCGTGCCGACCAGCTGCGCCCAGGCCGCCCGCTCGAGCTCGACGTAGGGGGAGGACTCGCCGCCGTTGGAGGGCGGCGTGTCCTCGGGCATGGGTGCGATTGTGGCACCGCCGTGGCGTCCGGCCGCGCAGCACCCTGCCGATAGACTCCCGGCCCATGTGCGGAATCGTCGGGTACGTGGGTCCCAGGCCGGCCCAGGGCGTCATCATCGAGGGGCTGCGACGCCTGGAGTACCGCGGCTACGACTCCGCCGGCATCGCGCTCGTCGACGCCGGATCGATCGTGTCGGAGAAGCGCGCCGGCAAGCTCGCCAACCTCGAGAAGGCGCTCGCCGACTCCCCGCTCCCGCCCAGCACCACCGGCATCGGGCACACCCGCTGGGCCACCCACGGGCCGCCGACCGACCGCAACGCCCACCCGCACCTGGGCCGGGCTCGTCGGGTGGCGCTGGTGCACAACGGCATCATCGAGAACTTCGCCGAGCTGCGCACCCGCCTGGAGACCGAGGGCGTCGAGATGGCCTCCGACACCGACACCGAGGTCGCGGCGCACCTGCTCGAGGAGCAGCTCGAGACCGGCGTCGACCTGACCGTCGCCATGCAGAACGTCTGCAGCGGCCTGGAGGGCGCGTTCACCCTCGTCGCCATCGACGCCCACGACCCCGACCGCGTCGTCGCGGCCCGCCGCAACAGCCCGCTCGTGGTCGGGGTCGGCGAGGGCGAGAACTTCGTCGGCTCCGACGTGGCCGCCTTCATCGAGCACACCCGCGAGGCGCTGGAGCTCGGCCAGGACCAGGTCGTCACGATCACCCGCGAGGGCGTCAGCGTCTCCGGCTTCGACGGCACCCCGGCCGAGGGCCGCCGCTACCACGTCGACTGGGACCTCTCGGCCGCCGAGAAGGACGGCCACGACTGGTTCATGCGCAAGGAGATCTTCGAGCAGCCGCGCGCCGTCGCCGACTCGCTCCTGGGTCGCCGCGGCGTCGACGGCAAGCTCCACCTCGACGAGATGCGGCTCACCGACCAGGAGCTGCGCGACGTCGACAAGATCATCATCATCGCCGCCGGCACGTCGTTCTACGCCGGGATGGTCGCCAAGTACGCCATCGAGCACTGGTGCCGGATCCCGGTGGAGGTCGAGCTCGCCAGCGAGTTCCGCTACCGCGACCCGATCCTGACCAACTCCACCCTGGTGGTCGCGATCAGCCAGTCCGGGGAGACCGCCGACACCCTCCAGGCCATCCGGCACGCCCGGGTGCAGCGCTCGAAGGTGCTGGCCATCTGCAACACCAACGGCTCCACCATCCCGCGCGAGTCCGACGGCGTCATCTACACCCACGCCGGTCCCGAGATCGGCGTGGCCTCGACCAAGGGCTTCCTGACCCAGCTGGTCGCCTGCTACCTCCTCGCGCTCTACCTCGCGCAGGTCAAGGGCACCCGCTACGGCGACGAGGTCTCGCAGGTGATGGACCAGCTCGACGAGATGCCCGGCCACGTCGAGACCGTGCTGGAGAAGGCCGAGCAGGTCTACGCGCTCGCCCGCGACCACGTCGACAGCCGCGCCGTGCTGTTCCTGGGCCGGCACGCCGGCTACCCGGTCGCGCTGGAAGGGGCCCTCAAGCTCAAGGAGATCGCCTACCTCCACGCCGAGGGCTTCGCGGCCGGCGAGCTCAAGCACGGGCCGATCGCGCTCGTGGAGGAGGGGCTCCCGGTCCTGTGCATCGTGCCACCCCGCGGCCGCGACCACCTGCACGACAAGATGGTCAGCGGCATCCAGGAGGTCCGCGCGCGCGGCGCCCGGACGATCTGCCTGGCCGAGGAGGGCGACACGACGATCGTCCCCTACGCCGACGAGCTCATCACGCTGCCCCAGGTGCCGGTGCTGCTCCAGCCGCTCGTGGCGGTGGTGCCGCTGCAGCTGTTCGCGTGCGAGCTCGCCACCCAGCTCGGCCACGACGTCGACCAGCCCCGCAACCTCGCCAAGTCCGTCACGGTCGAGTAGCGCCATGCCGGTCATCGGCGTCGGCATCGACGTGGTCGACATCGACCGCTTCGTGCAGTCCCTCGAGCGCACCCCCGGGCTGCGCGGTCGACTGTTCACCGAGGCCGAGTCGGCGCGTCCGCCGGCATCGCTGGCCGCGCGCTTCGCGGCCAAGGAGGCGATCGCCAAGGCGCTCGGGGCTCCCGTCGGGATGGCCTGGCACGACGCCGAGATCGTCTCGGAGGAGACCGGCCGGCCCCGCCTCGAGATCCGCGGGACGGTCGCCGCGCGCGCCGAGGCGATGGGGGTCGTGCACGTGCACGTCTCGCTGTCGCACGACGCCGGCATCGCCTCCGCCGTCGTCGTGCTGGAGTCCTGAGGAGTCGCCATGATGCGTGCCCACACCGTCGAGGACGTACGCCGTGCGGAGGCCGCCGCGATGGCGCTCCTGCCCGACGGCGCCCTCATGCAGCGCGCCGCCGCGGGCCTGGCCGCCGCGGTGCTCGACCTGCTCGGCGGTGGCTACGGACGACGCGTGCTGCTGCTGGTCGGGCCCGGCGACAACGGCGGCGACGCGCTGTGGGCGGGCGCCCGGCTCGCCGCCCGCGGCGCCGCGGTCGAGGCGCTGCTGCTCGCCGACCACGCCCACGAGGCGGGCCACACCGCCCTGCTGGCCGCGGGCGGTCGGACGACCCGCGACGCCGCCGACCTCGACCCCCGCCCCGACGTCGTGGTCGACGGCATCGTCGGCATCGGCGGCCGGCCGGGCCTGCGTCCCGACGCGGTGGCGGCGCTCGAGCGGTTCGCCGGCGTGCCGGTGGTCGCGGTCGACGTGCCGTCCGGGGTCGACGTCGACGGCGGCACGCTCGACGGCCCGCACGTGCGCGCCGACCTGACCGTCACCTTCGGCACCCACAAGGTCGCCCACCTCGTCGACCCCGCCTGCCTCGCCAGCGGGGCGGTCCACCTCGTCGACCTCGGCCTCGACGACGCCGAGCTCGGTGCGCCCGCCGTCGAGGCGCTCCAGCCCGGCGACGTCCGCAGGCTGCTGCCCAGACCCGGGCCCACCGCGCACAAGTACACCCGCGGCGTGGTCGGCGTCCGCGCCGGGTCGAGCACCTACCCCGGAGCCGCCCTGCTGGCCGTCGCCGGCGCCGCCTGCGGCCTCACGGGGATGGTGCGCTACGTCGGTCCCGACGAGGTGGCCGCCGCGGTCCGGGGCGCGCACCCCGAGGTCGTCGGCGACGGGCGGGTCCAGGCCTGGGTCGTGGGCCCCGGAGGCGGCGACGACGCCGGGGCGATGGTCGCCGCGGCCCGCTCCGACGACGTGCCCGTGGTCGCCGATGCCGACGCGCTGCGCCACGTCGACGCCCCCGCGCCCGGCTGGGTCCTCACCCCACATGCCGGGGAGCTGGCCGTGATGCTCGACCTCGAGCGCGCCGAGGTGGAGGCAGCCCCGCTGGAGCACGCCCGCCGTGCCGCCGAGCGCTTCGGCTGCGTGGTGCTCCTCAAGGGCCACCACACCCTCGTCGCCGACCCGCGCGGACAGGTGCGGGCGACCACCACGGGCGCGCCGTGGCTCGCCACCGCCGGGGCCGGCGACGTGCTCGCCGGGCTGATCGGTGCGCTGCTCGCGGCGGGGCTCGAGCCGTACGACGCCGCGTCCGTGGGCTCCTGGGTGCACGGCGCCGCCGCGACCCAGGCGTCCGGCGACGGACCGCTCACCGCGGGCCGCGTCGCCGCCCAGATCCCGCGCCTGGTGCGCGACACGATCGCGGGTTTGGGATGATCGTCCCATGAGCGATCCTGTGCCGCCGCGCGCCGAGATCGTCGTCGACCTCGCCGCGGTGCGCCACAACGTGCGCATCCTCAAGGACCTGGTGAACGTCGACGGTCCCGTCGCGCTCATGGTCGTCGTCAAGGCCGACGGCTACGGACACGGCATGGCGGAGGTGGCCGCGGCCGCGCGCGACGCGGGGGCCGACTGGCTGGGCGTGGCCACCGTCGAGGAGGCGCTCGCCCTGCGGGCCGCCGGCGACGAGGGGCGGCTGCTGTGCTGGCTGAGCGCCCCGGGCGACGACTTCGCGGCCGCCGTGGCGGCCGGGGTCGAGGTCACCGCCTACTCGCTGGCCGAGCTCGAGGAGATCGCCGCCGTGGACGGTGCCCGCGTGCAGCTGAAGGTCGACACCGGACTCTCCCGCGGTGGAGCGCCCCGCGCGGAGTGGCCCGACCTGTTCGCGGCGGCGAGCCTCCTCGAGCGCCAGGGCCGGATCACCGTCACCGGCATCTGGTCGCACCTCGCCGCCAGCGACGAGCCCGAGCACCCGGCCAACGACGCGCAGGAGGCCGCCTTCCGCGACGCCCTCGCGCTGGCCGCGGAGGCGGGTCTCGACCCCGAGGTGGCCCACCTGGCCAACTCGGCGGCCGCGGTCCTGCGCCCGTCCTCCCACTTCGACATGGTGCGCTGCGGCATCGCGGCCTACGGCCTCGACCCGGCACCCGGCGTCACCCCGCACCTGGGCCTGCGGCCCGCGATGACGGTGCGGGCCCGGCTGCTGCTCAGCAAGCAGGTGCAGGCCGGCGACGGCGTCTCCTACGGCCACAGCTGGCACGCCGAGCGCGACACGAGCGTGGGCGTCGTGCCGGTCGGCTACGCCGAGGGCGTCCCGCGGGCCGCCGGCAACGCCGCCACCGTCTGGGTGGGCGACTCGCGGCGCCCGATCCGGGGACGGGTGTGCATGGACCAGCTGGTCGTCGAGCTGCACGGCGAGCTGCCGCCGCCCGGCACCGAGGTCGTCCTCTTCGGCCCCGGCGACTCGGGCGAGCCGACCGCGCAGGAGTGGGCCGAGGCGATGGGCACGATCAGCTACGAGGTCGTCACCCGCATCGGCGGCCGGTTCGTCCGCCGGCACGTCGACAGCGACGACGAGGCCGGAGGGACCACCGCGTGAGCGTCAAGGGCCGCATCTTCGGCTCCGTCGTGGGCGCGGCGGGCCTGGCCGCCGCTGCCGGTGCCGTGGGCATCGCGCGCCAGAACCGGGTCATCGGCAACCGCGCCGCCGGGGAGACGGTCGCCTTCGGCGAGCTGCACAGCCCGCCGCGGGTGGTGGTCGCCGACGACGGCCTCGCCCTCCACGTGGAGATCGACGAGCCCGCCGACTTCGGCGGCCGCCCCTCGATCGACGACGACCTCACCGTCGTGTTCGTGCACGGCTACTCCCTCAACCTCGACTGCTGGCACTTCCAGCGCGCGGCCTACCGCGGCCAGGTGCGCACGGTCTTCTACGACCAGCGCAGCCACGGCCGCTCGGCACGCTCCGACGAGGAGCACTGCACGGTGGAGCAGCTCGGCCACGACCTGCGCCGCGTCATCGAGAGCACCGTCCCCGGCCCGTGCGTGGTGGTCGGCCACTCCATGGGCGGGATGAGCGTGATCTCGCTGGCCGAGCAGCACCCTGACCTCTTCGGCGACAAGGTCCGCGGCGCCGCGCTGATCTCCACCACGGCCGGCGGGCTCGACCCGGGCCGGATCCTGTTCCCGATGCTGCCGCTGGGCCTCGGCGGGCGGTTCGTGGGGCGTGCGGTCCGTACGCTCGACCGCGGCCACAAGGTCGTCGACCGCGCGCGGGCGTGGGGCCACGCGGTCGCCGACGTCATCACCGACCGCTACGCCTTCGGCGACGACGAGGTCCCCGCCTCGTACGTGGAGTTCGTCTACTCGATGCTCGACGCGACGCCGTTCGCGGTGGTCGCAGACTTCTACCCCGCCTTCGCCACCCTCGACCACTTCGACCACCTCGAGCCGTTGGGGCGGGTGCCCACCTCGATCATCTGCGGCACCGCCGACAAGATCACCTCCATCGGCCACAGCCGCAAGCTGCACAGCCGGATCCCGGGCTCGAGCCTGCTCGAGTGCGAGGGCGCGGGCCACATGGTGGTGCTCGAGCGCCACAAGCAGGTCACCGCCGAGCTCGACGACCTGATCTCGCTGGCCCAGGGGCAGGACCTGTCGTGAGCCTCGACGTGCGCAGGGTCGGCCCCGAGTCGGCCGCCGACGTGCTGGCCGTGGTGCGGGAGGCCTTCGGTGCCCGTCCCGCCCTCGACCCGCCGGCCGACGCCCTGGGCGAGGACGTCGACTCCCTGCGGCGCCTGCTCGCCCGCCGCGGCGGCCTGCTCGCGTGCCTCGACGGGCAGCCGGTGGGCTGCGTCGTCCTCGACCCGACGCCCGACGGCCTGGTGCTGCGCCGCTTCGGGGTGACGCCGGCCGCGCAGGGCAGAGGAGTGGCCACCGCGCTCGTCGAGGCGGCCGTGGAGACGGCGGTCGGGCGGTCGGCGGTGCGGGTCGTCGCCCGCGAGGAGCTGCCCGGCACCGTGGCGTTCTGGGAGGCCCACGAGTTCGTCGTCACGGGTGCCACCAGTCCCTACGTCGAGCTCGCGAGGTGGCTCGGCACGTCGTTCGACGCCCCCGACGCGGAGGCGATGCGCCGCCTGGGCGCCCGGGTCGGCGCCAGCCTCGTGGCCGGCGACCTGGTGGTGCTCACCGGTGAGCTGGGCGCGGGCAAGACGACCTTCACCCAGGGCCTGGGCGAAGGGCTGGGCGTGCGCGGCGGCGTGACGTCGCCGACGTTCGTGATCGCCCGGGTGCACCCCGCGCTGGGGGAGGGCCCCGACCTCGTGCACGTCGACGCCTACCGCCTCGGCGGGCTCGAGGAGCTCGACGACCTCGACCTCGACACCTCCCTCGACACGGCCGTCACCGTGGTCGAGTGGGGCGCAGGCCTGGCCGAGGGGCTGGCGGAGTCTCGCCTCGAGGTCGTGATCGAGCGGGCCGTGGGGGACGCGCCGGCCGACGACGAGGTCGACCCGCGCCGGGTTTCGCTGCGCTGGATCGTCGGACAGTAGCCTCGACGCCGTGCTGCTCGCCTTCGACACCGCGACCCCGCTGGTCTCCGTCGCCCTGCACGACGGCGAGCGGGTCGTGGTCGAGCACTCCTCCGAGCAGCCGATGAAGCACGGCGAGCACCTCGCGCCGCTCATCGCCCGCGCGATGGAGGACGCCGGCATCGTTCGCCAGGACCTCACCGCGGTCGCGGTGGGCGTCGGCCCCGGACCGTTCACCGGGCTGCGGGTCGGCGTCGTCACCGCGCGCACCCTCGGCTTCGTCCTCGACGTGCCGGTCTACGGCGTGTGCTCGCTCGACGCCGTCGCACTCCAGGTCGCCGCCGGTGGCGCCACCGACGGCGGTTTCCTCGTCGCCACCGACGCGCGCCGCAAGGAGGTCTACCTCGCCTCCTACGACGCCGGCGGCCGCCGTCTCGAGGGCCCCGTCGTCACCCGGCCGGCCGAGGTCGCCACCGACGCCCCCGTCGCCGGCGCCGGGCCCGAGCTCTACCCCGACGCGTTCCCCCACGCGATCGCGCCCGCCCGGCCGAGCGCCGGCTGGCTGGCCGCCGGCGTGGCCGACGAGCTCGTCGAGCTGCTCGACCCCGAGCCCCTCTACCTGCGCCGCCCCGACGCGGTCGCCGGCGCACCCAGGAAGCCCGTCTCGTGATCCGTCCCGCCACGCTCGCCGACCTGCCGGTACTCGTCGCCCTCGAGCAGGAGCTCTTCGGGCCCGACGCGTGGAGCGAGGCGCTCGTGCGCGAGGAGATCGAGGGACCCGGGCGACGCTTCGTGGTCGCCGACGACCTCTCCGGCTACGCCGTGACGATGACCGCCGGCGACATCGTCGACCTGCTGCGCATCGGCGTACGCCCCGACGCGCGCCGCAGCGGCCTCGCCTCGCGGCTCCTCGACGAGCTCCTCGTCGACACCGACGGGGCATCCCGCATGCTGCTGGAGGTGAGCGTGGCCAACGCCCCTGCCGTCGGGTTCTACGTCGCCCGCCAGTTCAGCGTCATCGACGTACGACCGCACTACTACCGCGACGGGTCGGAGGCGCTGGTGATGTGCCGCTGGCTGCCCGGCGCGGCCAGGGAGCAGACGGAGACCGCCCATGACTGACGCACCGCTCGTCCTCGGCATCGAGACCTCCTGCGACGAGACCGGCGTCGGCATCGTCCGGGGCCACACCCTGCTCGCCGACAACGTCGCCAGCAGCGTCGAGGAGCACGCCCGCTTCGGCGGCGTCGTGCCCGAGGTCGCCAGCCGCGCCCACCTCGAGGCGATGGTGCCCACGATCGAGCGGGCCGCCGAGACCGCCGGCATCTCCCTGTCCGACATCGACGCCGTCGCCGTGACCAGCGGGCCCGGGCTCGCCGGCGCGCTGCTGGTGGGCGTGGCGAGCGCCAAGGCGCTCGCGCTCGGCCTGGGCAAGCCGATCTACGGCGTCAACCACCTCGCCGCCCACGTCGCGGTCGACCAGCTCGAGCACGGCCCGCTGCCCGAGCCCTGCCTCGCGATGCTGGTCTCCGGCGGCCACTCCAGCCTGCTGGAGGTCACCGACGTCACCGTCGGCGTCGAGCCGATGGGCTCGACCATCGACGACGCCGCGGGGGAGGCCTTCGACAAGGTCGCCCGGCTCCTCGGCCTGCCCTTCCCCGGCGGACCCCACATCGACAAGCAGGCCCGCTCCGGCAACAGCGTCGCGATCGACTTCCCGCGCGGGCTCACCAGCCGCCGCGACCTCGAGCGGCACCGCTTCGACTTCTCGTTCTCCGGGCTGAAGACCGCCGTCGCCCGCTGGGTGGAGGCCCAGCAGCGCGCGGGCGCCACGATCGACGTCGCCGACGTGGCCGCGTCGTTCCAGGAGGCGGTGTGCGACGTGCTGACCCGCAAGGCGATCGACGCGGCGACGAGCCGCGGGATCGAGGACATCCTCATCGGCGGCGGCGTGGCCGCCAACAGCCGTCTGCGGGCGATGGCCGAGGAGCGCGCGAGCGTCCGTGGCATCCGGGTGCGGGTGCCACGCCCGGGCCTGTGCACCGACAACGGCGCGATGGTCGCCGCGCTCGGCGCCGAGCTCGTCGCGCGGGGGCGTACGCCCTCCTCGCTCGACCTCCCCGCCGACTCCTCCCAGCCGATCACGACCGTGGTGGCCTGACCGCTCCCCGGCAGGCATGACGAAGACCCCCGCCCGAGAGCGGGGGCCTGCGTCACGAGAGCTTGCGCGCCGGGATCCTCAGTCGAGGACGCCCGGGGCCACGTCGTCGTCGCCGAGCCAGTCCTGGTCGTAGACCAGGCTGTCGCGCTCGGCGGTCTGGTCGCGGTCGCCCTTGCGGCCACCGCGTCCGGAGGCGCCACCGGCGCCTGCGCCCGCACCGCGGGCCCCGCTCGACCCCCGCCCGCCGGAGCGGGAGCCGGTGGTCGAGCCTGCCGCCGCGCCGCGGCTGCCTGCCGATCCTGCGCCGCGCGCACCTGCCGAGCCTGCCGAGCCAGCGCCCCGTGCGCCCGCCGAGCCGGCACCACGAGCGGTCGAGCCGGTCGACCCCGCGCCGCGAGCCGCCGAGCTGGAGGTGCCGCGCGAGGTGGGGCTTCCCGCGGTCGCACCGGCGCGTCCTGCCGCGCCGGCGGCGGAGCCGCCGGGACGGGACAGCGCACCGGCGCTGCCGCTGCGACCGGTGGCCCCGATCGGACGGGTGGTCGCGGCACCGGAGGAGGACACCGAGCCGGCACGGACGCCGCCCATCGCGCCGCTGGCGCCGCCCGCGGCCCCGGCTGCGCCCATCGCCGCGGCGCTGACGCCGCCCGTGCCCGCTCCGGCCGCGCCCGCCGCGCCGGACGCCGCCACCTGTGCGCCGCCGGGGGTGTAGGTCACCCCGCCCTGCGACGAGCCCGCCACCGTGGTGGTCTCGCCCGGCACGTGTCCCGGGTAGGTCGGGGTCGTGCCCGGCGGGGTCGTGCCCGGCGGGGTGTGGGTCGGCGGAGTCGGCTCGGTGGTGGGCGGGGTCGGGGTGGGCGTGGGCGTCGGGGTGGGCGTCGGGGTGGGGGTCGGGGTGGGGGTCGGGGTGGGGGTAGGCGTCGGGTTCCAGGTGCCCGGCGGGTTGCCGTTGGCGGGACCCTCGGGCGTCGCCGGGACTCCCGGCGCCTTGGTGCCCGGCAGGTAGGGACCCGACGGACCGGTCGGGACGTTGGGCGGCGGCTCGGTCGGGTCGGTCTGTCCGTGGATGTCCTTCATCGGTGGGATCGCACCGATGAAGGCCGCGTCGAGCTCCTTGGTGAGCGCGAGTGCCTTGGCCTCCTGCTTGTCGTACTCCGCCTGCCAGGTCGAGCGGGCGTTGGCCCGTGCGTTGGACGCGGCCGCCTGCGCCTGCAGCTCCTCCTTGGTCGGCTCGACGCCGGGCGTGCCCGGGGGAGCCTGGTAGGCAGGGGGCTTCTCGCCGAGGTCGGCCATGTTGTCGCGCGTGGTCCGGGTGTCCTCGAGCTGGAGTCCCACCTGGCGCAGGGCCTCGCCGGCCGCGGCGAGCTGCTCGGACTTCGCGATCATCGAGGTCGCCGACTGCTCCATCCCGGCGCGCAGGGCCGGACCGGTGAGGGTCGACTCGCCGATGCGGAGCTCTGCCTGCTTCGCGGCGTTCTTGAGGGCGTCGCCCAGGACCTTCAGGTCGGCGGCCTTCTCCTTCCAGGCGGCGCCGGCGCTCTTGATCCGGCCCTCGGCCGCGGAGTCGAGGTAGGTGTCGAGAACCTGACGGTGGGGTCCCTTGGTCATGGTCTCAGTCCTCCTCGGTGGGCAGGGTGCACTGGTCGGAGCCGAAGTCGGGTGCGGCCACGCAGCTCGTCGACGTCTGGATCAGCTGCATCGTGGCGGCGGTCTGCTCCGTCGTGGTCTCCATGTCCTTGCGGAAGGCATCCACCGACTCGCCCATCCCGCGCAGCCCGGCCGCGACCTTCTTGAGCTCGTCGGCGACGGCCTGGTGGGCCATCTCGGTGTTGGTGCCGAGGCGGTACCCACCTGTGTAGGACTGGCCGAACGACGTGCTCGGGACGGGCAGGATCGGCTTGCTCTCGACGCCCTCGGCGGCCTTGTCGAAGGAGGCCATCAACGAGGAGATCGTGTCGGGGTCGATGTTGAGCCCCACCATGGTCTGGTTGAGCAGTTCACGGTCTTCCAACGGCAGCATGATCTGTCCCTTCCCCCTTGTCGCAGAACCAAAACCACCCTATGCGGGAGAACTGCGCCGCGAGGCATCCTGCCTCGAAAGGCCGTGCCTCCAGCCTCAGGACGGGTCCGCCTGCCCGATAGGCTCCCGCGCATGACGTCTCGGGGAGAGCGGGTCCGCGTGGTGGCGGCGTGCGCCGGTCTGGTCGCGCTCCTCGTCAGCGGGTGCCAGTCCACGGAGGACGGCCCGGGCGCCGACCCGGCCAGCGGCTCGTCCCCCTCGTCGTCCACGTCGTCGTCCCCGTCGTCGACCCCGACCCCGACCACGACGAGCACGGTCGTGGAGCCGGCGGACGGTCCCCGGATCAAGGTCCCCGGCGCCAGCATGCACGGCTTGGCGACCTACACCCGCAACAGCGACTTCGGCATCGTGCAGGGCTTCCGCGACGGCCAGAGCGGCGTGACGCTGGCGCCCGCGCTGACCGACGCGGCCTCGCTCGACGCGTTCGCGAAGGAGTGGATCCGCCAGCACGACGGCCCGAAGGTCCAGGTCCGCCAGGACGACGCCGTGGCAGGCGGCAAGTACACCGCGTGGCACGTCGTCGACGAGACGACGGACCCGCAGTACCGCGTGCACACCTTCGGGGTGATGTTCCTCGACTCCGCGTGGACCATCACCATCCGGCACAACCTCGACGGCGTGCCGCAGCCGCTGACCGACGACGAGATGCAGGGTGTCCTCGACGGCCTGCTCGCCAGCTTCAAGACCGACCTGGACTGAGCGGGAGCCGGTGCTGTCCGGGTCCCGGTGAGGACCCGACGACACCCGAGGTGGTTGCATCTGTGGGGTCGGCGTCGCAGCGTTCGCGCCGCCCCACACGCAGAGGAGGAACATCGATGCAGCAGGTCCAGGCCGTCGTCGCGCTCGCCAAGGGTGAGCCGGTGCAGCTCACCACCATCAACGTCCCCGACCCCGGCCCGGGCGAGGCGGTGGTGAAGATCCAGGCCTGCGGGGTGTGCCACACCGACCTGCACTACCGCGAAGGCGGGATCAACGACGACTTCCCCTTCCTGCTCGGCCACGAGGCCGCCGGCATCGTGGAGTCGGTCGGTCCGGACGTCACGAGCGTCGAGCCGGGCGACTTCGTCGTCCTCAACTGGCGCGCGGTGTGCGGCGAGTGCCGCGCCTGCAACCGCGGCGAGCCGTGGTACTGCTTCGCCACCCACAACGCCACCCAGAAGATGACGCTCGCCGAGGGCGACCTCGCCGGCACCGAGCTGTCGCCGGCGCTGGGCATCGGCGCGTTCGCCGAGAAGACGCTGGTCGCCGCCGGGCAGTGCACGAAGGTCGACCCCTCGGCGCGTCCTGCCGCCGTCGGCCTGCTCGGGTGCGGCGTGATGGCCGGCCTGGGCGCTGCCATCAACACCGGCAACGTGACCCGCGGCTCCACCGTCGCCGTCATCGGCTGCGGCGGCGTCGGTGCCGCGGCGATCGCGGGCGCTGCGCTCGCCGGCGCGTCCCGGATCATCGCCGTCGACATCGACGACCGCAAGCTCGAGATCGCGCGCTCGATGGGCGCCACGCACACGGTGAACTCCGCGGAGGTCGACGCCGTGACGGCCATCCGCGAGCTGACCCCGCCGCAGGACGACACGGGCCACGAGGGTGGCGCCGACGTCGTGATCGACGCGGTCGGCCGACCCGAGACCTGGAAGCAGGCCTTCTACGCACGCGACCTGGCCGGCACCGTCGTCCTCGTCGGCGTGCCCACGCCGGACATGACGATCCCCGAGATCCCGCTCATCGACGTCTTCGGCCGGGGCGGCTCGCTCAAGTCCTCCTGGTACGGCGACTGCCTGCCCTCGCGCGACTTCCCGATGCTGGTCGACCTCTACCAGCAGGGCCGGCTCGACCTCGACGCCTTCGTGACCGAGGAGATCGGCATCGGCGACGTCGAGGCGGCGTTCGAGAAGATGCACCACGCCCCCGACGGGCAGAGCGTCCTCCGCTCGGTGGTGGTGCTCTGATGACCGGGCCGCGTGGCGTGCGGGTCGACCACGGCGTGGTCTCGGGCACGTTCTCACTCGACGGTGAGACCTACGACGTCGACAACAACGTGTGGGTGATCGGCGACGACGAGCAGTGCCTCGTCATCGACGCACCGCACGACGTCGACGCGATCCTCGAGGTCGTCGGCGGGCGGACCGTGAAGGCGATCGTGTGCACGCACGCGCACGACGACCACGTGCGGGTGGCGCCGGAGCTGCGCCGCCGCACCGGGGCGCCGGTGCTGCTGCACCCCGACGACCGTCCGCTGTGGGAGCTCACCCACGGAGGCGACGAGGAGGGCGCCGAGCTCTGGGACGTCGACCTCGCCGACGGCCAGACGCTCACGATCGGCGGGGCGGCGGTCACGGTGATCCACACGCCGGGCCACGCCCCCGGCGCGGTGTGCCTCTACGTCCACGACCTCGGCTGCGTCTTCACCGGCGACACGCTCTTCCAGGGCGGACCCGGGGCGACCGGTCGGTCCTACTCCGACGAGGACCTGATCAAGGAGTCCATCCGGTCGCGGCTCCTCGAGCTGCCCGACGAGACGGTCGTGCACACCGGGCACGGACCCGACACCACCATCGGGGCCGAGCGGGAGGGGCTCGCCGGCTGAGGTCCGGCGCCGCCGGCAGGGGTCCGGCGCCGCCGGGGGTCAGGCGGCCCGCCACTGCTGCCGGCGGGCCTGCCTCACCTCGTCGAGGTGCTCTGCCTCGGCCACCAGCTGGTGGGATGCCGGATGGTCGACGGGTGTGCCGAAGAAGTGTCGCCGGACCCAGCGCCAGTAGGGCGAGGTGTGGTGCAGCACGAGCGGGTCCTTCCGGGCGCGCGAGGCCCGGCGCCACCGCGCGGGCTCGGACGTGCACTCGAGCCCGCGCGGGACGTACCACCCGGTGGCCCTCAGGTCGACGTGCGCCGGGTAGCGCCGACCGCCCCGGTCGCGCGCCCCGTCGTCGCGCATCGGCTCGACCACCTCACCGCTCTCGGTGTCGTGGACGGTGCTGCCCAGCCCGGCGAGGCCGAGCAGGTGCTGCATCATGCTCACCCTCGGGCTCGTGCGGCCGGTCTCCCACCTCGCGACGACCGACTGGGACACCCCGATCAGGGCCGCCAGCCCGCGCTGCGACACGTCCAGGATCCGCCTGATGCGGCGCACGAGCCCGGGCACCCCGCCGTCGAACGGGCCCATCAGGTACCACTCCACCTCCTCCTCGGTCCACTGGCACTCGGGGTCCCACTCGTCCATCGTCCGCATCACTCAGCCCCTTCCATCGGTCGTGGACGTCCTCTCGCCCTCGGTCCTGCCATCCCAGTCGTAGGCACCGACAACCGGCGACCGCTCCTCCACAGGCCAGGTCCGTCCACCCTGCGCCCCCTGCCGCACTGGCACCTGAGTCGCGGGGAGACTCAGTCGCCAAGGCGGCGCGGGTGGGTGTGCGGGGCCGCCTCCGCGGGGCCGACCTGACACCTGAGTCGCGGAGAGACTCAGGTGCCAGTGCCGGGGAGGGTGGGGGAGCGAGGAGCGGGCGGGCGCCCCAGGGCGTGCCACCATGGCCGGATGCGCTCGCGTCCGGCAACCCGTCTGGCGAGCCTCGGTGTCACCCTCGCCCTGGCCGCCTCGCTGGCCGCCTGCGACGGGGCGGGTCCGGGGGAGGACGAGGAGCGCTCTGCCGGGAGCCCGGCTGCGACGAGCACGCCCCCGGTGCCACCGACCGCCTCCGAGGAGCTCGGGCTGGTGGAGGGCTGGGGGCCGGACCGGGCCGAGCTCGACCGGGCGGCGCGGATCGTCGGCCGGATGCGCCTGCCCGACCTCGCCGGACAGGTGATCGTCGCCGACTGGGCCGGGACGGCGGCGCCCGTGCGGATGGTGCGCGACCTCCACCTCGGCGGGGTCATCGCCTTCAGCGCCAACGTCGCCTCCGCCGCCCAGGTGAGGTCGGTCAACCGGACGCTCACCCGGCAGGTCCCCCGGACGTGGCCGCTCTTCCTCGGCGTCGACCAGGAGGGTGGGGTCGTCGAGCGGCTGCGCGGTGCCGCGACACGCTTTCCTGCCTTCATGAGCACCGGCGCCGCGGACGACGCCTCGCTGACCGAGCAGGCGTACGCCGCCGCCGCGGCGGAGCTGCGCGGGCTCGGGTTCACCGCCGACTTCGCGCCGGTCGCCGACGTCACCTCCGGGCCGGGCGACCCGACGATCGGGTCGCGCTCGGCCTCGTCGCGACCGGTCAGCGTGGCCGAGCAGGTCGTCGCGACCGCCGACGGGTTCAGCTCGGCCGGCGTGCTGCCGGTGATCAAGCACTTCCCGGGCCACGGGTCGGTGCCCGCCGACAGCCACCTCAGCCTGCCGGTGCAGACGAAGTCGCTGGCCGAGCTGAGGGGCACCGACCTCGTCCCCTTCGCGCGCAGCGTCGAGGCCGGGCTGCCCGCGGTCATGGTGGGGCACCTCGACGTGCGCGCCGTGGACCCGCGCGTCCCGTCGTCGCTGTCGCGCAAGGTCGTCACCGGCCTGCTGCGCGGCGATCTCGGGTTCGAAGGGCTCGTGGTCACCGACTCGCTCCAGATGGCCGCGGTGACGCGCGGCCGCGACCCGGGGCGGACCGCCGTGCAGGCGATGCGCGCCGGCTCCGACGTCCTGCTCATGCCACCGTCGCCGGCCACCGCCCGGGCCGCGCTGGTCCGCGCCGTCCGCCGCGACGACCTGCCCCGCCGGCGCCTGGAACAGGCGGCGGCACGGCAGATCGCCCTGCTGAGGCACCTCGCCGACGTGGGAGCCGAAGGGGGCGGGGAAGCGCCCCCCAGCACCGCGCGGGCCGCCTCACGACGCCTGTCGGCCGCCGCGGTGACCCTCACCGACGGGGCGTGCTCGGGACGTCTGGTCGGCGACACGGTGCACGCGTACGGAGACGCGAGCGCGGTGGGCGCGTTCACCACGGCCGCGCGGGCAGCGGGCATCACGGTGCTGGCGCGCCGCTCGCCGCCGGCCGCGCTGGCCACCGCGGAGCCGCGCCCGGAGCGCAGGAAGAAGGAGCGCAAGCGCTCCTTCAGGAAACGGGTGCGCGCCTGGAAGGCGGCCGAGGCGAGGCGCACGAAGCGGCTCGACGCCTGGACCGCCCGCGAGGACGCCCGCCTCGCGGCGGGCACGCAGGTGGGCTTCACCGGCTACCGCGACGCCCCCGTCGACGGTGAGGTCGCGGTGGCCACCGACAGCCCGTGGGTGCTCGGCCGCGTGAGTGCCCCGACGCGGCTGGCCACCTACGGGGACACACCCGCGGCGATGGAGGTGCTGGTCGACGTGCTGACCGGCACGCAGCCCGCGAAGGGCCGGTTGCCGGTGGTGGTGCAGGGCGTGGCGCGCGAGGGCTGCTGAGCCCGCCCGCCGCCTGGCACCTGGCTCAGAACGGCTGGACGAGCAGGGCGGTGCCCTGCCCCGACACGCGCGTGAGCACCAGCGTGGCCTCGTCGTCGCCCTTGAGGGCCAGCCGCTTGCGCAGCTCCTCGGGCACGACCTGCACCCCGCGCTTCTTGATCGTCAGCCGCCCGATGCCGCGCTCCTGCAGGGCCGCCCGCAGCTGCTTCTCGCGGTAGGGGAGGTGCTCGACCACCCGGTAGCTGCGCGCGAACGGCGTGTGGAACGACGCGTCGCTGGTGACGTAGGCGATGTGCGGGTCGACCAGCCCGCCCCCGACGCCGGCGGCGACCGCGGTGACCAGCCCGGCGCGGATGACGGCGCCGTCGGGCTCGTAGAGGAACGCGCCGACCTCCCGGACCTCGGTGCCGGCCTCGCCCTCGGCGGGCGAGTCCTCGTCGGTGAGGCTGGCGAGCCCGCCGTCACCGATGACGGTGGCGCGACGGCCGGTGGTGGCCAGGTCGGGGGACCACAGCACGGCCTCCTTGACGTCGCCGGCGTCGCTGACCCACTCGGCCTCCACGCCCGCGGGCACGAGGTCGTGGTCGATGCCGGGCGCGACCTTGACGAGCGCGCGGCGCTGCAGCAGGTCGAGCACCCACGACCAGGGCGGGGTCCACCCCTCGACGTCGAAGATCCGGCCGCGGCCCCCGCGTCGCGCGGGGTCGGCGAAGGCGACGTCGAACGCCCGCGGGTCGATCGCGGTGGCGTCGCCCACCTGGACGGCTCCGGGGAGGCCGAGGGCCTCGAGGTTGGCCCGCGCCATCGCCACCCGGACCGGGTCCTGGTCGATGCCGCCCGCGACCAGCCCGGCCCGGGCGAAGGCGAGGAGGTCGCCGCCGATGCCACAGCCCAGGTCGACGACGCTGCCGCCGGGGATCGCGGCGGCGAGCCGGGCCGCCCGGTGGTCGGCGACCCGCGCCCGCGTCGCCTGCTCGAGCGCGTCCGGGGTGAAGAACATGTGCTGGGCGGCGTCGCCGAACTTCGCGATGGCCCGCTCCCGCAGCTGCGCCTGGGTCGTGGCCGCGGCCGCCTTCTCGGGGTCGGGCTCGAGGCGGCGGACCGCGGCGGTGACCCGCACCGGGTCGCCCCGGTGGTCGGCCCACGCCTGCGTGGCGGTGGCGAGCAGACGGGCGCCGTCGGGCGTGCGCAACCAGTCCAGCGTCTCGATCTCCACCCCGTCATCCTGTCAGCGGCGGGACCGGCTAGCACTCGTGCGGGCAGAGTGCTAGCGTCTGCATTGGCACTCTCGCCTTGAGAATGCCAACGCTCGTGAGCCAGGCACGACCCCCGCGACGGCGTGCCGCGGTCCGCGAGCCCACGTCCTGGGAGCCCCGGGCAGAAATTGGTCCGGGCTCCTGAAGATCTCTTGTTTTGAGAAAGTGGAGGTTGATCCGAAGTGTCGGTCAACATCAAGCCCCTCGAGGACCGCATCGTCGTCCAGACCCTCGAAGCCGAGCAGACCACCGCCTCCGGCCTGGTCATCCCGGACACGGCCAAGGAGAAGCCCCAGGAGGGCGAGGTCGTGGCGATCGGTCCCGGTCGCATCGACGACAACGGCAACCGCGTCCCGCTCGACGTCGCCGTGGGTGACAAGGTCATCTACAGCAAGTACGGCGGCACCGAGGTCAAGTACGCCGGCCAGGAGTACCTGATCCTGTCTGCCCGCGACATCCTCGCCGTCGTCTCCTGATTCCCCTTCGCCCGGCACGTCATGGCTGCCGGTCGCTCCGGCGACCAGCGGCCATGACGTCCGGGCGAACCCCTTTCACCTGTTCCTAGGAGCACAGCAATGCCCAAGATCCTGGAGTTCGACGAGAACGCCCGCCGCGCCCTCGAGCGCGGTGTCGACGCCCTCGCCAACGCCGTCAAGGTGACGCTCGGCCCCAAGGGCCGCTACGTCGTCCTCGACAAGAAGTGGGGCGCCCCCACCATCACCAACGACGGCGTGACCGTCGCTCGCGAGATCGAGCTCGACGACCCGTTTGAGAACCTCGGTGCCCAGCTCACCAAGGAGGTGGCCACCAAGACCAACGACATCGCCGGTGACGGCACCACCACCGCCACCGTCCTGGCCCAGGCCATGGTCCACGAGGGCCTGCGCGCCGTCGCGGCCGGCGCCAACCCGATGGGCCTCAAGCGTGGCATGGACGCCGCGGCCGAGGCCGTCGGCGACGCGCTGCGCGAGGCCGCCCGCGAGGTCGAGACCCGCGAGGACATGGCGTCCGTCGCGACCATCTCCAGCCGCGACAGCCACATCGGCGACCTGCTCGCCCAGGCCTTCGACAAGGTCGGCAAGGACGGCGTGATCACGGTCGAGGAGTCCAACACCATGGGCACCGACCTCGAGTTCACCGAGGGCATGCAGTTCGACAAGGGCTACATCTCGGCCTACTTCGTCACCGACCCGGAGTCGATGGAGACCGTCCTCGACGACCCCTACATCCTGCTCCACCAGGGCAAGATCTCCGCGATCCAGGAGCTGCTCCCGCTGCTGGAGAAGGTCATCGGCACCGGCAAGCCGCTCTTCATCCTCGCCGAGGACGTCGAGGGCGAGGCGCTGTCGACGCTGGTCGTCAACAAGATCCGCGGCACCTTCAACGTCGCCGCGGTGAAGAGCCCGGCCTTCGGCGACCGCCGCAAGGCGATGATGCAGGACATCGCGATCCTGACCGGCGGCCAGGTCGTCGCCCCCGAGGTCGGCCTCAAGCTCGACCAGGTGGGCCTCGAGGTCCTCGGCCAGGCGCGTCGCGTGGTCATCACCAAGGACCACACCACGATCGTCGACGGCGCCGGCGACAGCACCGCTGTCGAGGGCCGCGTCAACCAGATCAAGGCCGAGATCGAGAACACCGACTCCGACTGGGACCGCGAGAAGCTCCAGGAGCGCCTCGCCAAGCTCGCCGGTGGTGTCTGCGTGATCCGCGTCGGCGCCGCCACCGAGGTGGAGCTGAAGGAGAAGAAGCACCGCATCGAGGACGCCGTCTCCGCGACGCGCGCCGCGATCGAGGAGGGCATCGTCCCCGGCGGTGGCTCCGCGCTCATCCACGCCGTGTCGGTGCTCGAGGACAACCTCGGCCTGACCGGCGACGAGGCCGCCGGTGTCCGCGTGGTCCGCAAGGCCGCCGACGAGCCGCTGCGCTGGATCGCCGAGAACGGCGGCATCAACGGCTACGTCGTGACCACCAAGGTCCGCGAGCTCGGTGTCGGCAACGGCTACAACGCCGCGACCGAGGAGTACGGCGACCTGGTCGCCCAGGGCGTCCTCGACCCGGTCAAGGTCACCCGCTCGGCGCTGGTCAACGCGACCTCGATCGCCGCCATGCTGCTCACGACGGAGACGCTCATCGTGGACAAGCCCGAGGAGGAGGAGCCGGCCGCCGCCGGACAGGGTCACGGCCACGGCCACTGATCCACCTCGTCCCACCTGCACGACCCGACAGGCCCGCACCGGACTCCGGTGCGGGCCTGTCGCCGTCCCCGGGCCGGGCCGGCCCAGAGGGTCAGTGACCCCAGATCGTGCGGAAGGGCGTCGTGCAGTCGACGTCGAGGCGGATCGGCTCGACGGTGTTGAGCCGGTAGACCCGGTAGCGGTCGCACGCGGTGCCCACGAACTCGTACTTGCGGATCAGCGACCGCTCGACGGGCCGGGTGCCCTGCTCGTCCCACGCGTTGATGTGCGCCGCCTCGACGAACCACGTGGGTGGGTTCGGCCCGGTCAGCACCGCCCGGAGCTGCGCGAGGTCCGGGTCGCGCGTGCGCATCGGCAGCGACCAGAGGTACGGGTAGGGCGACGGGGCGCCGCTCGCCCACTGGATGTCGGCCCGGCCGCCGTAGACCAGCACCCGGTCGCCGGGCCGCGCGGCCGCGGCGATCGCCTCGCCCGTGCGCACCTCGACCGGCACCCGGCCGCGCACCCACGCGCCCGTCCAGACCAGGAGCGCGACCACGCTGGAGACGACCAGGACGCCCACGGTCACCGGCGTCGCCCAGCGCCGCACCCGATCGTCGACCTGGTCGTCGGCCTGGTCGTGGGCGGCCAGGGCGGCCACGGCGAGCACGAGGCCGGGGATGGGCACGAAGAGGTACGGCGCCCAGAAGCTCCCGCTCAGCGCGACCCCGAGCAGATCGGCCCCGATCGTCGCCGCGATCGCGACGACCACCACCGGGTCGCGCCGCAGCAGCCCGCGCAGGCGCAGGGCGAGCAGCACGAGCACGAGCACCATGCCCGTGCCGACGAACACGAGAAGCACGTCCACGCCGCGGCTCACCGTGGCGGGGGAGTCCTGCGCGGCGAGGACCTGGCTGGCGTCGGAGCGGAACGTCACGACCGTGTACCAGAGCTCGTCCAGGCGTACGCCCGCCCCGACCGCCCAGACCACGACACCCGCCACCGGGACCGCCGCGCCCGCGACGGCGGACGCCGCGCACCGCAGCCCGGCGCGCGCGTCGAGCCGCCCGGCCACCAGCGACCCGACGAGCAGCACGGCCCCGAACACCAGGCCGCCGACGATGCTCTGCTTCATCCCGACCGCGAGCATCGCCAGCAGGCCCGCGAGGAACGCGTCGCGGCTCGACACGCGGCGCACGGCCCGCAGGGCGAGCCAGCACGAGCCCATCACCAGCGGGATGCCGAAGAGCTCGCCCTTGGCGCCGACGGGATCGATGTCGGCGTTGCTGACGAGCGCGGCCGCCGCCACAGCCGTCCAGCCGGCCACCCGCCGCACGGCGGACGGGTCGCGCACCCCCGCCCGGGCCGCCACCTCGCGGGCGGCGGCCGCCGCGGCCAGCACGAGCAGCGCGCACCCGACGGCACCCACCAGCCGGTGGGCGTACGCCCCCCCGACCGCGTCGACGGCCCGCATCAACGCGATGACCACCGGCGGCCGGTCGACCCAGTAGCGGCCGTAGACCGAGTCGGCCTCGGGCTGCCAGCTCTCGGCCACCATGAGGAAGCCCGCCTCGTCGGGGCGCAGAGGCCAGAGCAGCGAGGGGAACCGCGCGAGGAAGGCCAGCGCAGCCGCCGCCCAGACCATGCGCCCCGAGCGCCACGTGTCTCCCCCCACGCCCACACTGTCCCAGAGTCGTCGCCCCCGCCCGTAGAATGGAGGTGTGGAGATCCCGGAGAAGTTCGCTGCGCTCGGCCTCACCTACGACGACGTGCTGCTGCTGCCGGGGGAGTCCGACCTCGCCCCGAGCGACATCGACACCACGACGCGGCTCACCCGCGAGATCTCCATCCGGGTGCCGCTCATCAGCGCCGCGATGGACACCGTGACCGAGGCGCGGATGGCGATCGCGATGGCCCGCGAGGGCGGCATCGGCGTGCTCCACCGCAACCTCTCGATCGACGACCAGGCCCGGCAGGTCGACCTGGTCAAGCGCACCCAGACGGGCATCATCTCCAACCCCGTCACCATCGGCCCCGAGGCGACGCTCGAGGAGCTCGACCGCATCTGTGGCGAGTACCGCGTCTCGGGCCTGCCCGTGGTCGACCTCGACAACCGGCTGCTCGGCATCATCACCAACCGCGACCTGCGCTTCACCCCGGTGGCGGAGTGGGCGACCACCAAGGTCGACGAGGTGATGACGCGCGAGGGCCTGATCACCGGCCACGTCGGCATCTCCCGCGACGAGGCCACCACGCTGCTGCGGGCCCACAAGCGCGAGCGGCTGCCGCTCGTCGACGACGACGGCCGACTCGGCGGGCTCATCACGGTCAAGGACTTCGTCAAGGGCGAGCAGTTCCCCCACGCGTCCTACGACGCCGACGGCCGGCTGCTGGTCGGCGCGGCCATCGGCTACTTCGGCGACGCCTGGGAGCGCGCCACCACCCTGGTCGAGGCCGGCGTCGACGTGCTCGTCGCCGACACCGCGCACGGGCACGTGCACCTGCTGCTCGACATGGTGCGTCGCCTCAAGTCCGACCCGGCGACCAAGCACGTCCAGGTCATCGGCGGCAACGTCGCCACCCGCGAGGGCGCCCAGGCGTTCGTCGACGCAGGCGCCGACGCCGTCAAGGTCGGTGTGGGACCCGGCTCCATCTGCACCACCCGGGTCGTCACCGGCGTCGGCGTCCCCCAGGTGACCGCGGTCTACGAGGCGTCGCTGGCCACCAAGCCGGCCGGCGTGCCGCTGATCGCCGACGGCGGCATGAAGCACTCCGGCGAGATCGCCAAGGCGCTGGTCGCCGGCGCCGACGCGGTCATGGTCGGCTCGATGCTGGCCGGCTGCGAGGAGTCGCCCGGCGACGTCGTCTTCGTCAACGGCAAGCAGTTCAAGTCCTACCGCGGCATGGGCTCGCTCGGCGCGATGAGCAGCCGCGGCAAGAAGTCCTACTCCAAGGACCGCTACTTCCAGGCCGAGGTCGCCAGCGACGACAAGATCGTCCCGGAGGGCATCGAGGGCCAGGTCGCCTACCGCGGCCCGCTGTCCGCGGTCGCGCACCAGCTCGTCGGCGGGCTCACCCAGTCGATGTTCTACGTCGGCGCCCGCACGATCCCCGAGCTGCAGGACAAGGGCCGCTTCGTGCGCATCACCTCGGCCTCGCTCAAGGAGAGCCACCCCCACGGCGTGCAGATGACCGTCGAGGCGCCCAACTACACCGGCGCCTGAACGCGTCCCTCCCGGCCCTTCCGCAAAGCGGTCGTGCGGGCTTACGTTGGCTCGCGTCAGGGGATCGGGCCCCACGACGACGATGTGATCCATCGCCCTTGGGCGCTCGATCCCGATTTCTCTCGGGAGGAGCGCTTCAGTGCGCAGAAATTTCCTGGTCGCGACCGGCTGTGCCGGGCTGCTGGCCGTCGTCACCCCAGCCCTGTCCGTCGCCGCACCAGCCGGCGACGACACCGTCACGCCGTCGCAGCAGGAGGCCCTCGACCTGGGCATCCAGGTGGCCCCCAAGGACTCCGACGCCGCCGCGCTGACGGCCCGGACCAACCCCAACCCCTACCTGGCCAACCTGCCCGACCTCACCGACGCCAACTACTTCGCCTGGAACAAGGTGATGCACGAGCGCGCCGAGCGGCGTGCCGACTCCGCCAAGCTGGCGGCCAACCGCCGCGCCGCCTTCGGCGCCAAGGCCGGCGCCGTCAACGCCCGCGCGGTGCCCACCCCCTTCGTCCACGACGAGGAGGAGCCCGCCGGCCGGTCGGGGTCCAACGACACCCACCCCAACGCCGAGCCGATCCCCGGCTTCGGCACGGCGGCGGCCCGCATGCCCGCCGTACGCATCCTGGGCGAGCTCGCCGCCCCTGCGGCGGTCACCCCGCGCACGGTGACCACCACCGAGGACCAGGGCTCCATCCCGCTCGCCACGTCCACCGGCATCGCCGGCAACGGCGCGTCGGTCACCGACTCGGTGCTCGGTGACGGCCCCCACGGCCCGGTCGCCTCGGGCGGCTCGGGCAGCAACGACTTCGACTTCTACTCCGTCCAGGTCGGGGCCGGCGAGACGTTGACGGCCAACACCGAGGGCAGCGCCGCCGGCACCGACACGATCCTCGTCGTCTGGGCCGCCGACGGCACGCCGCTCGTGGCCGACGACGACAGCGGCACGGGCCTGCTCAGCTCGCTGTCCTACAAGCCCGAGACGGCCGGCACCTACTACGTGATGGTCGGCGGCTACGCCTTCGACCCGCTCCCGGCCGACCCGTTCGACTCCGGCAGCGGGGCCGGCGGTGCCGACACCGGCGCCTACCGCGTCTCGATCGCGAGCCGCACGCTCGACGCCGACTTCTACTCCCTGCGGCTGCGCCCGGGCGACGTCATCGGCTCCAGCGCGCAGGGCGGCGCCACCGGTCTCAAGGTGCGTACGCCCTCGGGCGAGGAGCGCGTGGGAGGCGTGGGCACGGACGCCTCGTCGCTCTACCCGCCCACCTCGCCGCTGATCGGTGGCGGCAACACCACCATCGCCTACGTCGCCGAGGAGGCCGGCTGGTACTCCGTGCAGGTCAGCGGGGGCACCGGCGCCTACGACGTGACGGTGGAGGGCTACCGCCCCGGCACCCAGGGTGACCGCGGCCGCCAGCAGACGGTCCTGCTCGACTTCGCGCCCGGCCGGGTCAACACCGGCACCTGGGGCGGCCCCGGCACGCGCTCGGTGTCGCCGTTCTCCTCGTTCGTCCCGCTGTGGGGCATCGCGCGCGCCGACGCGCGCCGCCTGGAGAACCGGATCGTCAACCAGGTCCGTCGCAACCTGCAGGACGAGATCGCCGGCACCAACCCGGCCGTCAACGTGCAGGTGCTCAACGCCCGTGACAACCAGGAGCTGATCGGGCAGGAGAACGTCTCGCGCATCTACATCGCCGGCACGATCGCCGAGACCGGCATCAACACGATCGGCATCGCGCAGTACATCGACCCGGGCAACTTCGGGCACCAGGACGAGGCCATCGTCCTGCTCGACGTGCTGAGCAACCCGGCCGGGCCGGCGTCGTCGCTGAACACCTACATCAACGCCAGCAGCGACCGGTTCACGTTCGTCTCCAACGCGGTGGCCAACGTGACCGCGCACGAGGTCGGGCACACGATCGGCAACTACCACACCGACAACGCCAACGAGATCCACAACATGATGGACTCCGGCGGTGCCAACTTCGGGCAGAACCTCTACGGGGTCGGCCCGGACAACGTGGGCGGCACGGCCGACGACGAGAACATCCAGTTCCAGACCGACACCTACTCGCCGGTCGAGGGCTTCACCGGCCTCGAGGACACCGAGAACGTGACCTCCTGGGCCTACGCGGGTCGCTGACCCGCAGCGCACCGATCGGCGGCGCGGTCGTCCCCACCCGGGGCGGCCGCGCCGTCGTACGTCCGGCGCGGGATCGCCGATAGGCTGGCCCGGTGAGCGAGATCGAGATCGGCCGAGCGAAGCGCGGACGCCGCGCCTACTCCTTCGACGACATCGCGATCGTGCCCTCGCGGCGCACGCGCGACCCCGAGGAGGTCAGCACCGCCTGGCAGATCGACGCCTACCGCTTCGACATCCCCGTCCTGGCGGCGCCGATGGACTCGGTGATGTCGCCCTCCACCGCCATCGCGCTGGGGCAGATGGGCGGGCTGGGGGTGCTCAACCTCGAGGGCCTGTGGACCCGCTACGACGACCCCAGCGGCCTGCTCGAGGAGGTGGCCGCCCTCCAGGGTCCCGAGGCGACCCGGCGGATGCAGGAGATCTACACCGAGCCGATCAAGCCCGATCTCATCACCGCCCGGCTCGAGGAGGTGCGCGCCGCGGGCGTGCCCGTCGCGGGCTCCCTGTCGCCGCAGCGCACCAAGGACCACGTCAAGGCGGTCGTCGACGCCGGCGTCGACATGTTCGTCATCCGCGGCACCACCGTCTCCGCCGAGCACGTGAGCAGCAAGTCCGAGCCGCTCAACCTCAAGGAGTTCATCTACGAGCTCGACGTCCCCGTCATCGTCGGCGGGTGCGCGACCTACCAGGCCGCGCTGCACCTCATGCGCACCGGCGCCGCCGGCGTCCTGGTGGGCTTCGGCGGCGGGGCGGCCCACACCACCCGCACCGTCCTCGGCGTCGCGGTGCCGATGGCCAGCGCGGTCGCCGACGTCGCCGCGGCCCGCCGCGACTACCTCGACGAGTCGGGCGGGCGCTACGTCCACGTCATCGCCGACGGCTCCATCGGCAGCTCGGGCGACATCGCCAAGGCGATCGCCTGCGGTGCCGACGCCGTGATGATCGGCTCCCCGCTGGCCCGCGCGAGCGAGGCCCCCGGCCTCGGCTTCCACTGGGGGAGCGAGGCCACCCACGCCGAGCTGCCCCGCGGGCAGCGGGTCGGCTTCGAGCCCGTCGGGTCGCTGCACGAGATCATGTTCGGCCCCTCGCGCGTCGCCGACGGCACGATGAACCTGATCGGCGCCCTGCGCCGGGCGATGGCGACCACCGGCTACACCGAGCTCAAGGAGTTCCAGCGCATCGAGGTCGTCGTCCAGCACTGACCCGTTCGGTGGCGCCTGCGACACTGGAACCATGCCGCTCGCCAAGGCCCTCGACGCCGACCAGCGTGCCGACGCGCTCGACCAGCTCGGCTCGGGCGAGCTCGACGTGCTGGTCGTGGGCGGAGGGATCGTCGGCGTCGGAGCCGCGCTCGACGCGGTGACGCGCGGGCTCAAGGTCGGCCTGGTCGAGCAGCGCGACCTCGCCTCGGGCACCTCGTCGCGCTCCTCCAAGCTGGTGCACGGCGGGCTGCGCTACCTGGAGATGTTCGACTTCGCGCTGGTCAAGGAGGCGCTCGAGGAGCGCGGTCTCCTGCTCACCCGGCTCGCGCCCCACCTCGTGCGGCCGGTGCCGTTCCTCTACCCCCTCGAGCACGCGTGGGAGCGGCCCTACGTCGGCGCCGGCGTCGCGCTCTACGACGCCATGGCGATGGCCGGCAAGTACGACATGGGCGTGCCGAAGCACAAGCACGTCTTCCGCAGGCAGCTGGCGCGGATCGCGCCCGACGTGCGCACCGACGACCTGCACGGCGCGATCCGCTACTACGACTGCCAGGTCGACGACGCGCGGCTGGTGATGACCATCGCCCGGACCGCCGCCAACAACGGCGCCCACGTGGCGACGCGGACCAAGGTGACCGGATTCCTGCGCGACGGCGAGGGCGACGACGCCCGCGTGGTCGGCGTACGCGCCCGCGACCTCGAGGGCCAGCGCGACCTCGAGATCCGGGCCCGGGTGGTGATCAACGCCGCCGGCGTGTGGACCGACGAGGTGCAGGACCTGCTCGGCGGCCGGGCGCAGCTCGACGTCGACGCCAGCAAGGGCATCCACGTGGTCGTGCCCAAGGACCGGATCCGGTCCGAGTGCGGCTTCATCACCAAGACCGAGAAGTCGGTGCTCTTCATCATCCCGTGGGACCAGTTCTGGATCATCGGCACCACCGACACCGCGTGGGACCTCGACCTGGCCCACCCCGCGGCGAGCAAGAGCGACATCGACTACCTGCTCGAGCACGCCAACCGCCTGCTCAAGGACCCCCTCGACCACCGCGACGTCGTCGGCGTCTACGCCGGGCTCCGCCCGCTGCTCAAGCCGATGCGCAAGGACGGCGAGATGGGGGAGACCACCAAGCTCTCCCGCGAGCACACGGTCGCCAACCCCGTGCCGGGCCTCGTGCTCGTCGCGGGCGGCAAGCTCACCACCTACCGGGTGATGGCCCGCGACGCCGTCGACCACGCGATCCGCGACTTCGACACCACCCCCGCCTCGATCACCGACCGGGTGCCGCTGATGGGGGCGTGGGGTCACGAGGCGCGCACCAACCAGCGCGTGGCCCTCAGCCGTGCGTCGGGCCTGGCCGTCGGGGTGGTGGACCACCTGCTCGGCCGCTACGGCGGCCTGGTCGACGAGCTGCTGGCGCTCATCCACCAGCGGCCCGAGCTGGGCGAGCCGCTGCCGGGTGCCGAGCACTACCTGCGCGCGGAGGTGCTCTACGCCGTGACCCACGAGGGCGCGCGCCACCTCGACGACGTGCTGGCCCGGCGTACGCGCGTGTCGATCGAGACCTTCGACCGTGGGATCGGGGCCGCCCGTCCGGCCGCGGAGCTGATGGCCGAGGCGCTCGGCTGGGACCGGGCCCAGCTCGACGACGAGGTCGACCACTACCTGCGGCGCGTCGAGGCGGAGCGGCAGAGCCAGCTCATGCCGACCGACCAGGAGGCCGACGAGGCGCGGGTCAAGGCGCCCGACATCGTCTGAGCAGTCGGGCTGAGACGTCGGGCGACGTCGGGAGGCGGCACGTCCCGACGCGGAAGTGACCGACCAGTAGCGGGCGCTTCGGGGGGCGATCTACGCTTCAGGGATGACCGAGCAGACGCCCGCCCGCGGCCCCGTCACCGAGGGCCCGGCGGACCCCGAGCACGACGCCACCGCCACCTACGGCCTCGACCGCTCCTACGTCGCCAGCCTGACCCGGCGCCTGGTCAGCACGACCGGGGAGACGGCCGCCGTGGTGTCCCCGATCGGCGGCACGCCGCTGGCGCACGTGCCCCGGTCGAGCCCGGCCGACGTGGCCGAGGCCTTCGCCCGCGCCCGCCGCGCGCAGGTGTCCTGGGCGGCCACCTCCATCGACGAGCGGGCCGCGGCACTGCTGCGGCTGCACGACCTGCTGCTCGACCGGCAGGAGGAGCTCATCGACCTCGTCGTGTGGGAGTCGGGCAAGGCCCGCAAGGACGCCTACCTCGAGGTCGCGCACCTCGCGCTGACCGCGCGCTACTACGCGCGCACCGCCCACGAGCACCTCGACACCCGGCGGGTGGCCGGCATGTTCCCGCTGCTGACCCGGGCCGAGGTCAATCGGGTGCCCAAGGGCGTCGTCGGCATCATCTCGCCGTGGAACTACCCCCTCACGATGGCGCTGTGCGACGGCATCCCGGCCCTCCTCGCCGGCAACGCGGTCGTGTCCAAGCCCGACGCGCAGACCGTGCTGACCGCCCTCCTCGCCGCCCAGCTGCTCGAGGAGGCGGGCTTCCCGCCCGAGACCTGGCAGGTCGTCGCGGGTCCCGGCGCGGAGGTCGGCGGCGCGATCGTCGCCCACGCCGACTACGTCTGCTTCACCGGCTCCACGGCCACCGGGCGGATCATCGCCAAGGGGTGCGCCGAGCGGCTCATCGGCTGCTCGCTCGAGCTCGGCGGCAAGAACCCGATGCTCGTGCTCCGTGACGCCGACGTGCACCGCGCCGCGGAGGGCGCCACCCGCGCCGTCTTCTCCAACGCCGGCCAGCTGTGCGTGTCGATGGAGCGGCTCTTCGTCGCCGACCAGGTCTACGACCGCTTCGTCGACGCGTTCGTCGGGCGCACCGAGGCGATGACCCTCGGCGCCAGCCAGGACTGGTCGGTCGACATCGGCTCACTGATCTCCCAGGCGCAGCTCGACACCGTGACCGCCCACGTCGAGGACGCCGTCGCCAAGGGCGCCCGGGTGCTGACCGGGGGCCGGCACCGCCCCGACCTCGGCCCCTTCGTCTTCGAGCCCACCATCCTCGAGGGCGTCACCGCCGACATGACCTGCTTCGGCAAGGAGACCTTCGGCCCGGTCGTCTCGCTCTACCGCTTCCACGGCGAGGACGAGGCCGTGGAGCGCGCCAACGACGGCACCTACGGCCTCAACGCCTCGGTGTGGACCCGCGACACCGCCCGCGGGCGGGCGATCGCGCGGCGCATCGCCTGCGGCACGGTCAACGTCAACGAGGCCTACGGCGCGACGTTCGGCTCGCTCGGGGCGCCGATGGGCGGCATGCGCGAGTCGGGCCTCGGCCGCCGTCAGGGCGCCGAGGGCATCCACCGCTACACCGAGGCGCAGTCGGTCGGGACGCAGCGGCTGGTGCCGATCGCGCCGATGTTCGGCATGTCGGAGGAGACCAACGCCACGGTGATGACGCTCGCGCTGCGCCTGCTGAACAAGCTCGGCCGCGCATGAGCACCACGCCGGTCACCCACTACGACGTCGTCGTCGTGGGGTCCGGCTTCGGAGGCTCGGTCACGGCCCTGCGGCTGACCGAGAAGGGCCACCGGGTCGGCGTGCTGGAGGCGGGCGCCCGCTTCGCCGACGACGACTTCCCGGCGACGTCGTTCGACGCCAGGCGGTGGCTGTTCGCCCCCGCCGCCGGGATGTACGGCATCCAGCGCATCGACATGGTCAAGGACTGCCTGATCCTGGCCGGGGCCGGTGTGGGCGGCGGGTCGCTGGTCTACGCCAACACGCTCTACGAGCCGCTCGACGCGTTCTACACCGACCCGTCGTGGGCACGGATCACCGACTGGCGCAGCGAGCTCGCCCCCTACTACGACCAGGCCAAGCGGATGCTGGGCGTGGTGGAGAACCCCCTCCACACGCCCTCCGACGAGGTGATGCAGCAGGTCGCCGAGGACATGGGCGTCGGCCACACCTTCCGCCACACCCCGGTCGGGGTGTTCTTCGGCGGCCCCGACGCAGCGCCCGGCGAGGAGGTGGCCGACCCGTTCTTCGGGGGAGCCGGGCCGGCCCGCAACGCCTGCCTCAACTGCGGCGAGTGCATGACCGGCTGCCGCCACAACGCCAAGAACACGCTGGTCAAGAACTACCTCCACCTCGCCGAGCAGGCGGGTGCCGTCGTCCACCCGCTGACCACCGTGACGCGCGTACGCCCCCGCGACGGCGGCGGCTACGAGGTCACCGCGCGGTGGACCAAGGCCAAGCTGTCGCGTCGCACGGCCACCCGCACGTTCACCGCCGACCAGGTGGTGTTCGCCGCGGCGTCGCTCGGCACCCAGAAGCTGCTGCACCGGCTCAAGGGCGAGGGGCACCTGCCGCACATCAGCGACCGGCTCGGCGTGCTGACCCGCACCAACTCCGAGGCGATCCTGGGCGCCGTGGCGCGCGACCGCTCGGTCGACTACACCCGCGGCGTGGCGATCACGTCGTCGTTCCACCCCGACGAGGTGACCCACGTCGAGCCGGTGCGCTACGGCCGCGGCTCCAACGCGATGGCGCTGCTGCAGTCCGTGCTGGCCGAGGAGGTGCCGGGCACGTCGCGGGTGCGCACCTGGCTGCGCGAGCTGTGGGCCCAGCGCCGCCACGCGCTCGAGTTCTACGACTTCAAGCACTGGTCCGAGCGCGCCGTCATCGCGCTGGTGATGCAGTCGCTCGACAACTCGATCACCACCGTCGGCGTCCGCGGCCGCTTCGGGTGGCGGATGAGCAGCAGGCAGGGCCACGGCGCTCCCAACCCCACCTACATCCCGGTCGGCCACGAGGCCGTGCGCCGGGTCGCCGACCTCATCGGGGGCACGCCCGGGGGCACCATCGGCGAGCCGTTCAACCGCCCGATGACCGCGCACTTCATCGGCGGCTGCACCATCGGCGACTCCCCGATGACCGGGGTGGTCGACCCGTGGCAGCGGCTCTACGGCCACGACGGCCTGCACGTCGTCGACGGGTCGGCCATCTCGGCCAACCTGGGCGTCAACCCGTCGCTGACGATCACCGCCCAGGCCGAGCGCGCGATGGCGTTCTGGCCCAACAAGGGGGAGGCCGACCCGCGGCCGGCCCTGGGCTCGGCCTATCGCCGCCTCGCCCCCGTCGAGCCGAAGAACCCGGTGGTCCCCGAGGCCGCCCCCGGCGCCCTGCGCCTGCCCATCGTGGGCGTCAGCTGACTCCTCCGTAACCCGCACCCGAGGGCGTCGTTGGGCGGGGTACGGAGTCCGGCAGCACGCTCCCTCCCAAGGGCCGGGCTCCGAAGCTCCAGGGCCCGGTCACCCTCCCTCCCCGATCGGGCCCTGGAGCGACTCCCGGGGGCCCGCGCCGATAGACTTCACGCGTGACGCAGCCTGGAGAGCACGACCTGGTCCTCGTCGTCGACTTCGGGGCGCAGTACGCCCAGCTCATCGCGCGGCGGGTCCGCGAGGCGCGGGTCTACTCCGAGATCGTGCCGCACACGATGCCGGTCGCCGAGATGCTGGCGCGCAAGCCCAAGGCGATCATCCTGTCCGGCGGCCCGGCGAGCGTCTACTCCGACGGCGCACCCGGCATCGACGACGACGTCTTCACGGCCGGCGTCCCGGTGTTCGGCATGTGCTACGGCTTCCAGCTCATGGCCAAGGGCCTCGGCGGCGAGGTCGCCCACACCGGGGCGCGCGAGTACGGACGTACGCCGGTCAGCGTCAGCGAGCCGGGCACCCTCCTCGAGGGCATCCCCGCCGAGCACCGGGTCTGGATGTCGCACGGCGACTCCGTCGCCCGGGCGCCCGAGGGCTTCACCGTGCTGGCCTCGACCGCCGACACCCCTGTGGCCGCCTTCGAGGACGTCGGCCGCGGCCTCGCCGGTGTGCAGTGGCACCCGGAGGTGCTGCACTCCGAGCACGGCCAGAAGGTGCTCGAGCACTTCCTGCACCACATCGCCGGCGCCCGCCAGACCTGGACGATGCTCAACATCGCCGAGGAGCAGATCGAGCGGGTGCGCGAGCAGATCGGCGACACCGGAGTGGCGATCTGCGGCCTGTCCGGCGGCGTCGACTCCGCCGTGGCAGCGGCCATCGTGCAGCGCGCGATCGGCGACCGGCTCCACTGCGTCTTCGTCGACCACGGCCTGCTCCGCGAGGGCGAGGCCGAGCAGGTGGAGCGCGACTTCGTCGCCGCCACCGGCGTCAACCTCCACGTCCACGACGCGCGCGAGACGTTCCTCTCCGCCCTCGCCGGCGTCACCGACCCGGAGGAGAAGCGCAAGATCATCGGCCGCGAGTTCATCCGCGCCTTCGAGGCCGCCGAGGTGCAGGTGCTGGGCGAGGCGGCCGAGTCCGGCGACAAGGTCGGCTTCCTCGTGCAGGGCACCCTCTACCCCGACGTGGTCGAGTCTGGCGGCGGCGCCGGCACCTCCAACATCAAGTCGCACCACAACGTCGGCGGCCTGCCCGAGGACCTCGAGTTCGAGCTCGTCGAGCCGCTGCGCACCCTCTTCAAGGACGAGGTGCGCCTCGTCGGCGAGCAGCTCGGCCTGCCGGCCGACATGGTCTGGCGCCAGCCCTTCCCCGGCCCCGGTCTCGGCATCCGCATCATCGGCGAGGTGACCGCCGAGCGCCTCGACATCCTGCGCCGCGCCGACGCGATCGCCCGCCAGGAGCTGACCCGGGCCGGCATGGACCGCGACATCTGGCAGATGCCGGTCGTGCTGCTCGCCGACGTCCGCTCGGTCGGCGTCCAGGGCGACGGCCGCACCTACGGCCACCCCGTCGTGATCCGCCCGGTCACCTCCGAGGACGCGATGACCGCCGACTGGGCCCGCCTGCCCTACGAGGTGATGGAGCGCATCTCCACCCGCATCACCAACGAGGTGGCCGAGGTCAACCGGGTCACGCTCGACATCACCTCCAAGCCCCCGGGCACCATCGAGTGGGAGTGAGGCCAGCGCCTCGGTGACGGCACGAGCCGTGCTCCCCAGGACCTTCCGCGGGGTGGTCGCGCGGAGCCGCGCGCGGGTCTAGGTTGCTGAGGGCCGCACTGGATCACCGCCGACACTCGGGAGGCACCCGTGTCCGACACCCTGATCGACGCCAACTGGCTCGACTACCTCCTGGTCGCGATCTACTTCGGCTTCGTCCTCGGCATCGGGGTGATGGCCCGGCGGTCGGTGTCGGACTCGATCGACTTCTTCCTGTCCGGGCGGTCGCTGCCGGCGTGGGTGACCGGCCTGGCGTTCATCTCGGCCAACCTCGGCGCCGTCGAGATCATGGGCATGTCGGCCAACGGCGCCCAGCTGGGCCTGCCGACGTTCCACTACTTCTGGGTCGGGGCCGTCCCGGCGATGCTCTTCCTCGGCGTCGTGATGATGCCGTTCTACTACGGCTCCAAGGTCCGCTCGGTGCCGGAGTTCATGTTCCGGCGCTTCGGGACCGGCGCCCACCTGGTCAACGCGATCAGCTTCGCGGTCGCCCAGCTGCTGATCGCGGGCGTCAACCTCGCGCTGCTGGCGGGCATCGTGCGCGCCCTGCTCGGTTGGCCGATCTGGGTCTCGCTGATCGTGGCCGGCGCGGTGGTGCTGTCGTACATCACCCTGGGCGGCCTGAGCGCGGCGATCTACAACGAGGTGCTGCAGTTCTTCGTCATCGTCGCCTCGCTGACCCCGCTCACGCTGATCGGCCTGCACCGCGTCGGCGGCTGGAGCGGCCTGACCGACAAGATCACCGCGGCCTCGGCGGGCGCGTCGTCGGCGTCCGACGCGCCACCGGCCTCGGAACAGCTGAACGCCTGGCCGGGCCAGGCGCTCTCCGGCTTCGACTCCCCGCTCCTGTCGGTCATCGGCATCGTCTTCGGGCTCGGCTTCGTGCTGTCCTTCGGCTACTGGACGACCAACTTCGTCGAGGTGCAGCGCGCGATGGCCTCCGACTCGATCTCGGCGTCCCGCAAGACCCCGATCATCGGTGCCTTCCCCAAGATGTTCGTGCCGTTCATCGTCATCGTGCCGGGCATGGTCTCGGCCGTCCTGGTCACCGAGATGATCGACCTCAAGAACGGCGGCAGTCCCGAGGGCGGGGCGTCGGGGGAGGGGGTCGCCTACAACGACGCGCTCCTGCTCCTGATGCGCGACGTGCTCCCCAACGGGCTGCTGGGCCTGGCGATCGCCGGCCTGCTCGCGGCGTTCATGGCCGGCATGGCCGCCAACATCTCGGCGTTCAACACCGTGTTCTCCTACGACCTGTGGCAGCGCTACATCCGCAAGAACCACAGCGACGACTACTACCTCCGGATCGGCCGGCTGGCCACCGTGGGCGCGACGGTCATCGCGATCTTCACCGCCCAGATCGCGCTCGGCTACGACAACGTCATGAACTACCTCCAGACGCTGTTCGGGTTCTTCAACGCGCCGCTCTTCGCCACCTTCATCCTGGGCATGTTCTGGAAGCGGATGACCCCGACCGCCGGCTGGGTGGGCCTGGTGGCCGGCACGCTCTCGGCGATCGCGGTCGACCGCACCGCGGCGGCCGGCGTCTTCGAGCTGGCGGGCCAGGGGACGGCGTTCCTCGCTGCGTCGGTCGCCTTCGTGGTCGACATCGTGCTCAGCGTCGTGGTGTCGCTGGTGACCAAGCCCAAACCGGCCGAGGAGCTCCGCGGCCTGGTCTACTCCGAGACGCCCCGCGCTGACCGCACCGACCCGAACGAGGCGTCGTACCCCTGGTACCGGCGCACCGCACCGCTCGCCGGCATCGCGCTCGCGATGGTCATCGTCCTCAACTTCGTCTTCTGAGAGGGAGCGCCATGTCCACCACGACGCCCGAGACCGACGGCAAGCCCAGGAAGGCGGGCCTCTTCGACATCCGCAACATCATCGGCGGCCTGTTGGCGCTGTACGGCGTGATCCTCGCGCTGGCCGGGCTCCTCGGTGAGCACGAGCCGGAGAAGACCGGCGGGATCAACGCCAACCTCTGGACCGGCCTGGCCCTGCTGGCGGTGGGGCTGGGCTTCCTGGCGTGGGCGCGGCTGCGGCCCATCGTCGTCCCCGCCGACGTCGACCGCCCCGACGACGACCCGACCCGCCCGGCGCCGCAGCGCAAGCGCCCCCCAGCACACTGACCCGGGTCTAGGGTCGGCGCATGGAGAGCCTGGCGCCCGGACTCGACCGCCTCGTGGGAGGGCTCACGGGCGAGCTCGACGCGCGGCTCGCGGACGTCGACGCCGCACTGGCCCAGCACTACCCGGGCGAGCGGGCGGGGCGCCAGCCGGTGCACACCGTGTACGTCCCGGCCGACCGCTTCCACGCCGGCCTGGTCGCCGAGCACGGCGCCGCGGCGCTGCGTGCGGTCGACGCGCACGAGGAGCGACTGCTGGCGCTCGTCGGCGGCGACGACGACCTGGTGTCGCGGGTGCGCGACAAGCTGGCCCGCGAGCCCGTCGAGGACCTCCGGATCGACCTCGAGGACGGCTACGGCACCCGGCCCGACGCCGAGGAGGACGCCGACGCCCGCCGCGCGGCCGGCGAGCTGCGCGCGGCGCTCGACGCGGGCGCCGCGGCGCCGTTCACCGGCATCCGGTTCAAGGGCCTCGAGGCCCCCACCCGCAGCCGCGGGGTGCGCACGCTCGCGCTGTTCGTCTCCCGCCTCGTCGAGGACGGACCACTGCCCGACACGTTCGTCGTCACGCTGCCCAAGGTGACCGCGGTCGAGCAGGTCGAGGCGCTCGTGCACGCCGCCGGCCGGCTCGAGTCGGGTCTCGGCCTGGCCGACGGCGCGCTGCGCTTCGAGATCCAGGTGGAGACGCCGCAGTCGATCCTGGGGCCCGACGGCAGCGCGCTGGTGGCGCGGATGGTGCACGCCTCCGCGGGCCGCTGCATCGGGCTGCACTACGGCACCTACGACTACTCCGCGGCGTGCGGCATCGCGGCGGCCCACCAGAGCATGGAGCACCCGGTGGCCGACCACGCCAAGGCGGTGATGCAGGCCGCGGCGGCCGGCACCGGCGTACGCCTCTCCGACGGCTCCACCAACGTGCTGCCGGTCGGCGGGCCCGACGAGGTGGCCGCCGCCTGGGCCACCCACCTGCGGCTCGTGCGCCGCTCGCTGGCGCGCGGCTACTACCAGGGGTGGGACCTCCACCCGGCCCAGCTGCCGACCCGCTTCGCGGCGACGTTCGGGTTCTACCGCGAGGGCCTGGACGCCGCGGCGGGCAGGCTGCGCACCTACGTCGAGCGCCGCGACTCCGGCGTCCTGGACGAGCCGGCCACCGCACGCGCCCTCGCCGACTTCCTGCTGCGCGGGGTCGACTGCGGTGCGCTGTCGCCCGACGAGGTGGGCGCCGGCACCGGCCTGGACGCCGGCCGGCTCGCCGGGCTGGCGCACCGCGCCGTGGAGGGTCGCGCGTGACGGCGACGACGAGATCACCGGGAGCAGGGGCAGGAGCAGGAATGGGAATCGTGCTGGGACCGAACCGCTACGGCAAGGCCGAGTCGCGCGTGGTGCGGATCGTGCGCGACACCGCGCGCCACGAGATCCGCGACCTCACCGTGTCGACGTCGCTGCACGGCGACTTCGCGGCCGCGCACACCGACGGCGACCAGTCGCAGGTGCTGCCGACCGACACGCAGAAGAACACCGCGTTCGCCCTCGCCAAGCGTCACGGCGTGTCCTCGCCCGAGGACTACGCGATCGCGCTCGGCGCCCGGCTGCTCGAGGCCACCCCGGCCGCCGAGGGCGCGGTCGTGCGGGTCGAGGAGCACGCCTGGGACCGGATCCCCGTCGACGGCCACGGCCACGACCACGCGTTCGTGCGGCGCGGCGGCGAGGTGCGCACCGTCGTGGCCGAGCTCTCGTCGCCCGGCACCACGGTGACGTCCGGGCTGGAGGACCTGGTGGTGCTCAAGTCGACCGGCTCGGAGTTCAAGGGCTTCCTCCGCGACGACTACACGACGCTGCCGGACGCCGACGACCGCATCCTCGCCACGGCCCTGCGTGCCGGGTGGCGCCACCGCGACGGCGCGCAGGTCGACTGGAACGCGACCTACGACGCGGTGCGTGCCCTGCTGCTGTCGACCTTCGCGACGACCTACAGCCGCGCGCTGCAGGAGACCCTCTACGCCATGGGGCGCGCGGTGCTCGAGGCGCACGAGGAGATCGCCGCGATCTCGTTCGCGGCCCCCAACAAGCACCACGTCCTCGTCGACCTCGAGCCCTTCGGGTTGGACAACCCCGGCGAGGTCTTCCACGCGGCCGACCGCCCCTACGGGCTCATCGAGGCCACCGTCGTGCGGGAGGGGGCGTGATGGACCTCGACGCCTTCAACGCCGCGCCGCAGGGGGACGCCCGCGCGGTGCTGCTCACCTGCCTCGACGCCCCGCGCTGGGCCGACCGCGTGCTGGCCGGGCGGCCCTACGCCGACCTCGGCGAGGTGGAGGCGGCGATGCTCGCCGCGTCGGCCACCATCGACGACGCCGACCTCGACGCCGCGCTGGCCCGGCACCCCCGGATCGGCGAGCGCGCCGACGCCGTCCGGCACGACGCGGCCCACTCCACCCGCGAGCAGTCCGGCGTCGACCGCGACGACGCCGACCTCGCCCGCCGCCTGGAGGAGGGCAACCGCGCCTACGAGGAGCGCTTCGGCCGGGTCTTCATCGTGCGCGCGGCGGGCCGCAGCGGCCCGGAGATCCTCGAGCACCTGCGCCGGCGCCTCGACAACAGCGAGGAGCTCGAGCGGGCCGCGACCGTCGACCAGCTCACCCAGATCGCGGTGCTGCGGCTGCGCGAGCAGCTGGCGAGGACGGTGGCCTGATGGCGTCACTGAGCACCCACGTCCTCGACACCTCCGCGGGCCGCCCGGCCGCGGGCGTCCGCGTCACGCTGGAGGCGGCCGACGGCGCGGTCCTCGCCTCGGCGGTGACCGACGGCGACGGACGTGTCGGCGACCTCGCCAGCGACCTGCCCACGGGCGAGGCCCGGATCCGCTTCGACACCGGCGCCTGGTTCGCCGCGGCGGGCGTCGAGGCGTTCTACCCCGAGGTCGTGGTGACCTTCGCCGTCGGCGCCGACGAGCACTACCACGTCCCGCTCCTGCTCAACCCCTACGGCTACTCCACCTACCGTGGCAGCTGAGCTGCTGGTCCGCGCCGGCCGCGCGGTCGTCGGGGGCAGCGAGCGGTCGGTCTCCGTACGCGTCCGCGACGGCGTCGTCGTCGACGTCGGTGCCCGCGACGCCGACGCCGCGGGCGCCACCGAGGTCGTGCTGGCCGACGACGAGGTGCTGCTGCCCGGCTTGGTGGACACCCACGTCCACGTCAACGAGCCCGGCCGCACCGACTGGGAGGGCTTCGCCAGCGCCACCCGCGCGGCGGCGGCCGGGGGAGTCACCACGATCGTCGACATGCCGCTCAACAGCATCCCGCCGACCACGACGCTCGCAGCCCTGGAGGCCAAGCGCGCGGTCGCGGCCGGGCAGACGTGGGTGGACGTCGGCTTCTGGGGCGGTGCCGTGCCCGGCAACCTCGCCGACCTGGCCGCGATGCACGAGGCCGGCGTGTTCGGCTTCAAGTGCTTCCTGCTCGACTCGGGGGTCGAGGAGTTCGGCCACCTCTCGCCGGCCGAGCTCGCGGCGGCGATGGGCGAGACCGCGCGCCTCGGCTCGCTGCTCGTGGTGCACGCCGAGGACGCCGACGAGGTGGCCGAGTGCGCGCACGGCACCGCCTACCGCGGCTTCCTCGACAGCCGGCCCGACGCGGCCGAGGAGCGCGCGGTCGCGCTCGTCGTCGAGACCGCCCGCCGCACCGGCGCCCGGGCGCACGTCGTGCACCTCAGCGCCTCGGGCGCCGTGCCGGGCCTGCGGGCGGCGCGGGCCGCCTGCGTCGACGTGTCGGTGGAGACGTGTCCCCACTACCTGCACTTCGACGCCGCCGCGGTCGACGACGGCGCCACCGAGCTCAAGTGCTGCCCGCCGATCCGGGGCGCGGTCAACCGCGACGCCCTCTGGCGGGCGCTGGTCGACGGCGACATCGACCTCGTCGTCACCGACCACTCGCCGTGCACCGCCGACCTCAAGGTCCGCGACACCGGCGACTTCGCGGCTGCCTGGGGCGGGATCGCCTCGCTCCAGCTCGGCCTGCCGGTCGTGTGGACCGGCGCCCGGGAGCGGCGCGTCCCCCTCGCCGACGTGGTGGGCTGGATGTCCACCGCTCCCGCCCGCCGGGTCGGGCTCGCCGGCAAGGGCGAGATCGCGGTGGGAGCCGACGCCGACCTGTGCGTCTTCGCGCCCGACGAGACGTGGGTCGTCGACCCGGCGGCGCTGCACCACAAGAACCCGGTCACGCCCTACGCCGGGCGTACGCTCACCGGCACGGTGCGGGCGACCTGGCTGCGCGGGCGACCGGTCGACCCGGCCGCCCCGTCGCGCGGACGACTGCTGAGGAGAGGGGAGCGGGCATGACCTACTGGGTGCCGAGGGGCGGGCTGCCGGGGCAGGCCGAGCTGACCACCGGGCAGTCGGGCCGGGCGGTCTTCACCGAGGCCTACGCCGTGCTGCCGCGCGGCACGATGAGCGACATCGTCACCAGCCGGCTGCCCCACTGGGACGACACCCGGCTGTGGGTGCTGGCCCGGCCGCTGTCCGGCTTCGCCGAGACCTTCTCGTGGTACGTCGTGGAGGTGGCGCCGGGCGGGGGCACCGAGCGCCCCGACGACGACTCCGACGCCGAGTCGGTGCTCTTCGTCGTGGGTGGCGAGGCGCTGCTGACGATCGACAGCGCGAGCCACCCGCTGGTCGCCGGCAGCTACGCCTTCGTGCCTCCCGGTGCCCGCTGGACGCTGCGCAACGACGGCAGGGCGGCCGCGACCTTCCACTGGATCCGCAAGGCCTACGAGCGCGTCGACGGCGTCGAGGTGCCCGAGGCGTTCGTCGTCCACGAGGACGACGTGGCCGCCGAGCCGATGCCCGACACCGACGGCGCGTGGGGCACCCAGCGCTTCGTCGACCCCCTCGACGTGCGCCACGACATGCACGTCAACATCGTCGGCTTCGAGCCGGGCGGTGCGATCCCGTTCCCGGAGACGCACGTGATGGAGCACGGCCTCTACGTCCTCGAGGGCAAGGCGGTCTACCTGCTCAACCAGGACTGGGTCGAGGTGCAGGAGGGCGACTTCATGTGGCTGCGCGCGTTCTGCCCGCAGGCCTGCTACGCCGGCGGCCCGGGACGGTTCCGCTACCTGCTCTACAAGGACGTCAACCGGCACCCGCGGCTGCGCCCGTCCTCTCCCGCGATGTGACCCGGGTCACGTAGCATGGCGGCGGCAGGTCGTCGTTCGGCATGGACAACCGGCGGCCCGTGACTCCCGAACCATGCGACCGCACCGCGCCACGCAGCACCACGGGGAGGAACGTGCCTGAGCCGCACATCACCGTCAACGGGCGCCCGCGCCCGCTCGCCGGCACGCCCACCCACACCAACGCGCTCGACTTCCTGCGCGGCTGCGGGCTGACCGGCGCGAAGGAGGGCTGCGCCGAGGGCGAGTGCGGTGCCTGCGCCGTCCTGGTCGCCAGGCCCGACGGGCCGCGCAGCCGGTGGACGCCGGTCAACGCCTGTCTGGTCCCCGCGCTCGCGCTCGACGGCCAGGAGGTGCTCACCGCCGAGGGCCTCGGCCGGCCCGACGACCTGCACCCCGTCCAGTCCGAGCTGGCGGTGCGCGGCGGCTCGCAGTGCGGCTACTGCACCCCCGGGTTCGCCTGCTCGATGGCCGCTGAGTACTACCGCCCCGACCGCGAGGAGGGCACCGGCGGGTTCGACCTGCACGCCATCGCCGGCAACCTGTGCCGCTGCACCGGCTACCGGCCGATCCGCGACGCCGCCCTCGCTCTCGGCAGCCCCGAGCCGGGCGACCCTCTCGCGCAGCGGCAGGCCGCCCCCGCGCCCGACCCGGTGCCGACCCGCGTCGACGGGTTCGCCCGTCCCGCCGACCTCGCCGACGCGCTCGCGCTGCTGGCCGAGCACCCCGACGCGATCGTCGTCGCCGGGTCCACCGACTGGGGGGTGGAGGCCAACCTGCGCGGCCGCCGGGCCGCCCACCTCATCGCGATCGACCGGCTGCCCGAGCTGCGCGGGATCGCCACCGACGGCCCGGTCGAGATCGGCGCCGCACTGACCCTGAGCGAGGTCGCGGCCGCGCTCGGCGACACCGTCCCGCTGCTCGCCGAGCTCTGGCCGCAGTTCGCCTCGCCGCTCATCCGCAACGGCGCCACCATCGGCGGCAACCTCGCGACCGCGTCGCCGATCGGCGACCTCGCCCCCGCCCTCCTCGCGCTCGACGCGACCCTCGTGCTCGCGTCCGTCGACGGCGAGCGAGAGGTCGCGCTGGCGGAGTTCTTTCCCGGCTACCGCGAGACCGTCCTGCGGCCCGGCGAGCTGATCCGGTGCGTACGCGTGCCGACGCCGCTCGCGCCGCACGCCACCTTCCGCAAGGTCGCCAAGCGCCGCGTCGACGACATCTCCAGCGTGGCGGTCGCCGCCGCGCTCGAGGTCGTCGACGGCGCCGTCGTGCGGGCCCGCATCGGCCTCGGCGGGGTGGCCGCCACCCCGCTGCGGGCGCGCGCGACCGAGGCCGCCCTGGAGGGCAGGCCGTGGTCGGCGGAGACCGTCGAGGCCGCGGCCGTCGTGCTGGCCGGGGAGGGCACGCCCATCGACGACCAGCGCGCGAGTGCCGCCTACCGCGCGGCGATGCTGGGCAACGCGCTGCGAGCCTGGTGGGCGGATGGGTGGGCGGAGCGATGAGCGAGCTGTCCCGGCGCCCCGACGACGCGGTCGTCGGGCTGTCGCTGCCCCACGAGAGCGCCGCCCTGCACGTCACCGGCCACGCCCTCTACACCGACGACCTGGTGCACCGCACGCCCCACGTGCTGCACGCCCACCCGGTCTGCTCGCCGCACCCGCACGCCCGGGTCGTCCGGCTCGACCCCGCGCCGGCGCTGGAGGTGGCGGGCGTGGTGCGGGTGCTGACCGCCGCCGACGTGCCCGGCACCAACGACGCCGGCGTCAAGCACGACGAGCCGCTGTTCCCCGAGATCGCGATGTTCGTCGGGCACGCGGTCTGCTGGGTGCTGGGGGAGACGATCGAGGCCGCCCGCCTCGGCGCGGCCGCCGTGGAGGTCGACTACGAGCCGCTCCCCGCGATCGTGGCGCTCACCGAGGCGATCGAGGCCGGGAGCTTCCAGGGCGGCCAGCCGGTCGTCGCGCGCGGCGACGTCGAGCAGGGTCTCGCGGGGGCCGCCCACGTCTTCAGCGGCGTGAGCGAGATGAGCGGCCAGGAGCACTTCTACCTTGAGACCCACGCCTCGCTCGCACTCGTCGACGAGGGCGGGCAGGTGTTCGTGCAGAGCAGCACCCAGCACCCGAGCGAGACGCAGGAGATCGTGGCCCACGTGCTGGGCCTCGACAGCCACCACGTCACCGTCCAGTGCCTGCGGATGGGCGGCGGATTCGGCGGCAAGGAGATGCAGCCGCACGGCTTCGCCGCGGTCGCGGCGCTCGGGGCTGTCCTCACCGGACGGCCGGTGCGCCTGCGGCTAAGCCGCACCCACGACATGACGATGACCGGCAAGCGGCACGGCTTCCACGCCCAGTGGCGCGTCGGCTTCGACGCCGACGGCCGGCTCGCCGCGCTGGAGGCGACGCTGACCTCCGACGGCGGCTGGAGCCTCGACCTCAGCGAGCCCGTGCTGGCCCGCGCGCTGTGCCACGTCGACAACGCCTACTGGATCCCCGACGTGCGCCTCTTCGGCCGGGTGGCCCGCACTCACAAGACCTCCCAGACCGCCTTCCGCGGCTTCGGCGGGCCCCAGGGGATGCTGGTGATCGAGGACATCCTCGGCCGCTGCGCGCCCCTGCTCGGGATCGACCCCGCCGAGCTGCGCCGCCGCAACCTCTACGTCGAGGGCCAGGCCACCCCCTACGGCCAGCCGGTGCGCCACCCCGAGCGGCTCGCCGCCGCCTGGGACCAGGTGATCGCCTCCGGCGACGTCGTACGCCGGCGCGCGGAGGTCGCGGCCTTCAACGCCGCCCACCCGCACCGCAAGCGCGGGCTGGCGATCACGCCGGTCAAGTTCGGCATCTCCTTCAACTTCACCGCCTTCAACCAGGCGGGGGCGCTGGTGCACGTCTACAAGGACGGGTCGGTGCTGATCAACCACGGCGGCACCGAGATGGGCCAGGGCCTGCACACCAAGATGCTGCAGGTCGCGGCCACCGCCCTCGGCGTGCCCCTCGACCGGGTGCGGGTCGCGCCCACCCGCACCGACAAGGTGCCCAACACGTCCGCGACCGCGGCGAGCTCGAGCACCGACCTCAACGGCGGCGCGGTGAAGGACGCGTGCGAGCAGATCCTGGCCCGCCTGCGCGAGGTCGACGCGGGCCGCGGCCTGCCCTGGGAGGAGGTCGTGCGTGAGGCCTACTTCAGCCGGGTGCAGCTCTGGGCCGCCGGCTTCTACCGCACCGAGGGCATCCACTGGGACTCCACGCTGATGCAGGGCCACCCGTTCAAGTACTTCGCCTACGGCGTCGCGGCCGCAGAGGTCGAGGTCGACGGCTTCACCGGCGCCCACCGCACCCGACGCGTCGACATCGTGCACGACGTCGGCGACAGCCTGTCCCCGCTCGTCGACCTCGGCCAGGTGGAGGGCGGCTTCGCGCAGGGAGTGGGCTGGCTGACCCTGGAGGACCTGCGCTGGGACGAGTCGCACGGACCGGCCCGCGGCCGGCTGACCACGCAGTCGGCCAGCACCTACAAGCTGCCGAGCCTCGGCGAGCTGCCCGACGAGCTCCACGTCGCGCTCCTCGAGCACGCCGCCGAGACGGGAGCGGTCTACGGCTCCAAGGCGGTCGGCGAGCCGCCGGTGATGCTGGCCTTCGCGGTGCGCGAGGCGCTGCGCGCGGCCGCCGCCGCGTTCGGCCCGGAGGGCACGAGCGTCGAGCTCGCCTCGCCGGCCACGCCCGAGGCGGTGTTCTGGGCCGCGGAGCGTGCCCGGGCCGCGGCCCCCGGCCACGTCGCCGAGGGCCTGCCCGGCGTCGTGCCCGACCGGCCCGACCCGGAGGCGCCGCCCCTGCACCCCCGCTCCGAGCAGGCCGCCCACGCGGCCGGGGAGGCGTGACGTGCACTGGCTGGCAGCGGTCGGACGCCTCCGCGACGAGCGACGGGCCGGCGTGCTCGTGACGGTCGCCGGCGTGCGCGGCCACGCGCCCCGCGACCCGGGCGCCAAGATGGTGGTGTCCGCCGACGGCGCGTGGGGCAGCGTCGGTGGCGGCAACCTCGAGGAGACGGCGCTGGCGCGGGCGCGGGCGATGCTGGCCGAGGGCGCCGCGGAGCCCGAGCAGCTCGTCCTGGGCCTCACCGACAAGGCACGCACCGACCACGGACGCCAGTGCTGCGGCGGCGAGGTCACCCTGCTGCTCGAGCCGCTGCCGGTGGTGGGGTCGGTGGCGGTCGTCGGCGTCGGTCACGTCGGCCTCCAGCTCGCCCGCGTCCTGGCGGCCCACGACCTCGACCTCCACCTCGTCGACTCGCGCGCCGCCCAGCTGGCCGAGGAGCGCCTGGCGCTGCCGGGCGACGGCGAGGCGCGGGTGCGGGTGCACCACGCGCCCGTCCCCGAGCTGGTGCTCGGCACGCTCCCGGCCGGCACCCACGTGCTGGTGATGACCCACGACCACGCCGAGGACTTCGCGCTCTGCGACGAGGCCCTGCGGTGCACCCACCTCGGCTCGATCGGGCTGATCGGCTCGGCCGCCAAGTGGTCCCGCTTCCGCACGGCCCTCGCGCGGGAGGGGCACGACGAGGCGGCCCTGGCGCGCATCCGCTGTCCGATCGGCCGGCCGGCAGCGGTGTCCCCGGCAGCGGTGTCCAAGGCGCCCGCCGCCATCGCCGTCTCGGTCGCCGCGGAGCTGCTCGACCTCCTCGCCGCCGACCGCGCCCGGGCCCGCGCGTGAGCCCCGGCCCGCCGGCCGCCGGCCCGACGGCCGCCGAGGTCGTCTACCGCGCCCGCGCCTTCGACGCCCCCGACGACCCGTTCGCCGCGGCCGGGCCCGCGTTCCGCTATGACGACGACCTCGGCCTCGCCGTCTCGGGCGAGGGGGTCATCGTCGACCGCGGTCCCTTCGCCGAGGTCGCCGCGACCCGCCCGGGCGCGCCGGTGATCGACCTGCGGGCCGGGATCCTGCTGCCCGGCCTCGTCGACACGCACGTCCACTTCCCCCAGGTGCGGGTGATCGGTGCCCTCGGCATGCCGCTGCTGGAGTGGCTCGAGCGCTGCGCCCTGCCGGAGGAGGTGCGCCTCGCCTCGACGACCTACGCCGCCACCGTCGCCCAGGAGCTGGTCGCCGGGCTGATCGCCGCCGGGACGACGACGTCGCTGGTGTTCGGCTCGCACTTCGCCCCCGCGGTGGACGCCATGTTCGCGGAGGCCGAGCGGTTCGGGCTGCGGGTGACGAGCGGGCTGGTGGTCAGCGACCGGATCCTGCCCGAGCCGCTCCTCACCACGCCCGAGCGCGCCCGCGACGACGCCGTCCGGCTGGCGGCGGACTGGCACGGGCGGGGCCGGCTGCGCTACGCCGTCACGCCCCGGTTCGCGCTGTCCGCCTCCGACGCGATCCTGGCGGCGTGCGCCGACGTGCTCGCCGCCGTCGACGGGGCGTTCTTCACCTCCCACGTCAACGAGAACAACGCCGAGATCGCCACCGTGGCCGCCCAGTTCCCGCACCGCGCCAACTACGTCGACACCTACGACCACCACGGGCTGCTGGGCGGGCCGGCCGTGCTCGCGCACGACGTGCACCCCACCGACGCCGAGCTCGCCGTCCTGGCGGCCCGGCGCACGGCGGTCGCCTACTGCCCGACGAGCAACTCGGCCCTGGGCTCAGGGATGTTCTCCCTGCGGCGCCACGTCGCGGCGGGGGTGCGCGTCGCCCTCGGCAGCGACGTCGGCGCGGGCACCGGCTTCTCGATCTTCAAGGAGGGCCTGCAGGCCTACTTCCTGCAGCACCTCCTCGGCGCCGACGGGCTGCAGCTCGCCGCCGGGCACCTGCTGCACCTGAGCACCGCGGCGGGCGCCGCCGCGCTCGGGCTCGGCGACGTCACCGGCGACCTCAGCCCCGGCAAGCAGTTCGACGCGATCTGCCTGCGGCCGCGGGTCGGCACCGCGCTCGACATCGGGCTGCGCCACGCCGGGTCGCCGGAGGAGGCCCTCGGCAAGATCTTCGCGCTGGCCCACGACGCCGACGTCGCCGACGTGTGGGTGGGCGGCGACCAGGTCGCCAGCGGCGGGTTCGTGCGGCCGGTCAGCCGCCCCGCGCCAGCAGCACGTCGTACGCCTGCAGGGTGAGGAAGTCGGGAAAGTCGTCCCCGAGCGCGCAGTCGACGAACAGCCGGCGGGCGTCGTCGTCGACCGCACCGCCGAGGGCGTCGAACTCCTCGGCGACCAGTCGCTCGACGAGCTCGCGGGTGATCGTCTCGCCGGAGTCGAGGGTGGCGTCGTTGTGGACCCACTGCCACACCTGCGAGCGCGAGATCTCGGCCGTGGCCGCGTCCTCCATGAGGTGGTCGATGCCGGCGGCGCCGTTGCCGGAGAGCCAGGCGTGGAGGTACTGCATGCCGACCCGCACATTGCCGCGCAGGCCCGCCTCGGTGCGCTCGCCGGGCGTCGCGGCCACCGCGAGGAGGTCGGCCGGCCGCACCGAGACGTCGTCGCGGAGCACGTCGAGCTGGTTGTCACGCCCGTCGAGGACCCCGTCGAAGACCTCAGCGCACACCGGCACCAGGTCGGGGTGCGCCACCCACGACCCGTCAAAGCCGGCCCGCGCCTCGCGGGTCTTGTCCTCGCGCACCTTGGCGAAGGCGCGCGCGTTGACCTCGGGGTCGCGGCGGCTCGGGATGAACGCCGCCATCCCGCCGATGGCGAAGGCGCCGCGGCGGTGGCAGGTGCGCACCAGCAGGTCGCTGTAGGCGGTCATCATCGGCGCCGCCATGGTCACCGCGTTGCGGTCGGGCAGGGTGAAGGCGGGGCCTGCGTCGCGGAAGTACTTGATGATGCTGAACAGGTAGTCCCAGCGGCCCGCGTTGAGCCCGGCGGCGTGGTCGCGCAGCTCGTGGAGGATCTCGTCCATCTCGAACGCCGCCGGGATGGTCTCGATGAGGACGGTCGCGCGGACGGAGCCGTGCGGCACCCCGAGCTCGGCCTGGGCGTGGGTGAAGACGTCGTTCCACAGCCGGGCCTCGAGGTGGGACTCCAGCTTGGGCAGGTAGTAGTAGGGACCGCTCCCTGCCGCGAGCAGCTCCCGGGCGTTGTGGAAGAAGTGCAGGCCGAAGTCGACCAGCGCCGCGACGACCGGGCGGCCGTCGGCGGTGAGGTGGGCCTCATCGAAGTGCCACCCACGCGGGCGGGGGAGGGCCACCGGCGCGCTCGCGGGGTCGGCGACGGCGTACTGCCGGCCCTCCGGCGACGTGTACGACAGCCGCCCGCGGACGGCGTCGCGCAGGGTCAGCTGGCCGCCGACGACGTTGCGCCAGTGGGGGGTGTTGGCGTCCTCGAGGTCGGCCAGCCACACCCGGGCGCCGGAGTTGAGGGCGTTGATCGCCATCTTGGGGTCGGTGGGACCGGTGATCTCCACGCGGCGGTCGCGCAGGTCGTCGGGCACCGGGGCGACCCGCCAGTCCGAGCTGCGCACCTCGGCGGTCTCGGGGAGGAAGTCGAGGCGGCCGGTGCGGGCGACTTCCGCGCGGCGGGTGCGGCGCGCGGCGAGCAGCTCGTCGCGGCGCTCGTGGAAGCGGGCGTCGAGGCCGGCCACGAAGTCCAGCGCCTCGGGCGTGAGGACCTCCTCGGACCTCGGCACGGGTGGGGCGGACACGTCCAGGCCGGTCATGGCGCCACGCTAGCCGTCGGCGAGGCCGGGTGGTCCGGTCCGGCGGGCGCTCGTCCTGCCGGGTTTGGTAACGAACGGGCAACAGCGGCCCCAGCCGTCTGGACGTGACCTCCGTCACTCCATATGTTGCGTGGAACAACATATGCATGGACGTCCGGCGCTCCGGCGGGTCGACGTGCGAGATCGCTAGGAGGCGGTTCGTGTGAAGCGAAAGCACAGTCTGGTCCTCGTTCCCCTGCTCGGCGCCGCCATGGCGCTGACCGCCTGCGGCAGCGAGGACAGCAGCTCGGGCAACGACAGCAGCGACGACAGCAGCAGCGAGAGCAGCACCGAGGCGACCGGCAAGGTCGGCGTGATCCTTCCCGACACCGAGTCCTCGGTGCGGTGGGAGAGCGCGGACCGTCCCGCCCTCGAGGCCGCCTTCGAGGAGGCCGGCGTCGACTACGACATCCAGAACGCCGAGAACGACGCCGAGCGGATGACCCAGATCGCCGACACCATGATCGGCAACGGCGTGACGGTCCTCGCGATCGTCAACCTCGACTCCGAGTCCGGGGCAGCCATCCAGGAGAAGGCCAAGTCCCAGGGTGTCGCCACCATCGACTACGACCGCCTCACGCTCGGCGGCTCGGCGGAGTACTACGTGTCCTTCGACAACACCGTCGTCGGCGAGCTGCAGGGCCAGGGCCTCGCGGACTGCCTCGGTGACAAGAAGGCCAACATCGTCTACCTCAACGGCTCGCCCACCGACAACAACGCCACCCTCTTCGCCGAGGGCGCGCACAGCGTGCTGGACGAGATGGACAGCTACACGGTCGTCGGCGAGCAGGCGGTCCCGGAGTGGGACAACGAGGAGGCCGCCACGATCTTCCAGCAGCTCTACACCGCTGCGGACGGCAAGGTCGACGGCGTGCTCGCGGCCAACGACGGGCTCGGCGGCGCCGCGATCAGCATCCTCGAGGGCAACGGCCAGGCCGGCAAGGTGCCGGTGACCGGTCAGGACGCCACGGTCGAGGGCCTGCAGAACATCCTCGCCGGCACGCAGTGCATGACGGTCTACAAGTCCGCCACGCAGGAGGCGCAGGCGCTCGCCGACGTCGCCATCGCGCTCGCCAACGGCGAGGAGGCCGACACCACGGGCACCACGGTGGACTCCTCCGACGACAGCGAGGTCCCCTCGATCCTGCTCGAGCCGCAGGCCATCACCAAGGACAACATCACCGACGTGATCGAGGACGGCGGCCAGAAGGCCGAGGACATCTGCACGGGCAAGTTCGCCGACCTGTGCGCCGAGGCCGGCATCTCCTGACCCGTCCGACGCCAACGGTGTCCGAGCCGCACCCGGCTCGGGCACCGTTGCGTCCCCGCAAACAACAAACCTCGTCCCGATCGGAGTAGGTCAATGCCGGAACCGCTGCTCGAGCTGCGCGGCGTGAACAAGAGCTTCGGCGTGGTGCACGTGCTGCACGACGTCGACTTCGCCGTCCACCCCGGACAGGTCACCGCCCTGGTCGGCGACAACGGCGCGGGCAAGTCGACCCTCGTCAAGATCATCGCGGGCATCTACGGCCGCGACAGCGGTGACTACCTCTTCGAGGACCGCAAGGTCGAGGTGCACGGCCCCCGCGACGTGGCCGCGCTGGGCGTCGAGGTCGTCTACCAGGACCTCGCGCTGTGCGACAACCTCGACATCGTCCAGAACATGTTCCTGGGCCGCGAGGAGGTCAAGGGCTTCGGCCTCGACGAGGTGACGATGGAGTCGCGCGCCCGCGAGACGCTGTCGTCGCTCTCGGTGCGCACCGTGAAGTCGGTGCGCCAGAGCGTGGCGAGCCTGTCGGGTGGTCAGCGCCAGACGGTGGCGATCGCCAAGGCCGTGCTGTGGAACTCCAAGATCGTCCTGCTCGACGAGCCGACCGCGGCGCTGGGCGTGGCGCAGACCCGCCAGGTGCTCGACCTGGTGCGGCGCCTCGCCGACCGGGGCCTCGGCGTGGTGCTGATCTCGCACAACCTGGGCGACGTCTTCGAGGTCGCCGACCGGATCACCGCGCTCTACCTCGGCCGGGTGGCCGCCGACGTCTCGGTGAAGGACGTGACCCACAGCCAGGTGGTCGAGCTGATCACCGCCGGACGCTCCGGCAGCCTCGGCATCTCCGAGAACCCCGCGACCGCGACCGTCTGAGAAGGACCGGAGACCACACCATGACCGATTCAGGCACCGCCACCGACGCCGGCCCCTCGGCGACCGAGCCCACCCCCCACGCCGGCTTCGCCGACGACGACGTCCAGGCCGTCACGATCGCCGACTCGGCCCGCGACTACGTCAACCGGCTGCGCGGCGGCGACATGGGCTCGCTGCCCGCGATCTTGGGCCTCATCGTCCTCTTCGTCGTCTTCTCCTCGCTCAACGACCGGTTCCTCACGACCTACAACATGGCCAACCTGGTCGTGCAGGCCGGCTCGATCATCGTGCTGGCGATGGGCATCGTCTTCGTGCTGCTGCTCGGGGAGATCGACCTGTCGGCCGGTGTCGCCGGCGGCGCCTCGGCGACGATCATCGCGCTGATGCTCATCGACTACGACTGGACGTGGTGGCTGGCCACCCTCGCCGGCGTCGCCGTCGGAGCGGTGATCGGCTTCGCCATCGGCGCGCTCGTGTCGGGGCTCGGCATCCCGTCGTTCGTCGTCACCCTCGCGTTCTTCCTGGCGCTGCAGGCGGTGCCGCTGCGGCTGATCGGCTCGGGCGGCTCGCTGCGCTTCAACGACGAGGTGCTGCGCGGGCTGTCGATCAAGAACGTCCCGGTCACCGCCGGCTGGATCGCGGCGGTGCTCATCGTGGTCGGCTTCGCCACGGTCTCGCTGTGGCGCTACCGCTCGCTCGCCTCCAGGGGCCTGGTCCACCGCCCGCTCGGGCTGGTGGTGATCCGCATCGTCTTGCTCGGGGCGATCGTCCTCGGCCTGACCGCCCTGCTGAGCGCCAACCGCGCACCCAACCCGGCGCTGTTCACCATCAGCGGCATCCCGTGGGTCGCCCCGGTCGTGATCGCGCTGCTGCTCTTCTGGACCTTCGTGCTGACCAAGACCCGCTTCGGTCGCCACCTCTACGCCGTCGGCGGCAACGCCGAGGCCGCCCGCCGCGCGGGCATCAACGTGCGCCGGGTGAAGATCGCCGCGTTCGTCATCTGCTCCTCGATGGCCGCGATCAGCGGCATGCTCGCGGCGTCCTACACCGGCAAGGTCTCGCCGGGCTCCGGCGGCGGCAACGAGCTGCTCTACGCCGTGGGTGCCGCTGTCATCGGCGGCACCAGCCTCTTCGGTGGACGCGGCCGGGCGATGGACGCCGTGATCGGCGGCCTGGTGATCGCCACCATCCCCAACGGCCTGGGCCTGCTCAACCAGGCGAGCTACATCAACTTCCTCGTCACCGGCGGCGTGCTGCTGCTCGCCGCGAGCGTCGACGCCGTGTCCCGGCGCCGCCGCTCGTCCGCGGGCGTGTAGGGCCGGGCATGACCACGCGTCGGCGCCCGGGCCTGGGCACCAACCAGGAGCTCGCGCGTCGCCACAACCTCGGCACCGTGCTGCGCCACGTCCACGGCGCCGGCCAGCTCTCGCGTGCCGAGCTGACCGGGCGGATGGGCCTCAACCGCAGCACGATCGCGGCGCTCGTCAACGAGCTCGAGGCGCTCGGCGTCACCGAGCGGGCGCTCCCGCCCGAGGACGCCCCGCGCCAGGGCGCCGGTCGTCCGTCCGCGGGCGTGCGGATCGCCGCCCACGGCCCGTTCGTGATCGCCGTGGACCTCGGGGTCGACCGCGCGGTCGTGGCGCGGATCGGCCTGGGCGGACGGGTGCTGGCCCGCTCGCAGGCCCCGGTGCACAGCGACGGCGAGGCGTGGCAGGTGGGCGCAGCGGTCGCCGGGCTGATCCGGTGCGTGGTCGAGGAGGTCCCCGACACCGCCCCGATGGTCGGCATCGGGATCAGCGTGCCCGGTCTCGTGCGCAGCAACGACGGCCTCATCCGGCTGGCCCCCAACCTGGGCTGGCACGACGTCTCGTTCGGCGGGATCGTGCTGGCCGCCCTGGGCCTCGACGTCCCCGTCTCGATCGCCAACGACGCCGACCTGGGCGCCCTCGCCGAGCACGTGCGCGGGGTGGCCGTCGGGGTGGACGACCTCATCTACGTCTCGGGCAACGTCGGCGTCGGCGCCGGTGTCATCACCGGCGGGGTCCGGCTGGAGGGCGCGGGCGGCTACGCCGGCGAGGTGGGCCACCTGCGCTTCAACCCCGCCGGACGCGAGTGCCACTGCGGCAACCGGGGCTGCTGGGAGACCGAGGTCGGCGCCCACGCGATCGCCGAGGCGATCCACTGCCCGGCCGACCGGGTGGCCCAGCTCGGCGAGGTGCTCGACGGGTTCGGCGAGCCGTCGGCTGCGCTGCGCCAGACCGGGACGGCGCTGGGGCACGGGCTGGCCAGCATCGTCAACGTGTTCAACCCCCGCCAGGTCGTGCTGGGCGGCTACTTCCGCTCGCTCTACGCCTTGGTCGGCCCTCAGGTCCAGGCCGGGCTCGCCGACCGGGCGCTGCCGGCGCCGCTGGAGTCGGTGACGCTGACCCTGCCGGGGCTCGGCTGCGACTCGTCGCTGCTGGGGGCCGCGGAGATCGCCCTGGAGCCGCTGTTCGTGGACCCGGTCGCCGCCCTCTCCACGGCGCTGGTCGGGGTCGGCGCGCGACTCGCGGGCTGACGGCGGCGCCGGGGCCGGGCCCGGGCGGCGGAGCCGATAGCCTCCTCGCGATGTCCCGCGCCAGCCTGCTCACCGCCTGCCTGCTCGTCGTCGCGCCCGCGCTGACCGCCTGCATCAACGACGAGCCGACGATCGCGCTGCTCGTCGCCGACGGCACCGACTCCTCCTCGCGCGCGGTCGACGTCGAGCGCTTCACCGACCGGGTCGAGGCCACCTGCGACGAGTGCCGGGTGCGCGTCTACGACGCGGAGGGCGACGCCGAGACCCAGAAGAGCCAGGCCCGCCAGGCGGAGGCGTCCTCGGCGGGTGCCGCGGTCGTGGTGCCGGTCGACCCCGACGGGCTCGGCACGCTGACCGGCGGCGACCTGCCGGTCGTCTCGCTCGGCGAGCTGGTGCCGGGCTCCGAGCGCTTCGTCGGCCTGGAGAGCGGCGCGCTGCCGACCCAGTCCGGCAGCGACCTGGAGGCCGCTCGCGAGGTGGTCCGGGGCGAGGAGCGGTCGATGGCCTACGTCCCGACCCGGCAGATGAGCGAGCGTGCCGCCGACCTGGCTGTCGCGTTCCTCGCCGGCGAGCCCGTGGAGGGCGGGGTGGAGGTCGACGGCGTCGAGTCGTGGCTCTACCCCGACAGCGAGGTCACCGTCGACACGCTCACCTCGGTGCTGGTCGCCGACGGCGTGCTCACCCTCGACGAGCTGTGCAGCGGCGACACGAGCAAGCGGTGTGCGAGGCTGGGGCTGAGATGATGGCGCCGCGATGATCGAGATCCTCACCCCTGCCCAGGTCGACCGCGCCCGCCGCACCGGCGCGCTCGTCGGCGAGATCCTGCAGACCCTCCGGTCGCGCTGCGAGGTCGGCACCAACCTGCTCGACCTCGACCGCTGGACGGCCGAGATGATCCGCGCCGCGGGTGCCGAGTCGTGCTACGTCGACTACGCCCCCTCCTTCGGCAGCGGACCCTTCGCTCACTACGTCTGCACGTCGGTCAACGACGCCGTGCTGCACGGCCGCCCGCGCGACCAGCGGATCGCCGACGGCGACCTGGTCAGCCTCGACCTCGCCGTGCGCCTGGACGGCGTCGCGGCCGACTCCGCGATCAGCTTCGTGGTGGGGCAGGGCCGCCCGCCCGGCAGCGTCGAGCTGATCGAGACGACCGAGCGCGCGCTGGCGGCGGGGATCGCCGCGGCGGGCCCCGGCGCCCGGATCGGCGACATCTCGCACGCCATCGGCACCGTGCTCACCGAGGCCGGCTACCCCATCAACATGCAGTTCGGCGGCCACGGCATCGGCACCACGATGCACCAGGACCCCCACGTCGCCAACGACGGCCGCGCGGGACGGGGCTACCAGCTGCGTCCGGGCCTGCTGCTGGCGCTCGAGCCGTGGATCATGGCCGACACCGACGAGCTGGTCACCGACGAGGACGGCTGGACGCTGCGCAGCGCCACCGGCTGCCTGACGGCCCACAGCGAGCACACCGTCGCCATCACCGACGACGGCGCAGAGGTCCTCACCCGCGCGCGCTGAGCCTCAGTGCACCGTCTCGAGCGGTGCCTCCGCCTCGGCGGGCGAGAGCGGGGCGTCCTCCCTGTCGAGCCGGCTGGGCCACCAGATCTTCCCGCCGAGGTCGAGGTTGAGCGCGGTCACCAGGACCGAGCGGACCACCAGGGTGTCGAGCATGACTCCCAGCGCGACGGCGACGCCGAGCTCGGCGAGGAACACCAGCGGCAGCGAGCCGAGCACGAGGAACGTCGCCGCGAGCACGATGCCGGCCGAGGTGATCACGCCGCCGGTCGAGGCCAGGGCGATCAACGAGCCGCGACGGGTGCCGTGCTGCTCGGTCTCCTCCCGCACCCGGGTCATCAGGAAGATGTTGTAGTCGATGCCGAGCGCCACCAGGAACACGAAGGCGAACAGCGGGAACCCTGGGTCGGATCCGGCGAAGCCGAAGACGTACTCGAACAGCAGCGCCGAGATGCCGAGCGCCGCGCCGAAGGACAGCACCACGGTCGCGATCAGGATGAGCGGCGCCACCAGTGCGCGGAGCAGCCCGATGAGGATGACCAGCACCACCAGCAGGACGAGCGGCATGATCACCCAGCTGTCGCGCTCGGAGGCGATCTTGGTGTCGAGGAAGAATGCCGAGCCGCCGCCCACGAGCGCGTCGGCGCCGTCGACCGCGTGCGCGACGTCGCGCGACTCCTCGACGACGTCGGAGGCGGCGGTGGAGGAGATGTCGGCCTCGATCGTGGCCTCGAACCAGGCGCGGCCGTCGGACAGGGGCTGCACCTCGCCGGGGGCGCCGAGGCCGTCGATGCCCGCGAGGGCGTCGATCACGGCGGGGGCGCGGTCGGCGTCGGTGACGACCTGGAGGGTGTTGGAGTTGTCGGACAGGCCGTGGTCCTCGAGGAGCCTCTGCCCCTTGATGGAGTCGAACTCCTGGGTGTAGGTGTCCTCGGTCGACAGGCCCGAGGCGTCGAGCCGGAACAGCCCGAGGCACGCCAGCAGCAGCAGGCCCGTGGTGGTCACCCACACCCGGCGCGGGTGGTGGCTGATCCGGCGCCCGACGCGGGCCCAGAGGCCGTCGGCGGTCGGCTCGGGGCTGCCGAACGCCGGGCGCTTGGGCCAGAAGACCCAGCGGCCGCAGATCACCAGCAGCGCGGGCAGCAGCGTGAGCATCACGATCATCGTCACCGCGACGCCGATGGCGTTGACCGGGCCGAGCCCGGCGGTCGAGTTGAGCTCGGCGAAGGACAGGCACAGCATGCCGACCGCGACCGTGGCCGCGCTGGCGAGGATCGCCGGTGCGGCGCGGTGCAGCGCGACGGCCATCGCCTCGTGGCGGTCGGCGTGCCGGCGCAGCTCCTCGCGGTAGCGGGCGACGAGCAGGAGGGCGTAGTCGGTGCCGGCGCCGATCACCAGGATGCTCAAGATGGCCTGGCTCTGGCCGTTGACCGTGAGGCCGGCGTCCCTGGCCAGCAGGTAGACCACCCCGGTCGCGATCGTGTTGGCGACGACCGCGCAGATGATCGGCAGCAGCCACAGCACCGGGCTGCGGTAGGTGAAGAGCAGGATCACCACGACGACGCTGAGGGTGATCAGGATCAGGTTGGTGTCGATGCCCTCGAACGCCTCGGCCGAGTCGGCCGCCTGCCCGCCGTAGCCGGCCAGGTGCACCTCGCCGCCGTCGAGCTGGGCGATGTCACGGATCTCGTCGGCCGCCTCGGGGATGGCGTTCCAGCCGTCGCTGCCGAAGTTGAGCACGAGGTAGAGGTAGGCGACCTCGCCGTCCTCGGAGACGAGCGTCGGCACCGGAGCGCCCCCGGCGGCCGCGGCCTCGGCGGCGGCCGGCGTCAGCACGCCGTCACCGGTCACGCCGTCGAGCTCGGCGATCTCCGCGCCGTCGGACTCCAGCTGCGCGAGGTCGTCGTCGGTGAGCCCGCCGTCGCGCTGGTAGACCACCAGCGTCGGGATGTCGTTGGGGTCCACCGACTGCGAGAGCTCGTCGAGCACTCGCGTCGACTCCGCCGACTCGGGGAGCCACGACGACGCCTCGTTGTTCTGGACGTCGGCCAGCTGGCTCGAGAACATCCCCATGAACCCGGTGATGGCCACCGCGGCGGCGAGGACGATCCACTTCGTGATGCGGCCCGTCAATGACCCTGCGATCCGTCGATGCATGCGTTCCAGAACAACAGCGGTCGCCGCGCCTGTGCATCCGTAATACCCCTGAGGTCTAGACCAGGTCGATCCCGGGGTCGGCTCCGGGGCTCACCCCCTTGCCCGGCGTCCCGGACGGTCGTCAGCGCGTCTGGAGCTGGAACGGCGCCCGGGTGTCCATCGACCCGCGGCGGGGAGCGACGGCGTACTCCATCGAGCCGTCGACGCCGAGCCGGACGACCGCCCAGCGGTCGGCCTGGTAGGTCACCACGAGCACGTGCTCGGCGTCCTCCCACACCTCGTCGAAGTAGGTCGCGGACCGGTCGTCGCGGGCGGAGGCGAACGAGCGGACCACCGACCCGTCAGCGGTCGAGAGGATGTCGAGGGCACGGGGGCCGAAGCCGTCGGCGTACGCCGGGGTGCCGAGGACGCGGCGGTTGTCGGGCGAGATGTCGGAGAGCTGGTTGTCGCAGGTGCGCCACCGCAGCCGCGACCCGCGCAGCATGGCGCTGCAGGAGCCGGTGTCGCTGAGGGAGGTGATGCCGCCGACCCAGCGTCCCCGTGCGGTGGAGGTCAGGCGCAGCCGCGGAACGCGGTCGGCGATGCCGTGCGAGGAGGTGCGCCAGGCGCGGGCACCGTTGACGTAGACCGTGCAGCCGTGGCCCGTCGCGTCCTCCTTGCAGTCCTCGCCGACCACCGCGACGGCCCGGCCCCGGCCCGCGATCGGGACCGCGCGGAACGACAGCACCCGGTCGCCCGCGTCGTCGATCGACCACACCCTGCCCGCCCGGCCCGAGAAGGCGACCGCCCGGCCCTGCGCCGAGACGGCCAGCCCGTAGCCGGTGCGCCACTCGCGCCGCCCGGGGGAGCCGTCGGCGTCGATCCACCTCGTCGTGGTCGCACCACCGCCGATGGACTGCACGACGTAGCCGGACCCCATCGGCGCGATCTCGACGACCCTGTTGTCCACCGGCGTCCGGGTGCCGTCGGCGCCGTGGATGACGGTCCGGCCCGCCCGCCGCTCGCTCCACGCGACAGCGGGTGGCGCGCCCTGGTCGAGCCCCCGGACGTCGAGGACCGTCCGTGGAGCGGCACGCTCAGCGCTCGCCGCGGTGGGAGCGGCGAGGGCGAGGCCCAGGGACAGGCCCAGCGCGAGGGCGGTGCAGAGGGACGGGCGCAAGGAGGTCGTCATGATGAGGAGACGTCCGGGCGGGGCCGGAGGTTGTCTGCCCCGCTCAGCCGGAGTAGAGGCCGTCGACCACGTCGGCGTACTTGGTGCGCACGACGCGGCGCTTGAGCTTGAGGGTCGGGGTGAGCTCCTCGGACTCGGCCGTCCACTCGTCGGCCAGCAGCTCCCACGCCTTGACCTGCTCGGGCCGCGAGAGCCGCTCGTTGGCCTTGTCCACCGCCGCCTGCGCCATCGCCCGGATCTCGGGCCGCGACGACAGGTCGGCGAGGTCGGTGAACTCGAGGCCCAGCTTCTGCGCGACGAGCGGGGCGATCTCCCCGTCGAGGGTGAGGATCGCGACGACGTAGGCGCGGTCGTCGCCGATGGCCATCGCGTGGCCGATGATCGGCGACTCCTTGAGGTAGTTCTCGATGTTGGAGGGCGCGATGTTCTTGCCCGCCGAGGTGATGATCAGCTCCTTCTTGCGGTCGACGACGGAGTAGAAGCCGTCCTCGTCGACGGTGCCGATGTCGCCGGTGTGCACCCACCCGTCCTCGTCGAGGAGGGTGCGGGTGGCCGCCTCCTGCTTGTAGTAGCCGGGGGTGTTGACCGGGCCCCGGCAGAGGATCTCGCCGTCCTCGGCGAGCCGCACCTCGATGCCCGGGTTGGGCCGCCCGACGGTGCCGAGCTTGAACGCGTCGGGCCCGTTGGAGGTGAAGGCGCCCGTGGTCTCGGTCATGCCGTAGACGTCGTAGACGCGCAGGCCGAGACCGCCCATGAACTTCGCGACCTCCAGGGGCATCGGCGCCGCGGCACTCGCGGCCCACGTCACCTGGTCGAGGCCGAGCAGCAGGCGGAGGAAGGCGAGGATCGCCTCGTCGGCCTTGGCGAAGGCCTCCTCGACCTCGGGCGTCATCTGGTTGCCGTACTCGTGGGCCTGCGTCCACGCGAGCCCGGCCGCCATCGCGTCGGTGACGAGCTTCTGGTTGGCGGGGTCGGGGTCCTCGGCGAGCTTGGCCGAGATGCCGGTCTTGATCTTCTCCCACACGCGCGGCACGCCGAAGAAGGCGGTCGGGTGCACCTCGCCGAGCGCGCCGAGCAGGCCGGCGGGGTCGGGGATGGCGTGCACGTGGCTGCCGAGGAACGGGGGAGCGTACGTCGCGAGGATCCGCTCGGCGATGTGCGCGAGCGGGAGGTAGCTGATCGTGCGCTGCGGGCCGTGCAGGCCGCCGGCGTCGAGGGTGGAGACGGCCTCGTACATGACGTTGTGGTGGGTGAGCACCACGCCCTTGGGGTTGCCGGTCGTGCCGGAGGTGTAGAGGAACGTCGCGGGCAGGTCGGGGGTGATCTGCTCTATCCGCGCGTCGACCGCGCCGGTGTCCGCGCCGCGGGCCAGCAGCTCCTCCCAGGTCATCACGCGCGGGTCGTCGACCCGGTCGGCGTCGGCGAGCATGACCACGTGGCGGATCGAGTCGACCCGGTCGAGGGCCGGCTCCCAGCGCTGGTAGCGGTCGTGGTCCTCGAGCACCACGACGACGGGCCGCGCCTCGCCGGCGATGAAGGCGACCTGCTCCTGCGCGAGGGTGTTGTAGATCGACATGGGCACGGCCGCCGCCGTCATCGCGCCGTAGTCGGCCAGCGTGTGCGCCGTGCGGTTGGCGGCCATGATCGCCACCGGGTCGCCGGCCTGCACGCCGAGGTCGATCAGCGCGGCGGCCACCTGCCGGGTGAGCTCCCACGTCTCGCCCCAGGTGATGGTGGACCAGGTCTGGCCCTCGGGCACGTCGAAGCGGTCGGAGAACGCGGGGAGGTCGGGGTTCTCCTCGGCGGCCCGGCGCACGGTGGCCGGCATGTGCAGGCCGACGATGCGGGACTCGTACTCCTCGCGGGCGGCAAGGACGTCGAGGTCGGTCTGGGTCGCGGTCATTCCGGCTCCTCGGGTGCGTGTGGCGGGGGTCACATCATGGTCGAGCGGACCTCGGCTGGCTAGGGTTCGTGGCGTGTACTCCGACCACGCCCCCTGCGCCGTCTGCGGCTCCGAGGTGCGGCTGCGGCCCCACCCGGGCACCGACGGCCCGTCCACGGACGCACCGGCCGGCCCCTCCGACGGCGTGGTCGGTGGCGGCGACCCGACCGTCGACCTGCGCGAGTGCACCAACGGGGACTGCCCAACCCGGCGGGCCGACGGGCCCGACGCCTGAGGCGTGGACGACGGGCCGGCTGGGTACCTGAGCGGCATGCCGACCTCAGTGGGAGATCCTCCGTCCGCCGCCGCGAGCCTGATGTACGGCGTCGGGCTGGGCGGGTTCGTCGACGGGATCGTGCTGCACCAGATCCTCCAGTGGCACCACATGGTCAGCGCCACCGGCGACTACCCGGTCACCACCGTCGCGGGCCTGGAGGTCAACACCCTCGCCGACGGCTTCTTCCACCTGGTCACGTGGTTCGTCGTGGTGGGGGCGTCGATCGTCACCCTCGCGCAGTGGCGGCAGGGACGGCTCCCGCCGAGCTGGCGCTTCCACGTCGGCGGGCTGCTCGCCGGGTGGGGCGGCTTCAACCTCGTCGAGGGACTCGTCGACCACCAGCTCCTCGGCGTGCACCACGTGCGCGACGACCTCGGCGGTCCGCTCGCCTGGGACCTCGGCTTCCTCGCCTTCGGCGCGCTGCTGGTCGCGGCCGGCTGGGCCCTGATGCGCGCGGGCTCACGTGAGCTCGAGGACCGGGCGTGGACGCCTACGTCCGTGGCGGGAGCCGGTGGAGCGTGACGTCGCGGAGCTCCCCGTCGGCGACGCTCGCGGTCAGGTAGGTGCAGTGCGGTTGGCGGCGTCGGTCGGTGGGGGAGCCGGGGTTGAGCAGCCGCAGGCCGGTCGGGGCGACGGTGTCCCACGGGATGTGGCTGTGGCCGAAGACGAGCACGTCGAGGTCGGCGTACGCCGCCGCCATCCGCTCCTCGCGGCCCTTGGCCTGGCCGGTCTCGTGCACCACCCCGAGGCGTACGCCCTCGAGCTCGACCCGCGCCACCTCGGGCAGCCGCTCGCGCAGCGGGCCGTGGTCGTTGTTGCCCCAGCACGCGACGAGCCGCGCCGAGCGCGCCTCGAGCTCGTCGAGCAGCCCGACATCGACCCAGTCGCCGGCGTGCACGACGACGTCCGCCTCCTCGACCGCGCGCCACACCTCGGCCGGCAGGTCGCGGGCGCGCTTGGGGACGTGGGTGTCGGCGAGGAGGAGCAGCCGGGTGACCATGGCCCCAGTCAACTGCACGCGGGTGGGTACCTTCGAGGCATGACCCCCGATCAGAACACCACCGACGACATGGTCGCCGAGTCCGCGCTGCAGCTGTGGTCAGCGGCGCAGACCGACTTCGACCCCTTCGAGGTTGCTCCGTCCGAGTGGCCGGAGACGACCGTGCCGGTCCGCGACGTCGACATCGCCGTCGACACCCGCCTCGAGGTCGACGACGTGCGCCCGGCGCTCGAGCGGCTCGACGGCGTGAAGGTCGTGCTCGGCCGGGATGCCGGGACACTCAGCGTGCTGCGGGTGGTGCCGGAGGAGACTCCGCTGTAGCGGCAGGCCAGCCGTCAGGCGTGGCGCACGACCAGACGGCCGCCGTCGACCTCCCAGCGCTGGTCGAGCCGGACGTTGGCCAGCAGGCGCCGGTCGTGCGAGACCAGCAGGAGCGCGCCGTCGTACGACGCCAACGCGTCCTCGAGCTGCTCGATGGCCGGCAGGTCGAGGTGGTTGGTCGGCTCGTCGAGGACCAGCAGGTTGACCCCGCGCGCCTGCAACAGCGCCATGGACGCACGGGTGCGCTCGCCGGGGGACAGGCGCGCGACCAGGCTGGCGACCTGGTCGGCCTTGAGGCCGAACTTGGCGAGCAGCGTGCGCACCTCGGCCTGCGTCATCTCGGGGACGACGGCCTCGAAGGCGTCGCCGAGCGGCAGGTCCTCCGCCAGGCCCGTGCGGGCCTGGTCGATGACGCCGATGGACACCGAGGCACCCAGCGAGGCGGTGCCGGTGTCGGGCGCCGTGCGCCCGAGCAGCAGGCGCAGGAGCGTGGTCTTGCCCGCCCCGTTGGGGCCGGTGATGCCGATCCGGTCGCCCGCGTCGACCTGCGCGGAGACGGGCCCGAGGCGGAAGTCGCCGAAGCTCTTGGTCGCCTCGTTGAGCGTGGCCACGACCGCGCTGGAGCGCGGGGCGGCGGCGATGTCGAACTGCAGGACCCACTCCTTGCGTGGCTCCTCCACCTCGTCGAGCCGCGCGATGCGCGACTCCATCTGGCGCACCTTCTGGGCCTGCTTCTCCGACGACTCGGTGGCGGCCCGGCGCCGGATCTTGTCGTTGTCGGGGCTCTTGCGCATCGCGTTGCGCACCCCCTGCGAGCTCCACTCGCGCTGGGTGCGCGCCCGCTGCACGAGGTCGGCGCGGGTCGAGGCGTACTGCTCGTAGGCCTCCCGCGCGTGGCGGCGGGCGACGGCGCGTTCCTCCAGGAACGCCTCGTAGCCGCCGTCGTAGACGCTGACCCTGCCCTGGGCGAGGTCGAGCTCGACGATCCGGGTGACGCAGCGCGCGAGGAACTCGCGGTCGTGCGAGACCAGCACCACGCCACCGCGCAGCCCCTGCACGAACGCCTCCAGCCGCGCCAGCCCGTCGAGGTCGAGGTCGTTGGTCGGCTCGTCGAGCAGCACGATGTCGAAGCGGCTGAGCAGCAGCGCGGCCAGCGCCGCGCGGGCGGCCTGTCCACCGGAGAGCGTGGTCATCAGGGCGTCGGGGCCGACGTCGAGGCCGAGGTCGGCCAGCACCGGGCCGATCCGGTCCTCGAGGTCCGGTGCCCCGCTCGCCAGCCACCGGTCGAACGCCACCGCGTAGGCGTCGTCGGCCTCGGGCTCGCCCGAGCCGAGCGCCACCGCGGCCGCCTCCATCGCTGCGGTCGCCTCGGCCGCACCCGTGCGCCGAGCGAGGTAGTGGGCGATCGTCTCCCCGGGCACGCGCTCGTGCTCCTGGGGCAGCCATCCGACGAAGGCGTCGCGCGGCGCGCACTCCACGGAGCCGGCCATCGGCGGCACCGTCCCGCTGAGCAGCGACAGGAGCGTCGACTTACCGGCGCCGTTGGCGCCGACCACGCCGATCACGTCGCCCGGCGCGACGGTGAGGTCGAGGCCCTCGAAGAGCACCCGGTGGCCGTGCCCGCCGGCGAGGTCCTTCGCGACGAGGGTGGCGTTCACGCCGAGGAGCCTACGGCCGGGCTCAGGCGCCGTCCTCGACCAGGGTCGTGGCGGGCAGCCAGTCGGCGCCGAGGAGCTGGGCGAGGTCGGCGAGGCCGCTGGTGTCGCCGCCCACCGTGTCGGAGGCCGCGGCGATGCGCTCGACCATGACCTTGCCGACCTGCTCCTCGACCGTGCCCTCGGCGTAGGCGATGTGCCACGGGGAGACCTGGTGGTCGCGGTGGGTGCGACCGGTCACCTGCCGGCCGGCGATGCCCGAGAAGCGGGCCTGGTGGAAGACCCCGACCCGCGGCTCGGTGCTCGCCTGACGGCCCCCGTCCAGGGTCTCGCCGGCGTGCAGGCTGATCGAGGCGACCGTGGTGAAGACGCAGACCTTGGCCTGCCCGGTCTGGAACCGGATCCGCTCGGCCTCGGGGTCGAACCGGTCGCGGCCGTAGATCGTGGCGACCTCGATGCCGCTGTCGCGCAGCCGGTCGGCGATCGGGTCGGCGGCAGTGCCGACGAACTCGACCGAGCACGCCACCTGTCGCTCGGCCCGGACCTGCTGGGCGATCCAGTCGACCGTCGAGTCGACCCGGATCAGCCCGGCCTTCTGCCGGAACCGCAGCAGCGCGGCCCGCCCCTTGGCGACGTTGCGGCCGCGGCGCGCGATGTCCATCTCGCGACAGAACTCGCCCCACTCCGCCTCGTACGCCGCGCGCTCCGCTGGCGTGAGCGCCACCGGCATGCCGGAGATCGGCACCGGACCCCACGGCGCGGCGCGGTGCAGCATCGCCGCCGGGCTCGCGTCGTCGAGCCACCCCCGCACCAGCGCGAGGTCCGCCGCGCGCCGCGCCGGGTCGGTGGTCCACGTCGCCCCGTAGCGTCCCTGCTCCACCCCGACGCCGTGGCGCTCGAGCGCGGTGGCGAAGGCGTCCCCGGGTCGGGTCGCCGAGGCCCACTCCCGCATCGGCTCCCCGAGCACCTGCGCGTACGCCGGGGCGAGGTAGGGCAGCTCCAGCGGCGTGTGCCCGGGCGTCGCGGTGGTGGCGATGACGAACGGCGCCCGGTCGTGCGGCTTCCCGTGGCCGGAGATCCGCGCCCAGAGCTTCCACCGCTTCGTCGTCGTGCGGCGCAGGGCGTGGGCCTCGTCGGCGATGATCACGTCCCAGTCGTGGCCCGTGACCTTGTCCAGCCGGTCCCACGTGATCACGACCCACTCGAGGCCGCCGTCGCCCAGTGCGGTGATCGTGCGGCACCAGTGGCCGATCGTGATCGCCGCGGGCCGGTCGGCCACGACCAGCACCCGCCGCGCACCACGCAGGTCGCCGACGGCCTGCGCGCCGAGGACCGCGGAGATGGTCTTGCCGACGCCCGGCTCGTCGGCGAGCAGGAACTGCCGCCCGCCCGCCTCGGCGCGCGCCGCGATGGCGTCGGCCGCCTCGAACTGGATCCGCCGCGGCTCGAGGGTGTCGCTCGGCTCGGGGGCGGGCGTCGGGTCGTCGGGGTTGAGCGTGTTCTCGATGAACCGGCCGAGGGTGTGGGGACCCGGCGCGTAGGGCTCGAGGTGCGCGGGCAGCGCGCGCCCGACGTACAGGTGGGTCTTCACGGCCGGGTGCCACGCGGCGCCGTCGACCTGCGTGCCGTAGGGGACGTCGAGCACCCACACCCGCTCGCCCGGCCCGGCGACCGGGAGCGGCCTCTGCTGCGTACGTGCGCCGCCGCGGCGCGAGGGTGCGCTGCGTCGACGAGCACCGGATCGTCGAGGGCTGGCCACCCCGGGACGCTATCGGGGTCTCCCTCATGAGCAGCCGCGCCCCGCCCGTAGGGTGGCGGCGCCCGTCTCGGGGCCCACCTGGACGCCGACCCCGGCACGTCCTGTCGTCAGTGAAGGAACTCCATGTGCCGAGTGCTCGCCTACATCGGGCCGGAGACGCCGCTCGAGAGCCTGCTGCTCACGCCGTCGAACAGCCTGGTCAACCAGGCCCTCGACCCTGAGCACTACCCCGACCTCCAGCTGGCGGGCTGGGGGTTCGCGGCCTGGAGCGAGCACCTGCTCAACCCGGAGGACCCCTTCCACTACCGCCGGCCCATGGCGGCGTTCTACGACGACAACGCGCCGCACATCGTCCCCAGCCTGCGGGCCAACACGATGCTCGCCCACGTGCGCGCGGCCAGCTATGACTCGGCGGCCGTGATCGTCGACGAGAACTGCCACCCCTTCGCGTTCGACGAGACTCCCTGGGCCATCGCCCAGAACGGCGACCTGCCCAGCTGGATGCTGCTGCAGAGGGAGCTGCTGAAGCACTGCGAGGACAGGTACCTGACCCAGATGCGAGGCACCACGGACACGGAGTTCCTCTACGTGCTGCTGCTCTCGCTGCTCGACGGCGACACCGACAAGGACGTCCAGCGCGCGATCGAGGAGATGGTGGGCCTCATCGCCCAGGCGATGAAGGACCTCGACCTGCCCGCCCTGACCAAGCTGAAGATGGCGCTGGTGTCGCCGAGTCGGATCATCGGGGTCAACGTCGGTCTCGGGCACCAGGGCGAGACCCACCCGGCCGGCGACTGGAAGGTGCTGCGGGAGTCCGGTCCGGGCACGGACGACTTCGCCCTCTCGATGCTCCTCGAGCCGATGTACCTGCTCGTCGGCCGCCACGTGCCGCGCGACGACACCGCCTACGACTTCGAGGCGTGCGACGAGGAGGAGGCGACGGCCGCAATCTTCGCCTCCGAGGCGCTGACCGAGGACGCCGACGGCTGGTCGCACGTCGAGTTCGGCCAGATCGTGTTCCTCGAGAGGACCGACGGGCGCATCACCCGCACCGTCAACACGCTGTCGGTGTAGGCGGGTCGACCAGGAGCGCGGCTCAGTCGTCCTTGGGCATGACGATCCACCCGATGACGTACGCGAGCTCGCCCGCGCCCACGAGGCCGAAGATCACGAAGCCGAGGCGGACCAGGCCCCGAGGGATCCCGAACCTGTCTGCCAGGCCGGCGCAGACTCCGGCGATCCATCGGCCTTCGCTGGGGCGTACCAATCGCGACGTAGACATAGCCATCCTTTGACCGGCCCGAGGTCGGGAGCTGCACGAGGGCTCGTCATCCTTCCAGAAGCGACCGGGATGCGACAGCAGCGACAGCTTCCTCGGGGCGGTCGTACCTCAGGAACACGCAGCCGGTGGTCGAGGATGCCGTCTTCGTCAAGCTCAGCCTGGCGGGGGCGACGCGGTCGCCGAACAGTCGACGGCCGGCGCCTGCCAAGGTCGGGACGACGACGAGCTCGAGACGATCCACGAGGTCTGCTGCGAGCAGGGTCCTGGCGAGCGTGATGCTGCCGTGGACTCCGATGTCGCCACCGGGTCGCTTCTTCAGCCGCTTGACATATTCCGGGACCGGGACGTCGACCGCGACGGCCCGGTCCCAGGCTCCGTCCAGGGGGCGGGAGCTGAAGACGTGCTTGGTGGTGGTGTTGATGAAGTCTGCGAAGGGCTGCACGTCCGACGTCGGCCAGTGGTCGGACCAGTAGTCGTAGGTGCCGCGCCCGAGGAGGACGTCGTCTTGGCGATGGATGACCTCAGCGAGGTTGAGGAACACCTCCTCATCGGCCTCGAACATCCAGTCGCCCGGTTCCTCGGCGACGCCGTCGAGGGAGAGCAGGGTGTACAGGGTCAGGGCGCGCATCGGGCCTCCTCGTGGGTCTCACCCCTACGTCGGATGGACGCGACTGATCTCGACATCCGTGCGTCGCCTTGTTGTCGCCGACAGGGGCGGCGCATTGACGCGTCGCGGGGGAGGGGTGTCTATTGGTGGGGCCGGCTCGGCGGCCCGATGTCAGGGAGCAGACGATGACTGCAGCGACGTACCTCGACGGCAACTTCGCGCCGGTGGCCACTGAGGTGACCGCCACGGATCTCGAGGTCACGGGCGCGGTGCCACCGGACCTGGCGGGCAGGTACATCCGCACCGGGCCGAACCCGTTCGCGGCGCAGGCCGACACGTACCACTGGTTCGCGGGCGACGGGATGGTGCACGGCGTCGACCTGCACGGCGGCCGGCCGCGTTGGTACCGCAACCGCTGGGTGCGCAGCCCCGAGGCGAGCGCGCGCCTGGGTGCGTCTCCCGTGCCCCATGCGGAGGGCGGGTGGTATCCCGGCTCGGGCAACACCAGCGTGTTCGCCCACGCCGGCCGGATCCTGGCCGTGACCGAGGGGTCGCTGCCCTACGAGCTGACGGGCGAGCTGGAGACGGTCGCCACCCGCAACTTCGGTGGCCCCCTGCCTGGCGGCATCAACGCTCACCCCAAGTTCGACCCGGGCACCGGTGAGATGCACGTGATGACCTACGGCTTCGACGACCCCGCGTTGCGCTATCACGTGATCGACCCTGCCGGAGAGCTCCTCAGGACTGTCGACGTCGACCTGCCGGCTCCGGTCATGCTCCACGACATGGGCCTGACCGCCTCCCGGGTGGTGCTCTTCGACCTGCCCGTGCTCTTCGACCTGGAGCTCGCTCTCCAGAGCGTCGCCCTGCCCTTCCGCTGGCGCCCCGACAACGGGGCTCGGGTCGGGCTCCTGCCCCGGGCCGGCACCGGGTCCGACGTCGTGTGGATCGACGTCGAGCCGTGCTTCGTCTACCACCCCCTCAACGCCTTCGACGACGGTGATCGAGTGATCATCGACCTGGTGGTGCACGACCATGCGTTCGCCGACGACGGGGAGCCGTTGGCCGATCGCCCCCGTCTGGAGCGCTGGACGATCGACCCGCGGGCACGCAAGGTCCTCACCGAGACGATCGACGACCGTGGCACGGAGTTCCCCCGCGGGGACGAACGACTCGTTGGCAGTCGCCACCGCTACGGCTACACGATCGGCGCATCCTCGGTGCGCGACCTCGGCGCCCTGGGTGATGACCCTCGGACCACTGTGCGCAAGCACGACCTCGTCGGCGGCACCACCGTCGAGGTGGACCTGGGCTCCGGCCGCATCGCCGGCGAGATGGCGTTCGTCCCGGCCGGCAGCGCGGCGGGCGAGGACGACGGGTGGCTCATGGGCTACGTGTACGACGCCGCGCGCGGCGCCAGCGACCTGGTCATCCTCGATGCCCACGACTTCGGGCACCCGGTCGCCACGGTCCATCTGCCGGTCCGGGTGCCGCAGGGATTCCACGGGAACTGGATCCCCGACTCCGCCCTCGCCTGAGCAGTCGGATCCGCTCCCGAGCCGCCTCGTCGTGACCCGGCCATCGACGCGCCGTACCGCATCCGCGTGGGCTCATTGGCCTGTCGTACGCCCGCAACGTGACCTGTACTGATGTTGGGCGCGCCGATTGGCGGCGGTGTGACGCTCATCGGAGAGGGCTTCTGGCAGAGCGCGAACAGCGCATGCAGCGGGGCTCACCTCACTGCGTTGCAGTGCCCTTGCCTGTGGGCAGAGCGGGTGCCGTGATCGATCGAGGTGGGCGTGCCGGTCAGATCAGCACGGTCAATAGCGGACTCATGGTCCCGGGCGACGGTGTAGAGACACTTCGGCGGTCCCGGATGGCGATTCGGGGCGGGGAACGTGCCACGCGGGACCCTCGCTGCGACCCCCGTTGCTCTCAAGGTATAGCCGGTCGGGGGGCTTGCCGCAAGGGCCCGGCGTTGCCTCAGAATCAGCCGCTGGACTGGGCCTGGGGCGCCCGCTGAAGGAGGATTCATGCACGACGTGATCATCGTGGGGGGCGGGTCGACCGGGATGATGCTCGCCATCGAGCTGCGGCTGCACGACATCAACACGCTCGTACTCGAGCGAGACGCTGAGCCGACACGAATGGTGCGGTCGCTCGGGCTGCACATGCGAAGCATCGAGATCATGGCGATGCGCGGACTGCTCGATCGCTTCCTGGACCAGGGACAGGTCTACCCGCTCAGCGGCATGTTCGCCGGCATCACCAAGCCACTTCCCCGCGAGCTTGAGTCGCGGCACGCGCACATTCTCGGCATCCCGCAGCCCACCACCGATCGACTGTTGGCCGACCGCGCCGTCGAGCTCGGCGCTGAGGTCCGGCGCGAGTGCGACGTCGTCGGAGTCCATCAGGACGATGAGGATGTCACCGTCGAACTCGCCGACGGCACCCGCCTGGGGGCGGCATACGTCATCGGGTGCGACGGCGGGCGCAGCACAGTTCGGCGGCAGCTCGGCATCGACTTCTCCGGGGAGCCGCCGCGGCAGGAGTGGCTGCTCGTCGAGGCCGAGGTCGACGCGACCGAGGACGAGCTGGCCGAGGCCAGGGAGGCAGGCAAGGCGCGGGGCCTCTTGTTCGGGCCGGCGCCGCACGAAGTCGGGGTGCAGCGCTTCGTCTTGACGACCGCGGCGCCCGTCGAGGACCGCAGCGTCCCGCCCACATTGAAGGAGTTCACCGATCGCGTCCGTGAGATGACAGGTACCGACCTTGGCATCACCGTGGCCCGCTCGGTGTCCCGGTTCGGGGACGGCACGCGTCTGGCCGAGCGCTACCGCGTCGGTCGCATCTTTCTCGCTGGCGACGCTGCCCACGTGCATGCCCCTGTGGGCGGGCAGGGCCTCAACCTCGGCCTCCAGGACGCCGTCAACCTCGGCTGGAAGCTCGTCGGAGCCGTCCGCGGCTGGGGGGCTGACGGACTGCTCGAGACCTACGAGGCCGAGCGACGACCCGTGGCCGAGGACACGCTCGCCAGCACGCGGGCGCAGAGCGAACTGGTGTGGCCCAATGGTGACGTGTCGGCGGTGCGGCGGCTGCTCGAGGAGCTCATGGCGATCGACCAGGTCAACCTCTCCCTCACCGAGAAGACCACCGGCACGGGCATCCGCTACGAATGCGGCGATGGGCACGACCTCCTGGGCAAGCGGATGCCGGACGTCGAACTGGAGGGCAACTGGCTGTACGACCGGATGCACCGCGGGCGCGGTGTGCTCCTCAGCCACAAGGGGGCGCTTACCGTGGACGGCTGGGGTGATCGGGTGGACGTGGTCTCGCAACGGCTCGCTGGTCCTGAAAAGCACGAGCACGTGACAGAGTCGACCTTGATCCGCCCGGATGGGCATGTGGCGTGGGTCGGCGAAGATCAGGCGGGGCTCCGGGCCGCCCTGACGCGATGGTTCGGATCAAGCGCAAACTGACGCGGTGGGACGTGGGTAGCCCAGACAGGACTCGTGGCGTGGTGAGGGCCGCGGTTCGCAGGACATGGGAATCGCACAAGCCGAAGCC
>NZ_JBZGDV010000004.1:0-347257 GCF_058355585.1 Nocardioides sp. Z13_37 | reverse complement strand
ACCGTACAAGACCACACACGCGCAAAAGACGAACACACATGTTCGCGTCCACTAAGCAGTTCCCAACCAACAAACCCATCGGGTTTGATTGAGTTGACAAAGTTACGGCGGCCATAGCGAAACGGGAAACACCCGGTCCCATACCGAACCCGGAAGTTAAGCCTTTCAGCGCCGATGGTACTGCAACCGAGAGGTTGTGGGAGAGTAGGACGCCGCCGGACATACATTTGGCAGGGGCCACCAGTGATCTGGTGGCCCCTGCGTCATTTTGCGGCGCGTATGAGTAGCGTTGACCCCGAACGGGGACCCACGCGTGGAGAAGGGAAGTGCGGCTGTGGCCGAGGATCGTCGAGGACAGCGACCGGCACGAGGCGGGACCGGCGCCGGCCGAGGAGGCTCGTCCGCCGGCGGCCGCGGCGGCTCCAGCTCGCGCGACGGCCAGCGCGGTGACTCCCGCGATGGCAGCAAGCGCGGCGACGCGCGCGGCGCGAGCCGCTCCGGCGAGGGCCGCGGCGCATCGGGCCGTCCGTCGTCCGGGGGCAAGCCGTCGGGCGGCAAGCCCGCCAGCGGGGGCGGGAAGCGCCCCGAGCGCGGTCAGGAGCGATCGTTCCGCGGCCGCTCCGACCAGGCGCCGCGCACCGTCGACCAGGCGGCCTACGACGGACCCGACCTGCCCGAGGGCATCACGGGTGCCGAGCTCGACCGGGGCGTACGCGCGCAGCTCAAGGGCCTGCCCGAGAAGCTCGCCGCCCGGGTGGCCAGGCACCTCGCCGCCGCCGGTGTGTTCATCGACCAGGACCCCGAGCTCGCCTACCGTCACGCCCTGGCAGCGCGCGCCCGTGCGTCGCGGATCGCGGTCGTGCGCGAGGCCGCCGGCGAGACCGCCTACGCCGCGGGACACTACGCCGAGGCGCTGTCGGAGCTGCGTGCGGCGAAGCGGATGAACGGCGCCACCGACTACCTGCCGATCATGGCGGACTGCCACCGTGCGCTGGGCAACCCCGAGCAGGCCATCAAGCTGGCCAAGAGCCCGTCGGTGGTCAACTTCAGCACCGAGGCGAAGGCCGAGATGACGCTGGTCGAGGCCGGCGCACGGCGTGACATGGGCCAGCTCGACGCAGCCCTGCGCACCCTCGAGCTCGCGCCGCTCACCTCCAAGAGCCGGGCTCCCTGGGTGGTGCGCCTGCGCTACGCCTACGCCGACACGCTCGAGGCCGCCGGCCGCGAGTCCGACGCGCTGGCGTGGTTCCACCGCACGCACGCGATCGACTCCGAGGAGCTGACCGACGCCGCGCAGCGCGCCGACGCCCTGGAGCGCCGCCAGTCCTGACCGGGCAACCGAGGCGGCACGTAGCCAGCCCCAGTCCAGCTCTCAGTCCAGCCCGCAGTCCAGTACTGCGGGCTGGCGCGACGGGCCGTTCGGCGTGATCGCTGGCGCTCGGACGCCACATGCGTCACAATGGAGCCCTAATCACATACGTGTCACTCGACTCTTGTTGAGCACTGACGACAGACCGCTGGGGAAGGCGCATCTGGAGCGTCGGAACTCAAGGAGGTCACCGTGACCACACGCATTGCTTCCCGTCCGGACGGTCCGGCCACGAGGGGCATCCTCTACGTGCACTCAGCTCCCTCCGCACTCTGCCCGCACATCGAGTGGGCCGTGGGCGGAGTCCTTGGCGTGGCCGTCTCCCTCGACTGGACGCCGCAGCCGGCCCAGCCGGGCTCCTACCGCGCCGAGCTGTCGTGGACGGGCTCGGCCGGCACCGCCGCCGCCGTCGCGTCGGCGCTGCGCGGCTGGAACCACCTGCGCTTCGAGATCACCGAGGAGCCGACGAGCTCGACCGAGGGCACCCGCTTCTCCTGCACCCCCGACCTCGGCATCTTCCACGCGATCACCGGACCCCACGGCGACATCCTGATCCCCGAGGACCGGCTCAAGGCGGCCGTCGTCAAGGCAGCCCTCGGCGACACCACGCTGCTGCTCGAGATCGACCAGCTGCTCGGCAAGCCCTGGGACGACGAGCTGGAGACGTTCCGCCACGCCGGAGAGGGCGCTCCCGTCCGCTGGCTCCACCAGGTCGTCTGAGCGCGGCGCGCCGGGGGAACGGCCCCTGGCGCCCCCAACAACGCCCAGACAACTCACCGAGAGGCCCTGAGCGGCGCGTGAGGCCCGCTCAGTGCCCCGGGCGGGACCGGGCCAGGGCCTCGACCGCGCGGCCCGTCTCCGGGCCCCAGAGCACCCGCCGGGCGGTGCAGGCGTCAGAGCGGGATGTTGCCGTGGCGCCCGCGGCGCACGCCCGCGGTGTCGATCTCGTGGCGGATCGCGTGCGCGATCGCGCTGCGGGTGCGGGCGGGCTCGACGACCTCGTCGACCACCCCGATCTCGACGGCCTTGTCGACGCCGCCGGCGATCCGCTCGTGCTCGGCGGCCAGCTCCGCCTCCACCTGCGGACGGATCTCCGGCGAGACCTCCGCCAGCCGGCGGCGGTGCAGGATCCGGATCGCGGCCACGGCCCCCATCACGGCGACCTCGGCGCCGGGCCAGGCCAGCACGCGCGTGGCCCCGAGCGAGCGGGCGTTCATCGCGATGTAGGCGCCACCGTAGGTCTTGCGGGTCACGAGCGTCACCCGCGGCACCACGCACTCGCCGAACGCGTGCAGCAGCTTGGCGCCGCGTCGTACGACGCCGTCCCACTCCTGGCCGACGCCGGGGAGGTAGCCCGGCACGTCGACGAGCACGATCAGCGGGACCCCCAACGCGTCGCACATGCGCACGAAGCGTGAGGCCTTCTCGGCCGACAGGGAGTCGAGGCAGCCGCCGAGCCGCAGCGGGTTGTTGGCGACGACGCCGACGGTGCGGCCGCCGAAGCGGCCCAGGGCGGTGACGATGTTGGGCGCCCACCGGGCGTGGAGCTCCTGCATGGTGCCCTCGTCGAGCACCCCGTCGACGAGCGGGTGGACGTCGTAGGCGCGCTTCTTCGACTCCGGCAGGAGGGCCTCGAGGTCGCGGTCCTCCACGGAGTCGGCGGCCAGGCTGCCCTGGGCGCCGAGGAGCGAGGCGACCGTGCGGGCGCGGTCGAGCGCCTCGCGCTCGGACTCGGTGAGGATGTGCACCACGCCGGAGCGCCGGCCGTGCGGCTCGGGCCCGCCGAGGCGGAGCATGTCGACGTCCTCGCCGGTGACCGAACGCACCACGTCGGGGCCGGTGACGAAGATGCGGCCCTCGGGGCCGAGGATGACCACGTCGGTGAGCGCGGGCCCGTAGGCGGCGCCGCCGGCGGCCGGGCCGAGCACGACCGAGATCTGCGGGATCACGCCGGAGGCCTGCGTCATCACCTGGAAGATGCGGCCGACGGCGTGGAGGGACAGCACGCCCTCGGCGAGGCGGGCTCCACCGGAGTGCCACAGCCCGATGATCGGGACCCCGTCGGTGATCGCGCGGTGGTAGGCGTCGACCACCACCCGGCAGCCCACGTCGCCCATCGCGCCGCCCATGACGGTCGCGTCGCTGCAGAACGCCACCACGGACGTGCCGTCGACGCGACCCACCGCGGCGAGCATCCCGGAGTCGTCGTCGGGGGTGATCAGCTCGAGCGTGCCCTCGTCGAGCAGCGCGGTGAGCCGGTGGACCGGGTTGCGGGGGTCCTGCTCGCGGGGCAGCTTGGCGGGCTTGGTGGCCGTCGTCGTCATCAGGATCCTTCCGAGTTCCCCGCGGTGTCGTCCGGGAGAGTCGCGAGCGGGGCTTCGTGGGTGGGGGTGGGGCTCAGACGCTGCCGAAGGCCACGGCGACGTTGGCGCCGCCGAAGCCGAAGGAGTTGTTGAGCGCCACGATGTCGCCGTCGGGCAGGTCGCGCCGCGCCGTCGGGATGTCGAGGTCGACCTCGGGGTCCAGGTCGTCGAGGTTGATCGTGGGCGGGCTGACCCGGTCGCGGAGGGCCATCACGGTCGCGACCGCCTCCAGCGCGCCGGCTCCGCCGAGCAGGTGTCCGGTCATCGACTTGGTGCTCGTGACCACGCAGCGGTCGACGTGCTCGCCGAGCACGGTGTGGAGCATGAGGCCCTCGGCGATGTCGCCCTTCGGCGTGGACGTGGCGTGGGCGTTGACGTGGACGACCGTGGCCGGGTCGACGTCGCCCTCGCGCAGCGCCATCTGGATCGCGCGGGTGCCGCCGCGACCCTCGGGGTCGGGCTGGGCGATGTCGTGGGCGTCGTTGCTGATGCCGGCGCCGCGCACCTCGGCGTAGATCGTCGCGCCGCGGGCCCGGGCGTGCTCCTCGGACTCGAGCACGAGCACGGCACCGCCCTCGCCGAGGACGAAGCCGTCGCGGCCGGTGTCCCAGGGGCGCGAGACCGTCGTCGGGTCGCCGCCGTCGTCGCTGGCGGTCTTGGACAGCGCCATCATGTTGGCGAACGCCGCCATGGGAAGCGGGTGGATCGCGGCCTCGGTGCCGCCGGCCAGCACGACGTCGGCGCGGCCGAGGCGGATCAGGTCGACGGCCATCGAGATGGCCTCGTTGCCCGACGCGCACGCGGAGGTGGGCGCGTGCACGGCGGCGCGGGCGCCGTACTTGAGACTGACGTTGGCGGCCGGCGCGTTGGGCATCAGCATCGGCACGGCCAGCGGGGAGACCCGACGGGCGCCCTTCTCGAGCAGGGCGTCGTAGTTGGCCAGGAGCGTGGTGACCCCGCCGATGCCCGAGGCGATGGCCACGCCCAGGCGCTCGGGCTCGAGGCCGGAGCCCTCCAGGCCCGCGTCGGCCCACGCCTGGTCAGCGGCGACCATGGCGAACTGGCTGGAGCGGTCGAGCCGGCGCGCCTTGACGCGCTCGAGGACCTCGGACGGCTCGACGGCGACCCGGCCGCCGATCTTCACCGGCAGCTGGTCGACCCACTCGTCGGTGAGGCGCACGATGCCGGAGGTGCCGGACAGCATCGCCTGCCACGTGGAGGCGACGTCCCCGCCGAGGGGGGAGGTGGTGCCGAGGCCGGTGACGACTACGCGGGTCGAGGGCATCAGGTGAGGTTCCGTTCTCGCGGGGTTGGTGGTTCCTGGGTCACGGGGGCCGGGCTGGACTCCGGCCACCCGTGACGTGAGGGGATGAGCGTCAGCCCTGGGCGCGCTCGATGTAGGCGACGGCGTCGCCCACGGTCTTCAGGTTCTTGACCTCGTCGTCGGGGATGGTCACGCCGAACTTCTCCTCGGCGGCCACGACGACCTCCACCATGGAGAGCGAGTCGACGTCGAGGTCGTCCACGAAGGACTTGTCCAGCTGGACGTCGTCGGCGTCGACGCCGGCCACCTCGTTGACGATCTCAGCGAGGTCGGCACGGATTTCTTCGGTGCTGGCCATGGGGCCTTCCCTTCTTGTTGTGTGGGTGCTGCTCGGTATGTGCGTCGTGCGGGTCTGTGGGGGGATGCTCGGTGCGTCTCGTCGTGCGCCTCGTCGTGCGCCAGCGCAGGTGCCGGGTCAGGGGACGGTGACGACCTGCGCGGCGTAGGCCAGGCCGGCGCCGAAGGCGATGAGGAGGGCGGTGTCGCCGCTGCGGGCGTCGCCCTCGAGCATCATCCGGTCGAGGGCGAGCGGCACCGAGGCCGCCGACGTGTTGCCCTGGTCGGCGATGTCGCGGGCGATCCGCACGTGCTCGGGCAGCTTCATCGAGCGCGCCATCGCGTCGATGATGCGCATGTTGGCCTGGTGGGGGACGAAGACGTCGAGGTCGTCGGCGCTCACGCCGGCGGCGTCCAGGGCCTGCTGGGCGACCTTGGCCATCGTGAAGGAGGCCCACCGGAAGACCGGGTTGCCCTGCATCGTCAGGTGCGGCATCACGCCGGACCCGGGCGTGTCGTCGTCGCCGACGACATCGCGCCAGTCCTCGCGCTGGCGGATGAGGTCGTACTGCTCGCCGTCGGAGCCCCACACCACCGGGCCGATGCCGGCGACGTCGCTCGGGCCGATCACCGCGGCGCCTGCGCCGTCGGCGAAGATGAAGGCGGTGCCGCGGTCGCTCATGTCGGTGATGTCGGAGAGCCGCTCGACGCCGATCACCAGGACGTGCCCGGCACTGCCGCCGCGCACCATGTCGGCTCCGAGCGCGACGGCGTGGCAGAAGCCGGCGCACGCGGCCGAGATGTCGAACGCCGCGGCGTGGTCGGTGCCGAGCTCGGTGGCGATCGCCGGGGCGATGGCCGGGGTCTGGAGCAGGTGGCTGACCGTCGCGACGACGACGCAGTCGATCTGCTCGGGGCTGATGCCGGCGCGCTCGAGGGCCTGCCGCGAGGCGGCGACGCTCATCATCTGCACCGTCTCCTCGGGGGTGGCGAAGCGGCGCGTGCGGATGCCCGAGCGCTGCTGGATCCACTCGTCGCTGGAGTCGATCGCCTCGACCACCTCGGAGTTGGGCACGATGCGGGAGGGGCGGTAGACGCCGAGGCCGAGGATGCGGGCGTGGGCGGCGCCGGTCGCCGCGGTGATCGCCGCCATCAGAGCGAGGCCTCGGGGTGCAGGCGCAGGAGGGGCTGGCCGGGGGAGACCAGGTCGCCGTCCTCGACGAGCCACTCGACGACGGAGCCGCCGTGCGGCGCGGTGATGTCGGTGCGGTCGCGCAGGCTGGCCACCGCGCCGATCGTGGCGCCGGGCGCGAGCAGGTGGAGCTGGGCGGCCTCGGCGGAGAGGTGGAAGGTGCCCTTGGCGGGCGAGACGATCATCCGCCAGGTCGGGGTGGTCTCGATCATCGAGGCCTCGCCGTGCTTGTCGCAGAACTCGCGGGCCGCGTCGAGCTGGTCGGGCGTCTTGAGGGCGAAGGTCTCCACGCCCTTGAGCGCGCGCTTGGCGATGCCGGTCAGCGTGCCGGCGGGCGGCATCTCCAGGATGCCGGTGACGCCGAGGTCGCCCATCGTCTCCAGGCAGAGGTCCCAGCGGACCGGGTTGGCGATCTGCCCGACGATGCGGCGCAGCACGTCCCGACCGTCGTGGACCACCTGGCCGTCGCGGTTGGAGATCACCGGGGTGCGCGGGTCGTGGGTGGAGACCGAGCGGGCGAGGGAGGCGAGGCGGTCGACGGCGGGGGCCATGTGCTCGGTGTGGAACGCTCCCGCGACGCTCAGCGGCATGAGCCGCGCCTTGGCGGGCGGGTCGTCGGCGAACGCGGCCAGCTGCTCGGTCGTGCCGGCGGCGACGACCTGCCCGGGACCGTTGTCGTTGGCGGCGGTGAGCCCGTGGCGCTCGATCGCGGCGAGGACCTCGTCGCGGTCGCCACCGAGGACGGCGGTCATCCCGGTGGCGGTGGTGGTGGCCGCGTCGGCCATCGCGTTGCCGCGCTCGCGCACCAGCACCATCGCCTGCTCGGCGGTCATCACCCGCGCACCCGCCGCGGCGGTCAGCTCGCCGACGCTGTGGCCGGCGACCGCGCCGATGCGGGCGAACGCGTCGCCCGGGTGCGGGAAGAGGTCGAGTGCCGCGACCAGGCCGGTCGCCACGAGCAGCGGCTGGGCGATCTTGGTGTCGCGGATGGTCTCGGCGTCGGCCTGGGTGCCGTAGTGCGCCAGGTCGACGTCGGCGACGGTCGCCAGCCAGTCGAACCGCGCGGCGAAGGTGGGGTCCTCCAGCCAGGGCGTGAGGAAACCGGGGGACTGGGCCCCTTGGCCGGGGGCGACGATGACGAGCACACGCCCACTCTGCCGGGTCGGGGCCGGGCGCCGCTGGTCCGCCGCCCACGAATCTGACCCCCGGATCCTTGTAGGGTTCCTACAACTCCGTGCGTCCGGACTGGCGTCCCAGGATCAGGGCGAGCTGGAGCGCGAACGCCTCGCGGGGACGCGTCGGCGACCAGCCGGTGGTGTCGGTGATCTGGCGCAGCCGGTAGCGCACGGTGTTGGGGTGCACGAAGAGCGCACGCGCGGTCGCCTCGATCGAGGAGCCGTGCTCGAACCATGCCCCGAGCGTCTCGAGGAGGGTGCCGCGAGCCTTGACCAGGGGAAGGTAGACCTCGTCGACGAGGTGGCGGCGCGCGTGCCCGTCGCCGGCCAGTGCCCGCTCGGGGAGCAGGTCGCGGCTGGCCACCGGTCGGGGGGCGTCGGGCCAGCCGGTGGCCGCCCGGTGGGCGGACAGGGCGTCGCGGGCCGAGGCGCTGGCGTGGGCGAGGTCGGCGGTCACCTGCCCCACCACCACCGGGCCGTCGCCGAAGTGCTCGAGGAGCCGGGTCGCGGCCTGCAACGGGTCGCTCACGCCGCCCAGCACGACGACCAGCCGGTCGCCCTGCGTGGCGCACAGGGCGTCCATCCCGCCGGCGCGCGCCGAGCGGCGTACGGACTCGAAGACGTCGAGCTCCGCGCGGTGCGGAGGCGTGGAGCCCAGCACCACGGCGACGTCGCCGTGGGCTCCCCAGCCGAGCGCGCTCGCTCGGGAGAGCACGGCCTCGTCGGCCTCGGCCCGCACGACCGCGTCGACCACCAGGGCCTCGAGGCGGGCGTCCCAGGCGCCGCGCGACTCCGCGGCGCGGGCGTAGACGGCGGCGGTGGCGAAGGCGACCTCGCGGGCGTAGCGCAGCACCGCGTCGTGCACCTCGCGGGCGTCCTCGGGGTGGAGGAGCGCGTCGATGGTGGTCTCGACGACCCGGATGCTCAGCCGCACCAGCTCGACCGTCTGCTGGAGCGAGATCACGCCGGTCAGCTCGCGGGGCGCGGCGCCGAACACGACCACGTCGAGCGGGTCGTGCGCGGACGCCTCGATCTCCCGGTCGTACCAGTCGACGAAGCCGCGGATGCCGGCCTGGACGATGAGCCCGACCCACGACCGGTCCTCCGCGCTCAGGTCGTCGAACCACGGGAGGTCGGTGGACATCCGGGCCGTGGCGGCCGTGCTGAGCGCTCCTGTGGAGTTGCGCAGCGCCTCGGCTGCGCGACGTCTGGACGCGGACACGGCACGACTGTAGTGGGACCGGCCGGGTAGTGGGATTCCCACCAAGCGCACCGACGCGACGCGGACGGCTCCCGCGGTGTGGGCTGCCGCGTGGGCCGATGGTCACGAGTCCGCATCGGTGCGAGCCGGACGGGGTACGTGGTCATCCACTCTGGTTGAATCCGCGACAGTCCGCGCCCGCGGCCGAGTGGGAGGTCGAGAGTGTCCCGCAAGAGCACCCCGCAGGTCGAGCACGTGACCGTGCACGGCCACCGGCGCGCCTTCGTCCGTGCCGGATCGGGCCCCGTGGTGCTGCTGCTCCACGGCCTCGGGTGTGACCACACCACCTGGGACCCGGTGATCACCTCGCTGTCGCGGACCCACACCGTGCTCGCGCCCGACCTGCTGGGACACGGCGCGTCCGACAAGCCGCGGGCCGACTACAGCGTCGGCGGCTATGCCAACGGCATGCGCGACCTGCTGACGGTGCTCGGCATCGACACCGCGACGGTGGTCGGGCACAGCTTCGGCGGGGGAGTGGCGATGCAGTTCGCCTACCAGTACCCCGAGCGCACCGAGCGCCTGGTGCTCGTCGGGTCCGGCGGCCTCGGCCCCGAGGTGCACCCGGCCATCCGCGCGATCACCACGCCGGGGTTCCACCAGGTGATGGGCGTGCTCGCCGCACCGGGCCTGCGCCACGCCGCCACGACCACCCTCCGTGTGCTCGCGGGCACCGGGGTGGCCCGGCTGCGCGACCTCGACGAGGTCGCGGCGATCTACGACTCGTTCAAGGACCCCAGCGCCCGGGCGGCGATCCGCCACGTCGTGCGGGCCGTCGTGGACTGGAAGGGCCAGGTCGTCACGATGGCCGACCGGGCCTACCTGACCGAGGCGATGCCGATGTGCGTCGTGTGGGGCTCCGACGACATGGTCATCCCGGCCCGCCACGCCGACACCGCCCGCGCCCTCGCGCCGACCGCGCGCGTCGAGATCATCCCCGACGCCGGCCACTTCCCGCACCGCGACCACCCCGAGCGGTTCGCCAGGATCGTGCGCGACTTCATCCGCACCACGGAGCCCAGCCGCCACGATCGCGACCGGTGGCGCGAGCTGCTGCACGGCGGGGCGCCGGTCCCGCCGGCCGAGGCGCGGGCCGGCGACGCGCCGGTCGTGCCGCTGGACGACGTACGCGCGACGCCCGCCTGACCCGGACGGTGCTCCGGGTCGGGCGGGCGTCGGCGCTCGTGGGACGTCGGCGAGCCGTCAGGCGTCGCCGCCCTCCTGCTTGATGTCCTGGGTCGCGGTGGGGTCGTCGATCCGGTAGCGCTGGGCGGCCTCGACGACCTTGTCCACCGGGAAGTCGCCGGCGTCGGCCAGGGCCTGGAGCGCCTGGACGACGACGCTGACCGCGTCGATGTGGAAGAACCGCCGGGCGGCCGGGCGGGTGTCGGCGAAGCCGAACCCGTCGGCACCCAGGACGCGGTAGTCGGCCGGCACCCAGCGGGCGATCTGGAGCGGGACCGCCCGCATGTAGTCGGACACGGCGACGACCGGGCCCCGCACGTCGGCGAGCTTGTCGCTGACGTAGGGGGTGCGGCGCTGCTCGCCCGGGTTGAGCAGGTTCCACTGCTCGGCCGCGGCACCGTCGCGGGCCAGCTCGTTCCACGACGTGACCGACCACAGGTCGGACTGGACGCCCCAGTCCTCGGCGAGCAGGCGGGCCGCCTCCTCGATCCACGGGTAGCCGACGCCCGAGGCCATCAGCTGGACCCGCGGGCCCTCACCCTCGGCGGAGCCGACCTTGTGGATGCCCCGCAGGATCCCCTCGACGTCGACGTCGTCCGGCTCGGCGGGCTGGGAGACCGGCTCGTTGTAGACGGTGAGGTAGAAGATGACGTCCTCGCCGTGGCCCTCGGGCCCGCCGGTGCCGTACATCCGCTCGAGGCCGCTCTGCATGATGTGGGCGATCTCGTAGGCGAACGCGGGGTCGTAGTGCACGACCGCCGGGTTGGTCGCCGCCAGCAGCGGCGAGTGGCCGTCGGCGTGCTGGAGGCCCTCGCCGGTGAGCGTGGTGCGGCCGGCCGTGGCGCCGATGAGGAAGCCACGGGCGAGCTGGTCGGCCATCGCCCAGATCGAGTCACCCGTGCGCTGGAACCCGAACATCGAGTAGAAGATGTAGAACGGGATCATGTGCTCGCCGTGCGTGGAGTACGCCGAGCCGGCGGCGGTCGCCGACGCGACGGCACCCGCCTCGGAGATGCCCTCGTGGAGCATCTGGCCCTGCGCGGACTCCTTGTAGGACAGCAGCAGCTTGCGGTCGACTGACTCGTACTGCTGCCCGCCCGGGTTGTAGACCTTGGCGCTCGGGAACATCGAGTCCATGCCGAAGGTGCGGTACTCGTCGGGCGCGATCGGGACGATGCGCTCGCCGATGCCGGGGTCCTTCATCCAGTCGCGCAGCTGGCGCACGACGGCCATCGTGCTGGCGATCTTGTTCTTGCCCGAGCCCTGCTTGAGCTCGGCGTACATGTCGTCGCCGGGCAGCTTGAGCGCGGAGGCGCGGTTGACGCGGCGCGGGATCGAGCCGCCGAGGGCCCTGCGGCGCTCGAGCATGTACTCGATCTCGGGGGCCTCGGAGCCGGGGTGGAAGAACGGGGCGCCGCCCGTCTTCTCGTACGACTCCTCGAGGTCGCGGTCGCTGATCGGCAGGTAGAGCCGGTCGCGGAACTTCTTGAGGTCGCCCAGGGTGAGCTTCTTCATCTGGTGGGTGGCGTTCTTGCCCTCGAGGGCGTCGATCGTCCAGCCCTTGATGGTGTGGGCGAGGATCACCGTCGGCTGGCCGGTGTGCTTGGTCGCGGCGTCGAAGGCGGCGTAGACCTTGCGGTAGTCGTGGCCGCCGCGCGGCAGCTTCTCGATCTGGGAGTCCGACATGTGCTCGACCATCGAGCGCAGACGCGGGTCGCCGCCGAAGAAGTGCTCGCGGACGTAGGCGCCGTCCTCGGTGGAGTAGGTCTGGAACGCGCCGTCGGGCGTGGAGTTCATCTGGTTGACCAGGACGCCGTCGACGTCGCGCGCCAGCAGCGCGTCCCACTCGCGGCCCCACACGACCTTGATGACGTTCCACCCGGCGCCGCGGAAGTTGGCCTCGAGCTCCTGGATGATCTTGCCGTTGCCGGTGACCGGGCCGTCGAGCTGCTGGAGGTTGCAGTTGATGACCCAGGTGAGGTTGTCGAGCTCCTCGCGCGCCGCGACGCGGATGGCGCCGAGCGACTCGGGCTCGGCCATCTCGCCGTCGCCCATGAACGCCCACACGCGCTGCTGGTCGGTGTCCTTGATGCCGCGGTTGTCGAGGTAGCGGTTGAAGCGGGCCTGGTAGATCGAGTTGATGGCCGTGAGGCCCATCGACACGGTCGGGAACTCCCAGAAGTCGGGCATCAGGCGCGGGTGCGGGTAGGACGGCAGGCCGGCGCCCTTGCCGTGCTGGACCTCCTGGCGGAAGCGGTAGAGCTGCGTCTCGCTCAGCCGGCCCTCGAGGAACGCGCGGGCGTAGACGCCCGGCGAGCCGTGGCCCTGGATGTAGACCTGGTCGCCGCCGCCCTCGTGGTCCTTGCCGCGGAAGAAGTGGTTGAAGCCGACCTCGTAGAGGCTGGCCGAGGACTGGTAGGTGGCGATGTGGCCGCCGACCTCGAGGCCCTTACGGTTGGCCGAGGACACCATCACCGCGGCGTTCCACCGGATGAAGGCGCGGATGCGGCGCTCCACCTCCTCGTCGCCGGGGAACCACGGCTCGCGCTCGGGCGGGATGGTGTTGATGTAGTCGGTCGAGCGCAGCGCCGGCACGCCGACCTGCTTCTCGCGCGACCGCTCGAGCAGTCGCAGCATGAGGTAGCGGGCCCGGTCGCGGCCGCGGTCGTCCAGCATCGCGTCGAACGACGCGAGCCACTCCTGCGTCTCGTCGGGATCGATGTCGGGCAGCTGGGTCGGGAGGCCCTCGTGGATGACCGACGCGATGGCCGGGTTCTTGCTGGACTTCTCGCTGGACTTCTCGGCGTCACTCACCTGCTCATCGTGTCACGCTCCACCGCGCCACGAAATCTACCGGCGGGTAGTCCCACCGCGCGCGCGGGCGCGCGCCGTCGGAGCGCCGTCCCGAGGCCTCCGGTCGGCCGCGGGAGGGCGGGCGTACGCACGCTCGGACAACGCACGGGGGTGGGCCGGGGTTGCGGCGCCTGCCGTGTTCCTGTGGACTGTGCGCACCGCCTGGCCACAACGGTCGGGCACCCGGACATGGGAGGCACTGCGTGAGCTCGACGGTGGGCGATTCTGCCCCGGTGACAGGAGCGGGGGACCGGCTGGGGCTCAAGCCCGGCATGGTCGTCCAGGAACTCGGCTGGGACAACGACACCGATGACGAGCTTCGCGTCGCGGTCGAGGACACGATCGACGCCGACATGGTCGACGGCGACTACGGCAACGTCGTCGACGCGGTCCTGCTGTGGTGGCGCGACGACGACGGTGACCTCGTGGACGGCCTCGTCGACGCGCTCACCGACCTCGTCGGCGGCGGGTCGATCTGGCTCCTCACCCCGAAGGTCGGCCGGCCCGGCACCGTGGACGCGGCCGACATCGCCGAGGCGGCCCCGATCGCGGGGCTCGCGCAGACGACCACCGCGGCGGTCAGCAAGGACTGGCAGGCCACCCGGCTGGTCGCCCCGAAGACCCCCGCGTGACGGCTCGCGCCGTCGCCTCGACCCTGGTGGGTCGGGCGTCCGGCGCGGCCACCACCGTCCGCGTGCTGGGCCGCTCGGGCGTGATCCGCCCCTACGGCCCGCGCACCTTGCTCGACCTCGGGCGCACGGTCGTGCTCTGGGGCACCGGCCCCGCCGGCGGCTTCGCCAGCCTCGCCGCCCGCGCCCCGCACCAGGTCGGGATCGTCGACGACCTCGGCGAGCTCACCTGGGGCGAGCTGCACCGGCGCTCCAACTCGCTGGCCCGCGCGCTGGCCGAGCGCGGCGTCGCCGAGGGCGACGCGGTGGCGATCATGTGCCGCAACCACCGCGGCTTCGTCGAGGCGTCGGTCGCGGTCGCCAAGCTGGGTGCCGACATCCTCTACCTCAACACCGCCTTCGCCGGACCCCAGCTCGTCGACGTGCTCGCCCGCGAGGCGCCGCGCCTGGTCGTGCACGACGAGGAGTTCACCGGCCTGCTCGCCGGCGCGGAGGTCGGGCGCCGCGTGCTGGCGTGGACCGACGACCACGCTGGCGATGCCGGCGCCGGGGGCGCGGCGAGCGGGGAGACCCTCGAGCGGCTGGTGGCGGCGTACGACGAGGGCGACCTGCACCCGCCGGCCCGCCACGCCCGGGTGGTGATCCTGACCTCGGGGACGACCGGCACGCCCAAGGGCGCCCCGCGCCCGGAGGCGGGGGTCGACGCGGCGGTGTCGCTGCTCTCGCGGATGCCGCTGCGGGCCGGACGCCGCACCCACATCGCGGCGCCGCTGTTCCACACGTGGGGCTTCGCCCACCTGGCGCTGTCGATGCTGCTCGGCTCGACGGTCGTGCTGCGGCGCGGCTTCGATCCGTGGCAGGCCCTGCGCACCACCGAGTCCGAGCGCTGCGAGTCGCTGGTCGTGATCCCCGTGATGCTCCAGCGGATGCTCGCCCTCGACCCTGCCGAGCTCGACCGCGTCGACCTGTCCCGCGTGCGGATCGTCGCGTCGTCCGGGTCGGCGCTGCCGGCGACGCTCGCGGGGGAGTGGATGGACCGCTTCGGCGACAACCTCTACAACATCTACGGCTCGACCGAGGTCGCCTACGCATCGGTGGCGACGCCGCAGGACCTGCGGGCCGACCCGACGTCCGCGGGCCGCCCACCCCACGGCACGGTCGTGAGGATCCTCGACGACGCCGGCCACGAGGTCCCGCGCGGCGAGACCGGGCGGATCTTCGTCGGCAACGGCCTCCTCTTCGAGGGCTACACCAGCGGCGGGTCCAAGGAGGTCGTCGACGGGCTCATGTGCTCCGGCGACGTCGGCCACCTCGACCGGGCCGGCCGGCTGCACGTCGCGGGCCGCGACGACGACATGATCGTCTCCGGCGGCGAGAACGTCTTCCCGCAGGAGGTGGAGGACTGCCTGGTCGCGCACGAGTCGGTGGGGGAGGTCGCCGCCGTCGGTGTCGCCGACGAGGACTATGGTCAGCGTCTGCGTGCCTTCGTGGTGCGCACCGGCGAGGTCTCGGAGGACGACCTGCGCGAGCACGTGCGGGCCAGCCTGGCCCGCTACCAGGTGCCGCGCGAGATCATCTTCGTCGACGAGCTCCCGCGCAACGCGACGGGCAAGGTCCTCAAGCGTGACCTGGCCCGGTGGGACGAGAAGAAGGACGGCGAGGAACCAGCGTGACGAGCAACGGACTGTGCATGGGTGGCGAGGCTCCCGACTTCACGCTCCGCGACCAGTTCGGCCAGGACGTGCGGCTCAGCGACTTCCGCGGCCGCAAGGCGGTCGTGCTGATGTTCTTCCCGTTCGCCTTCTCCGGCGTGTGCACCGGCGAGCTGTCGGGGGTCCGCGACCGGCTCGACGAGTTCCTCACCTTCGACACCGAGGTGCTGGCCGTCTCCTGCGACTCGGTCTACGCGCTGCGCACCTTCGCCGACGCCGAGGGCCTCAACTTCCCGCTGCTGTCCGACTGGTGGCCCCACGGCGCAGTCACGTCCGCCTACGAGGTCTTCGACGAGACCAAGGGCGCCCCGCGCCGCTCGTCCTACGTCATCGACCGCGAGGGCCGGCTGCGCTGGTCGGTGCACAACGCCAGCCTCGACGGTCGTGACCTCGACGAGCACCTGCGCGAGCTGCACGCGGCTCTCTAGCGTCGTTGCACGCCTCCGGGCCGCTGCGGTCTAGACAGATCATCCCCTTTTCCGCGATTCGTGGCCCCCCTTTTGGGGGGCCATGTACTGTTGTCCTTGTTGAACCGCTGGTGACCCGAGACGCCAGCGGTTCAACTCATTTCCGGGCAAGGTCCCGGACACGGCCCCCGGGCAAGGTCCGGGGCGCGCGACGCCCCGCTCCGATCGGTTGCCGGGCGCGGTGCGCGGTCCCGTAGGGTGTGCCACTGCGCGTCGGTAGCTCAGCGGTAGAGCACTCGGTTTACACCCGAGCGGTCGGCGGTTCGAAACCGTCCCGACGCACCCCTCTCGTGCCCCTCTCCGTCTCGTGGGCGTCCGGTCCTCGACGAGGGAGTCGGATGAGAGGCCTCTCATCGCGGCCTCACGATCGGCTCACGCCGCGGCCGCACGCTTGTCGGGCACCGGGGCCGCACCGGCCCCCCGACGAGAGGAACCACGATGAGGAAGATCCTCCCCACCACGCTGCTCGGCGTCGCCGGCCTGACCGCCTTCGGCCTGGTCGCCATGTCGTCGCCGGTCGTCTCCTCGACCGCGGACGAGGTCACCAAGCGCGAGGACGACGCGCCGTCACTCGTCCTGGTCGCCGACGACGACGATGACGACACCAACGACGATGACGACGACACCCGGACCAACAGCCCGTCGTACACCGGCCAGAGCCGCGACACCGACGACCACACCAACAGCCGCGTCACCGACGTGAGCCGCGACCGCGACAGGAGCCGCGGCGACAAGACCCGCGACTGGACCCGCGACGGGGGCGACAAGACGCGGGACAAGACCGCCAACCACACCAACGACCGCAGCCGCAACGACACCCGCCGCTGATCGGTGCCGGGGAGGGAGGCGACACCATGGGCAGGAACGACGACGGCTGGCACCTCGCCGAGGGCGAGCTCCTCGCGCCCGGGCTGGGTGCGCTGCGCCGCCTCGGCGGAGGGGCGGCCTACGAGGCGTGGCTGTGCTTCGACGAGGTGACGTGGTCGCCCGTCGTCGTGAAGGTGCTCCGTCCCTCCCAGCTCAAGGACGGGTCCTCCCGGCGCGGCCTGCGCCGAGAGGTCCTCGCCCTCACCACCGTCAATCACCCGGTGGTCGTGCGCGGCCTCCGTGACGGGCAGCACGCAGACCGGCCCCATGTGGTGCTCGAGCACGTCGACGGACCCCGCCTCTCCAGCCTGGTCCGCCGCTACGGACGGCTGCAGGAGCAGCAGTACCTCCCGCTCGCCATCGACGTCGCCTCGGCCCTCCACTACTTCCGCCACATCGGGTGGACCCACCTCGACATCAAGCCGAGCAACGTCATCATGGGAGCGCCGGCCCGGCTCATCGACCTCTCGGTCGCGCGGCCGGTCGAGGACGCCCGCCGGCTGCGTCACCCGATCGGCACGGACGCCTACATGGCCCCCGAGCAGTGCGACCCGGGCGCGGCGCGGGAGCACGGCGGCGCGGTGCCGTCGTTCGCCTCCGACGTGTGGGGCCTGGGCGCGACGCTCTTCCACGCCGTCGCGGGTCGGCGCCCGTTCGCACCCGTCGATCCCGACTCCGGCGACGTGCGCCGGCGGTTCCCCCAGCTCGTCGACGCACCCGCCGCGCTGCCCGACGACGTCCCTGCGGTGGTCGCCGAGACGATCCACGCCTGCCTGCAGCGCGAGCCCGACGCCCGCCCGATGCCGCACGAGGTTGCCGAGGCACTGGAGCCGGTGCTCGCGGGGCTGCCGCGGGGTTCCCTCGCCGGGTTCAGGATCCGGGGCTAGCCACCCCGACACCCCCGCTCGCACATCCTGCTCAGGCGTCGAGGCGGTAGCCGACCCCGCGCACGGTGGCGATCGTGCCGGGGCCGAGCTTCCTGCGGAGGTAGCCGACGTAGACGTCGACGACGTTGGAGCCGGGATCGAAGTCGTAGCCCCACACCAGGTCGAGCAGCTGCTCGCGGGTGAGGACCTGGCCGGGGTTGAGCAGGAAGATCTCGGCGAGCGCGAACTCGCGGGCGGACAGCTCGCAGTCGCCGTGCGGACCGGAGATGCGGCGCGTGCGCCGGTCCAGGCGCAGGGCGCCGGTCAGCAGGTCGTCCCCGGCGGGCGCGTCCGGCGGGGCGAGGGAGCGCAGCCGCAGCCGGGTCCGCGCCATCAGCTCGGCGAACCGGAACGGCTTGGCCATGTAGTCGTCCGCGCCGCTGTCGAGCGCGGTGACGGTGTCGGTCACCGAGTCGCGGGCCGTGAGCACGATGACCGGCATCCGGCTGCCCTGCGAGCGCAGCTGGTCGAGCACCTCGAAGCCGTCGATGCCGGGCAGCCCGATGTCGAGGACCATCAGGTCGTAGCGGCCCGACAACGCCTCGTCGAGGCCGCTGGGACCGTCGGTGGCGACGGTGGGCTGGTGGCCCTCGGCCCGCAGGCCCTTCGCCACGAACGAGGCGATCCGCTCCTCGTCCTCCACGATCAGGATCTGGGCCATCGTGCGTCCTTCCTCTCGGTGTCGCTCGTCGGCTCCGCCGCCCGGTCGGGCAGCACGACCTCCACGTGTGCGCCCCGAGGCTCGGCGTCGGCGATGCGTACGTCGCCGCCGTGGGCGTCGGCGATCGCGCGCACGATGCTGAGCCCCAGACCGAAGCCGTCGTCGCCCACGCGCACCTGGCCTCGGCCGAAGCGCTCGAGCACCACGTCCCGGTCCTCGACCGGGATGCCGTCGCCGGTGTCGCGGACCCACAGGCGGACGGTGCCGCCCTCGCGCGCGGAGCCGATCGCGACCACGTCACCGGGGTCGGTGTGCTTCACGGCGTTGTCGGCGAGCTGGAGCAGTGCCTGGGTGAGGCGCTGCTCGTCGAGCACCGCTCGTCCGGTCGCGACGCCGTCGAGGCACCAGTCCCGCTCGCCGAGCGCGGTGGCCTTGGCGAGCACCGTGCGCGTGAGGTCGGCCAGGTCGACCTGACGGAGGACGAGGAAGTCGGGGCGACGACTCTTGGCGAGCAGGATCAGGTCGGTCACCAGCCGCGACATCCGGTCGACCTCGTCGAGCAGCAGCTCGCGTGTCTGGGCGAGCTCTGCCGGGTCCTCGTGCTCGAGCAGCTCGAGGTGGCCACGCAGCACCGTGAGCGGGGTCTTGAGCTCGTGGCCGGCGTCGTCGAGGAACTGGCGCTGGGCGGCGAACCCGGCGTCGAGGCGCTCGAGCATGCCGTTGATGGTGCGGGTGAGGGCGGTGATGTCGTCGTTGCCGCGCTCGGGGATGCGACGGGAGAGGTCCGTCGCGGTGATCTCGCGGGCGGTGCCCTCGAGGGTGCGCAGCGGAGCGAGCAGCCGCCCCGACTGCAGCGCCGCGACGGCGGTGATGAGCCCGAGTGACAGCAGCGCGATGAGCGTGTAGGTGCGCAGCGTCCGGTCGAGCTCCTCGTGCTCGTCGCGGAGGAAGTTGACGAGCACCAACGAGCCGTCGCCCTGGGTGTTGGTCACAGGGACGAGGGTCACCCAGGTCTCGCCGAACGTGGGGGAGTCGATCACCCGCGTGCCCCCGACTCCCTCGAGGTCGGCCAGGGCGTCCTGGTAGGCGGGTTCGTCGAGGACCTCCTGGCCGTAGCGGTTGACCGTCCGCTCGGGGACCTGTCCGCGGACGTAGCCGACGAGCATCTCGTCGTCGTCGGGGACGTTGCGGGTCAGGAAGACGTTGAGGACGCGGCCGACGTCGTCGAAGGGCTCCCCGGAGTTGGGGTCGGTCCGCAGCGCGCGGAACTCCGCGATCTCCTGGCTGATCTGGTCACTGACCTGCCGCTCGATGCGTGCGGACTCCAAGGCGTACACCAGCACCCCCGCGCCGGTCATCGCCGCCGCGGTGAGCACGGCGATGACGACGGCGATGCGGGTGCGGACCGAGACCTGGGTGAGGCCGCGGCGGTCGCCGTCAGTCGTCCCCGTCGTCCCCGTCCTCCCGGTCGTCCCCGTCCCGGTCATCGCTGTCGTCATCACCCGGCCCGTCGTCTGCCCCGTCGTCCCGCTCGTCGTCGTCATCCTCCCGGACCGGCGTCGGCTGCGGCGTCACGACCCGTGCGTCGTCGTCGTCGCGCTCGCTCGCGCCGTCCGGTCCGTCGCCGTCCGGTCCGTCGCTGTCCGGTGCGTCGCCGGGCGGACCCGACGACCGGTCCGGCGACTGGGCCGGCGGGTCGGCGGGGACGCTGCTCGGCGGGTCGGTCGGCGCGTCGCGCAGGATCACGGGGCTGTGGTCGGTCGGTGCGGGAGCCCCGGGCGAGGCGAGCGACCCGGCGACGTAGGCCGTCACCGGCACCACCACCGCCAGGAGCAACAGCACCTTCGTCACCCGTCCCATGGCGCGATGGTGGCCGCCTGCCGTGGGGTCGGTGTGAGAGGCGGATGAGAGCTTTCTTAGCAAGCCGTCCGGTCCGGGCCCCGTCCGCTCGTCGCGGCCTGGCTGCCGCCCGTCGCTCGGGCCTCGATCGGCGCGCGTGACGCGTGCCACAGTGGGTCCATGATCGTCCCCTTCAGCGTCACCGACTTCATCGAGCGCGCGGCGGCCGTCTACGGCGAGCGCCCGGGCTTCATCGACGAGCCCGACCAGCCGGCCGAGTCGCTCGGCACGGTGACCTATGCGGAGGCGTACGAGCTCTCGCGGCGCCAGGCGGCCCGCCTCGACGAGCTCGGCCTCGAGGTCGGTGACCGGGTGGCCGTCATCAGCCACAACTCGGCGCGGCTGCTCACGTCGTTCTTCGGCGTGTGCGGCTCGGGCCGGGTGCTGGTGCCGATCAACTTCCGGCTGCGGCCCGACGAGATCGCCTACATCGTGTCGCACTCCGGCGCGCGCGTGCTCTACGTCGACCCCGAGCTGGTGGAGTCGCTGCGGGGCATCGACGTGGAGCACACGTTCGTGCTCGGGCAGGACGAGACGATGTTCGCCGCGCCCGGCACCGAGCCGCGGGAGTGGCAGCCCGACGAGAACGCGACCGCGACGATCAACTACACCTCCGGCACGACCGCCCGGCCCAAGGGCGTGCAGCTGACGCACCGCAACCTGTGGACCAACGCGGTGACCTTCGGGCTGCACGCCGGGGTGAGCGACCGCGACGTCTACCTGCACACGCTGCCGATGTTCCACGCCAACGGCTGGGGGATGCCGTTCGCGATGACCGGGCTGGGGGTCCCGCAGGTCGTGCTGCGCAAGGTCGACGGCGCCGAGATCCTGCGTCGGGTCGAGCAGCACGGCGTGACCGTGATGTGCGCGGCGCCCGCCGTGGCGGCCGCGGTGCTCGACGCGGCGCAGGACTGGGAGGGCGAGATCCCCGGACGCGACCGCGTGCGGATCATCATGGCCGGCGCCCCGCCGCCCACCAGGACCGTCGTGCGCGTCGAGGAGGAGCTCGGCTGGGAGTTCGTCCAGATCTACGGCCTCACCGAGACCTCGCCGCTGCTCACGGTCAACCGCGGCCGCGCCGAGTGGGACGACCTGTCGGCCGAGGACCGGGCGGCCAAGCTGGTGCGCGCTGGTGCCCCGGCCATCGGCGTACGCCTGCGCACCGACGAGCAGGGCGAGGTGCTGGCGCGCTCCAACGTGATCCTCGAGGGCTACTGGGAGCGCCCCGACGAGACCGCGAAGGCGCTGGTCGACGGCTGGTTCCGCACCGGCGACGGCGGGGTGATCGGCGACGACGGCTACCTGACGATCAGCGACCGCAAGAAGGACGTGATCATCACCGGCGGCGAGAATGTCTCCTCCATCGAGGTCGAGGACGTGCTCTTCTCGCACCCGGCGGTCGCCGAGGTCGCCGTGATCGGCGTGCCGAGCGAGAAGTGGGGCGAGACGATCAAGGCCCTGGTCGTGCTGGCCGACGGCGCCAGCGTCGACGAGGCCGAGCTGATCGCGTGGTGCAAGGACAAGGCGGCCGGGTACAAGGCCCCGACCTCGGTGGAGTTCCGCGACGAGCTCGCGCGCACGGCGACGGGCAAGCTGCAGAAGTTCAAGCTGCGCCAGCCCTACTGGCAGGCGCAGGAGCGCCAGGTCAACTAGCCCCGCCGCCCGCCGTGCGCGTCGTCGTCTAGCCTGCGCAGATGCCCAGCCTCGCCGATGTCGTCGACCTGCTCCACGCGTGGTACCCGCCCGGCACGGCCGACGGGTGGGACGCCGTGGGCCTGGTGGCGGGCGACCCGGCCGCGGACGTCGCCCGGGTGATGTTCGCCGTCGACCCGACCGTCGAGGTCGCCCGCGAGGCCGTCGAGTGGGGTGCCGACCTGCTCGTGGTGCACCACCCGCTGTTCCTCACCCCGGTCAGCTCGGTCGCCGCGAACACCCCCAAGGGGCGCACGCTGCACACGCTCACCGCGGGCGGGTGCGCCCTGCTCGCCGCCCACACCAACGCCGACCAGGCGTCCTCCGGCGTCTCCGAGGCGCTGGCGCTCGCCCTCGGCCTGCGCGACCTCGCGCCGATCCGGCCGGCGCCCGCGCAGCCGCTCGACAAGGTCGTCGTCTTCGTGCCGCTGCCCCAGGCCGACGCCGTCCGCACGGCCATGACCGGCGCGGGGGCCGGCCGGCTCGGCGACTACGACTCCTGCACGTGGACCTCGACCGGCGAGGGCCGCTTCCGCCCGCTCGAGGGCGCCACGCCCGCGATCGGCGCGGTCGGCGGGCTCGAGGTGGTCGAGGAGGCGCGCATCGAGGCGGTGGCGCCGCGCGGTCGTCGTACGGACGTGGTGCGGGCGATGCTCGCGGCCCACCCCTACGAGGAGCCGGCCTACGACGTCGTCTCCCTCGCCGACCCGGGCCTCGCCCCGACCGGCACCGGGCGCACGGGCACCGTCGACGAGACGACCTTGGAGCAGTTCGCGGCACGGGTGGCAGCCGCGCTGCCCGCCACCGCCCACGGCGTACGCGTCGCCGGCGACCCGCAGCGGCCGGTGCGCCGCGTCGCGGTGTGCGGCGGGGCGGGCGACTTCCTGCTCGACGAGCTCGCCCACAGCGACGTCGACGCCTACGTCACCAGCGACCTCCGGCACCACCGGGCGGGGGAGTTCCTCGAGCACGGAGGGCCCGCACTGGTCGACGTCGCGCACTGGGCGGCGGAGTGGACCTGGCTGCCGGTGGTGGAGGCTCGGCTGCGCCGAGCGCTGGACGATAGGGTCGAGACCCGGGTCAGCACGCGGTGCACCGATCCGTGGACGTTCCGTCACTGAAGCAGGAGAGCCGTTGAAGGCCGATCCCACCCACCAGGTCGCGCTCCTCGGCGTCGCCGAGCTCGACTCGCGCGCCGCCCAGCTGCGGCACCAGCGATCCCACATCCCCGAGCTGGCGGAGATCAGCGCGCTGGAGACCGAGCGCACCGAGCTCACCGACCGGGTCCGCGACGCGCGCATCGTCGTCGACGACCTCACCGTCGAGCAGGCCAAGGCCGATCGCGAGGTCGAGCAGGTCAAGGCCCGCCGCGAGCGCGACCGCACCCGGATGGACACCGGGCAGATCACCAACCCCAGGGACCTGGAGCGGATGCAGCACGAGCTGGTCTCGCTCGAGCGGCGCATCTCGACGCTGGAGGACGCCGAGCTGGAGGTGATGGAGAAGCTCGAGGAGGCCCAGCAGGTGCTCGACGGCCTCGGCATCCGCGCCGACGACATCGACGCGCGGCTCGCCGAGCTCGTCACGGCCCGCGACGACAAGCTCGCCGAGATCGACCGTGCCCTCGACGAGGTCTCCGCCGCCCGAGGCCCCGCCACCGAGGGAATGCCGGATGACCTGATGGCGCTCTACGAGCGGCTGCGCGAGCAGAAGGGCATCGGCGCCGCCCTGCTGCGGGGCCGCCAGTGCGGCGGCTGCAACATGGGCCTCGACGCCTCCGAGCTGTCGCGGATCCGCTCCGCCCCGGCCGACGAGGTCATCCGGTGCGAGGAGTGCCAGCGCATCCTGGTGCGCACCGACGAGTCCGGCATCTGAGAGGACGACGCGTCGTGCGCTTCGTCGACGCCGAGGTGGTCGCGGAGCGCAGCCGCAGGTCGTGGCGCGCCCGGGTGGCGCGGCTGCGGGCGAAGGGCTGGGTGATCGGGCAGTGCGCGGTCGCCGCCGGCGTCGCGTGGTGGCTCGCCTCCGACGTCTTCGGCCACCGGCTGCCGTTCTTCGCGCCGATCGCGGCGGTCGTGTCCCTCGGCATGTCCTACGGCCAGCGGCAGCGCCGGGTCGCGGAGGTGACCGTGGGCGTTGCGCTCGGGGTCTTCCTCGGCGACGCGACGACCCACCTGATCGGGTCGGGCGGCGTGCAGATCGCGCTGATCGTGGCCGCCGGCATGTCGATCGCGCTGCTGCTCGACGCCGGGCAGCTGCTGGTCATCCAGGCGGCCGTGCAGGGCATCGTGGTCGCGGCGCTCGCCCCCGCCCCGGGAGACGCGTTCCTGCGCTGGACCGACGCGATCATCGGGGGAGCGGTGGCGCTCGTGGCGGCCACCGTCGTGCCCCGGGCGCCGCTCCGCAAGCCGCGCGACCAGGCCGCGGTGGTGGTGCGCAAGATCGCCGACCTGCTGCGCTCCAGCGCCGACCGGCTCGGCGACGGCGACGTCGAGCGGGCGCTGGCCGCGCTGCGCGATGCGCGCTCCACCGACGTGCTCATCGCCGAGCTGCGCGCCGCGTCGGAGGAGGGGCTGTCGGTGGTGAGCTCCTCGCCCTTCCGGCGACGGCACGGCGAGCACCAGCGCCGGCTCGCCGAGCTCGTCGAGCCGCTCGACGTGGCCCTGCGCAACACCCGGGTCGTGGTGCGCCGGGTGGCGGTGGCCTCTCACCGCCGCGAGCCCGTCCCGGCGTCGTACGCCTCCCTCATGCGTGACCTGGCCGGGCTCTGCGACCGCGTCGCCGACGAGCTCGTCGCCGACCGGATGGCCGCCGCCGTCATCGAGGACCTGATCTCGCTCGGGCGCGCCACGGCGCAGGTGGAGCACAGCGACGACCTGTCGGCGGAGGTGATCCTCGCGCAGGTGCGCTCGATCATCGCCGACATGCTCGCGCTCTGCGGGATGGACCCGCTCGAGGCGACCGACGCGATCCCGCTGCGCTAGACGGCGGTGACGACGACGTCGAGCTGGGTGCCCCTGGCGGTCGGCTCGCCGACCTCCACGCTCCAGCCCAGTCCGGTGAGCGCGTCGGCGAGCGCGCGCGGCGTACGCGGGTTGGCTCCGTCCTCGAGCAGGGCTCGGACGATCCGGCCCTTGGTCGCCTTGTTGAAGTGGCTCACGACCGTGCGCCGGCCGTCGGACTCGTGGAGCACGCGCACGGTCGCGACGCGGCGGGCCAGCGCCTCGTCGGGCCGCCAGAAGGCGGCGTACGTGCCGGAGCGGAGGTCGACGAGCAGCCCCGGGCCGAGCGCGTCGGTGACGGCCTCGCCGAGCACCTCGCGCCACGCGCCGGCCACCGACCCGGTGCCGGGCAGGGACGCGTCGCCGGAGAGCCGGTAGGCCGGGATCCGGTCGCCGGGGCGCACGATGCCGAACAGCGCGCTGGTGACGGCGACGCGCGACGTGGCGCGCCGGCGGGCAGCGGGGGAGAGCGTCGCGAAGCCGAGCGCGTCGTAGAGCACGCCGGTGTAGACGGCGTCGGCGCGGGCGGTCGGGGCGTCCATGAGGCTGGCGTTGCGCTGCACCAGGTCGCGCTGGGCGCGGCCGAGGCCGAGCACGGCGGCCGCCGCGTCCGGGTCGTCGCGGCACAGGCGTACGAGCGAGTCGAGCAGCGCCGTGCGGGTCGGGGTGAGTGACGGCGACGACAGCGTGTCGAGGTCGAGGGGCTTGCCCCGGCGGGGAGCGGTCTTGCCCTCGCTGGGTGGCAGCAGGATCAGCACGGGCGCAAGCGTAGGCAGCGGCCGCGTCGGGCCCACGGCTAGGGTGCGGGCATGCCGAGCAACCGTGTGGTGAAGGTCCGGTCGTCGGGCGACAGCGTCACGGCGCAGGAGATGCGCGACGGGATCGCGGCGATCCAGCAGGAGCTCGAGGTGTCGGCGGCGTTCCCCGAGGCCGTCGAGCGCGCCGCCGCCGAGGCGGCCGCCTCGCCCAGGCTGCCCGGGCTCGACCGCACCGACATCCCGTTCGTGACGATCGACCCCGAGTCGGCCCGCGACCTCGACCAGGCGATGCACATCGAGCGCGACGGCACCGGCTACGTCGTCCACTACGCGATCGCCGACGTGGCGGCGTTCGTCGCACCGGGCGACCCCGTCGACGTCGAGGCCAACCGTCGCGGCGAGACGCTCTACGGCGCCGACTCCAAGATCCCGCTGCACCCGCCCGTGCTGAGCGAGGGAGCGGCGTCCCTGCTCCCCGACGAGGTCCGCCCGGCCCTGCTGTGGACGATCAAGGTGGACGAGACGGGCGAGGGCACGGACGTCGACGTGCAGCGGGCGCTGGTCCGCTCGCGCGCCAAGCTCTCCTACGAGGGTGTGCAGGCCGACCTCGACGCCGGACGCGCGTCCGAGGTGGTCGGCCTGCTGCAGGAGGTCGGTGAGCTGCGCCTGGCCCGCGAGGCCGCCCGCGGCGGGGTCTCCCTGCCCCTGCCCGAGCAGGAGCTCGTCGAGAACGAGCACGGCCACTGGGACCTGGAGTTCCGCAGGCTCACGCCGGTCGAGACCTGGAACGCGCAGATCTCGCTGCTCACCGGGATGGCCGCGGCGTCGCTGATGGTCTACGCCCGCACGGGCATCCTGCGCACCCTGCCGCCGGCCGACCCACGCGACGTGCAGCGCCTCCACCGCACCGCCCGCGCCCTCGGCATCGCGTGGCCGGCCGAGCAGCTCTACCCCGACTTCATCCGCACGCTCGACCCGTCGAGGCCGACGCACGCCGCGATGATCGTGGCGTGCACGCGCCTGCTGCGCGGTGCCGGCTACGTCGTGTTCAACGGCGAGCTGCCCGCCCAGGCCCAGCACTCCGCCCTCGCCTCCGAGTACGCCCACGTCACGGCGCCGCTGCGCCGCCTCGCCGACCGCTACGCCGGCGAGATCTGCGTGGCGCTCTGCGCGGGCACCGAGGTTCCGGCGTGGGTGGTCGAGGCGATGGCCGGGCTGCCCGACACGATGACCGAGTCGGGCCGCCGGGCCAACCGCTACGAGAACGCCGTCGTCGACCTCTGCGAGGCCGAGCTGCTCCACGAGCGGGTGGGCGAGCGCTTCGCCGCCGTCGTCGTCGACCTCGACGACAAGAGCAAGCAGAAGGGCGACATCACCATCCAGGACCCCGCCATCGAGTCCCGGGTCACCGCCACCACCGACCTGCCCCTCGGCGAGGAGGTCACCGTCGAGCTGGTGGTCGCCGACCCGCGCACGCGGAAGGTGGAGTTCCGGCTCGCCTGAGGCCCCGGCGCGTCGGACAGGAGGAAGTCCGGCCGACGCCGGCCGCGCGCGCGTACGCCGGTGCGCGGGCCCGGCTTCGTCCTGTCTGACAGGCCCGGCTGTGGAGGGCGCGAGCGAGGGCGCGGCGATGTCGGCAGGCTGACCGCATGGGTCCCGTGGAGGCGTTGGTGCGGTGCGGTGGCCAGGCCACGCACCAGCAGCTCCTGCGGCTGACGACGCGCCGCACGCTCCGGGCCGCGGTGGAGACCGGCGAGGTGGTGCGGGTCGCGCGGGGGCGCTACGTGCTCCCCACCTCCGAGGACGCCCGGCGAGCGGCCAGCGAGCTGGCGGGCGTCGTGTGCCTGCGCAGCGCCGCCGCGCACCACGGCTGGGCGATGAAGCTGCCACCACCCGTGCCCGAGGTCGCGGTGAGCCCCCGGCGTCACCTGGCGCCCGATCGTCGCGAGGGCGCGCGGGTGGTGTGGATGCCCGTCGCGGCGGACGACGCGGCAGTCGGAGTCACCGGTCCCCTCAGGACGGTGGTCGACTGCGCGCGTCACCTCCCCTTCGACGAGGCCCTCGCGATCGCGGACTCGGCCCTGCGCGGTGACGTGACGCGCGCGGAGCTGGACGCCGTACGCGTGCGCGGCGCGGGAGCCGGTGCGGTGCGACGGGTCCTGCGCCACGCGGACGGCCGAGCCGCCAACCCCTTCGAGTCCGTCCTCCGGGCGCTGTGCCTCGACGCCGCGCTGGACGTGCACCCGCAGCTCGCTGTCGATCTGGGGACGGGGACCGTGCACCCCGACCTCGTCGTGCCGGCCCTCAGGGTCGTCATCGAGGCCGACTCGTGGACCTTCCACGCGACCCGAGGCGCCCACGCGCGCGACTGCGCCCGCTACAACCTCCTTGTGCTCCACGGGTGGCGGGTGCTCCGGTTCACGTGGGAGCAGGTGATGCTCGAGCAGAGCTACGTCCGCTGGGTGCTCGCCCAGGTCGTACGTCCTGTCGGACAGGAGGAAGTCCGCGGCGGCCTCGCGGCCACCGCGTGAGTCGCCGACCCAATCGGGGTTCGTCCTGTCCGACGCGCCGGGGCGGGCGCGGCTGCGACGCGACCGGCCCGGACCCTCGTCCGGCACACTGTTCGACATGTCCCACACGGACAGCGAGCGCCACGGTGTGGCGCGCTGGCGGCCGGCCGACCTGCGGGCTGTCGCGCCCTCCACTCACGTCGTGCCTCGCGACGGGTCCACCGTCGCCCGCCGTGCTCGGGCACGAAGCGGGCACCCGTGAGCCGCGAGCGGTCGGATCGTCGTCCCGGGCTGCTGGTCGTCGGCTGCGTGGCGGGATTGCTCTACGCCAACTTCATCCTCGACTGGATCCTGCGGGGGTTCGAGGGGATGGACCTGGTCGTCAGCACGCTCGGGGCGCCCGGCGAGCCCCACGCGGTGGTGCTGCGGGTCACCGACGTGGTGTGCGGCGTGCTGGTCGTGGCGCTCCTGCCGCGCGTACGCTCGCTGCTCCCGCCCGGACGGTGGCGCGAGGTCGCCATCTGGGGGACCGTCGTGTTCGCGCTCGGAGCGGCCGCCGCGGCTGCGGTCCCGACTCCCTGCGGAGCGGGCGGGACCTGCGACGCCCCGCGCCAGCTGGCGCAGTCCCTCATCCACAACGGAGCCAGCATCGTCTCGGAGGGTGCGCTCTTCGTCGGCATGGCGGCGGTGTGGCGCGCGACCCACGAGACCGGCCCCGTGTGGCTGCGTCGGGTCGCCTTCTGGGACTTCTGGGTCGGCGGGGTCGTCTTCACCAGCCTGTTCGCCTACTTCGGCTACTTCAGTGACGCGTTGTGGATCGCCAGCGCAGCGCAACGCGTCCACATCCTCTTCGTGAGCGCCTGGATCGTCTGCCTGGGTGTCGTCGCCGCCCACCCCCACCACCTCGACCCGAGCTCGAGGCCCGCGCGCGCGGCCGGACCGGACGAGCAGGGACCTGCCTCCGCCCAGGCAAGGACCGATGAGCGATGAGCACGAGGTCCGGCCAGGAGCCCGCGGACGCGTCCCCCCAGCGCAGCGTCCCGCAGCACACACCGGCCGACGACCGATGGCCGGACCTGTTCGCCTCGGCCGCCTACGCGTTGGCGCTCGTCGTGCTCGTCGTCGCGCTCGTCCCCGCGTGGGGGCGCTACTTCGCGCGGAACGACGACGTCGTCTCGCTGCTGCTGGTGCCGGTGGTGCCGAGCGTGGTCTACGCCTCGCTCGTCCTCGTCGTCGCGGTGGCGCTGCGGCGTCGCCTACGGGCGGCGTGGTGGGTCCTGGTGGTCTGGTGGCTGGTCGTGCCGCAGGTCGGGCGGGTGCTGTCGATCGTCCAGGGCGAGCGGGTCGTGCCGGCCAGCGTCGGCTTCGTGGTCGTCACCGCAGTCCTCGTGCTCGCGGTGCGCGTACGGCCCCAGTTCGTCGCCCGCAGCGTCGCCAGCACCCTCTGGTCGGCCGCGGCGCTCTTCCTCGTCGGCGGCGCCGTCGTGCTCGTCGGCGGAGCGCTGCTCACCCAGCGTTTCGGCACGGCGGCCGACCTCGGTGAGGCGGTCGGGTATGTCCTCAACACCATTGTGGTCGACGTCGGCCGGGTCGGTCCCGGCACCGACGTCACCGTCCCCTGGTGGGTGCGCGCGGTCATCGGCCTGGCCGGCACGGCGGTCGTGCTGTCCACCGCGGTCCTGCTGTTCCGCTCGCCCCGCGACAGCCGGCTGCTCGACGTCGCCGAGGAGGCCACGGTGCGCGCGATGCTGCGCGACTCCGGCGACCACGACTCGCTCGGCTACTTCGCGACGCGGCGCGACAAGTCGGTCGTCTGGGACACCGGCGACCCCACGACCGCCCGGGCCGGGGTGTCCTACCGCGTCGTCGGCTCGGTCAGCCTCGCCAGCGGCAACCCGATCGGTGACCCGCAGTACTGGCCGGACGCGATCGAGCGCTGGCGCCGGGAGGCGCGCCGGAGCGGGTGGTCGCTCGCCGTCATGGGGGCCGGCCACGAGGGTGCGCTGGCCTACGCCGACGCGGGCCTGACGATGCTCGACATCGGCGACGAGGCGATCGTCGACATGGGCGCCTTCTCCCTCAACGGGGCCGGCATGAAGCCCGTGCGCCAGTCGGTCTCGCGACTCCACCGGCGCGGGTACACCGCGACGGTCGTCCGCCACGCCACGCTCGGCGAGGACGACTTCGCCGCCCTGGCGGACGCCGCCGGTCAGTGGCGCGGCGACGGCGGGGACGAGCGGGGATTCTCGATGGCGCTCGGACGGCTCGGCGACCCGCTCGACGGGCAGTGCGTCCTGGTCCGGGCGCACGACGCCGACGGTCGGCTGCGTGGCTTCCTGAGCTTCGTCCCGTGGGGCCGCACCGGGTTGTCCCTCGACCTGATGCGGCGCGACCCCACCGCCGACAACGGTCTGGTCGAGCTGATGGTCGCCAGCCTCGCCGAGCAGGCGCCGCGCCTCGGCGTCGGCCCGGTGTCGCTCAACTTCGCGATGTTCCGCGAGGCCTTCGAGCGAGGTGCGGAGGTCGGGGCGGGACCTGTGGCCAAGGTCTGGCGCCAGGCCCTCCTCCTCGCGAGCAAGAACTGGCAGCTGGAGTCGCTCTACCGCTCCAACGCCAAGTACCAGCCGGAGTGGCAGCCCCGCTACATGGGCTTCGAGTACGCCTCCGACCTGCCCCGGGTCGGAACGGCCGCCGGGAGCGCCGAGGGGTTCCTGACGGCCCCGTCGATCGCGCTGCTGCGTCACAACACGAGGGAGCACGCGTTCGCGACCGGCGGGAACGAGCACGCAGCGGCCGTCCTGGCACTGATGCGCCCCGAGCGCGACGTGGTGGCCGAGGCGCTGTCGAGTGCGCACCTCCCGGAGCAGATGCGGGTGCGGCGCGACAAGCTCGACCGGCTGCGCGCCGACGGCGTGGAGCCCTACCCGGTCACCGTGCCGCGTACGCACACGCTCGCGGAGGTGCGCTCGCTCGTCGGCGACCTCGGCCCGGACGTCGACACCGGTCACCAGGTCTCGGTGGTCGGCCGGGTGCTCCTCAAGCGCGACATGGGGGGAGTGGGGTTCGCGACCCTCCGCGACGGGAGCGGGGACCTCCAGATGATGGTCGATGCCGACCACGTGGGGGAGGAGCAGCTCTCGTTCTGGGAGCACTCCATCGACCTCGGCGACCACGTCGGCGTCACGGGCGAGGTCGTCACGACGCACACGGGCGAGCTCAGCGTGCGGGCGACGTCGCTCCTGATGGCCGCCAAGTCGCTGCGCCCGCTGCCCGACAAGCACAAGGGGCTCACCGACCCGGACGCCCGCGTACGGATGCGCTACGTCGACCTGATCGTCCGGCCCGACTCCCGCACGATGGCCTACCGGCGCGCCGCCATCGTCCGCAGCATCCGCGACGGCCTGCATGCGCGAGGCTTCACCGAGGTCGAGACGCCGATCCTGCAGACGATCCACGGCGGGGCCAACGCGCGACCGTTCGAGACCCACATCAACGCCTACGACCTCGACCTCTACCTGCGCATCGCGACCGAGCTGCACCTCAAGCGGTTGGTGGTGGGAGGGATGGAGCGGGTCTTCGAGATCGGTCGGCAGTTCCGCAACGAGGGCGCCGACGTCAAGCACAACCCGGAGTTCACCTCGCTCGAGGTGTACGAGACCTACGCCGACTACGACAGCATGCGGATCCTGGCCCAGGAGCTCATCCAGGAGGCTGCGACGGCCGTCTACGGCTCACCGGTGGCCCGCCGCGCCGGCGCCGACGGCGCGGTCGTCGAGGTCGACCTCTCGGGCCAGTGGCCCGTCCGCACCGTCTGCCGGGCCGTGTCCGACGCGCTGGGGGAGGAGGTCACCGCCGACACCCCGCTTTCCGAGCTCGTCCGGCACGCCGAGCGCATCGGGCTCGAGGTCGACCTCGACCCGTCGTGGGGCCCGGTGCTGGAGGCGATCTACGAGGAGCTCTGCGAAGGGCAGACCACCACGCCCGTGTTCTACACCGACTTCCCCAAGGAGAACGCCCCACTGACGCGTCCGCACCGGACGGACCCGCGGCTGGCCGAGAAGTGGGACCTCGTGATGTTCGGCGCGGAGCAGGGCACGGCCTACTCCGAGCTGGTGGACCCGGTCGACCAGCGCGCGCGGCTGGTCGCGCAGTCGCTGCTCGCCGCGGCCGGCGACGCCGAGGCCATGCAGGTCGACGAGGACTTCCTCGAGGCGCTCGAGTACGGCATGCCGCCGACCGGCGGCATGGGGCTGGGGATCGACCGCCTGGTGATGAACCTGACCGGGCGCAGCATCCGCGACACCATCCTGTTCCCGCTGGTGAAGCCGAACCGCTAGGCGCCGCCGACTGGCGGCGGACGAGGCCGGGGGGAGTGGGTCGGCCTGTAGGGCGTGTTGCTAAAGCATGTCCGGTTGCTGGAGCGCTGTGTTGAACACTAGGTCGGAGTGTGTCCAGAGGAGTGCGCCGGCGGCGTTGCTTATAACGGTTCGTTGAGCGTTTGGGAGGCGGGTTGTGAGGAGCGCACCGTGATCGGGGGAGTGAACCTGGTCGTGGGCGCCGAAGAGCACGGTGACAGGAGTCGTGATCGCGGCAAGATCGATGGGCCAGCGTGCGATTGCCATGATTGTGTCGGCGACGTACCCGCTGCCGTCTCTCGCAAAGCCCTCCGCGAGAGCGGTTTGGTAGAGGGTGTCGAAGGCAGGTGAGGTGTAGACGGCACGGTCCTGCGCGTCGGACCCGTCCAGGACCATGGCGCGCATGGCATGCGGTGTGAAGGAACGCAGGAGGTCCCGGGCGGCGTCTGGTGTACTCTGCGCGAGATCGGGGAGAGCACGCGCAGCCTCGGGAAGCAGCGCGCGCACCGACGGGTTGGCTACTTCGTCTGCTGGTGAGGCCAGAACAAGAGTCTGTGCCCACCCCTGGGCGGCCGCGGCCAGACCGAACACTGCGCCCTGCGAGTTCGCAACAATGGGAACGTTGGGTTTGGTTACGCCGAGCACGGCGGCGGCGAACGCGCGATAGTCGTCTGCTGTGGACGCGGGGGTGCGGGTGGGATCGGGGTCCGAACCACCCATGCCGGGACGATCCATCGTGATCAACCGGATCCCGCGAGTATCAAGCAAATCCTCACCGAACACCATGGACTTGCCGGTTCCCGCCCCGGCGATGAACAGAATCGGTGTCCCGTCCGCCGGACCATGGACGAGACCAGTCAGCGACCGGCCTGACGGGCGGCGAACGGAGAAAACGGACGGCATGATCCGATCCTAAGCCGAGCGAACTCCCGCATCACACGACAATAGGTAGACCTCCACGCCCCCTGCCCGAGTGGCAGAGAGCCCCGAGCATGGCCCACGAACTCTAGCGTGTGGTGCTGACCCAGTGGAGGATGGCGGCGAGGCAGAGAGCGGAGTGATAGTTCCGGGCGGTCTTGTCTGAGCGCATCGCGATGCCTCGCCATTGCTTGAGCTTGTTGAAGCACCGTTCGACGACGTTGCGACCCTTGTAGCGCTCCTTCTGCTCATCACCGAAGTCGATCCGGCGTCCCGGCTTCTTCCGGCGGTGCGCGATCTGGTCGTCGCGTTCGGGGATCGTCGCTGCGATCCCGTGTTCGCGCAGCCACGCCCGGTTCGCCCGAGACGGGTAGCCCTTGTCAGCGAGCAGTCGGTCCGGCCGGGACCGGGGCCTGCCTGTGCGGCCAGCCATACGGATCTCCGAGAGCGTGTCGATGAGCATGCTCGTATCCGCCGTCTGTCCCGGCGTCAAAAGGAACGCGAGCGCACGCCCCTTCCCGTAACAGACCAGGTGGCTCTTCGTGGTCAGCCCGCCGCGGGAGCGGCCGATCGCATGATCAGGAGGCTCGTCACCGAACTTCTTGTAGTTCGACAAAGCCCCCTGTGGCGCGGGGAAGCGTCGCGCCATGCTGGTGCACGCGCACGATCGTGGAGTCGATCGACGCGACCCAGTCCAGGTCCCCGGACCGCTGCGCGAGTGACTGCGTCTTCTCCAGCACCCGCGCCCACACGCCCTGCTCGGACCACCGGTTGAAGTTCTTGTAGATCGTGTTCCAGTTCCCGAACCGCTCCGGCACGTCCCGCCACGGAGCGCCCTTCCGGAACCGCCACGCCGTCGCCTCCACCACTACGCGCCGATCCACCGGCGGACGGCCCGTAGCCTTCGCCGGCGGGAACAGCGGGCCGATCACCGCCCACGCCTCGTCTGAGATCACATCACGCGACACGTCGACAAGCCTGCCCGCCCACGCCACCCCAACCCTTTAGCAACACGCCCTAGGCCGAGATGGACCTCGCGTAGGTGCGACCAGCGGTTGTCGACGCCTATAGGGCTCTGGACCTGCGAAAACGCAGAACCGGTAGATGGTCACCAATGGCTGTCGATGAAGCTCTTGCGGACTGTTTGCGGACTGCGGGGGGCGACCCTCTGCACAGCACGAACGGTCCTCTGGCGCCACAGTCCCTGCCGCTACTTACAGCCGAGGCAGCTGCCACCGCTGGGCACGATCCGATGGCCGCCGGCGGCTGCGCCAGTTCCACCCACCGCCGTGCGGTGCTCCAAATCACCCCGCCGGGACACGGCCACGTTCTCTAGCAACCTGCGCGCGCACCAGCAACTCGAGCAGGTCTAGCCGGTACCACCGTCGACGACCATGCACTGTGAATGGCACTCGCCCCCGGCTCGTCACCGGCGCAGACGAGCACCCGCCCGCTCCCGGGACGCCGCTCGGCCGCCACTGTGAGCGCCTCGCGGGAGAGGTCGACGCCGACGGAGATGTCGGAGGTGCGGGCGGTGTGATGCCCATCGCGCCGGACGATCCGACCCTGGTGACCCGGACGGCGTGGAACAGCGCTCGACGATCGACGAGCGAACGTTGCGCGCGATCGCCGAGGAGCTGTCGGGCGTCTTCGTCGCCGCAGTGGCGTCGACGACCTTCCCGACATCGACGTCCGGGCGGCCGGCACCGAGCGTGACCTGGTGCCCTGCGCCGAGCACTACTGGATCGTGGCAGCACCAACAGGTCGCTGCTGGTCACACCGCCGCCGACGGAGCGGCATGATCACCACACCACCCGTGTCCGGAGAACGGGTCAGGCACCAGGTGTCTGGGCTACCGGATCAGGTCTTGGTAGACAGAGTGGTGATTCGTCCGCACGCTGTGATGACGGCCGCTGGTGACGGCCGCAGCCTCTGGGAGGCGGAACGCCCCGCCTCCCAGGGGCTGTGGCCGCGGTGCCTGGCTCGAGCTGTGCTCGTGCCGTCGTGGCGGGCCGGCGTCCGGGGCTCTGCGTATCTGCGACGAGACTGGGTTGGCCCTGCATCTGGTGCCGTCAGGCGGCGCGCCGGGCGAGGATGCGTCCACGGATGCGGTGCAAACGCGGCATCAGGACGTAGATCACGATGGGAACGGCGATAGTCACGAGCACGAACGTGCGCAGCACGGTGTTGGTGTCCTTCAGGTACGGACCGATGATCAGATTGATGACGGTGAGCGTCGGGAAGACGGCGATCCAGATCATCAGGGCGAGCTGGTGCTTGGTCGGTGGGCCGACCGGGTTCAGCGCGACAGCGGGACGGACTGCGGCGCCGCCGTCGGCGGGGCTGCTCGGGGTGTTGTGGGGGTTGGACATTGTGGTGCTCCTTCTGAACTCGATGGGGGCGTGCGGGACTGCCCCCGGTCTGGTTGACACTCGGGGTTTGCGGTAGTCAGGCCGCTTCTGCGGCCGCGTAGATCTCAACTCCAGCGGGGTGAGCTTTCCGAGGGCGCGTTGGCGACGTCGGCGTTGTACTTGGTTTCGATCCAGGTGACGATGGCCAGGGGTAGGTCTTCGCGGGTGTCCCAGCGTCGGGTGTTGAGCGGAGAAGAAGTTCTCCATGCTGGCGTTGTCCCCGGCGCCGTAGGAGCGGGCCATCGACCCGATCAGGCCGTTGTTCGTGCAGTTGTTGGGTCTTCTTCGCGCGGACTAGACCTCCTCGGTCGGAGTGGCAATCGTGCCGGTCGGTGAGCGCAGGGCGATCGCATTTCGCATCGCCGAGACGCAAGCGACGCCTTGATCCGCGAGTTGATCGAGTAGCCCACGATCTTGTTGGAGTACACGTCCTTGACCGGAGACGAGGGCCGAACCGTCGGGCACGAAGGTCAGGCCCCAAGGCGATTCGAGACCTGTGGCCAGCTCGGCGGGCTCGCCGAGTGTCGCGATCGCCGTGGGTTCCCTGGTGGCCGCGGCGGCTGTGATCGCGCGCCGAGTGGCGCTCGGCGGCACAGCGTCATCGCTGGTGCCGGCTTCGAACAGCCCACCGCACTGCCTCCGGTCGCGGTGATGCCCGCGACGGTCTCGTCGGCACCATCCTTGTTGCCGTTGTAGTGCACGGCGACGGCAACGCCGTTTGCAGCCAGACGTCGCGCGCTGACCCGGCCAATGCGGCCGGAGCCGCCTGTGACCATGGCAACGCGGTCGATAGTGCTGCTCATGGTGTGACTCCCTGTCATTATGTGGACGAGAAGTACATTACGACCGTTCGGGTGAAATGTACAATGAGTACAGATGTACCGTGGCTCGGAGAGACGAGGTGGCGATGTCCGAACAGTCCACGACGGCCCGCAGGGGGCGTGGCCGGCGGCCAGCAGCAGAGGTTCGCGCCGGAGTGCTCGACGCGGCAGGGCGGATCCTCCTGCGTGACGGGCTTGCTGCCGTGACGTTCGGCCGGGTCTCGGAGGAGTCTGGTTCGAGCAAGATGACGTTGTACAAGTGGTGGCCCTCGCCGGGAGCGCTCGCAGCGGAGGCGTACTTCACCCAAAGCGCTCCAGTGCTGGACTTCCCCGACACCGGCGATGTGCGCGAGGACCTCGTGACCCAGTTGACGTCGTTCGTGCGGTGGCTGATCGAAGATGGCGCGGCCACGCCCGTCTCCGAACTGGTCGGCGCCGCCCAGATGGACCCTGATATCGCACAGGCTTGGGCGGAGCGATACGCGCGCCCTCGACGCGAACTGGCTCGCCAGCGATTGCTGGCTGGCCAGAGGCGGGGGCAACTGCGCGACGACGCAGACCTGGACATCATCGTCGATCAACTCTGGGGTGCCTGTTACCACCGATTGCTCGTGCTCAGAGTCCCCTTTGACGAAGCTCTCGTGCCCCGGCTTGTCGACCAGGCGCTTCGCGGTGCTGGGAGTGGCGAGGGCTGATGACGGCTCCTTGACATCTTGGCCTGCCTCGCGATTGGGGTCTGGCCACCGTGACGAGATGGGCTGCTGAGCGCTGCAGGGACGTCCCCGCCCGAAGAGACCGAGGCAGACGGCCAGAGTCTCCGGACATGCCGGGGCGGTTCACCTCGCTGCTGATCCGTCACGCTGAGTCGGTGAAGGTCGTGCAGGAGCGTCTTGGCCATGCCAGCGCCGCTGAGACGCTCGACACATACAGCCACCTGTGGCCCGACTCCGACGACCGGACAGGTGAGGCCGTCGACCTCGTGCTGGGATCTCTTGCGGACTCCCTGCGGACTACTAGGGGTTGAACTCTGCGTTTTCGCAGGTCAGTAGGGTGTAAGGAGTGGGTCGGCCTGTAGGCCGGGTTCTGTCCCGCTTGCGCGGGGGCGACCATCCATCTGCGACGACCGTTGCCGGCCGCCTGGTGCGATCTACCCGGATGCTCGGGAGGGCCGCCCTCGGACGCATCCTGTCTGATCTTGCTCCGGGTGGGGTTTGCCTAGCTGCGCCGGTCGCCCGGCGCACTGGTGGTCTCTTGCACCACCGTTTCACCCTTACCGCCCTCCGGAGAGGGAGGCGGTCTGTTCTCTGTGGCACTGATCCCGCGGGTTGCCCCGGGTGGCTGTTGGCCACCACCCTGCCCTGTGGAGCCCGGACCTTCCTCGACCCGCCACCCCGGCTCTCGCCGAGGCGGTGGACCGCGGCCGCCCGGCCGACCCACTCACGGTGGAGTCTAGGGGTGCGTGAGCACCTCGGCGCCATCGTCGGTGACGACGAGGGTGTGCTCGAACTGCGCGGAGCGGCGGCGGTCCTTGGTCACGGCCGTCCAGCCGTCGTCCCAGATGTCGTAGTCGGGGGTGCCGAGGTTGAGCATCGGCTCGATGGTGAACGTCATCCCGACCCGGATCTCGTCGTCGAAGCGCTCGTCGTCGTAGTGGGGGATGACCAGGCCGGAGTGGAACGCGGTGCCGATGCCGTGACCGGTGAAGTCGCGGACGACGCCGTAGCCGAAGCGTCGGGCGTAGGCCTCGATCACCCGGCCGATGACGTTGACGCGGCGACCGGGCTTGACGGCCTTGATCGCCCGGTCGAGCGCCTCCTTCGTCCGCTCGACGAGCAGCCGCGACTCCTCGTCGACGTCGCCGGCGAGGAAGGTGGCGTTGGTGTCGCCGTGCACACCGTCGAGGTAGGCGGTGATGTCGATGTTGACGATGTCGCCGTCCTCGACGACGCGGGCGTCGGGGATGCCGTGGCAGATGACCTCGTTGACGCTGGCGCACAGCGACTTGGGGAAGCCGCGGTAGCCGAGCGTGGACGGGTAGGCGCCGTGGTCGCAGAGGAACTCGTGGCCGATCCGGTCGAGCTCGTCGGTCGTGACGCCGGGCACGACGTGGGAGCCGACGAGCTCGCGCGCCTGGGCCGCGAGCCGGCCGGCGACCCGCATCCGCTCGATCGTCTCGGCGTCCTTGACCTCCTCGCCGGTGAAGCGCTGCGGCGCCGGCTGGTCGACGTACTCCGGGCGGACGATGTGGGCGGGCACGGCACGCCGTGCGGATACCTCTGCGGGGGATACGGCTGGCACGGCCCGAGTGTAGTTTCGGCCCATGAGCGAGAACGAATACTGGTTCTGCCTGACCCACCGCACGGTCGAGGGACGCGACGGCTGCAAGAACAGCGACCGGCTCGGCCCCTACGCCTCGGCGGCCGAGGCCTCCCGCGCGCTCGAGAAGGTCGAGGAGCGCAACGAGGAGTGGGACAACGACCCGAACTGGAACGACGACGACGGTCCCGCCGCGGGGGATGGCGTCAGCGACAGGACCCCCAGCAGCTGATCACTTCTTCTTCTTGGCCTTCTTGCTCGTGACGGGGTTGGCGGCCTGAGCGATGTCGGCGGCCGCCCGCACGCTCTTGAGAGCGCGCTTGGTGTTCTTGTCGAGGGTGCGGGTGAGGTCGGCGATCGCCGCCTCGTACTGCTTGCTCACCCGCGCGGCCGTCTCGGCCGCGACCCGCTCGGCGGTCTCTTGGGCGACCTTCTGGATCATCGCGGCGGTGCTGATGGCCTGGGCGCCGGCGTCGACCGCGCGCTCGGCGGGCGAGCGCCGCGCCGACGACGCGATGGGCTTGGCCGTGGGCCTCGGCGTCGACTGCCCAGCGGGCGGGGGGACCGACGTGCGCGCCGGCGCCGTGGCCGGCGACTTCTTTGCAGCTGTGGACTTCCCTGCGGCGGACTTCGTGGCGGACTTCGTGGCGGACTTCTTGGTTGTCGACTTCTTCGCCGCGGACTTCTTGGCCGCGGACGTCGAGGTGGGCGACTTCTTGGCCGCGGACGTCGAGGTGGGCGACTTCTTGGCGGTTGAGGTCTTGGCGGGCGACTTCTTGGCGGCTGAGGTCTTGGCGGCTGAGGTCCTAGCCGCGGACTTCTTCGTGGTCGACTTCTTCGTGGTCGACTTCTTCGCCGCGGACTTCGTGGTGGCGGACTTCTTCGCCGGGGACTTCTTGGCTGCCGTCCTGCCGGCCGGGGTCTCGCTCACGTCGGGCTCCTCGCGTCGTCGGGACCTCGATCCTCCCGTGCCGGGGCCGACTTGTCACCGCCACCGGCCCGCCGGCGGCCGCGCGGGCGGGCCGGACCGGGGGCCTCAGAAGGTGTGCTCGGGGCCGGGGAACGTGCCCCCGCGTACGTCGTCGGCGTAGGCCCGCGCCGCCTCGAGCAGCACGCCGTGCACGTCGGCGTACTGCTTGACGAAGCGCGCCATCCGGCCCGTGCGCAGGCCGAAGGCGTCCTGCCACACGAGCACCTGGCCGTCGCACGCCGGACCGGCGCCGATGCCGATGGTCGGGATGGTCAGCTCCTTGCTGACCTGCGCGGCGACGTCGCCGGGCACCATCTCCATCACCACGGCGAAGGCGCCGGCGTCCTCCATCGCGTGCGCGGCGGCCAGGATCCGGTCGGCCGCCTCGCCGCGCCCCTGGACCCGGTAGCCGCCCAGGGCGTGCTCGCTCTGCGGGGTGAAGCCGATGTGGGCCATGACGGGGATGCCGTTGGTCGACAGCTTCTCCACCTGGGGCGCCACCTCGACGCCGCCCTCGAGCTTGACGGCGTGGGCGTCGGCCTCCTTCATGAAGCGGACGGCCGTGTGGAAGGCCTGCTCCGGCGACGCCTGGTAGGAGCCGAACGGCAGGTCGGCGAGGACCAGTCCGCGCCGGGCGGTGCGCGAGACCGCGCGGACGAGGGGGATGAGCTCGTCGACGGTGACGGGCAGCGTCGTCTCGTAGCCGAGGACGTTGTTGGCCGCGGAGTCACCGATGAACAGGATGTCGATGCCGGCCTCGTCGAAGACGGCCGCGGTGTACATGTCGTAGACCGTGAGCATGGTGATCTTCTCGCCGCGCTCCTTCATCTCCCGCAGGTGATGGGTGCGTACGCGCCTCACGGGCGCCGACGGTGCCGGGCCGGAGCCGTAGGGGGCAGTCTCTTCAGCCATGCTCGCTCCTCGTCATCTCGCGGCTCCCTGCTGGAGTCCACGGACCACTCGTCAGGCTAGTGGCGACCGGCGGGTAGGGCGCTGTGGCGGCGGTCACGCTCACCGCGGCGAGACGCGGACGACCCGGTCGCGCGCGCCGTTGTCGGTGGTGAGGAGGAGGTCGCCGTCGCGCGCCGCTGTGACCGAGCGCAGCCGGCCCAGGCGCTGCAGCCGGGGCGGACGGGTGACGGAGGTGAGCCGGCCGGCGTCGTCGAAGCGGAGGAAGAGGACCGCGGAGCCCTTCAGCGCGGCGACGGCGAGCGTCCCCTCCAGCGGTCCCCACTGGGCGCCGCGCACCCAGCTGGCGCCGGAGGTCGCGATCGTCGGGGTGCCCGAGGACCACGCGGCCTCCTGCTGCTGGCCCGGGAGCGACTGGTCGGTCATCGGCACGGTCTCGTCGTAGCCCGGGACCGGGTTCCAGCCGTAGTCGCCGCCCGGGACGAGCAGGTTGACCTCGTCGTCGCGGTGGCTGCCGTGCTCGACCGACCAGACCGTCCCGTCGTCGCGCTGGGCGAGGCCCTGGACGTTGCGGTGGCCGTAGGTCCACACGAACCGGCGGGCGCCGCTCGCGTCCGCGAACGGGTTGCCCGGCATCGCCGCTCCGGTGCGGCGGTGGACCCGCAGCACCTTGCCGCCGAGGGAGTCGAGGGAGCGCGGGTTGGTGCCGACGGCAGCGTCGCCGGTGCCGACGAACAGGGCGTCGCTGTCGCGGTCGAGCAGCAGCCGGCAGCCGCCGTGGCGCCCCGAGGTCGCGGGAAGGCCGCCGATGACCATGCGCCGGTGCGAGAGCCGGCGCCACGTCGGGTCGACCCGCCACCGCGTCACCCGCACCTCGTTGCCGCGCGGCGTCCTGGCGCCGTGGCAGGCCCACAAGGTCCGCGACCCGGCGTCCACGGCGATCGACAGCAGGCCGGTCTCCCCGGAGACCCAGACCTGCTTCGAGAGGTCGGCGAGGGTCCGCCGCTTCCCCTTCCGCACGACGCTGAGCCGGGCGCGGTCGCGCTCGGAGACGAGCAGCCGGCCACCCGGTGCCTGCTGGACGTCCCAGGGGTGCTGGAGCCCGCGGACGACGGTGCGGACCCGCAGCTGCGGGGCTCGCCCGTCGCGACCTGCCACGGCGTCGCCGGCCGTCGCCGACGGCGGCGGGAGGGTGACGAGGCCGGCGACGAGCGCGGCGACGACGACGGGGAGGGACCACCGGGTGAGGCAGAGGGTGCTGCGGGGGGTGCTGCGGAGGGTCTGGCGCACGGCGCCGACGCTACGGCTGCGCGAGGGCGCCGGTAAAGGGTGGCTCGCCGGGCGAGAGGGCGCGGGCGAGCTGGATGCCGACCCGGGTGGTGGCGTAGCCCAGCCGGGTGTTGAGGGCGCGCATCGCGGCGTTGCCGTCCTGGGTCCAGGTGTAGACCTCGTGGATCCCGTGGTCGGCCGCCCACGCCAGGGCGCGCAGCTTGAGGTGGACGGCGAGCCCGCGCCCGCGCCAGGCACGGCGTACGGCGGTCAGGCCGTTCTCGGCACGGGTCGGCTCGTCGGGGTCGCGCCCCAGGCCGGCGCACCCGACGACCTGCCCGTCGTGCAGCGCGAGGAACATCGGGTCGACGAGCCAGGAGGTCGCCCAGCGCTCCGGCGTCACGTCGAGCGGGGTGTCGACGGCGAAGTCCGCGAGCGCCTCGAGCCCGAGGCCGTCGAAGGCCGCCTCCCAGAGCCCGGGCCGCTCCTGCGCGGTGACGACCTCGATGCCCTCGGGGGCCGGTGCCACCGCGATCGGGCCGTCGATGCGGAAGGTCTGCTCGACCTCGCGGTTGACCTCCTCGAAGCCGAAGCGCCGCGCGAAGGCGAGCGAGCCCTCGTCGTCCGCGCCCGCGCGCAGCACCGCGACACCGAGGCCCGCGACGTGCTCGACGAGCCGGTCGAGCAGGGCGGTGCCGACGCCGCGCCTGCGGTTGCCGGGGAGCACGCGCGGCACCACCGAGCCGCCCTCGGCGGTGTCCGAGCGCTGGGCGAGCCCGTGGCCCACCACGACCCCGTCCTGCCGGGCGAGGACGAGCAGCCGGTCGGGCCCGTCGTACGCGCGCAGCTCCTCCACGGACTGGGTGCGCTCGTAGGGCACGACCGCGATCCGCACCTGGCGCCACGCCTCGAGGTCCTCGTCAGAGGCGCAGGGGCTGATGTCGAGGACCATGACCGCACCGTAGGGCGCGTCGGGCGGGTCGGCCCACCCATTTCCGGTCCTCGCCGACGCGCGCGCCAGGGCGTGCGACCGGCTCGTTCCCGGTCCGGACCCGAGGGGTGGGATCTCGAGCGGCCCGCTTCCCTAGAGTGGCGGCGTGGACTTCTACTCCGCCTACGCCCAGGGCTTCGCCCGCATCGCGGCCGTCACCGTGCCGGTGCACCTGGCCGACCCCGCCGCCAACGCCGCCGAGGTGCTCGAGCAGGCGCGAGCCTGCCACGACGACTCGGTCGCCGTCGCGGTGTTCCCCGAGCTGTGCCTGACGGGCTACTCCGTCGACGACCTCTTCCTGCAGGACACCCTGCTGGCGGGCGTCGACGAGGCGATCGCCGAGATCGTCGCGGCGAGCGCCGACCTGATGACGATGCTCGTCATCGGGGCGCCGGTGGTGCACGGCAACCGGGTCTTCAACTGCGCCGTCGTGGTGCAGCGCGGGTCGGTCCTCGGCGTGGCGCCGAAGTCCTACCTGCCCAACTACCGCGAGTTCTACGAGCGCCGCTGGTTCGCCCCGGGTGATGACCGCGACCTGGAGTGGGTCACGGTCGCCGGCCAGGAGGTCCGCTTCGGGCCCGACCTCATCTTCCGCTGCCTCGACGTGCCCGGCCTCGACCTGCACGTCGAGGTCTGCGAGGACCTGTGGGTGCCGGTGCCGCCGAGCGCCGAGGCCGCGCTCGCCGGGGCCACCGTGCTGGCCAACCTCAGCGGCTCGCCCATCACCATCGCCCGCGCCGAGGACCGCCGGCTCCTGGTGCGCAGCGCCAGCGCGCGGTGCGCCGCGGCCTACGTCTACGCCGCGGCAGGCCAGGGCGAGTCGACGACCGACCTGAGCTGGGACGGCCAGACGATGGTCTACGAGTGCGGCTCGCTGCTGGGCGAGAGCGAGCGGTTCCCCGACGGCGCGCGCCGCACGGTCGTCGACGTCGACCTCGACCTCGTCCGGCAGGAGCGGATGCGGCAGGTCACCTTCGACGACAACCGGCGCACCCACCACGAGCGGGTCAACCGGTTCCGCACCGTGGAGTGGGAGCTCGAGCCGCCGGCCGGCGACATCGGGCTGATGCGCAAGGTCGACCGCTACCCGTTCGTCCCCGACGACCCCGAGCGCCTCGAGCTCGACTGCTACGAGGCCTACAACATCCAGGTCTCCGGGCTCGAGCAGCGGCTCAACGCGATCGGCGCGCCGAAGGCCGTGATCGGCGTCAGCGGCGGCCTCGACTCCACGCACGCGCTGATCGTCGCGTGCAAGGCGATGGACCGGCTCGGCCGCCCGCGCAGCGACGTGCTGGCCTTCACGATGCCCGGCTTCGCGACCGGCTCGACCACCAAGTCGTACGCCACCCGGCTCTCGCAGGCGCTCGGCGTCACGTTCGAGGAGATCGACATCCGCCCCGCCGCCGAGCAGATGCTCGCCGACATGGGCCACCCCTACAGCCGCGGCGAGAAGGTCTACGACGTCACCTTCGAGAACGTCCAGGCCGGGCTCCGCTACGACTACCTCTTCCGGCTGGCCAACCAGCGCGGGGGCATCGTCGTCGGCACCGGCGACCTCTCCGAGCTCGCGCTCGGCTGGTGCACCTACGGCGTCGGCGACCAGATGTCGCACTACAGCGTCAACGCCGGCGTGCCCAAGACGCTCGTGCAGCACCTCATCCGCTGGGTGATCAGCCACGGGGAGCTCGAGGAGGCCAACGAGGTCCTCGCCGAGATCCTGGAGCAGGAGATCACCCCCGAGCTGATCCCGGTCGAGGAGGGGCAGAGGCCGCAGGCCACGCAGGACACCGTCGGCCCCTACAACCTGCAGGACTTCACCCTCGCGCTCGTCGTGCGCCACGGCTTCCGGCCCCGCAAGATCGCCTTCCTCGCCTGGCACGCGTGGCAGGACGCCGCGGCGGGGGAGTGGCCGCCCGGGTTCCCCGAGGACGCGCGGGTGGCGTACTCGCTCGAGGAGGTCCGGACCTGGCTGCAGGTCTTCGTCAAGCGCTTCTTCGCCAACCAGTTCAAGCGCTCGGCGCTGCCCAACGGGCCGAAGGTCAGCGCGAGCGGCACCATGAGCCCCCGAGGCGACTGGCGGATGCCCAGCGACGCCAAGGGCACCGCGTGGCTCGCCGAGATCGAGCGGGACGTCCCGACCTCCTGAGGGCTTTGCCTGCCGTTAGCGGCAGGCTGGAGCGCACTTAGCCCCCCTGCCGGGAGCCTCTTGTCGACAGGCGCCACTCGGGCGTCCAATGACGAAGGAGGAACTGTGCGGAGAAACGTAGTCATCGCTGTGGTCGTGATCGCGGCGGTCGTGATCGGGCTCGGCGTGTGGTGGTTCGTGGACAACGCGGCCGACGAGCGCGCCACCGAGCGCGGCACGTGCGGCGGCGCGACCTGGGAGCTCAGCACCGAGAGCGAGGACGGCGGCACCGAGGTCAGCGCCGAGCTGCAGTCGGCCGGACCGGGCGAGGAGTGGCAGGTCGAGCTGACCCGCGGCGACACGTCCCTGCTCAGCGGCGTCCGCACCACCGACGAGGACGGCGAGATCGACGTCGACGCCTTCAGCTCCGGTGACTCCGGCGACGCGTCGTACTCCGTCACCTTCACCCCCGCCGACGGGGAGCCCTGCACGGCCACGATCGGTTCCTGATCCGCCACGAAGCGCGGCCCGACCGGGTCACCCGACCTGAGGAGAAACCCATGAAGAAGACGCTCATCGCCACCACCGCCCTCGTCGCCACCGCCGCGGCCGGCACCACCGTCCTCGTCGCGGCGCCCGCCAGCGCCGACGTCGAGCGGCGCGGGACCTGCGCCGGCGCGACGTTCGAGCTCAACGTCGACCGCGAGGGCCGCGGCTTCGAGGTCGACGCCGACATCGACCGGGCCCGCCCGGGGAGCCAGTGGCGAGTGGCCATCCGTCACGACGGCAAGCTGGCGGTCTCCCGCGTGCTGCGCGCGGACAACGAGGGCGAGCTCAGCCTCGACACGTTCCGCCGCAACACCCCCGGCAAGGACACCTTCAAGCTGACGGTGACGCCCGCCGGCGGGAAGTCCTGCTCGCTGAAGGTCACCGTGCGCTGACAGCTCCACCGGAGCCCGGGTCAGGCCGTCCGCAACGTGACGGCGACCCGGGCTCCTCCCATGTCCGAGCGGCCGGCCTCCAGCTCGCCGCCGCAGCTCTCCGCCGTGCGCGCCGCGATCGAGAGGCCCAGGCCGGTGGAGCCGGTCCCGCTCGACCCGCGACCGGTGGCGTCGAGCCCCGGCGGCAGGCCCGGGCCGGCGTCCTCGACGACCAGCTCGACGGCGTCGTCGTCCGCGTCGAGGGTGATCCGCACGGCCGCGTCGTCGGGGGTGTGGGAGAAGACGTTGTCGAGCAGCACGTCGACCAGGGCCTCGAGGTCGGCGCGACTCGCCCGCAGCAGGGGCCCGGCCGGCGCGAGGTGGAGGTCGTAGGGGCGCCCCTGGTCCTCGGCCAGCGGCTCCCAGTGGCGTATGCGCTCGGTGACCACCGCGACGGCGTCGGTGCGGGGGTCCAGCCCCTCGCGCTCGGAGCGCCGGGCCTCGCGGACGATCTCGTCGACGGTGGCCTGCAGGGCGTCGAGGTCGCCACCGAGCCGGTGGCGCAGCACGGGGTCGTCGACCGCCTCGACGCGCAGCCGCAGGGCGGTGACCGGCGTCCGCAGGCGGTGGGAGAGGTCGGCGACGTTGGCCCGCTCGCGGGCCAGGAGCAGCTGGATGCGACCGACCAGCCGGTCCACCGCGCTGGCGAGCTCCTGCACCTCGGGCGGTCCCGACACGGCGGGGAGCGGGGCGACGACGCCGGTGCCGCCGAGCGACCTGGTGTGCCGGGCGAGCTGCCGGATCGGGAGCACGAACGAGCGTCCCAGCCGGTCGACCACGGCCAGCGACCCGGCCAGCAGCACCAGCGCGAGCAGGGCGAGCAGCCCCCACGCCACCCCGACGGCCGAGTCGAGGCCGGGCTCGTCCACGACCACCCGGATCACCGGGGTCTGCGAGGGGAGCGCGGAGTTGCCCCCCCGCGAGACCGGCACGAGGAGCTGCGACCCGCCGGGCACGTCGTCGACGCGCGCGCGGCCGGTGTTGCGCGCGTCGAGGACCAGCGCGCCCTGCCCGGGGTCGGGGCCGATCTCGGGGCCGTCGGGGTAGAGCACGGTCACCCGCGTGTCGCGGTCGGAGTCGTTGAGCCGATCGACGTACTGCGAGACCGCACCGGCGTCCTGGCCCGACACCACGGTCTCCACCGCCTGGACCTCCAGCGCGGCGCGGGCCAGCCGGTCCTCGAGCGCGTAGCTGCGCACCAGGATCATCATCGGCACGAGCATCGCGAGCAGCACCATCGAGATGGCGGCCGCCGCCGTCAGGAGGAGGCTGCGGCGCACCTCAGTCGGTCCCGGCCTCGTCGGGCCCGGGCGCGGCGAGTCGTACGCCGACGCCGCGCACGGTGGTCAGGTAGCGCGGAGAGGTGGCCGTCTCGCCGAGCTTGCGGCGCAGCCACGACAGGTGCACGTCGACGGTCTTGTCCGAGCCGCCCCACGGCTGGCGCCACACCTCGACCAGCAGGTCCCGCTTGGTCACCACCTCGCCGGGCCGCTCGGCGAGGTGGGCGAGCAGGTCGAACTCGCGCGGGGTCAGCTCGATCTCCCTGCCGTCGAGGTGCACGCGACGTCCGGCCAGGTCGATGGTCAGACCGCCGACGGTGAGCGTCGTGGGCCGCCGCCGACCGGCCGCGGCGCGACGCAGCACCGCGCGGACGCGGGCGTCGAGCTGGGCGCTGGTGAAGGGCTTGACGACGTAGTCGTCGGCGCCGGCGTCGAGGGCGCCGACGAGCGACGGGTCGTCGGCGCGGGCACTGGCGATGATCACCGGCACCTCGCTCACCGCCCGCAGCATGGACAGCACCTGGGTGCCGTCGACGTCGGGCAGCCCGAGGTCGAGCACGACCAGGTCGGGGGAGGAGTCGACCGCGAGCTGCAGCCCGCCCATCCCGGTGGGCGCCGAGGTGACCGTGTGGCCGCACTCGCGCATGCCCCGCACCATCAACGGCCTGATCCGGTCGTCGTCCTCGATGATCAGCACCTCGGCCACCCAACGACCGTACCGTCCCGGGAGCGCACCACTGCGGCCTTAGCCGCGCCTTAACCGCGTCCTCACCCCACGCTGACCGGCGAACCGGCAAGATGCGCCCCGTGAGACGTCGGATGATGCTCGTCGGCCTGTGGGGCGCGGCCACGGTCGTGGCCGTGATCGCCGGTGTGTTCGCGGTGTCGACGGTGGGCGCCACGATCCGCGACCGCGGCCCGGTGGGCGACGAGGTCGCCCGCGACACCTCCGTGCCGTCCCCCTCCGTCCCCGAGCCCGACGCTCCGGCTGTGTCCGACGAGATCACCGGCGAGTGGGGGGCCTTCGTCGTCGAGTGCCGCGACACCTGGGCGTACGGCGTCGGCGTGCGCCCGGACAAGGAGGGCGGCTGGCGCGCGGTGAGCTGGGAGCAGGGCCCGGACGACGACGTCGAGGCGGTCTTCAGCGACGGTCGCAGCTCCGTCGAGCTCGAGGTCTTCTGCAACCGGGGGCGGCCCACCCTGGCCGACCTCGAGCGCAACACGCTGGGAGATGACTGACCCCTGCGCCCGATCGCGGTGCAACCTGGTGGACCACAGCCGCGTCACAAGCGGTGACACCACCTCAGGGGGAGACAGAGATGACCCACCGCACCACCACCATCCGATCGACCGTCCGCACCACCGTCCTGGCCCGGGCCACCGCGCTCGCGGGCGTCGCGGTCCTCGCCGGCTCGCTGGCGTCCGCACCCGCGCACGCACGGCCGGCCCCTGACCAGCCCACCGAGCGCGCCGCCGGCCGCACGACGCTGACCTTCACCGTCGACGACTGCGAGGGCTGCGAGATCCAGCTCGTCAACGCCCGCAGGACGCTCGACGCCGACGTCGTCCACGTGTGGGAGTCGCGTGCCAGGAAGGTGCGTGACGGCCGGGTGAGGTTCCGCATCGCCACCAAGCGCACGTGGGGCATGTCCGCCACCGTCGTCGCACCCTGGGAGGGCCAGACCGGCTACGTCACCACCGTCGCGTGGCGCTACAACGGCGAGCGCGTCGGCGATCCGGTCACGCTCGAGGAGGCCGTGACCAAGCGGAAGGCGTCCGCGTGCTGGGAGGGCGTGCGCAGCCGGAAGGTCACCGTGCCGCTCGTCGTGGAGAAGGTGCGCGTGGACGGCGTGCGCAAGAAGGTCGACGGGAGCATCGCCTTCGTGCCGACCACCCAGAGCTGGCTCGCGCCGATGCGCGAGGTGTGGGACGGCGTGCTCGGGTCGCAGGACATCAACATCTGCCGCTGACGGCGGGCCGAGCGGTTTCGGGCGGCTCGTGCCCGGGCAGGATCCTGCGCATGAGCGACGTCACCGACACCGGCCCGGCGGAGCCGCGTCGGCTCCCGCGCGACTACCCGCCCTTCCTCTACATCCCCTGCGTCTCGCACGTGCAGGACGGGCGCTATGCGGAGGCGGTCTACCGGCAGACCAAGGACGGCCGCACGGCCGTGCTGGTCTACTCCGCCCTCGACCGCCTGCATGCGTGCCAGGGCGAGGACCAGCCCTGGTTCGGGCTGCCCCTACAGGACCTGCAGATGCTGCACGACGTCCGGCCGTTCGACGTCGTCTACACCGACGTCTACGTGCCCGAGGAGCGGCGCGCCCCGGAGCCGGGGGTCCGGGCATGAACGCCGTGGACGGCGGCGGGGGCGGCGGGGGCGCGTCCAACCTGGTCGTCGACCACGCCACCCTGACCCGGGTGGCCCAGCAGCTCGGCCAGGCCGGCACCACGTTCGACGCCGTCGGCACCTCGCGTCCCGGTGCGGGCGGCACGGGGCAGGCCGAGCCGCTCCTGCTGATGATCCTGGCCGCGGCCAGCGACGCGGCGGCTCGGCTCGCCTTCGAGTCGACGACCATCGCCGCGGCCGTGGAGGACTGCAACAGCACGGTGGCCACGGTCGACGCCCACGAGGCGGCGTCGTTCCTCATCGACGGGCTGAGAACCGATGGGTGACCTCGACACCGAGATCGAGGGTGAGGTCGCCAACGTCCGAGCCGTCGCCCGGTGGCTGCGGCAGGACCTGCGCACCGGCTTCGACGACCTCGCCACCACCGTGGCCCAGCAGCGCACCGACGCCGCGGGCGACTGGCAGGGCGAGGCCGGCACGGCGTTCGCCGGCCGGGCCCGCGAGCTGGCGCAGTCCGGCGACGAGGGCGCGAGCATCACCGGCCACGTCGCGACGCTCGTCGACGGCCTCGCCGAGGACATGCGCACCGCGAAGGACGCGATGGCAGACGTGCGCGCCGCCGCCCGCGCGGGCGACCTCGTGGTCGACGGTCTCGTGGTGCGCAACCCCGGCGCCGGACCGCCGTCCGCCGGCCAGTCGCCCACGCCCGACGCCACGCCGTCGGAGTGGGACGCCTGGGAGGCACGCGACGCGGCGGTGCGCAGCCACAACCGCAAGGTCGAGGTGTGGAACACGTGCGTCAAGGACGCCACGGCGGCGTGGGACGCGTGGCAGCGCGCGCTCGAGGCGGGAGCATCGGCCTGGCAGCGCCACGACTCGGCCTACGTCGGGATCTCGGGCCAGCTGATCTCGGCCGGCATCCAGCTCGAGCTCATCCGTCGCGCGACGCCGCACCTGACCGGCGAGGTCGACCGGATGCTGGCGCGCGCGGCGGAGCTGCGCGCCCACGCCGACGCGCTCCGCACCCCCGATGGACGGGTCACCGACCCCGGTCGCTTCTACGAACTGATGGACGAGGCCGACCGCCTCGACGACGCCCACCCGTCGGCTCGTCGGGCGCTGTCGAGCTGGGAGCTGCCCAAGGGCCTCACCCGCGGGCTGTGGGTCATCGACATCGCCACCGCGGGCTACGGCATCGCCTCCGACTGGGAGGAGGAGGGGCCCGCCCAGGCCATCACCTCCAACGCCGTGCCGGCTGCCGCGTCGATCCTCGCCGGCACCGCGTCCGGCGCCTACATGGGCGGCGTCATCGGCAGCTTCGTGCCGATCCCCGGCGTCGGCACCGCCGCCGGCGTCGTCGTCGGAGCCGCCGTCGGTACGGTGGTGGGCGCCTTCACCTCGGGGGCGATCGACAGCCTCTTCGACTCCGGTGCCGACTCGCTCGGCGACTGGGGTGGTGCGGTGGTCGACGGCGTCGAGGAGATCGGCGACACGTTCGGTGCGATCGGCGAGGGAGTGGGAGACGTCTTTGACTCGATCTTCTGAGCGGGTGGCCGGGAGCCACGCGTTCACGTCACGACCCGTCGGCGTCTTCACCGTCCTGGTCACGGGCGTGATCGGAGCCGGGGCGCTCTACCTCGCCGCGACCCGCGCGGAGCAGCGGCTGCTCAACGTCGTGCTGGGGGCGTTCATGCTCTCCGTGGCGGCGATGGTCGCCCTCGGCCAGCGGCGCAGCACCTCGACGTGGCGGCGCACCGAGCTGCGCGGGCGTCCCGCCTGGGCCCTGGCCCTCGGCGAGCGGGGCCAGGCCCCCGTGGTCGCCCTCGTGCTGACGACGCTCGGGGTCGGCCTCGCCATGGCCGCCCTCCTCGACGAGCGGACCGGGGTGCGCGTGGTGGCCGGGGTCCTGGGGCTGCTCGTGCTGGTGCTGGCCGCCGAGATGTGGCGTGCGTGGTCGCGCCGGCCCGAGCTGCGTATCTCCGCCGACCTCGTCGAGCTGCACGGCACCGGCATCGACAGCGAGCTGGCGTGGGACGACGTGGGCGCCGTCGTGCCGGAGAACCTCGGCACCCGCTGGGCCGCACTGGTCCTGACCGCCGTGTCCGGCGCCCCGTCCTACCGGTGGCGGCTGAGCCGGTTGCTGCTGCCGACCGACCGCGAGCCCGACCCGCCGGGCATCCACCTCCGTTTCGGGCTGGTGGCCGACGAGGCCCAGCTGCGGCGCCTGCTGCGCGAGCTGCAGGTCGCCGACAGGGCCCGGCGCGAGGCGCTGATCGGCGGCGGGATGCCGTCTGACGCGGGTTTCTGACTCGGCTGCTGACACCCTCCGACCCTCGCGTCGCGCTGGCCCTAGGGTGGTGGCATGGGCAAGCAAGAGGACTTCGTGATCCGGGCGCTCGAGGAGCGTGACGTCCGGTTCGTGCGGCTGTGGTTCACCGACGTGCTGGGCTTCCTCAAGAGCGTGAGCGTCGCACCGGCCGAGCTCGAGAACGCCTTCGATGAGGGCATCGGCTTCGACGGCTCGGCCATCCAGGGCTTCGCCCGCGTGTACGAGTCCGACATGCTCGCGCACCCCGACGCCTCGACGTTCCAGATCCTGCCCTGGCGCACCGGCGAGGACGGCGGCCCGGCCACCGCGCGGATGTTCTGCGACATCGTGATGCCCGACGGCAGCCCGTCGTACGCCGACCCGCGCCACGTGCTGAAGCGGACCCTGAGCACCGCCGCCGACAAGGGGTTCACCTTCTACACCCACCCCGAGATCGAGTTCTACCTGTTCAAGGACGTGCCGGGGAAGGGCGACGAGCCGCAGCCGGTCGACCGCAGCGGCTTCTTCGACCACACCGCCCAGTCGCGCGGCGCCGACTTCCGCCGCGAGGCCATCACGATGCTCGAGGCGATGGGCATCTCGGTCGAGTTCAGCCACCACGAGGGCGGCCCGGGCCAGCAGGAGATCGACCTGCGCTACGCCGACGCGCTGACCACCGCCGACAACATCATGACCTTCCGCACGGTCATCCGGGAGGTCGCCCTCGGCCACGGGATCTGGGCCTCCTTCATGCCCAAGCCGTTCACCACCCACCCCGGGTCGGGCATGCACACCCACGTGTCGCTCTTCGAGGGCGATCGCAACGCCTTCTTCGAGGCCGGCGCGCAGTACCAGCTCTCCAAGACCGGCCGGCAGTTCATCGCCGGGATCCTGCGCCACGCGGGCGAGATCAGCGTGGTCACCAACCAGTGGGTCAACTCCTACAAGCGCCTGCTCGGCGGCGGCGAGGCCCCGTCGGGAGTGTGCTGGGGCCACAACAACCGCTCGGCGATGATCCGGGTGCCGATGTACAAGCCCAACAAGGGCCAGTCCACCCGCATCGAGCTGCGCACGATCGACCCGGCCTGCAACCCCTACCTCGCCTTCGCGGTCGTCCTGGCCGCGGGCATGAAGGGCATCGAGGAGGGCTACGAGCTGCCCCGCGAGGCCGAGGACGACGTCTGGTCGCTGACCGAGCGCGAGCGCAGGGCACTCGGCATCGCGCCGCTGCCGCGCAGCCTGTGGGACGCCATCGGGATCGCCGAGGACTCCGAGCTGCTGGCCGAGACGCTCGGTGAGCACGTCTTCGACTTCTTCCTGCGCAACAAGCGCGCCGAGTGGGAGGAGTACCGCACCCAGGTCTCCGCCTACGAGCGCGACCGGATGCTGCCGGTCCTCTGAGCCCGGCGGACTGACGCAGATGGGGGACACGCCGGGGTCGTACGTCCGCAAGGGCTTCGTCGACGGCGCCGCCGCTGCGCGCGGGATCGCGCGGCTCGGCGAGGCGGGTCCGCCGCTGACCGACGAGCTCGCCGCGTCGGCCGACCCGGACGCCGCGCTCGAGGGCCTGCTCCGGCTGGCCGAGGCCCTCGACGAGCAGGCCGAGGGCACCGGCGCGGAGATGCTCACCGAGGTGGCCGACGACGAGGGCACCGCGATGCGGCTGTGCAGCGTGCTCGGCGCCAGCGCCGCCCTGACCCAGCACCTGGTCCGTCACCCGGAGCACTGGCGCGAGCTGACCGACCCCACCCTGGGCACCACCCGCCCCGCCGCGTACGCCCTGCGCGAGGCGATGCTGCGCGCGGTGGGCGCCGACCCGCACGCCCACGAGCCGGTGGCCGGGCTCCCCGACGCCGAGGCCGTCGACGCGCTTCGCGTGGAGTACCGCAGGCACCTGCTGCGGCTGGCCTCGCGCGACCTCGCCCACCACGTGGGGCTCGACGACGCGGCCGCCGAGATCTCCGACCTCGCCGCCGCGACCCTCGAGGGCGCGTTGGCGGTGGCCCGCGCACGGGTGGGCGAGACCGCCCACACGGTGCGCCTCGCGGTCGTCGCGATGGGCAAGTGTGGCGGCCACGAGCTCAACTACATCTCCGACGTCGACGTCGTCTTCGTCCACGAGCCGGCCCCCGGGGCCGACGAGGGCGCCGCCCTGCGCGCGGCCACCCAGCTGGCCTCGCACCTGATGCGGATCTGCTCCGACCACACCCGGGAGGGCACGATCTGGCCGGTCGACGCCAACCTGCGCCCCGAGGGCAGCCAGGGGCCGCTCGTGCGCACCCTCGCCAGCCACCAGGGCTACTACGAGAAGTGGGCCAAGACCTGGGAGTTCCAGGCGCTGCTCAAGGCGCGGCCCGTCGCGGGGGACGCCGACCTCGGTCGGCGCTACCGGGAGATGGTGGCCCCGATGGTGTGGAGCGCCGCGGGTCGCGACGGCTTCGTCGACGACGTGCGGGCCATGCGCCGACGGGTCGTCGACCACATCCCGGCGCACCAGGCCGAGCGGCAGCTCAAGCTCGGCTCCGGCGGCCTGCGCGACGTCGAGTTCGCCGTGCAGCTGCTCCAGCTCGTCCACGGCCGGGCCGACCCGTCGCTGCGCGAGGGCGCGACGCTCAGCGCGCTGAGCCGCCTCACCGACGGCGGCTACGTCGGGCGCGAGGACGGGGAGAAGCTGCACGAGGCCTACACGTTCCTGCGCACCCTCGAGCACCGGATCCAGCTCTACCAGCTGCGGCGCACGCACGTGCTTCCGGAGGACGAGGCGTCGTTGCGCCGGCTCGGCCGCTCGATCGGCATCTTCTCCGAGCCCGCCACCCAGCTCGACCGGCGCTGGCGCCACCACCGCCGCGAGGTGCGCCGGCTGCACGAGAAGCTCTTCTACCGCCCGCTGCTCGGGGCCGTCGCCAAGCTCCCGGGCTCCGAGGCGCGACTGTCGCTGGAGGCCGCGGAGGACCGGCTGTCCGCCTTGGGCTACGCCGACCCGCGCGCCGCGCTGCGCCACCTCGAGGCGCTGACGAGCGGGGTCTCGCGCACCTCCGACATCCAGCGCACCCTGCTGCCGGTGCTGCTGGGGTGGTTCGCCGACTCGCCCGACCCCGACGCCGGGCTGTTCGGATTCCGGCGGATCAGCGAGAGCCTCGGTCGCACCCCGTGGTACCTCACGATGCTGCGCGACGAGGGCGAGGTCGCCCAGCGGCTCGCCGTCGTCCTCGGCACCTCGCGCTACGCCACCGACCTGCTCGAGCGCGAGCCGCAGGGCGTGAAGATGCTGGGGGAGTCGCTCGTGCCGCTGAGCGCCGAGGCGGCGCTGGCGGAGATGCAGGCGGTCGCCGAGCGCGCCGACTCGCCCGAGGCCGCGGTCGCCGCCGTGCGGTCGGTGCGCCGGCGCGAGCTGCTGCGCATCGCGTGCGGCGAGCTCGTCGCCGGCACCGACGTGGCGCTGGTCGGCCAGGGGCTGAGCCGGCTGACCGACGCCACCTTGCAGGCGACGCTCGACATCGCGATCGAGGCGGTGCGCCGCCAGCGAGGGCTGGACGAGCCGGCCAGCCGGATCGCCGTGGTCGCGATGGGTCGCTACGGCGGGTTCGAGCTGTCCTACGGCAGCGACGCCGACGTGATGTTCGTGCACGAGCCCGCCGGTGGTGCGGACACGCAGGCCTCGGCGTCGTTCGCGACGGCGGTCGTCTCGGAGGTGCGGCGCCTGCTCTCGCTCCCGGCCAGCGACCCGCCGCTGGAGATCGACGCCGACCTGCGCCCGGAGGGCAAGAACGGCCCGATGGTGCGCACCGTGGAGTCCTACGCCGCCTACTACGCCAAGTGGTCGCACGTGTGGGAGTTCCAGGCCCTGCTGCGGGCCGACGCGGTGGTGGGCGACCCCGGCCTGCGCGCCCGTTTCACCGAGCTCATCGACCCGCTGCGCTTCCCCGTCGACGGGATCCCCGAGTCCGCGGTGATCGAGGTGCGCCGGATCAAGGCGCGCGTCGACGACGAGCGCCTGCCGCGCGGCGCGGACCGGCACACCCACCTCAAGCTCGGCCGCGGTGGGCTGGCCGACGTCGAGTGGACCGTGCAGCTGCTGCAGATGCGCCACGCCGGGCGGGTCGAGGGACTGCGCACCACCCAGACGCTGCCCGCGCTGGAGGCGGCGGTCGAGGCCGGGCTGATCGCCGAGGCCGACGCGGCGACGCTGGCGGAGGCGTGGCGCCTGGTGAGCCGGGTGCGCAACGCCGTCACGCTCGTGCGCGGCAAGCCGGCCGACCAGCTGCCCAGCGACGCCCTCGAACGGGGTGCGGTCGCGCGAGTGCTGGGCTACCCGCAGGGCGCGTCGGACGAGATGGTCAACGACTACCTGCGCACCACCCGGCGCGCCCACGCCGTGGTCGAGCGCGTCTTCTGGGAATGAAGCGATGTGCTTCATCTATGGACAAATGAAGCGATGACCTTCATTATCGAGGGATGCCCAGGGCTGCCGTCGCGACGCTGATCGGAGACCTCGTCGGGTCCCGATCCTCCCACGACCGCACCGAGCTGCACCAGCGCCTGGAGTCGGCGCTGGGCGAGGTCAACGACATGCTGCGCCCGCTCCGGCCGCTGTGGGTCACCGTCGGGGACGAGTACCAGGGCTCCTTCGCGACGGTCGCGGAGGCCGTGCGGGCCACCCTCCTGGTCCGGGTGCGGCTGCTCCCGGACCACGACGTGCGCCACGGCATCGGCTGGGGGACGACGACCGTCCTCGACGCGGAGTCCGGGATCGAGGACGGACCGGGGTGGTGGGCGGCCCGGGTGGCGATCGAGGCCGCGGCCAGCGCGGAGCGCAGCCCGGCCCAACGGTGGCTGCGCACGGCGTACGTCGCGGCCGACGGCGCCGTCGGGGGAGCCGACCCGGCCCTCGTCAACGCCGGGCTGGTGTTGCGTGACGAGCGGGTCAGCGGCCTGTCGGAGCGCTCGGTGTCGGTGCTGCGTGGTCTGCTGTCCCACGAGACCCAGCGCGACATCGCCGACGCCATGGGGATCAGCGCGTCCGCGGTGTCGCAGCGGGTGCGCGCCGACGGGCTGGCGTCGATCGTCGCGGCCCACGACCTGCTCGCGCCCGCCGGCCGGGGCGACGACCCGGAGGAGGAGGGAGACCGATGAGCTGGCTCGGGATCCTGCTGATCGGGTTCGCGGTCACCGACCTGACCCACGCGGCGCGCCGCACGCGCTACCTGCCCGAGTGCGTCGGGGCGCTGGTGGCGCTGTGCACCGGACTGCTGGCCGGGCTGACGTCGGGGCGTGACGTGGCTGCCCTGCTGGCCATCGCGGTCGTGGTGCTGCTGTGGGGCCTCACGGTCACGTGGGGCTTCGGCCACCCGGGCCCGAAGGCCGCGCGGCTGCCGCTCGGCGTCTTCCTGGTCGCGTTGGTGGGGGCGATCGCCTGCTCCGGGCTCGCGCCCGAGGCCTCCGGCCCGCTGGCCCGGTGGCTCGACTCGCTCGCCGTGGGCGACCTCGACGGGGTCGGTCCCGACCGCTTCCTGCTGCTGCTCGGCGCCTTCACGGTCCAGCTCTCCACCGGCAACGTGCTCGTCCGGCTCGTCCTCAAGGCGACCGGCACCATCAACCCGCGCTCCGACGGCGGGATGCCGCCCACCCGGCTCAAGGGCGGGCGGCTGCTCGGCCCGCTCGAGCGCGTCTTCATCCTCGCCCTCGCCCTCGGGGGGCAGGTGACGGCGGCCAGCGTGGTCGTCGCGGCCAAGGGGCTGCTGCGCTTCCCCGAGTTGTCGTCGCGGCGCGACCAGGAGCGGATCCACCAGCTCACCGAGTACTTCCTGCTGGGCTCGTTCGTGTCGTGGCTGGTGGCGCTGGGCTGCTACGTCCTGCTGGCCTGAGCGCCCGGGCGGTCGGTGCGCTCGGCGCGCCGGGAGGCGACGCCGTCGTCGGTGCAGAAGCCCCCGCCGTGGCGCTTGAGGCAGAGCAGCCCGACCAGCAGCCCCTGACGGTCCACCACGGCGACGCGCCGCTCGCCCACGGCGCGCATCGCCCGGCGTACCTGCTCGGCGGGCAGGTCGGCGCCGACGGTGCGCCCGTCGACCCGAGCGTGGGCGAGCGCAGCCTCCCCGGGCCCAACGGCGGCGAGGTCGCTGCGTACGAGCGTGCCGAGCAACGGCTCGCCGACCCGGCCGGTGCCGGTGAGCAGCACCATGTGGACGTGGGAGCTGGCGAGGACCTCCTGCACGTCGGCCACGGTCGCCGCCTCGTCCAGGACGATCGGGGACCGCAGCATCACCTCAGCCACCCGTCCCGTCATGGTCCGACGATAGGCGCTCGGGCGCGGCCGGCTCCATGCGCACGCGGTGCGGGCTCACGTTCGCCCCGCTGGGGCTGGGTGCTCAGGGCGGCGGCGTCCACTTCTTCGCAGCGTTCGAACATGCTTGCGAATATGCGGTGGACGGGGGTAGAATAGTCCTCACGCTCCTCGCAGATTCGGGCCACCAGGACTCAGTCACCAGTGCGCTCAACCCGGGCTCGGGGGGTGAGTTGCGAGGGTGACGTAATAGCCCGGGGATCCGGGCCTCCAGGAGCGACGACCGATCTGCAGCCGCGTGCGCGGTGGACCGTCGTCGTCGGAGGGAGGCCGTGGGTGATGCACCCGATCGTCGCCGCCGTCGCTGACGTACGCGCCCGCCTCAAGTCCGTGCGCGACGCCAACCCGACCTTCATGGGCACCGACGACAAGGCGACGGCGCTGCGGGATCTCGCCCGGGCCGAGGGACAGCTGGCCGAGCTGCGACTGCGGATCCTCGCCGATGCCGGTGACCTCGCGGCCGACACCGCCGCCCGGGACGCTGCCGGCTGGCTGGCGCAGCAGACCCGTACGTCCTTCGCCGACGCGCGGTCCGACCTGCGGCTGGCCGAGGCGCTGGACCGAGACCGGCCGGTCCTCGCGGCCGCCATGCGGGAGGGCGCCGTGAGCCTGGCGCAGGCGCGCGTGATCGATCGTGCGCTCACCGCGCTGCCCGCTGCCGTCGACGCCGCGACCGTGTCGCTGGCCGAGGCCCACCTCGTCGACCGTGCGGCGGAGTTCGGCCCCACGGAGCTCGGTCGCATCGGACGCCGCATCCTCGACGTCGTTGCGCCCGAGGTCGCCGAGAGGGCGGAGGCCGCTCGACTCGCCGACCTCGAGGCCCACGCCCGCGAGCACACCCGGTTGACGATGCGCCGGCTCGGCGACGGCACGACCCGCATCTCCGGCCGGCTCCCCGATGCCGCGGCGACGCGATGGGCGACCTACCTGGAGTCCTTCACCAACCCGCGCCTGTCTGCTCCGGCTGACGCCGACGTCGCCCAGCGACTTCCGCACCCGCGCCGGATGGGCGAGGCCTGGATCCAGCTCCTCGAGACCCTTGACGCCGGTCGGCTGCCGATCCACGGCGGCGACGCGACGACCGTGGTCGTCACGATCCCGTTCGAGTCGCTCAGGGCTGAGCTCGCCACGGCGGACCTGCTCGGCTCGGGGCTGGTGCCGGGCGACGAGCTCACGGGGGACCGGATCACCGCCGCCGAGGCGCGGCGCCTGGCGTGCACCGCCAGGATCCTTCCGGCGGTCCTCGGCGGCGAGGGCATGCCGATCGACCTCGGCCGCGTCCGGCGCCTCTTCACCCCCGCGCAGCGCAAGGCGCTCCTGGTGCGCGACCGCACCTGCCGTGCCGAGGGCTGCGACATCCCCGGCACCTGGTGCGAGGCCCACCACCTCGATCCCTGGCACCACGGGGGACCCACCGACCTCGACAACGGCGTCCTGCTCTGCAGCCACCACCATCACCGCGTCCACGACGCCGACGACCGCGCCGACCGGCTCCCCAACGGCGACCTCCGCTTCCACCGACGCAGATAGGCGGCACGTGCCGGGGCAGTCCCGGCCGACGTCAGACCACACCCCTACGGCCCGGGCTGACACCCGGCGGTCCGCTCATGCCGCGGTGGTCGTGAGCGGTCGTGCCGGCTCACCGCACGAAGTCGATGTAGCGGGACTGCGAGTCCGTGATCCGGGGTGGCCGGTCGCCTCTGCCGAGGAGCATCGTCACGGCCCCTGCCCGCTTGGCGGCTCGCAGTCGGCGCAGAGCGGCGTCCCTGCCGCCGATGTGGGCCAGCGTCTTGACGTTGATCGCGATGCCGGCCTCGCTCGCAGCATCGAGAACTCGGCTGTAGGTGCCGGGCCGTTCGAAGGCCGGTCCACCCTTGACCTCCCACTCGATGCCGGTCAACCCGACGCGGGCCGCCGCGCGGACGATCTCCACCATCGTCGAGACCCGGTAGGGCACCGGGTCGCCGGACCTGAGCCGGCGGACCTCCGGAAGGGTCAGGTCGGCGAAGGCCGCGTCCGGGCTGATGAGGCCCAGGGGGTCGTCGAACCGCTCGCGGTAGACGTACGGCCAATGGGTGGCGATGGGGACGCGGTGTCGTCGAGCAGCGTCCCAGCAGTAGTTGGAGTCGATGTCGATCCAGGTGGCTGCCCGCGCCGCCAGTCGCAGGCCGCGCATCGAGTTCTGGAGCCGGTAGGGACGGTCCTCGTGGAAGACCTCGCGTGGCGGAGCGATGCGCTCGGCGCGGGGGGACGGCGCCGTCGGCTCGTCGACAGACGGACCGAGGCTGCACCCTGCCAGGGCCAGAGTGAGCACGACTGCGGCACGGCGCACGTGCGCCAGTTTCGCATGTACCGGCACTGTCATGCCGCGATCAGCTGACGCAGAACTCATTGCCCTCGGGGTCACGCATGACGACGTAGTAGAACGACTCACCGGGGTCGAGGCATTGTGCCCTTCGCTCCACAGCCGCCCCGAGGCCGACCAGGTCGACCACCCGTGCCTCGACCAGCTCGACTCGCCGCTCCATGGGCATCGTGTCGTCACGACCCGTCGGGTAGAGGTCGAGGTGTAGTCGGTTCTTGCCCGCCTTCGGCTCGGGAACCTTCTGGAACCAGATGGGCGGGCGCAGACCTGCGGGGTCGAAGATCCGGTCGTCGAAGGCGTCGTCGTCACCGAGGCGTGATCGGTAGTGCCGGTCCCAGGTGGTGGCCGAGCTGGGAGGCGGGGTCGGTCGGTAGCCCAGCGCCGCCGCCCAGAACCGCGCGAGCCGCCGTGGGTCGTTCGCGTCGAAGGCCAGCTGCCAGAAGGTCACGTGACCCACGGTAGGGGGCGGGTCAGAGCTGACGCTCGGTCGACTCCTGAAGCATCTCGCCTACAGGGAGGACCTCAACGTCACCCGCGATCTCGGAGGTGGCCCGTTGCCGCGCCTGCGTCGATGAGACAAGCAGCCGATGAGCGGTGGTGGGGTGAGGCGCGGGACGGTCCAGCCCATGCGACGATCGCCCGTCCATGACGTGTGAGAGCGTGGGAGCCGTGACCGTCCCGACCATTCGTCCGGCTCTTGAGAGCGACGTGGAGCGTCTGGTCGATGTGGAGGTCAAGGCGGGGCAGCTGTTCCACACCGTCGGCATGTCACAGGTCGCTGAGGACGTGCCGGACAGGGGCGATCTGCGCGAAGCCATTGAGCGAGCGCAGGTCTGGGTGGCGCAGCTCGGGTCGGAGATCGCGGCGTACATCACCGCGGAGGTGCTCGACGGGAACGCGCACGTGGCCCAGGTGTCGGTAGCACCCGCGTACGCCGGTCGACGTATCGGTCGGGCCTTGCTCGAGTTCGTGGAAGCCGGGGGTCGCGACGCCGGGCTTCCTGCCACCACGTTGACGACCTTCAGAGACGTCCCGTGGAACGGCCCGTACTACCTCCGTCTCGGCTATCAGGTTCTCGCAGGCAACCACGTCGGCCCGGAACTGGCTCGGACGATGGCACACGAGGCGTCGCTTCCGGGGATCGACGGTTCCTTGCGGTGCGCGATGATCAAGCCCAACCATCCGGCGGCCGCCGTCACCTGAAGGGGGCGAGCGCAGAGTCAGCCCGTCCGGCAACCGCGGCGGCGACGACGGTCGGCTGGGCGGTGCAAGCGCACGCATGCGGCCACCTCTCGAAGCCTTGACCCGCAGGCAGATGAACGCGCGCTCCTGGCGTCAGCGCACTGGGCGCGCGACCGCGCGCGACTGCTCGCGTGGCTCCTCGCCCGGAGGAGCCCAGTGCCACGCCCAGGTCAGGCAGACGCCGTCCCAACCTGCATGGATCTCCATGGCAGGTCCCTCAACGTCCGCGACGTAGCGTCCGGGACCCGTTCGCTGGAAGGTGACGACCGTGGGGAGCTCGCTGGCGGCGACGTGCAGAGCCGATTCCGTCACGATGGTGTGCTCGACGTGCTGGAGTCCGGAGACACCCACGGCCTCGTAGTCGACGCTGATCGCGTGCTCGGTCAGTCGGCGTACGTCCAGACGGCACTGACAGTCCCCGCTCTCTGTCCCGGTCACCGTCCCTCGGTAGAGCCCTGGGGGGACGGCCATCAGGTTCACCATGGCGCGATTGCACCACAGCAGGGAGGAACGTGCGGCGGTGATCGCGGCCGTCTACAGGTACAGATCCGGTCAGAGCCGGTCAGAGCCGCAGCACGCGGCCCGCGACGACGAGGTGCACCTCGTCGCAGGCGGCGGCGACGCGCTGGTTGACCACGCCCAGCAGGTCGCGGAAGAGGCGTCCGGAGCGGTGCTCGGGCACCACGCCGAGGCCGACCTCGTTGGTCACCAGGACGACGTCCTGCTCGCACCGCACGAGCGCCTCGACGACCTCGTCGGCGCGCGCCAGCACCAGGTCGTGGACGGCGTCGGAGTCGTCCTCCCACGCGTCGTGGGCGTCGATGATCGCGGTGAGCCAGGTGCCGAGGCAGTCGACGAGGAGCGGGTCGCGGGCCTCGGCGAGGACGCCGGCGAGGTCCTGCGTCTCGACGGTACCCCAGGAGTCGGGGCGGCGGGCGCGGTGGGCGTCGATCCGCGCGGCCCAGTCGGGGTCCTGCTCCCGGTCGGGGGGCGTGCCGGTGGCGACGTAGGTGGCAGGTGCGCCGCCGATCAGGTCCTCGGCGTGGGTGGACTTGCCCGACCGCACGCCGCCGGTGACCAGGATCCGCATGGCGCGATCCTGTCAGGTCGCCGCGGATCGGACGCAGCCGCATGGGTACGGGTCGACATGACCGCCGACGACCCGACCCCGTCCCGTCCCGCCGACACCGCCAGCGACGCGGCCGCCGACACGACCGCCGACTCCACGGTGGGGAGCGATCGCCCGCTCGCGGTCGTGACGGGCGCCTCGAGCGGCATCGGCCTCGAGCTCGCCAAGCAGTTCGCCGAGCACGGCTTCGACCTCCTCGTCGCGGCCGAGGACGACGAGATCACGGTCGCCGCGGCCGTCCTGCGGGCCGAGGGCGGCGGGGAAGTGGAGGCGGTGCAGGTCGACCTGCGCAACGAGCAGGGCGTGGCCGCCCTCTACTCCGCCATCCGCGCGGACGGCCGCCCGCTGGCCGCCATCGCGCTCAACGCGGGTCACGGACAGGGCGGCGCGTTCGTCGACACCGACCTCGCCGACGAGCTCTCGATCATCGACCTCAACGTCGTCTCGACGGTGCGCCTGGCCAAGCTCGTGCTGCGCGACATGGTCGCGGCCGACGCGGGCCGCGGGCTGGTGACGTCGTCGATCGCCTCGACCATGCCGGGCTCCTTCCAGGCGGTCTACAACGCGTCCAAGTCGTTCCTCCAGTCCTTCACCGAGGCGCTGCAGAACGAGCTCAAGGACACGGGGGTCACGCTCACCTCGCTGATGCCCGGCCCGACGGACACCGACTTCTTCGAGCGCGCCGACATGGCCGACGACACCGCGGTCGGCACGTCGAAGAAGGACGACCCCGCGCAGGTGGCCCGGCAGGGCTTCGAGGCGCTGATGGGCGGCAAGGACCGGGTGGTCGGCGGCGGGCTGAAGACCAAGGTCCAGGAGGCCGCCGGCAAGGCGATGCCCGACAAGCTCAAGGCGGCCATGCACCGGAGGATGGCCGAGCCGGGCTCCGGCGACTGACCGGACCGCCCGGCCCCCGGGCGCCGGTCAGGCGGTGGCCGCCGCCAGCACCAGCACGGCGAAGGAGACCTCCACGGCCGCGCCGAGCACGTCGCCGGTGATCCCGCCGAGGCGGCGTACGCACCGCAGCAGCAGGGCGAGCACGACGCCCACCACTGCCAGCAGCCCTACGACGGTCGAGGCGCCCGAGCCGAGGCCGTGGCCCGCGAGGGCCACGACGGCGCCGCACACCAGGACGGACGCGACGGCGGCGACGACCGGCACCGAGCCGATGTAGGTGGCACCCAGGCCGTCGGCGCGGGCCGTGGGCACACCCCGCACGCACGACACGGCCAGCGCGACGCGCGAGACGCACACCAGCAGCCCGACGACCCACCAGCCCTGGTCGTCGCGCACGACGGCCGTGAGCCCGGCCGCCTGGAGCCCCGTGACGAGCACGACGGCGACGACGCCGGCCGGGCCGACCGGGCCGGTGCGCATCACCTCGAGCGAGCGGGCGGGGGAGTAGGAGGCGGTGAGTCCGTCGGCGGTGTCGGCGAGCCCGTCCCAGTGGAACGCCCGGGTGCCCAGCGCCAGCGTCAGCACCACGCCGTACGCCGTCGCGAGCGGCGGCAGGCCGATCCAGCCGCCGGCCAGCACGACGACCGCCGCGGCGGCAGCGAGCGGCAGCACGGCCAGCGGCGCGAGGAGCATCGCCAGCCCGGCGACCCCGCGGTCGACCCGGCCCGGGGGCGGGACCCGCACGGCCGTGAGGGTCCCGGTCGCGAGCAGCCAGGCGTCGCGGAGGATCACGAAGGCATGATCTCCGACAGCAGCGCCACGTCGCGCAGGACGGCGATCGCCGAGCGCAGCACCGGGACGGCGGCGACCGCGCCGGACCCCTCGCCCAGGCGCATGCCGAGGTCGAGGACCGGCTCCAGGCCCAGGGACTTGAGGGCGTGCGCCTGCGCCGGCTCCGTCGAGCGGTGCCCGGCCAGCCACCAGGCCGCGGCACCCGGCGCGTACGCCTCGGCCACGACCGCGCAGGCGAGCGCCATCAGGCCGTCGAGGAGCACCGGGACGCCCCGCCTGGACGCCTCGACCAGGAAGCCGACGGTGGCGGCCAGGTCGGCGCTGCCGAGCGCGGCGAGCACCTCGACCGGGTCGGACGTGCGGCCCTGCACGCGAGCCAGCGCCTGCGCGATCACGTCGCGCTTGCGGTGCCAGCCCTCGTCGTCGATGCCCGTGCCGCGACCGGTCACCTCGTCGGCGGGCAGCCCGAGGGTGGCCGCCACGAGCGCCGCCGCGGCCGTGGTGTTGCCGATGCCGAGGTCGCCGGTCATGAGCAGCTGAGCGCCGTCGGCGACCTGCTCCGCGGCCAGCTCGGCGCCGAGCGCCAGCGAGCGCTCGGCCTCGTCGCGCGTGAGGGCGTCGGCCAGGTGGATCGGCTCCGAGCCGCGGCGCACCTTGCGGGCGGTGACCGCGTCGGGCAGGTCGTCGAGGTCGGCGTCGACGGCGACGTCGACCACGCTCACCGCCACGCCGTGCGCCCGCGCCAGCGCGCTCACGCCCGCGCTCCCGGCCACGAGGGTGCGCACCATGGCCTCGGTGACGGCCGCGGGGTAGGCCGACACCCCGTGGGCGGCGACACCGTGGTCGCCGGCCAGCACCACGAGGCGTACGTCGGTCAGCGGAAGCGGGGGGACGACGCCCTGGGCGGCACACAGCCACACCCCGAGCTCGCCGAGGCGGCCGAGGGCCCCGGGCGGGGTGGCGAGTGCGGCGAGGCGATCGCGGGCGAGGGCGGCGGTCTCGGACGAGGGCGGGGCGACGTGCAAGGACTGGGTCATGGCGCCACCAGCCTAGTGAGGCGCGCGTGCGGCCCGCCTGCCAGGCTTGCCCGTGTGACCGGCCACTCCGTCCTGCAGCTCCCGGTGCCGGCGCTGGAGGAGTGGGTGCGCCAGCGCACCGCCCACTACGACGCCGGCTTCGTCTCCGCCGACCCGCGCTTCGGGCACGCGCACATCACCGCGCTGGGCCCCTTCGCGCCCAGCCCGACCGACGCCGACCTCGCGACCGTCGCGGCACTCGCGGCGGCGACCCCGCCCGTCGAGGTCAGGCTGGCGCGGCTGGACCAGTTCCCCAGCGGGATCATCCACCTCGTGCCCGAGCCCGACGCGCCACTGCGGGAGCTGACCGCGCGCCTGGTCGCCGCGTTCCCCGCCTGGCCGCCGTACGGCGGGGAGTTCGGCACCGACGTGCGCCCCCACCTGACCGTGGACGCGGCATCCGACGACGTCGACCTCGCCTCCACGGCGGCCCTGCTCGCGGGCGTCGTGCCCGTCGACGTCGTGCTCGACCGGCTCCAGCTCGCCTGGTGGGAGACCGACCGGTGCCACGTGCTGGCGGAGTGGCCGCTCGGTCGTTGAGCGGACGTGACAGGATCACCCCATGGCTTCCTGGGCACACCTCGAGATCACCGTCGACGACCAGGGCAACGTGGAGGTCGGCGGCTACAACGCCGACCCCGAGGCCCTCGTCGAGGACACCGAGTCGTGGGAGGACCTGCTGTCCACCCTCGGCCTCAACGGCTGGGAGCTGGTGCAGGTCATCCCGGGCGTCGAGACCACCTACTGGTTCAAGCGCCAGTCCTGACCCCGGCGTGAGCGAGGTCCACGACCGCTTCCGGGCGGCGTCGGCGGGCGCCGAGTGGATCTTCCACCGCCCGCCGTCGACGCCCGCCGCGATGCTGCGCGATCTGGCCGACTTCGCGGAGGCCCACGACATCGGGTGGGACCGCTACGGCGAGCGCGGTGCCGTCGCCGCGCTCGAGGACCGGGTCGCCGACCTGCTCGGCAAGCCGGCGGCCGTGATGTTCCCCAGCGGCGTGATGGCCCAGCAGGTCACCCTGCGCGCCTGGTGCGACCGGGCGGCCTCGCGCCGCGTCGCCCTGCCCGACCTCTCGCACCTCGTGCGGCACGAGCAGGACGGTCCCCGGCGGGTGCTGGGTCTGGACCTCGAGTGGCTCACCACGGGTCCCCACACCGCGACCGCCGACGACCTCGCCGCCATCGGCGGGCGCCTCGGGGCGGCGCTGGTCGAGCTCCCGCTGCGCGACGCCGGGTGCCTGCTACCGCCGTGGGACGAGCTCGTCGCCCTCTCCGCCGCCGCCCGCGAGCGGGGCGTGCGGCTGCATGCCGACGGCGCCCGGATCTGGGAGTCCGTCTCCTACTGGGGGCGCGACCTGGCGGAGGTGGCCGAGCTCTTCGACTCCGTCTACGTCTCGCTCTACAAGGGGCTCGGCGGCTCCAGCGGCGCGCTGGTCGCCTGCCCCGAGGACCTGGTCGGGGAGCTGCGGTCGTGGCGGCAGCGGATGGGCGGCACGATCTACTCCATGACGGCCGCGGCGCTGGGCGGGCTCAAGGGCCTGGACGAGCACCTGTCCGGCTTCGGTGCGCACCGTGCCTGGGCGGTCGGGCTCGCGGCGGCGCTGCGCGAGCGCGGCTTCCGCACGGTCCCCGACGAGCCCCACATCGCCACCTTCCTCGCCTACGCACCCGGCACGGCCGACGAGGTCAACGAGCGCGTCATCGCCTTCGTCGAGGAGCGCGGCCTCGTCCCCTGCGGGCTGTGGAGCGGCGCCGACGTGCCGGGGTGGGTGCAGACGGAGCTGACCTGCTACGAGACGGCGGGCCGACGCGACCCCGCCGAGGTGGCCGACACCATGGCCGTTGCCGTGGGGCTGGGCTCGGCTCACCCCTAGCCGGGCGGTGCCCGCCGCGCCTCCGGGCGTCGCGGGGCCGTGGCCTAGATTCCTCCCGTGAGTGCCCAGGCCCCAAACGCTGTGATCCTCGTCCGCGCGACCAGCTTCGTCCCCAACCCCGCGACCGCGGCCGACAACGCGTTCCAGTCCGAGGCGCCCGAGGGCCAGTCCGACTACACGACGGCGGAGAAGGCCCTGACGGAGATGGACGCGCTGGCCGCCGCGCTGCGCGAGGTCGGCGTACGGGTGCACGTCTTCGACGACGACGACCACACCCGCCCCGACAGCGTGTTCCCCAACAACTGGGTCTCCACCCACGCCGGCGGCACCGTGGCCGTCTACCCGATGTACGCCTCCAACCGCCGCCACGAGCGGCGCGCCGACGTGCTGGAGCTGCTGAAGTCGGAGTACCGCGTGCAGGCGATCATCGACTACTCCGGCCTGGAGCCGGACGGCGTCTTCCTCGAGGGCACCGGCGCCATGGTGCTCGACCACGTCTCGCGGGTGGCCTACACCGCGCGCAGCCACCGCGCCGACGTCGCCGTGCTGGAGCGGTTCTGCACCGACTTCAACTACGAGCCGATGGCCTTCGACGCCGTCGACTCCGACGGCGTGCCGGTCTACCACACCAACGTCCTGGCCTGCATCGGCACCGACGTCGCGCTGATCGCCCTCGAGATGATCCCCGACGAGCACCGACGCGAGCAGGTGCGCGAGCGCCTCGCCGTCACCGGGCGGACGATCGTGGAGCTCACCGAGGCGCAGGTCCGCGAGTTCGCCGGCAATGCCGTCGAGCTGTGCGGTCGTACGCCGGACGGCAGGCGTCGCTACGTGATGGCGATGTCGGCCCGCGCGCGGCGCTCGCTGCGCCCCGAGCAGGTGGCCGCGATCGAGGAGACGTGCGAGATCGTCTCGGTCGAGATCCCGACCATCGAGCTGGCCGGCGGGTCGGTGCGGTGCATGATCGCCGGGATCCACCTCGACCGTCGCCCGCCGCTCGCGGAGGCCGAGCTCACCGAGGCCGTCGAGGCGATCAACGTCGACGACCCGATCACCCCGGACGGCCGCTACGTGGCCAAGGACTACGTCTGACCTGTCCCGCCAGCCGCCGCGCACGTGCGGGCCGAGCGGGCGCTCGCGGGGAGCCCGCCCGCAGTCCTCAGGCGCGGGTGACCTGCACGACGGCCGGCCGCGGGCCGGCGAACGCCCCGGCCACGGGCCGCGCGCCGACGGGCACGTAGTCGGGGAAGCGGGACTGCGGCGCCGCCCACGAGCCGTCCTCGCCGGGGTGCTGCACGGCGACGAACACCGAGTCGTCCCGGTCGCGGATCACCGGGCCGCACGTCTCCGCCCCCGCCGGCACTGCCAGGAACTGCTGCACGCGACCGCGTTCGGGGCCCTCGACCGGCACCTTGAACAGCCCGTCGCCGAGCCGGATCGCGCTGGGCTGGCCGTCCGTGGAGACCCACAGGTTGCCGCGGCTGTCGAAGGCGACGTTGTCGGGGCAGGAGATGGGTGAGACCGGCCCGGTCCAGCCGCCGAAGTAGCGCCCGGCCGAGGCGGCGTCGCCGCAGATGAGGAACAGGTTCCAGCCAAAGGTGTCGGCCGTGTGGTCGCCGCCGGTGGGGATCATCTCCACCACGTGGCCGTCCTTGTTGGCCGCGCGCGGGTTGGGCTCGGTCGGTCCCTCCTTGCCGACCTTGCCGCGGTCGGTGTTGTTGGTGCAGGCGACGTAGACGCGACCGTTGTGCGGGTTGGGCTCGACGTCCTCGGGACGGTCCATCTTCGTCGGCTGCACGGTGTCGGCGGCGAGGCGGGTGTAGACGAGCACCTCCTCGATCGAGAAGCCGGGCACCACCGAGCGGCCGCCGCGGGTGAGGGGGATCCACTCCCCGGTGCCGTCGCTCACCCCGTCGGCCAGGCCGTCGCCGCTGAACCGGGCCACCGACAGGTCGCCCTCGGACAGCAGCCGGAGGTTGTGCCGACGGGCCTTCGTCCCGGCGCCGCGGCGCATGGTGTCGCGCGAGACGAACCGGTAGACGTAGTCGAAGCGCTCGTCGTCGCCCATGTAGGCCACGACGTGCCCGTCGGAGCTGACGACCACGCTGGCGCCCTCGTGCTTGAAGCGACCCATCGCGGTGTGCTTGACGGGCACCGAGCTCGGGTCGGTCGGGTCGACCTCGACGATCCAGCCGAACCGGTTGGGCTCGTTGCGGTAGTCGGCCGTGGTCGCGTCCCACCGGGGGTCGACCGAGCGCCAGTTGCGGGAGTCCTGGGTGGGGGACAGGCCGTAGCGGGTCTCCCGCGGGTCGGTGCCGGTGGCGCGGAAGTACTGGTTGACGTTCTCCTCGCCCGAGAGCACGGTGCCCCACGGCGTCGTCCCGCCTGCGCAGTTGTTCATCGTGCCGCGCACGGTGCGCCCGGACGGGTCGGCCGCGGTCCTCAGCAGGTCGGACCCGGCGGCGGGACCGTCGACCGCGAACGGGGTGTCGAGGGTGATCCGGCGGTTGAGGGGCGCCCCGGGGACGTAGGTCCACACGTCGCCGCGCCGACGGCGGCGCAGCTGCACCACGGACATGCCGTGTGCGGCCCACGCGGTGCGGATCGCGGTCGCGGGGTCGGTGCCCGGCGGGAACATGATGGCCTCGTTGGTGTACTCGTGGTTGCACACCAGGAGCGCCTCGGTGCCGGCGCGGTTGGTCTCGATGATGTCGAGGTAGTCGTTGTTGTAGCCGAACTGGACGGCCTGCGCCTCGGGCGTCTGGCGGCTGCCGTCGAACGCCGGGGCGCCCGGCAGGATCGGGTCGCCCCACCGCACGATGGCGTTCCAGCGGTACCCGGCGGGCACCGTGACGTCGTCGACGGTGGTCGCGGCGGGCGCAATGGGGGTGAAGGCAAGCCGGCCGGGCCTGCCGTGCCCGCCCTTGTCCGGAGCCGGGCCGGCGGGCGGGCGCGGGGTCGCCGCGGCGTGCGCCACCGGCACGGCGGTGAGCGCCGCGACGGACAGGCCGGTGCCGAGCACCGAGCGGCGGCTGAGGACGGTCGCGGCGATGTCGCGGAAGTAGGTGGTCTCGGTGGTGTTGGGCGCCGGGGCCGCGCAGGCGTCACCGCACCGCAGGTGGCAGGTCACCGCGCTGCGGGCACCGTGGGTGAGCCCCGCCATCGGCAGCGGGGCACGGGTGGGGCTCTGGGTGGGGTGCTGCGTGGGGTGCTGCGTGGGGTGCTGCGTGGGGTGCTGCGTGGGGCGCTCGGGCATGGCGGCCTCCGGGGGAGTGGGACGGGCGGACGGCCCGACTCTCCTCATCCGGGGTGACGCCCCGAGGGACCGGCGGGTGGACAGTGCGTGAACGTCCGCCGGCCCCTCGGGGACCGTCAGTGCCCGTGCCCGTGCCGGTGCCCGGTCCGCACGTCGAGCCAGACCAGGCGGTGGTCGGTGACCGGGAAGGGGTAGGTGCCGACCAGGCGGAACAGCGGGTCGGCCGCCACCGGCCAGAAGACGCCGGCGCCCGCGACGGCGAGGCGGCTGCTCGGCAGCACGTAGTCGGCGCGCAGGTTGCCGGGTCCGTCCCTGGTGGGGTCGTCGTCGAAGTCGGCGGTGTCCTCGGCGGCCGGGCCGCGGTGGCCGACGTTGGTGCCACCTTGGAGCCGGGCCTGCTCCACCGCGCCGGGCGACCTCGGGTGGGGGTCCTGGATCCGCGGGTGCTCGAGCAGCTGGAGGATCGCCCGGTCGTAGGAGTCGCCGTCGAACGGGTCGGCGTTCTGGTCGCCCGCGATCACGAAGTCCTGGCCGCGCCCGAGGCCACCCGTGCGGCCGGCGTCGTCGTAGATGTAGGACGCCGCCCTGCCGCCGCTGACGTAGTCGGCCCAGAAGCGGATCTCGTCGTGGTTGCGCCGACCGTTGCGGTCCTCCGTGCCGTCGAAGCTGGGGGGCGTCGGGTGGGAGACGAGGAAGTGGACCGGCGTGCGGCCCGGGATGCGGATCGGCACGTCCCAGTGCGACTTCGACGACAGCCGGAGCACGTCGAGCTCGGCGGGGGAGTACCAGTCCGCCGGTGCGGCGGTGGCCGGGTCGTCCGGCAGCGCCGCGCCCGGCATGTCCTTCCAGAGGAACCGCTGGAAGGTACGCACCTCCTCGGTGGCGATCGGGTACTTCGAGTAGACGACCATGCCGTACTGGCCCGGGAAGAGGCCGAACCCCAGCGAGTCGTCGCCGCCCGCCTGGGTGCCGGGGGTGCCGACGACGCCGTTGTTGTCGAGGTCGAAGCCGCTCGGCACGCCGGTGTTGCTCGGCGCGACGTAGTAGTAGGGGTAGTCCACCGGAGCGGCGCCGTTCTGGCCCACGGCGAGGTAGTTGTCGCGGAACAGCTCGGCCGCCTCGCCGTCCGCCGCGTAGTCGAACTCGTTGACCAGGACCACGTCGGCGTCGGCGCGCTGGATGGTCTCTGCTGCTCCGGCGGCCTGCGGGTCGCCGGGCGTCGAGAGGTCCGCCACCAGCCGGCCCTCGGTGCCGCGGTTGAGCGAGGCGTTGAAGGTGGCGAAGCGGACCTCCGTGGACCGGTGCGGCTGGCCCGCCTTCCCCGGCTTGCCGGGCTTGGTGCTGCCCGGCCCCGCGGTGGCGGGCGGGGCGAGGGCGGCCCCGCCGAGTCCGGCGACGGTGAGGGCCGCGACGGCGGCGAGGACGAGGCGGGTGGGCCGAGAGCGCATGGGTGGTGCCTTCCGAGTCAGGGAGTCGCCAACGTACGACGCGCCCGCCCGGTCGTGGAAGACGGGTGCGGCCGTCCACATCGCTGCCACGGCACCGAACCCACGACGGGCCCTGCGATGCTGTCGCCCGTGATCCCCAGCCCCCGCCGTACGGCCATGCTCCTCGTCGGGTGCGTCGTGCTCGGCACCGGCGTCGCGCTGCTGCTGGCGGCGGACCTGGGCTCCGACGGCTACTCGACGTTCGTCAACGGCCTCACCCTCACCTCCGGGGTGGCCTTCTGGATCGTCAACCTGGTGGTCGGCGTGGTGCTGGTGCTGCTGGCGATGCTGCGCGGGGTCCGCCCGGGGGTCGGCACGGTCGTCCAGGTGGTGCTCGTGGGTGTGGTCGTGTCGGCGGTGCTCGACCTGCTCGAGACGCCCGACGCGCTGGGGTGGCGCGTGGCGCTGCTCGTCGCGGCGTTCCCGGTGCTCGCGGTGGGCATCGCCCTCTACCTCGGCAGCCACACCGGCGCCGGCCCGGCGGAGGCGGCGGCGCTCGCCTGGGACCCGCCGGTGCCCTTCCGGTGGAGCTACAGCGTCGTGCAGGGCGGGGGAGCGCTGGGCGGCTGGCTGCTCGGCGCGACCGTGGGCGTGGGGACGCTCGCGGTGATCCTGCTCCTCGGCCCAGCGGTGGACCTCACGGCGCGCATCCTGTCGCTGGATCTCCACCAGGAGACGGATCCCCCCGACCGGCGCGCGACCTAGTCTGGCCGGCATGCTGATCTGCGAGGAACTGTTCCTGCTGCTGCGACGCGACGACGGCAAGCCCGAGAGCGCCATGGCGCAGCGCGGCTACGGCCTGGCCGCTGCCGTCATCACCGACCTGGTGGTCGCCGAGCGGATCACCCTGAGTGAGGACAAGGACCCCCGGATGACCGTGCTCGTGCCGGGACCGGTCGGGCACCCGGCGCTCGACGCCGCGATGCGGCGCCTGGAGCAGAAGGACGGCAAGAAGCTGTCGTCGCTGGTGACCGACGGCAAGCTCGCTGTCGAGCGTGAGGTGGCCGTGGCGCTGAACGCGGCCGGGACGATCGGCATCGAGGAGAAGCGCGCGCTCGGCCTGGTGCCGGAGAAGTACCCCGTGCGCGACCCGGAGCCGGAGCGACGCCTCCGCGAGAGGCTGCGGGTCGTCCTGCAGGGCAGCACCCCGACGCCCGCCGACGCGAGCCTGCTCTGCATCCTGCAGGGCCTCGAGGTGGCGCCGAAGGTGCTCGAGGCCGAGAAGGGCACCCTGGGCAGGAAGGACCTCAAGCGGCGCATCGAGGAGATCTCCACCGACGTCGTCGCGGGTGGGGCGGTGGCGAAGGCCGTCGCGGCGATGAACACCGCGATGATGACGGCCGTCATCGTGCCGATCGTGGTGACGAGCGGCAACTGATCGGCTCGCCGCCCGGGTCTGTCGGGTCCGCCCGGTCTGCCGGTCCGGACGTGGAGCGGTCGCGAGACCGCAGCACACTGCGCAAGGGCTGCGGTCCCGCGACCCCGGACGGGAGATCAGGCGGTCAGCTCGGCGTGCTCGCTGCTGCGCCCCGACGCCGGCTGCGTGATCTCGATCTTGCGGGGCTTGGCCTTCTCGGCGACCGGGACGACGAGCCGCAGCACGCCGTCGGTGTAGGACGCCTCGATGCGATCGAGGTCGAGGTTGTCGCCGAGCACGAGCTGGCGGCTGAACGCGCCGCGCGGGCGCTCGGAGGCCAGCGCCTCCCAGTCACCGTTGCGGGCGACCCGCTCGGCGCGCACGGTGAGGACGTTGCGCTCGACGTCGAGGTCGATGCTGTCGGCGTTGACGCCGGGGAGGTCGAACTCGATGACGAAGCGGTCACCCTCGCGCCACGCGTCCATCGGCATCACCGCGGGACGGTTCGTCGTGCCCAGCAGCTGCTGGGTGAGCCGGTCGAGGTCACGGAACGGGTCAGTGGTGCGAAGCAACATCGTCTCCTCCTGGTTCTTGCCGGGGTGGACCCTCGGTCCACGACCTGTATCGTTGGTTACAGGTTTCTTATAGCCCATCTGTCAGACTTGGGCAAGCCCCTCGGCGACACCGGCGAGGGAGGCGACCAGGACGACCGACGACGACCCAGGAGGTGCCCCGCGTGGCGGCTGACGACCACGGCGTGTACGCCATCTCCGTGGCGGCCTCGATGGTCTCCATGGAGATCCAGAACCTGCGTGTCTACGAGCGGCGCGGGCTGCTGAGCCCCGACCGCACGGCGGGCGGCACGCGGCTCTACAGCGCCGACGACGTCGCGCGCCTCGAGCGGATCCGCGACCTGCTGGCCGACGGGCTCAACCTCGCCGGCGTCGCGCGGGTGCTGGACCTCGAGGACGAGGTCGACCGGCTCCGGGCGCGGCTCGACGAGCCGGGCGACGAGCCGGGCGACGAGCGGCGGGAGTCAGCCTGAGGCCGGGCGGCCGGTGAGCACCCGCACCGCGAAGTCGGTGGTGAAGTCGTTGTCGAGGAAGCCGACCACCTGGGTCACCCGGTCGAGGTCGAGCGGCAGCAGCCCCCGCGAGCCGGGCACGTCCGGCGTCAGCCCGAGGTCGAGGTCGTCACGCCCCGACATCATCGCCACGTTGAAGTCGTAGCGCTCGCGGGCACCGTCCGCGCGCAGGCGGCGTACGACGGTGCCGCCGACGCGACGACCGCCCGTCTCGGCCGCCCAGTCGTCCAGCGCCGCACGCAGCCCGTCGCCGTCGTTGTGGTCGACATCGGCCCAGGCGGCGTCCATCGACCCGGCGACGTCGAGCAGGATCGCGGCCGTCTTCTCGCCGATGCCCTGCACGCCGGGCAGGTTGTCGCTGGAGTCGCCGCGCAGCGCCGCGAACGCGAGGTAGTTGGCCGGGCGGACGCCGTAGAGGTCGAACAGGCGCGCGGGGTTGAGCATCGGCGAGCCGTGGATGCCGCCGTCGATGAGGCGCAGCACCCGGGTGTGGTGGCTGATGTGGGCGAAGGCGTCGCGGTCGGAGGTGATGATCACGCAGTCCCAGCCGTTGGCGGTGGCCCAGGTGGCCCCCGAGGCGTTGACGTCGTCGGCCTCCAGCCCGGGCGGGGTCACGGTCGCGAGCCCCAGCGCGTCGAGGAGCGCGGCGGCCCGGTCGAGCTGGTCGACGAGCTCGGGGTCCTTCTCGGCCCGCCCGGCCTTGTAGTCGGGGTAGCGGTCGCGGCGCAGCGAGCCGGTGCGGTCGTCGAGGCCGAACACCACCGCGTCGGGAGCGAACGAGTCGATCGACTCGAGGATCTGGCGCAGCATCCCGTGCAGCGCCCAGATGGGCCGGCCCTGGCGGTCGCGCAGCCCGGTGTGCGAACGCGCGTGGTGGTTGCGGTGCAGCAGCGACGGCGCGTCGACGACGAGCAGCAGGCGTCGGGACCGCGTCATCGAGCGGTGGGGTGCGCCGGGCCGGTCATGCGCCCACGATAGCGACCGGCCCGCGTACGACCGCGTCCTAGGCTCGGGGGTGACAACCCCGTCCACCCGAGGAGTGAGACCTTGATCTTCATCACCGCGAAGTTCCCCGTGAAGCCCGAGCACGCCGACGACTGGCCCGAGCTCTCGCGCGCCTTCACCGAGGCGACGCGCGCCGAGGAGGGCTGCCTGTGGTTCGACTGGTCGCGGAGCCTGGCCGACCCCCGCGAGTACGTCCTCGTCGAGGCCTTCCGCGACGGTGCGGCCGGGGCGGCGCACGTCGGCTCGGAGCACTTCAAGGCCGCCCAGGCCGAGCTCCCGCAGTACCTCACCCGCACCCCGGACATCGTGAGCACCGAGGTCGACCAGGACGGCTGGAACGAGCTCGGCGAGATGCGGGTCGGCTGACCGGTGGGCGGGTGAGGTGCCGCGGCCCGGTCAGGAGGGCGGGTGGCTGACGTCGACGACGAGGCGCGCCGGGTCGGCGAGCGCGAACACCCGGAAGGGGCGCGCGTCGCCGTCGAGGCCCACGAACACCTGGACGTATCCCTCGAACCAGCCACCCACGCGGACCTCGGCGAGGTCGCCGGACGGCCCGAGGCGACGGGGGGTCTCGTAGGACCCCGGCTCGGGCATGGCGGTGCCGGACGCGCTGATCGTCAGGACGCGGTCACCCGCGAGCGGCACGATCTCGCCGCTTCCCTCGGCGACGGCCCGGTCGGCGTACTCCACGCCCCAGCCCGGCGCGCCGCTGCCGGCGAAGTCCAGCACCAGCCGGTCGAAGCCGTCGTGCTCCCCGAGGCGCACGTCCGCCAGCTGCAGGTCCCACTCGCCCGAGGGCTTGTTGAACTGCACCTCGGTGGCCGGACCGAACGGCGGCCCGTCGGGCGTCGGGGGCTCGGTCGTCGGCTCCGTGGTGGGCTCGGTGGTGGGCTCGGTCGTGGGCTCGGTCGTGGGCTCGGTGGTGGGCTCGGTGGTGGGCTCGGTGGTGGGCTCGGTGGTGGGCTCGGCCGAGGCGGACGGGTCGGTGGCGCTCGCCCGGCTGGGTGCCTCGCCGGTGCCGCAGGCCGCCAGCAGCAGCCCGCCCGCCATCACGGCGACTGCCGCGCCCACGCCTCGTCGCATCGTCGTCCCGTCGTCCGGTAGCCCTCGGGTCGCTCCTCGCGCCCCGTGCGCCCAGCCTAGGGGCCGTGGCCTCGGGTGCGCGTGACCCCGGGCGCCGGCGGTCACGGGTCACGGACGGAGCAGGACCTTGCCGCGTCGCCCCGGCGTCGCGCTGGCACGCGCGGCGTCGGCGATCTCGTCGAGGCCGTAGACCTTCTCGACCGGCAGCGTCAGCGCCCCGGACGCGATGCCGGTGACCAGCTCGCCCATCAGGGCGGCCCGCTTGTCGCGCGACATGGCGGGGAAGACCTTGCTGCCCCAGAAGCCCTTGATGGTGACCTGCTTGAAGATCACGTCGCCCGAGCCGATCTCCATCGTGGGCGACGCCATCGCGCCGAAGACCACCAGCACCCCGTCCTCCGCGAGCAGCGAGACGATGTCGCCCGCCGAGGCGCCTCCGACGGAGTCCACACCGGCGACGACGGGCGCCTCGGCGACGATCTCGCGCACCCGGTCGCGCCAGCCGTCGTCGTCGGTCGCGACGACCCGCTCGATGCCCTGCTCACGCAGCTCGGTGACGCCGTCGGAGCGGCGGACCAGGCCCAGGACGTTGACGCCGCGCGCCGCGGCCAGCTGCGCGACCAGACGGCCGACGGCGCCGTTGGCGGCGTTCTGCACGATCCAGTCGCCCTCGGAGACCTCGAGGAAGTCGAGCAGCGCGATCGCGCTGAACGGCATCGAGACCAGCTGCGCGGCGGCCTCGTCGCTCAGGCCGTCGGGCACCGGCGTCAGCGCCGCCGCGGGCGCGACGACCCGCTCGGCCCAGGCGCCGAAGCTGCCGCCCGTGGCGACGCGCTGGCCCACCGCGAGGCCGTCCACGCCCTCGCCGAGCGCCTCCACGACCCCGACCGCCTCGGTGCCGGCGCGGGCCGGCATCTCGGGCTTGTAGCCGTAGCTGCCACGCACCGTCCAGAGGTCGTGGTTGTGGATCGGCGAGAGCAGCACGCGCACGAGGGCCTGGCCCGGCCCGGGCTCGGGGTCGGGCACCTCCTGGACCGAGAGCACCTCGGAGGGGTCGCCGAACCTGGGCTGGACGAGTGCGCGCATGGGAGTGCCTTCCGGTGTGATGGTGGTCGAACGGGTACGTAGGGCCACAACCACCGAACCGTGGCGGCTATGCCGGAGGCTGCCCATGGGGGTGAGGTCGGGCCGGCGTGACCGGCGCACGCTGGTGGCATGCCCGCCGACTCGACACCCGACGCGACACCAGATGCGTCCGCGACGGCTGACCTGACAGCTGACGTGGACCGGCGGCTCGAGGCGAGCATCCTCGACCTGCTGGCGCGACGCGCGCGCACCTCGACGATCTGCCCGTCCGACGCGGCGCGGGCGGTCGGCGACGCGGACTCGTGGCGTGAGCTGATGGAGCCGGCGCGCAGGGCGGCCCGGCGCCTGGTCGACCGGGGCCAGGTCGAGATCACCCAGGGCGGCCGGGTCGTCGACCCGTCCACGGCCACGGGGCCGATCCGCATCCGCCTGCGCTGAGCCGCCCCCGCGGCCACCACGCGGCTGCGTCATCCGCGCGGTGTGCGCGTGTGGGACGGCCGCGCACGGGGTACTGCCGGGACCGACGTTGAGCAGCGGGCGTCGTCTCCTTCGCACGGGGGGATCGTGATGCGCCGAGCCGCCACCGTCCGCTTGTCTCCCGACGAGCACTGCGCCGTCCACCACTTCATCCGCGTCCACGGCCGCAGGCCGACGGCCGACGAGCTCCGCAGCGAGGTCGTCGCCGCGAGCGCGGCACGACCGCAGGATCCCCGCGGCGCGGTGCTGGGCCGGCTCCGCTGTCGGCTGGGCGGACTGATCGCGCGGCTCTGAGCACGCCGCTGCGCCGGTTGACGTGTGCACCCGCGAGGGGGTGCGATGGGCGCCGACCCGAGCCGTGCGGAGGGGAGTGCCATGACGGACACCGAGCAGGTGCGCGACCTCGTCCACCGGTGGGCGACGGCGGTCCACGACGGTGACCTCGAGGGCGTGCTGGCCGACCACGCCGACGACATCGTGATGTTCGACGTGCCGCCGCCGCACGCGGGGGTACGCGGGCTGGCCGCCTACCGGGAGGTGTGGCCGCCCTTCTTCGAGTGGCAGCGCTCGGGGGCGCTCTTCGAGATCGACGAGCTCGAGGTGGAGGCCGGCGGGGACGTGGCCTGGGCCTTCGCGCTGCTGCGCTGCGGCACCCCCGAGCAGCTCGCAGCCCGCCCCGACCAGCGGCTGCGGCTCACCCTGGGCGTGCGCCGCGAGCACGGACGCTGGGTGGTCGCCCACGAGCACCACTCGTTCTGCGACACCTCGTCGCCGACCGACTGACCCGACTCCGCTCCAGGCGGATCCGCCCCCCGCAGAACGCCCTGTGGCGGACGCCCGGCACCGGTCAGGCTGGCGGCATGACCACCCACACCACCTCCGGCATCGAGGACGAGCTCGTCCGACGCCTGATGCTCCAGCGGATCATCGTCCTGGGCGAGGAGCTGCGCGAGGACAACGGCAACCGGCTCATGCACCAGCTGCTGCTCCTGTCCGCCGAGGACCCCCGCGCCGACATCAGCCTCTGGATCAACTCCCCGGGCGGCTCGGTGTCGTCGATGCTCGCGGTCCACGACGTCATGCGGCTGATCCCCAACGACGTCAGCACGCTCGCGATGGGCATGGCCGCCAGCGCCGGGCAGTTCCTGCTCTCCGCCGGCACGCCGGGCAAGCGCTACGCGCTCCCGCACTCCCGGGTCCTGCTCCACCAGGGGTCAGCGGGCATCGGCGGCACCGCTGTCGACATCGAGATCCAGGCCGACGACCTGCGGCACACGCGCGACACCGTCCTCGGGCTCATCTCCGAGCACACCGGGCAGGACCGCGACACCGTCGAGCGCGACTCGCGCCGCGACCGGTGGTTCAGCGCCCCCGACGCGCTGGCCTACGGGTTCGTCGACCAGGTGATCAGCTCGATGGACCACGTGACGCCCACGCGCGCCCGCACCGTCGGCCTGGCGGGTGCGCGATGAGCAGCTACGCGATCCCGTACGTCGTGCAGCAGACGCCGCGCGGCGAGCGCACGCTCGACCTCTACTCCCGCCTGTTGTCCGAGCGGATCGTCTACCTCGGCACCGAGATCGACGACGGCGTGGCCAACACGGTCATCGCCCAGCTGCTCCACCTGGCCTCGGAGAACTCCGAGCTCCCGATCAGCCTCTACGTCAACTCGCCCGGCGGGTCGATCACCGCGATGCTGGCGATCTACGACGCGATGCAGTTCGTGCGGCCCCCGGTCGAGACCGTCTGCGTCGGCCAGGCCGCGTGGACCGCCGCGGTCCTGCTGGCCGGGGGAGCGCCCGGTCGCCGCGCGATCCTGCCCCACGGCCGGGTGGTGCTGCACCAGCCCGCGACGCAGGGACGCGGCACCATCCCCGACCTGATCCTGGAGGCCGACGAGGTGGCCCGCGTACGGCTGCTGCTCGAGGAGGTGCTGGCCCGGCACACCGGCCGTACGGCCGAGCAGATCCGGCAGGACACCGACCGGACGCTCGTGCTGCCGGGAGCGGCCGCGGTCGACTACGGGATCGTCGACACCGTGCTGCACGAGCAGGGCCCGGCGCTCGGCTGACGCAGCGGGGCCGGGGCCTCGGGCGGCTCGGCCCGGCTCAGGCGGCCAGGGCGAGGGCGTCCGGGCGGCCGGCCCGCACCGCGAGGCGCCGCACGCTCAGCTCGAGCGCGCCTGCGATGGCGTGCAACATCTCCGACGACGGGTCCTTGAGGCCACGCTCCACCTCGGAGAGGTACTGCACCGACACGCCCGCGCGGCCCGCGACGTCGACGAGCCGCTCGCCGCGCCGACGGCGCTCGCGGTGCAGCTCGCGTCCCACGAGCTCGCGCCACAGCGGCTCCGGCTCGTCCACCCGGTCGGCTGCCCGCTCCAACCGGTCCACCCGATCGGGCTGCCGGCGCACCCGGCCGTCCGAGCCGTCGTGACCGGTCGCGGGATCGGGGAACCGCACGATGTCTCCCATGCACTCGAACCTAGCCGCTCGGCGTCGGTCGCCGGGCGCGTTCTGCTCAGCGCGGAACGTCCGCCGGGCCCTTCACGTGCCGCAGAAGGTCTGGTAGCCGGCGAACGAATCGGGAGCCGGCTCGGCGTAGCGCTCCAGCCCCGGACGCTCGTCGTAGGGCGAGGTGACGGCCTCGACCAGCCGGTCGAACGGGGCGAGGTCGCCCGCGGTGGCGGCGTCGAGCGCCTCCTCCACGAGGTGGTTGCGCGGCACGTAGACCGGGTTGGTCCGGTCCATCGCCGTCGCGTCGGGTCCCAGGCGCAGCCACCGGGCGGCCCACGCGTCGAAGGCCGCGAGGTCGAGCACCAGGCCGCGGGCGGGCTCGGTGTCCCCGCGGGCGGCGGCGCCGAGGGCGCGGAAGAACGACGTGTGGTCGACGTGCTCGGCCTGGAGCAGGCCGGCCAGGTCGGCGACGATGCTCGACGCCTCGGCCGGGTCGACGTCGTCGGGCAGGCCCAGCTTGGAGCGCATCCCGACCGACCACGCGGTGGAGTAGAGGTCGCGGAACCTGCCGAGCGACTCGACCGCGAGCGCCACCGCCGCGTCCTGGTCGTCGGCGAGGAGCGGGAGCAGGGCCTCGGCGAAGCGGGCGAGGTTCCACTCCGCGACGACGGGCTGGTTGCCGTAGGCGTAGCGCCCGCCGGTGTCGATGGAGCTGTAGACCGTCGCGGGGTCGAAGGCGTCCATGAACGCGCACGGGCCGTAGTCGATCGTCTCGCCGGAGATCGTCATGTTGTCGGTGTTCATCACGCCGTGGACGAACCCGACGTGCATCCATTGCGCCACCAGCGCGGCCTGGGCGGCGACCACGGAGTCGAAGAGCGCGAGGTGGGGGTGGTCGGCCTCGGCCGCGGCCGGGTGGTGGCGGGCGATCGCGTGGTCGGCGAGGCGGCGCAGCAGGTCGACGTCGTCGGTCGCGCGGGCGTACTGGAACGTGCCCACCCGGAGGTGGCTGCTCGCCACCCGCGCCAGCACGGCGCCCGGCAGCACCGTCTCGCGCCGCACCGGACGGCCGGTGGCGACGACCGCGAGGCTGCGGGTGGTGGGGATCCCGAGGGCGTGCATGGCCTCGCTGACGACGTACTCGCGCAGCATCGGCCCGACCGCGGCGAGACCGTCGCCGCCGCGGGAGAACGGCGTGCGGCCCGAGCCCTTGAGGTGCAGGTCGCGCAGCCGCCCGGCGTCGTCGGCGAGCTCGCCGAGCAGGAGGGCGCGGCCGTCGCCCAGGCGCGGTGAGTAGCCGCCGAACTGGTGGCCGGCGTACGCCTGCGCCACAGGAGTGGCGCCCTCGGGGAGGAGGGTGCCGGTGAGGAGCCCGAGGCCGTCGGCGCGCAGCCAGTCCGGGTCGAGGCCGAGGTCGGCGGCGAGCAGCGCGTTGAGGGCGAGCAGCCGGGGATCCGGGGTGTCGACGGCCTGCCACGGCAGGGCCAGCTCGGGCAGCTCGCGCGCGAAGCGGCCGTCGAGGACGAGGGTCGGGGAGGGAGCCGAGGTCACCTCCTCGACTGTACGCCGACGGCGGGGACCGTCCGTACGTCAGCCGCCGCCGGCGGGCAGGGGCTCGAGCATGATGTCGGGGTTGTCGCGCGCGGTGACCATGGCCCGCCACTGGTCGACGAAGAGGGCGAGCCGGGTGCCGTCGCGACGCTCGAGCACCTCGACGCCGCGCTTGCCGGCCAGGGCGCTCGCCCCGTCGGCGTCGGTGCGGCGGGCGACCTGGTAGTCGAGCCGGGAGAACCGGATGGGCGAGTTGAACTCGTGGGTCATCCGGTCCTCGACGACCTCGAACTGCATCGGGCCGACGGCGGCGAGGACGGGGTTCTGGTCGCCGCGCAGGTCGGAGCGGAGGACCTGCACCACGCCCTCCTGGTCGAGCTGCTCGATGCCGCGGCGGAACTGCTTGTAGCGGCCGATGTCGCCGGCGCTGGCGGTGACGAAGTGCTCGGGCGCGAAGGTCGGCACCGGCGGGTACTCGATCGCGTCGCCGACGTAGACGGTGTCGCCCACCCGGAGGGACTGGGCGTTGACGAAGCCGATGATGTCGCCGGGCTCGGCGGTCTCGACCGCCGCGGTGTCGCGGCCGAAGACCGACTGGGCGAACTTCGTGGCGAACGGGCGCCCGCTGCCGGCGTGGGTGACCACCATGCCGCGCTCGAACGTGCCGGACACGACGCGGGCGTAGGCGAGGCGGTCGCGGTGGGCGTTGTTCATCCCCGACTGCACCTTGAAGACGAAGGCGCTGAAGTCGTCGCGGGTCTCGCGGACCGACCCGTCGACGCCCATGGTGGCACTGGGGTCGGGGGCGATGTCGAGCAGCAGGTCGAGGAGCTGGGCCACGCCGAAGTTCTGCAGTGCCGAGGCGAACATGACGGGCGTGGTCTGGCCGGCGAGGAACCGCTCCTGGTCGTGGTCGGCCTCGTCGAGGGAGAGCAGCTCGTGCTCCTCCACGGCAGCCGCCCAGGTCGCCGCGTCGGCGTCGTCGACCTCGTCGGCGCCCATCCGCCGCTCGGGCGCCCGGGTCGCGCCGCCCGCGGTGCGGGTGTACTTCACGAACTCGCCCGTACGTCGGTCGAGCACGCCGCGGAAGTCGCCGGCCTCCCCGACGGGCCAGGTGAGGGGCGTGGGCCGCAGCCCGATCTTCTCCTGGATCAGGTCCATCAGCTCGAGCGCCGAGAGGCCCGGGCGGTCCCACTTGTTGATCACCGTCATGACCGGGATGCCGCGCAGGGCGCAGACCTTGAAGAGCTTGAGCGTCTGCGGCTCGAGCCCCTTGCCGGCGTCGACCAGCATCACGGCCGAGTCCACGGCCGACAGCACGCGGTAGGTGTCCTCGGAGAAGTCGCTGTGACCGGGGGTGTCGACGAGGTTGACCACGTGGTCGCGGTAGACGAACTGGAGCGCGGCCGAGGTGATCGAGATGCCGCGGGCCTTCTCCATCGCCATCCAGTCCGACACGGTGGCCCGCCGGTCGCCCTTGCCGTGCACGGCCCCCGCCTCGGTGATGACCCGGGCGTGCAGGGCGAGCGCCTCGGTCAGCGTGGACTTGCCTGCGTCGGGGTGGCTGATGACCGCGAAGGTCCGGCGAGGGCGGGTGTCGGGCACCGCGCGAATCTACCGGCCCGGGGCCCGGACCTCCGCTTCGTCGGCGGCTGCGAGACCTGCGTCATACGTCTCGGGTGGCGGGTGCTGGCTGGGTGCGTCAGTCGTCGTGGAGCCCGACGATGACGCGGGCGAGGCGGACGGCGGGGACGCCGGCACGGCGGGCGGCGTCCTCGAGGTCGGCGCGCGCCTGGGCGACGGGGATGTCGCGCTGGGCCGCGACGAGCCCGGTGGCGGCGTCGAGCAGCGCCGACTCCTCGAGGTGCGCCGGTGCCTCCTGCGCCACTGTGCGGGTGGTGAACGAGAGGTCGGCGTTGGTGACCGCGCCGGGGGCCCAGGCCCCGAAGGCGTCGGCCAGCTGCTGGTGCCGGTCGACGAACGTGTCGGGGGCGGCGCCGTAGAGGTTGACGGTCGCGACCACCTCGTCGTCGACGACGACCGGGAGCGTGAGGGTGCTCTGCACCCCGGCTGCGGCGCTGGCCCGGGCGAAGGCGTGCCAGCGCGACTCGCTCAGCAGGCCGCCGGGAGAGGTGGTGATGCCGTGGCCGAGGTCGATGGCGTCGACGCACGGACCGCTGCTGACGTACTGCACCGCGTCGAGGGTGGCGATCTCCTCGTCGGACGCGACCAGGGTGAAGGTCACGCCGAGCTCGCGAGAGGCCAGGCTCACCCCGACCAGTCCCGGCGCGACGCGGCGGGCAGTCTCCGTGGCGCTTGCCAGGGTCTTCGACAAGGCGACGTCGTCGACGTGGGCATCGAGGTCGTCCAGGGCGCGCAGCGTCTCGGGGATCGGTTCCACGCTCGTCAGTACCCCGCGAGGCGCACCGGCATGCCGCGGCCGCTCAGTCGCCGCGGACGCTCTCGTTGGTCGAGCGCACGAGGGACTCGGCGACGTCGCGCAGCTTGTGGTTGCTCGTCGAGGAGGCGCGCACCAGGAACTGGAAGGCCCGGTCCTCGTCGATGTGGTAGCGCTCCATCACGATGCCGATGGCCTGCCCGATGAGCTTGCGCGAGGCGATGGCCTCCTGGAGGTGGTGCTGCTCCTGGGCGTGGCCCAGCGCGATGGACGCGTGGGTGGCGAAGAGCCGGGCCGCCTGGACCGCGTCGGGGTCGATGTCGTCCGAGCTGGTCGAGTAGAGGTTGAGCCCGCCGAGGGTGCGGCCGTCGTCGTAGAGGTGGATGCCGAGCTGGGAGCGCAGGCCGTGCTCGACGGCGCGCGGCACGTAGTGGGGCCAGCGCTGGTCGTGGCGCAGGTGCTCGACCACGATGTCGTGCGCGTCGGTGACGGAGTCGTAGCAGGGGCCCTCGCGCAGCTCGTACTGGATGCTGTCGAGGTCCCACACCAGCGGCCCGGTGCCGGCCCGCGTCTCGATGGTGCCGTCGCGGTGGGTGATCGAGATGCCGACGTGGTCGAACCCCGGCACGGACGAGCGCGTCGCCAGCACGATGGCGTCGAGCGTCTCCTCCAAGGTCGTGCGCCGGTTGATCGTGGCCGCTGCCTGGGCCAGCCCCTCGGCGAGGGACAGGGTGCTCTCGGTCATGGCGGTTCCGATCCGGTCAGTGCATCGCTGGGCCGGCACGCGACGGCTGTGAGGCCACGGTGCCGATCGTAACCCCGGCCGTGCCCCGCCGCCGTCCAGCGCGGCAACCCCGCAGCGGTGCACGGCATGAGTCGTCGTAACAGGGGTACCGCCAGTCGCAGGTGGTGGTGGTCTCCGGAGGTCGCCAGCGCTGAGACCCGGGTGCTCAAGAAGTGGGCACCCGGGTCGCCCTCCTCGCCGCGTGGGTCCTCAGCCGGCCTGCCGGGCGAGCGCGGAGTCGACCGCGCGGGGGGACAGCACCGAGTCGAGCGCGAGCCGCACGCAGCCGACGAGGCCGGCGCGATCGCCGTACGCCGCGGGCACCACCTGCAGGTCGCGGCCGGCGAGTGCGGTGGTGGCGCCGAAGACACCCTCGCGCAGCCCGGCGGAGAACGTGTCGAAGGCGCCCGCCATGTCGCCGCCCACCACGACGACGCGCGGGTTGAGCACGGTGGTCACCGCGGCCAGCGCCTCGCCGATGTGGAGTCCCGACTCGCGGACGACGGACCGGGCCCGGCCGTTGCCGCGACGTGCCGCGGCCACGAGGTCGCGCACGTGGCCGACGTCGTCGCCCGCCTCGCGCAGCCGCTCGACCAGCGCCCAGCCGCTCGCCACGGTCTCCAGGCACCCCGTCTCGCCGCAGCGGCAGCGCAGGCCGGCGGCCGCGGGCACCTTGACGTGCCCGAGCTGGCCCGCGGCGTCGCGGTGCCCGCGCACCAGCCGACCGTCGGTGACGATCGCCAGCCCGATCCCGGTGGAGGCCTTGAGCACGAGGGCCTCGTCGTGGTCGAGCACCGTCGGCGCGACGTCGCCTCGAGCGGGCGGAAGCTGTGAGAGCGCCATCACCCGCATGTCGTTGTCGAGGGTGAGGGGCGCGTCGGTGACCTGCCGGAGGTAGGGCGCGAGCGGCACGCCGTCCCACCCGGTGAGCGCGGGGGAGTCGACGCTCATCGCGCGCGCCGGGTCGACCGTCCCGGCCAGCGACATGCCGACACCGCGCACGTCGCCGCCGCGCCGGCCCACCTCGGCCAGCATCCGGTCGAGGTGCTCGGCCACGAGCGGCATCAGGACGTCGGGTCCCTGCCCGGTCTCCTGGTCCAGGCTGACCGCGGCCAGCTCGTCGCCGTCGAGCGAGCACACCGACAGCTGCGACCGGCTGCGGCCGACCGCGACGCCGAGGACCAGGCCGGCGGCGCTGTTGAGCACGAGGGTGGTGGCCGGGCGCCCGCCGGTGGCCGACTCCTCGCCGCCCTCGAGCACCAGCCCGGCGTCCGCGAGCGCAGTGAGGCGGGCGTTGACCGCCGTGCGGGAGAGCCCGGTCACCCGACCGAGGGCGCCGCGGGTGGCCGCGCGGCCGGAGCGGATCAGGGCCAGCACCTCGCCGGCGGTCGCCGCGGGCACGGCCGGAGCGGCGGAGGGCGGAGGGCTCGGGGTCATGGTGGGTCCGATTGTGGCACCCGCAAATATGTCTTGAAAAGACATAAGATCCGTTGCCAAGAGACACAACCCTCCGTAGGGTCGTGCGGCATGGACGCGATCAGCCCCGTGGAGCCCTGCGACTTCACCGTCTTCGGCGGCACGGGTGACCTCGCCCTCCGCAAGCTGCTCCCTGCGCTCTACCTGCGCGACCGCGACGGCCAGCTGCCCGACGGGTTCCGGGTGGTGGGGGTGTCCCGCGCGACGGTCGACGACGACGGCTACCGCGCGCTGGTGGCCGACGCGCTGCGCGAGCACGTCGAGCCCGCCGACCTCGACGCCGACGTCGTGGCGCGGCTGCTCGCCCGCCTGCACCACGTGAGCCTCGACGTCGCCGACGTGGCGGCCTGGCACCGGCTGCACGACCGCCTCAAGGACGGCGCCGCCTCCGACGACGTCATCCGGGTCTTCTACCTCGCCGTCGCCCCGGGGCTCTTCGGCACGATCTGCGAGCACCTCGACGAAGCGGGGCTCGTGACGCAGCGCTCGCGGGTGGTGCTGGAGAAGCCGATGGGCAGCGACCTCGCCACGGCGAGGCAGGTCAACGCCGCGGTCGGGCGGGTCTTCGAGGAGTCGAGCATCTTCCGCATCGACCACTACCTCGGCAAGGAGAGCGTGCAGAACCTGCTGGTGACGCGGTTCGCCAATACGTTCCTCGAGCCGTTGTGGAACAGCCGGTGGGTCGACCACGTGCAGATCACCGTCTCGGAGTGCATCGGGGTGGGCGAGCGCGGCTCCTACTACGACCGCTCGGGGGCCCTGCGCGACATGGTGCAGAACCACCTCCTCCAGCTGCTGTGCCTGGTGGCGATGGAGCCGCCGACCTACGTCGACCGCGAGACGGTGCGCGACGAGAAGCTCAAGGTGCTCCAGGCCCTGCGGCCGATGACGCCCGAGCTCGTCGACCGCGACACCGTCGCCGGGCAGTACGCCGCGGGGCTGTGCGACGGGCGTCCCGCCGCGTCGTACACCGACGAGGTGGGCCATGCCAGCAGCACCGAGACCTTCGCCGCCCTGCGCACCGAGGTGCAGAACTGGCGCTGGGCCGGGGTGCCGTTCTACCTCCGCACGGGCAAGCGGATGCCCGAGCGGGTCTCGGAGATCGTCGTGGTCTTCAAGGAGCCACCGCACGCGATGTTCCCGCACAGCGAGGGCACGACCGAGGCCAACCGGCTCCACATCCGGGTGCAGCCCGACGAGGGGATGCGGCTGCACATGACCGCCAAGGAGCCCGGACCCGGCGGCATCCTGCTGCGCCCGGTCTCGCTCGACCTCAGCTACGCCGCTGCGTTCGGCGGCCGCTCGCCCGATGCGTACGAGCGGCTGCTCATGGACGTCGTGCGCGGCAACACCACCTTGTTCATGCGCCGCGACGAGGTCGAGGCCGCGTGGGCCTGGGTCGCTCCGGTGCTGGAGCGCTGGTCACAGCCCTCCCACCGGCCGCGGACCTACCCCGCCGGCACCCACGGTCCCATCGCCGCCGCCACGCTCCTCGAGCGCGACGGCCGATCCTGGCAGGAGACACCATGAGCACCAGCGCATCCCAGGCCCGCGTCCACCCGGTGGTCGCCGAGGTCACCGACCGCATCGCGCGGCGCAGCGCCGCGACGCGCGCCGCCTACCTCGCCCGCACGAACGCCGCGACCGTCAAGGGCCCGGCCCGCGGCAAGCTCGCGTGCGCCAACCTCGCCCACGGCTTCGCCGCCGCCGACGAGCCCGTGAAGTCCGGCCTGAAGTCGGGCCGCAAGCCCAACGTCGCGATCGTCTCGTCCTACAACGACATGCTCTCGGCCCACCAGCCGTTCCGCGACGTGCCCGAGGTGCTGAAGAAGGCGATCGTGCGGGCCGGTGGCCTCGCGCAGTTCGCCGGGGGAGTGCCCGCCATGTGCGACGGCATCACCCAGGGTCGCGCCGGCATGGAGCTCTCGCTCTTCAGCCGCGACCTCATCGCGATGTCGACGGCCGTCGCGCTCTCGCACGACATGTTCGACGCGGCGATGATGCTCGGCGTCTGCGACAAGATCGTGCCCGGGCTGCTCATCGGCGCGCTGTCCTTCGGCCACCTGCCCACCGTCTTCGTGCCAGCCGGTCCGATGACGTCCGGGCTCCCGAACGGCGAGAAGGCGCGGGTGCGCCAGCTCTACGCCGAGGGCAAGGTCGGGCGCGAGGAGCTCCTCGAGGCCGAGTCGGCGTCGTACCACTCGAAGGGCACGTGCACCTTCTACGGCACCGCCAACAGCAACCAGGTGCTGATGGAGGTCATGGGCCTGCACCTGCCCGACGCGACGTTCGCCAACCCCGACACCCCGCTGCGCGCGGCGCTCGACCGGGCCGCCGGTGCGCGCGCCGTGGCGATCACCCACGCCGGCGGCGAGCCCACCCCGGTCGGGCGCCTGGTCGACGAGAAGACGATCGTCAACGCCTGCGTCGCCCTGCTCGCGACCGGTGGGTCGACCAACCACACGATGCACCTCGTCGCGATCGCCGCGGCCGCGGGCATCACGCTCACGTGGGACGACCTGTCCGACCTGTCGACGGCCGTGCCGCTGCTGACGCGGATCTACCCCAACGGCTCGGCGGACATCAACCACTTCGTCGCCGCCGGCGGCACGCCGTTCCTGGTGCACACGCTGCTCACGCACGGCTACCTCCACGACGACGTGCTCACCGTCTCGGGGCGCGGGCTGTGGCGCCACACCCGCGAGGCCCGCCTCGACGGGGACCGCGTGGTGTGGGAGGAGGGACCGAAGTCGTCCCTCGACACCGACGTGCTCCGCGCCGCCGACCGGCCGTTCGCGCCCGACGGCGGCCTGCGGATGCTGTCGGGACGGCTGGGGCGCGCGGTGGTCAAGACGTCCGCGGTCAAGCCCGAGCACCGGGTGGTGACGGCGCCCGCGGTGGTCTTCGACGACCAGGCCGAGCTGCTGGCCGCCTTCGCCGAGGGTCGCCTCGACGGCCGCGACCTCGTCGCGGTGGTGCGCTACCAGGGGCCGGCGGCCAACGGCATGCCCGAGCTGCACAAGCTGATGCCGGCCCTGGGCGTGCTGCAGGACCGCGGCCAGCAGGTCGCCATCGTCACCGACGGGCGCATGTCGGGCGCCTCCGGCAAGGTCCCCGCGGCCATCCACGTGACTCCCGAGGCGGCCCTCGGCGGGCCGTTGGCGCGGGTCCGCGACGGCGACCTGGTCACCGTCGACGCCGACCGGGGCGTCCTGGAGGTGGAGCTCGACGACACCGAGCTCGCGCACCGCCCGGCCAGCGGCCGCGCACCCCTCGACGTCGAGTGGGCGGGCACCGGCCGCGAGCTCTTCTCCGGCTTCCGCGCCATCGTCGGCACCGCCGAGACCGGCGCCAGCGTCATCCGTCCCCTGCCCGTCCCCACCGAGGAGGCCCCCCTTGCCCAGCCCGTCTGACCTGCGCGCCCGGCCCGTGACCGGATCCGTCCTGTCCCTGGCACCCGTGGTGCCGGTCGTCGTGCTCGACGACCTCGACCACGCCGTGCCGCTCGCGCGGGCGCTGGTCGCCGGAGGGCTGCCGGTCATCGAGCTGACCCTCCGCACCCCCGTCGCGCTCGAGGCCATCGACCTGATCGCGGCAGAGGTGCCGGAGATCCGCGTCGGGGCCGGCACGGTCACCTCGCCCGGCCTCGTCGGCCGGGCCGTGGAGGCGGGCGCGCAGTTCCTGGTCTCGCCCGGCACCACGCCGGACCTGCTGCGGGAGATGGCCGCCGCCGGGGTCCCGTCCCTGCCCGGCACCGCGACGGTCTCCGAGGCGATGGCCGTGCTGGACGCGGGCTTCTCGGAGATGAAGTTCTTCCCCGCCGAGGCGTCCGGGGGAGCGGCCTACCTCGGCTCCCTCGCCTCGCCGCTGCCCGCGGCCCGCTTCTGCCCGACCGGGGGCATCACCGCCGCCAGCGCGTCGGCCTACCTCTCGCTGCCCAACGTCGGCTGCGTCGGCGGGTCGTGGCTGACCCCCGCCGCCGTGCTGGCGGCCGGCGACTGGGACCGCGTCACCGCACTGGCACGCGAGGCCGCCGCCCTCCGCACCTGAGCCCCGGCCACAACCCCCGCCACAACCCCCGCCACAACCAGCGCCACAACCACCGCCACAACCAACGGCACCTCCTGGGCGTCCCACTCGCAACCAGCTCCACCCCTCCGCGACCGCCCGCTCGTCGCGCTCGACACCCGAGGTCGCCATGTCCGTCCGCCCGCCCGTCCGACCTCGCGCCCGACCGTCCTCCCGGGCGGTCCGCCTCCTCGTCGGCACGGTGAGCGCCCTGCTGCTCCCGGCGTCCCTGCTCACGTGGGCACCGGCCGGCACGGCCGACGACTCGGCCGACGACTCGGCCGACGACTCGGCCGACGGATCGGCCCACGGATCGGCCCACGCGACGGCGGACGGGGCGCCGGACAGCGTCTCGGTGCGCGCGAGCGCCCACCAGCGCATCCGGCTGGAGGCCCTGCCGCAGGTCGTGCAGCCGGGCGGCTCGCTCGCCAGCCCCGACGCGGCACGCGCGGCCGTGGTCGCGACGCTTCGCCCGGTCCGGCCCGGGCGCCGCGTCCAGCTGCAGGTGCAGGACGGCGCCTCGTGGCGGGCGGTCGGCACCCGCCGGCAGGACGGCGCCGGACGGGTGCAGTTCGCGGCCGCGGCGGCCGACGGCGCCGCGGTGCTGACCTACCGGGTCAAGGCGATGGCGTCCGGCCGCACCAGCCCGTTCCGGAGCGCGCCCGTCAGCACGGCACGCTGGCTGGTCCCGACGTGGACCGACGAGTTCTCCGGCTCCCAGCTCGACCCGGTGTGGAACCACCGCGGCCGCGAGTACGCCGACGGCAGCCGCCGCTCGTGCGCGAAGGGCGACCCGAGCGCGGTCAGCGTGGGAGGCGGCGCCGTGCGGCTCAGCGTCGTCAAGGACCCGGACGCCACGACGAGGTGCCGCATCCGGGGACGCGACGCGCGGCCGGGCCGGTTCGGCTACCGGCTCAACGGCCACATCGGCACCCAGCACGCCTTCGCCTTCCGCTACGGCGTGGCGGCCGCCCGGGTGAGGTTCCACCGGCTGCGCGGCCAGCACGGCGCCTTCTGGCTGCAGCCGGTCGACGGGATGCACGCCCGCGCCCTCGGCAGCGAGATCGACGTCGTCGAGTACTTCGGCGACCACCACCCCCAGGGCGGGCTCGCCTCCTTCGTGCACCGCTACGAGGGCAGGCGCCGCATCGCCACCGGCGGCTGGATCCCCGACTCTCGCTCCTTCCTCACCGGCCGGCACGACGGATGGTCGAGGAACTACCACGTCTTCTCCGTCGAGTGGACGCCGCGCACGCTCGTCTTCCGCATCGACGGCAAGGAGACGCGGCGGATCCGCGGGCGGACGTCCGCCGTGTCGCAGTTCCCCATCCTCAGCCTGATCGCGGCCAACTACGAGATCCCGAAGATCAAGGAGCGGCGGCTGCCGCAGCACATGTACGTCGACTGGGTACGGGTGTGGGAGACGGGCGCCGAGGCGCCCGCCGGGTGAGTCACATCCGGCCGCGGAGGCCCTTGTAGAGCTCGATCTCCGCGCGCAGCCGTGGCGGCAGCGGGGCACCCGCCGCGGCCAGCGCCGAGGCGTAGGCCTCCAGCGCGTCGAGCAGGGCCTGGCGCAGCTGCTGCTGCTCGGCGAGCCGGGTCGCGTGGCGCGACTGGTCGAGGTTGCGCCGGGCCACCAGCACGTCGTCGAGGAGGGCGGCCAGCTGCTCGTGCCGGCCGGGATCGAGCTGTCGTCCTGAAGCTTCCACCATGGGGATTCCGACCTGTCCAGCCAGGGCGGGACCGGGTGCCTCCGCGCGGTGGACGGGTCCAACCTAGCGGCTGCCGCCCACCGGGGCGTCCGTCCGGTGCTCGTCGGGCGTCGCCGGCGAGGGGCTCCGGTCGGCCGCTGCCGTGCGGAGCCGGCGCTGCTGGGTCGACATCAGCGTGACCGCGAGCACCGTCGCGCCGACCGTGACGGCGAACGCGGCAGTGGCGCCCGACTCGTCGGCGAGGCGGCCGGCGAGGCTCGAGCCGAGGGCGTAGCCCAGCCCGGTCGCGCTGGCCAGCGTCGTCATCGCCGCACCGACCCGGGCGGGCGGCACGGCGCGCTCGGCGAGGGAGAAGACGGCGATCATGTAGGGCGCGACGGCACAGCCGAGGACCAGCACCGTCAGGGTCGTGGCGCCCAGGGAGCCGACGGCAAGGAGCGGCAGGGACAGCACGAGCAGCGACCAGGCGGCGACGAGGGCGCGGCGCTCGTGACCGATCCGCTCGGGGACGTAGGCGGTGGCGAGACCGGCGACCGCGCTGCCGACACCGAGGGTGGCGTGCACCAGCCCGGCCGCGCCGGGCGTCCCGGCCTCCGTGGCGAGCACGGTCGCGCCGGTCTGGGTGGCGCCGAACAGCATGCCGATCGAGATCTGCGCGGCGGCCAGCACGAGGAAGGCGGGGGCGAGGAGCCGGCCCGAGCCGACGGCCCGCTCCGTCTCGTGGGTCAGGCGCGCCGACGGGTCGAGCGCGAACGCGGAGCCGAAGACGGCGAGCAGCACCGCGGCGAGCAGGAGCGCCCCGGACGGCGAGACGACGGCCACCGAGAGGCCCACCAGCGCCGGGCCGATCGCGAACGACGCCTCGTCGGCGGCGCCCTCGTAGGAGAAGGCGGCGTCGACGAGCCGGCGCTGGTGGGCGCCGGTCGTGCGGGTCAGCGGGCGCCACCGCACTCGGGCCAGCGGCCCGACCTGGGGGAGCACCAGCCCGGTGGCCGCCGCGGTGAGGACGACCAGCCCGTCGGCGGCATCGGCACCGACGACCGCGACGAGCAGGGCCAGCCCGGCGGCGCCCAGCAGCGACTGGACGAGGACGACGGGGCGCTGCCCGATGCGGTCGGCGAGCGACCCCGCGACCGGGGCGCCCGCGGCGTTGGCGACAGCCAGGGCGCCGGCGCTCAGCCCGCCGAGGCCGTAGCTGCCGGTGGCGGTGGAGACGAGCAGGAGGGTGCCGAGCTGGCTCATCGCCAGCGGCAGGCGGCCGACGAAGGCCACGAGGACGTAGGCCGGGCCGGCGATCGACAGGAGTCGGCGGTAGGAGGCGAGGGGGGTCACGGGGGTCCTTCAGGGTGCGTCGGTACGACGCGCCGAACCCACCTCCAAGGACGCGTTGAACCCTCTGCTGGTGACCATCCTAGAAGGCCGGGCGGACCACCACAGCATCAGGGCGGCTCCCCCGTAGGGTGGCGGCGTGCCCCCTCGCCCCGACCGGTCCGACGGCGTCCGGCGCGGAGGGGCCGCCCGGCTGCGCGCCGTCGACCCGCTCGTCCCCGTGGTCGGGGTCGTCTCGGTGGTCGTCTACGTGCTCCACGGCTTCCACGGCGCGCTGACCCGCGACCTGGGGATCTACAGCTATGCCGGCCAGCAGGTGGCGGACGGCGTGCCGCCCTACCTCGGGGTCCTCAACCGCGCGGGCCCGCTGGCGCACGTGCTGCCGGGGGTGGGGGCGCTCGTGGCGCGCGCCGGCGGCCTCGACGACGTGGTCACGATGCGCGTGCTGTTCATGCTCATCGCCACGGCCGCGGTGTGCGTGTCCTACCTGCTCGGTCGCGACCTGCTCGGCTCCCGCCCGGCGGGCCTCGTCACCGCGAGCGCGATGCTCGCCTTCCACGGCTTCATCCAGTACGCCTCGAGCGGGCCGCGCGAGAAGACCCCGATGACCCTGTTCGTCCTCGCGGCGCTCTGGGCGGCGACCCGGCGCCGCTGGTTCGCCGCGGGGGTGCTCACCAGCCTGGCCACCCTGTGCCTGCAGACGGCGTTCTTCAGCACCGTCACCGCCGTGGTCGTGACGGCACTCCTGCTCGCCCACGGGCACCGGGTGCGAGCCCTGGTGCTGGTGGCCGCGGGCGGGCTCGTTCCCGTCGGCGTGATCGGCGCCTGGTTCGCCCTCGCCGGGTCGCTCCGCGAGGCCTACGACGGCTTCTACGGGATCAACCGCCGCTACACCGTGCCCGATCCGCTCACCGACGACCTCGACCGGGTGTGGGACGACCTGCAGGTCGCCTACGGCGTGACGGTGTGGCTGCTCCTCGCCGGGGCGGTCCTGCTCGTGCTGGTCTCCCTGGCCGCGGTGTCGCGCCGCGCCCGCGACGCCGAGCCGGGGCTGCGGGTGCTGCCGGGGATGGCGGCCGGCCTGCTGGCCGGGCTGGCCTGGATCTGGCGGGAGTACGACGCCTGGCCCGACCTGTTCCCGGTGCTGCCCTTCTCCGCCCTCGGCCTCGGAGCGGCCTTCGCCGTGGCCGCGCACCGGCTCGCGCCACGAGGACGGGTGGCCGTCGCGCTCGCCCTCGCCCTCGGCGGGGTGGTGCTCGCCCTGGCGTACTCGCTGACCTCGCACGACGACACGCTGCGCGAGCAGCGCGAGGCGACGGAGGCCGTGCTGGCGACCCTGCCCCCCGGCGCCACCATCACCTCGGTCGAGGCCCCGCAGCCGCTCGTCCTGGCCGGCCTCACCAACCCCACCCGCTACCAGATGTTCCGCAGCGGGCTGCAGGACTACATGGACGACACCTGGCCCGGCGGCCTGGCCGGCTTCCGCCGCGACCTGGTGGCCGACGGCCCCGACCTCGTCGCGGTCGGGGAGACGGTCTCGACGGGGTGGCGCGACTCCCTCCGGCCCGCCTACGTCTACGTCGGCAGCGCGCCGCTGTGGGACTGGTACGCCCGGGCCTCGCTGGGGCCGGCGACCATCGCCGACCTGCGGGCCGCGGCGGGCTACGACCCGAGCAGTCCGCTCGCCCGAGCGCCGGCCCCCGCCGGATGAGCGGGCGCCGGGCACCGGCCCTGCTCGCCGCCGGCTCGGTGGTCAGCGGGCTGCTGGCCTACCTCGTCTTCGCCCTGGTCACCCGTGCGCTGGGAGCCGGCGCGGCGGCCCCGGTCTCGGTGCTGTGGACCGCGTGGGCGCTGGCGGGCGCGGCCCTCACGTTCCCGCTTCAGCACTGGATCACCCGGTGCGTCGCCGCCGGGCGCGAGGGCGACGTGCGCCGCTCGGCCGGTGGGGTCGCGACGGTGGTGGTGCTCGTCGCCGCGGCCGCCGGGATGCTGTCGTGGCTGCTGCGGGAGCGGCTCTTCGGCCGCGACGACGGCTGGTTCCCGGTGCTGGTCGCGCTGGTGTTCCTCGGCTCGGCCGGCGTCGGGGTGCTGCGCGGCGGCCTGGCCGGCCGCGGCCGGATGGGGGCGGTCGCGTGGAGCCTCGTCGCGGAGAACGCCCTGCGGTGCGTGCTCGTCGGCGTGCTGCTGCTGGCACGGGTGCACGATCCCGTCGCGCACGGCCTGGCCCTGGTCGCCGGCTCGCTGGTGGCGCTCTGGCCGGCCGCGTGGCACTTCGGCGCGGCGGGCGAGGCCGCCGACCGGGCGGGCTCACTGGCCTTCCTGGGCGGCGCCGCCACCGCCCAGCTGCTCGCGCAGGGCGTGCTCACCGGGGGAGCGGTGGTCGTGGCGCTGGTCGGCGGGGCGCCGGCCGAGGTGACGGTCATGTTCGCGACGCTGGCGCTGTTCCGCGCGCCCTACATGGTCGTGCTGGGCACGCTGCCGCAGCTCACCCACCACGTGACCGGGCTCGTCGCTGCGGGGGACCGGCGGGCCCTCCGCGCGCTCGCGGGGCGGGTGGCCGTGGTCGCTGTCGCCACCGTGGCGAGCGGCGCGGTCGTCGGGCTCGTCGCGGGGCCGCTGCTCGTGCGGGCCGTCTTCGGTCGCTCCGTCGACGTCGAGCCGGGTGTCGCGACCCTTGTGGCCGCGGGCTGCGCCCTGGCCCTGGTCAACGTGGTGCTGATGGTGGGCGCCCTCGCACTGGAGCGACCCGGCCGGGTGAGCGGCGCCTGGTGCCTCGCCGTCGTCGCCGGGGCGCTCGTGCTGCTGGCGGCGGGCGGGGCGGCGCCCCTCGAGCGCGTGGCCGTCGCCTTCCTCGCCGCCGAGGTGGTGGCCACGGCGCTCCTCGCGGTGGTGGCCGCCGGCGCGCTCAGGCCGGCTCGGAGAGCGGCGGCCTGACCGCGGCGACGAACACCGAGGAGCCGAAGGGCAGGTCGCCGCGGCGCAGCACCCGCGCCTCCGCCCGGCACACGCCGGTCAGCACCCGGTCGAGCGCCGGCGACACCTCCGGCAGGCGTGAGTCGCCCGCCGGCGCGGGCCGGACCCGGCGGCGCAGCCGCTCGGCGGCGAAGAGCGGGAAGACCCCGCCGAAGGCGTAGGTCGTCCGCAGCACCCGGGCACCCGCGCCCTCGACGAGCCCCACGACCGAGCGCCGGGTGTAGCGCCGGTGGTGGCCGGCCTGGACGTCGTGGTCCGACCACGCCCACTGGTAGGCGGGCACCGAGATCAGCATCCGGCCGCCGGGCGCCAGCACCCGCAGCAGCTCGGCGACCGCACGGGCGTCGTCCGCGCAGTGCTCGACCACGTCGAACGCCGAGACCACGTCGAAGGTGGCGTCGGCGAACGGCAGCTCGGTGGCGGAGCCGACCACGCCCTCGCCCGGCCGGAGGCCGTCGGGGAACAGGTCGAGGGCGACGTGTTGCTGCGCGCCGCGCATCCATCCCACGCTGGGCGCGTCGGCGCTGCCGACGTCGAGGGTGCGCCGCGGGGCGCCCAGGTGGGGGGCCATCACGGCGTCCAGCAGCTCGGCGCGGGCCCGGTGCCACCAGTAGCCCTCGCGGCGCAGCGAGGAGGAGCCGGGCTGCGCCTGTGCCGCGGCGCTCACCGGGCCGCTCACCACGCGCTCACCGGGCCGACGCGGTGGCCGCGCCGGCCTCGAGGAAGGCCGCGACGACCCGGTCGAGGTCGCCGTCGGTGAGGTTGTTGTGGAAGGGCAGGCGCAGCAGCCGGTCGCTGACGTCCTCGGAGACCGGGCACTGCGTCGCCCGGACGGCGAAGGCACGCCCGGCGTCCGAGGTGTGCAGCGGCTGGTAGTGGAAGGTCGCCTGCACCCCCGACTTGCGCATCAGCTCGAGGACGTCGTTGCGGCGGGCGTGGCGCGACAGCAGCACGTAGTACATGTGGTGTGCCGGCTCCCGCTCCTCCGGCACACGCATCACCTCGAAGCCCAGCTCGTCGGCGTAGGGCGAGAGTGCGGCCTCGTAGTGGTCGTGGATGCGCCGCCGCACGGCCTGCACCGCCTCGCGCTGCTCGAGCTGGGCGAGGAGGTAGGCGGCCAGCACGTCGGAGAGGCCGAACGAGGAGCCGGTGTCCTTCCAGGTGTACTTGTCGACCTGGCCGAGCATGAAGGCGTGGCGGTTGGTGCCCTTGTCGTAGAGCACCCGGGCCCGGTCGACGTCGCGCGCGTCGTTGAGCACGAGCGCGCCGCCCTCGCCGCACGTGAAGTTCTTCGTCTCGTGGAAGCTCAACGTGGCGTAGCGCCCGAGGCTGCCGAGCGGCTCGCCGCGCCAGGTGCCGAACAGGCCGTGGGCGTTGTCCTCGACCAGGCGCACCTCGGGCCACTCGGCGAGGACCTCGCGGATCGCCTCGACGTCGCACGCGACGCCGGCGTAGTGGACCACCACGACCGCCCGGACGTGCGCGTCCAGCAGAGTGGCGAGGTGCTCGGGGTCGAGGCCGAGGGTGCGGCGCTCGATGTCGCAGAACAGCAGCCCGGCGCCCTGGCGGGCGTAGGCCAGCCCGGTGCTGGTGAAGGTGAACGACGGCACGATGACGGTGTCGCCCTCCTGGAGGTCCATCAGCATCGCCGAGAGCTCGAGCGCCGCCGTGCAGGAGGTGGTCATCAGCACCTCGGGGGAGCCGGTGTCGGCGGCCAGGATGTCCGCGGACCGCCGGGCGAACTCGCCCCCGGAGGACAGGTGGCCGCCGAGCACGGCCTCCTTGACGTAGTCGAGCTCGCGTCCCACGACCGCGGGCACGTTGAAGGCGATGTCCGGCAGGCCGCCGGTGCGGCCGCGTCCCGGCTGCTGTGCGTGTGCCACCACCGGCACCTCCCTCTCGTCGTGCGTCTGGTCGAGCCTGTCGTCGTCGGTCCCGCTCACCACGGCAGCGGACGCCGCAACCGGGCCGCGAGTTCGGCGTCGCTGTCCTGGAAGTACCCCGCGAGGGTGTCGGCCACCCCTGCGTCGAGCTCGGGCAGGTCGCCGGCGCTCGCGTTGACCGGCCCCGCGGCGGGAGGCGGCGTACGACCCGGGTCGAGGCCCAGGTCGCCCACCAGCGCGGGCAGCACGGCGGGGTCGGCGAGCAGCTCCTCGAGGAACAGCACGTGCGTCGTCGCCGGGAACGTCGTCGTCCACGGGTCGAGCTGCTCGGCGTAGCGTCCGCGCCGCAGGTAGGCGAACGGGGACACCGACCAGCGCTGCCGGTCCCACGGCTGGTCGTCGCCGAGGTCGGCCAACAGCGCCTCCTCGAGCCCGCGGGTCTCGATCCCGTGCGTGGTGCTGAAGCGCCAGTGCGACACCGCCCGGCGCACCGGGTCGCGCAGGAGCACCACCACGTGCGTCGGCTCGCCGAGCATCTCCGCGGCGCGCTCGGGGGCGTGGGGGTCCTCGAGGTAGCTGGTGCTCTTGTCGCCGAGCAGGTCCTCGTCGGCGGCGTGCGCGAACCACGTCCGGTGGTACCACCCGGCGCCACGCGCCGACAGCTCCGCGTCGCAGAAGACCTTGGGCTCGGGGGGCGAGGGGCGGGCCATCGCCACGTCGGGGTGGGCGTCGAGCGCGGTGGCGAGGTAGGTCGTCCCGCACCGCTGAGCACCGACCACGAGCAGGTGCCGGTGGGCGCAGCCGCTCACGAGGAGACCCGGCGCGCGACGTGGTAGGTGCTGACGGCGCTGACGGCGTTCAGGGTGCGCACGACGTACTCGCCGAGCATCGACAGCAGCATGATGACGAAGCCGTTGAGCACCGCGAGCAGCACCGCGATCGTCGTCCAGCCGGGGACCTGGGAGTCCACGAAGAGCGACCGGACGAGGTAGAAGAGCCCGAGCAGGAAGCTGCCGCCGGCGACCGCGAACCCCACGCCGGCGGCGAAGCGCAGCGGGAAGACGGAGTAGCTGAACAGGATGGTCAGCACGAGCGAGGCGATGCGGCGCAGCCCGTAGGAGCTGGTGCCGACCGGGCGCGGGTCGTGGCGCACCAGGACGTCGGCCGGGTCGCTGGAGAACATCAGCGCCTGGCCGGTGATGTAGGGGTGGGCGGTGCGCGAGGCGCAGATCCGCTCCACGACGTCGCGGCGCAGGATCCGGAAGTTGGAGACCGCCAGGCCTGCCGGCTGGTCGAAGACACGGCGGTTGATCATGCTGATCGCCCTGCTGCCGAGACGCCGGTAGCCCCGGGCCTGCTTGCGCTCGAAGCGGCCGAAGACCACGTCGTGGCCCTCCATCGCCTTGTCGATCAGCAGCAGCGCCTGGTCCGGCGGGTTCTGCAGGTCGTCGTCGAGGGTGATCACGTAGTCGCCGCTCGCCTCCCGCATGCCCGCGAGGTTGGCGTGGTGCTGGCCGTAGTTGCGCAACAGGTCGAGGGCGACGACGTGGGGCGACTGCGCGGCGAGGGCGGCGATGACGTCCCAGCTGCCGTCGCGGCTGCCGTCGTTGACCAGGACGACCTGGTGGCGCAGGCCCGCGGCCTCGAAGACCTCGAGGACGGCGGCGACGGTGTGCGCGACGACGTCCTGGCTGTTGTAGACCGGGATGACGACGGAGTAGGAGAAGTCGGCCGGGTCGGCGCTCGACGGCCCCGGCTCGGCGAGGTCGTGCTCCGCCGTCTCGCCGTGAGCCATCCTTCCGCGCTTCGCCATGTCCTCCTCGACGGTTCCGCTGTCCACCACGCCCCCCTCGTCGCCGACACGACCCGAGTGGTCGACCGCGTCGAGCATAGGCTCAGCGGAGCCCGACACGCCCCACCCTTTGAGCGCCCGACGTCCCGATCGCCGTCAGCGGAAGTCGCGGGACGAGGCGCGGGCCTGCAGCACCGCGCCGGCGCCTGGGACCACGACGTCGATGCCCTCGACCCGGTCGGCGATGAGGTTGGTGACCCCCTCGTTGCGCTCGAGGCGGCCGCGCACGACCACGGCCACCGAGTTGCGGGCGGCCTGCCGGTGGGCCTTCATCACCCCGATCGAGCAGACGACGTTGAGCATGCCGGTCTCGTCCTCGAGGTTGAGGAAGGTGACCCCCATGGCGGTGCCGGGCCGCTGTCGGTGGGTGATCAGGCCGCCGACGTGGACGCGCCGCCCCGCCTCGGCGGTGGCGAGCTCGGCGACGGAGCGCACGCCGGCTCGCCGCAGCTGCGCGCGCAGGTGCTCGACGGGGTGCCGCTCCGGGGAGACGCCGGTGGCCCAGAGGTCGGCGAGGGTGATCTCGGGCTCGGACATCCCCGGCAGCGTGGGCGCGGCCGGGGCCGGGGTGGTGCCGGGGAGGTGCTCGGCGCCCTCGGAGAAGCCGGCCGCCCAGAGCGCCGAGCGGCGGTCGAGCCCCCACGCCTCGAACGCGCCGGCGGTGGCCAGGGCCTCGAGCTGGGCCGACGTCAGCCCGGCGCGCCGGGAGAGGTCGGTGATGCCGGTGAAGGGGGCCTCCTCGCGCGCGGTGACGATGCGTCGCGCCACGTCGAGGCCGATGCCGCGCACCGAGTCCAGGCCCAGGCGTACGGCGAGCGAGCCGTCGCGCCGGTGGGCGGGCACCGGGTCGGGCGTGCCGGGCACCCACTCGGCGCGCTCGAACCGCGGCCGGCGGCACTCGTCGAGCCCGGTCGCGGCCACCGGCCCGGCACCGGTGGGCTCGAAGGGCTCGAGGGGCTCGAGGTCGGCCTGGGCCGCCGAGCGGGTGACGTCGGGACGGCGTACGTCGACGTCGTGGCGCCGGGCGTCGTGGACCAGCGACTGCGGGGAGTAGAAGCCCATCGGCTGGTTGCGCAGCAGGCCGGCGAGGAACGCCGCGGGGTAGTGCAGCTTGAACCAGGAGGATGCGTAGACCAGCAGCGCGAAGGACAAGGCGTGCGACTCGGCGAAGCCGAAGTTGGCGAAGGAGAGGATCTTGACGTAGATCGAGTCGGCGAGCTCGCCGGTGATGCCGCGGCGCCGCATGCCGGCGTAGAGCTTCTGCTTGACCGACTCGATGCGCTCGACGCCGCGCTTGGAGCCCATGGCGCGGCGCAGCAGGTCGGCGTCGTCGCGGCTGCAGTCGCCGAGGGTCACCGCCATCGCCATCAGCTGCTCCTGGAAGAGCGGCACGCCCTTGGTGCGCTCGAGCACCGGCACCAGCTCGGGGTGGTCGTAGGTCACCGGCTCCTGCCCGGTGGCCCGGCGCACGTAGGGGTGCACGGCGCCACCCTGGATCGGGCCGGGGCGGATGAGGGCGATCTCGATGGCGAGGTCGTAGAACTCGCGCGGTCTCAGCCGGGGCAGCGTGCCGATCTGCGCCCGGCTCTCCACCTGGAAGACCCCGATCGAGTCGGCGCGGCACAGCATGTCGTAGACCGCCGGCTCCTCCTTGGGCATGGTGGCGAGGTCCCAGTGCTCGCCGAGGTGCTCGCCCACCAGGCGCATCATGTGGTCGAGCGCGCCGAGCATGCCCAGGCCCAGCAGGTCGAACTTCACCAGCCCCATCGACTCGCAGGCGTCCTTGTCCCACTGCAGCACCGTGCGCCGGTCCATCCGGCCCCGCTCGATGGGGCACACCTCGCCGATGGGCCGCTCGGTGAGGACCATGCCGCCGGAGTGGATGCCCAGGTGGCGCGGCGCGCCCATCAGCTCGTCGGCGAGCGCGACCACCGCCGGGGGCACGTCGTGGGCCGCCGGGTCGCCCATGTCGCCGGCCACGACCGACGTCCACCCGTCGATCTGCTTGGACCACGCGTCCTGCTGGCCGGGGGAGAAGCCGAGCGCCTTGGCGGCGTCGCGCACGGCCATGCGGGGGCGGTAGGCGATGACGTTGGCCACCTGCGCGGCGTTGCGCCGACCGTAGGTGTCGTAGACCCACTGGATGACCTCCTCGCGTCGGTCGGAGTCGAAGTCGACGTCGATGTCGGGCTCCTCGTCGCGGTGGGCGGAGATGAAGCGCTCGAACGGCAGCTTGTAGAAGACCGCGTCGACGGCCGTGATGCCCAGGGCGTAGCAGACCGCCGAGCTCGCGGCCGAGCCGCGGCCCTGGCACAGGATGCGCCGCTCGCGGGCGAAGGCGACGATGTCGTGGACGATGACGAAGTAGCCGGCGAAGTCCTTCTCGGCGATGACCCGCAGCTCGTGCTCGAGCCGCTCGCGGGCCTCGCGCTCGTGGGGCACCCCGGCGTAGCGCTCGGCGAAGCCGCGCTCGGCGAGCACGCGCAGCCAGGAGTCGGCCGTGTGGCCCTCGGGGATCTGCCGCTTGGGCAGCGCGGGGGAGGCCTTGCGCAGGTCGAAGGCCAGCTCGTCGGCCAGGGAGACGCTGCGCTCGACCGCCCCGGGGTGGGACGCCAGCGCGGCGGCGGTCTCGGCGCCGCTGCGCAGGTGGGCCGAGCCCGACAGGTCGAGCCAGCCGTCGAGCTCGGCGAGGCTGCGCCGGGCTCGCACCGCCGCCATCGCGGAGGCCAGCCGGTGCTTGTCGGGGGTGGCGTGGTGGACGTTGCCGGCGGCGACGACGTCGAGCCCGTGGACGGCCGCCAGCCCGGCCAGCGCGGCGTTGGTGGCGTCGGACCCCGGTCGCGGGGAGAGCTCGACGAGCACGTCGTCGAGGCCGAAGAGCGACGTCAGCCGGTCGAGCGCCTCGGCCGCCGCGGGCTCGCCGCCGGCGGCCAGCGCCTGTCGCACGGTGCCCTTGCGGCAGCCGGTCAGCACCACCCAGCGCCCGCGCCCGCGCTCGCCGAGCTCGTCGAGGTCGTAGACGGGCCGACCCTTCTCGTCGCCGCGCAGGTGCGCGTCGGTCATGGCCGCGGCGAGGCGGTGGTAGCCCTCCACGCCGCGCGCCAGCACGAGCAGGTGGCTGCCCTCCGGGTCGGGCACGCCGTTCTGCGGCCCGGTCAGCCCGAGCGACAGCTCGGCGCCGAAGACGGTGGGCAGGTCGTAGGCCGCGGCGGCCTCGGCCAGCATCGGGGCGCCGTAGAAGCCGTCGTGGTCGGTGATCGCCAGCGCCGTCAGGCCCAGCCGCACGGCCTCCTCGACGAGCTCCGCCGGCGAGCTGGCGCCGTCGAGGAAGCTGAAGTGGCTGTGGCAGTGCAGCTCGGCGTAGGGCGTCACCGTGGCGGGTCGCTCGATCGCCCGCGCCTGGGTGGTGGCGCGCTTGCGCCGCGACACCGGGGCGTCGTCGGCGCCCGGCAGCCCGCTCAGGCGCCGCTCGAGCTCCTTCCACCGCATGGCGGGGTTGTTCCAGCCCATCAGCGCACGCCCCCGGGTCCGCGACGACGCCCGCCTCGGCGACCGCCCGGACGCACACGGCGCTCAGTCATAGCCGGCCTCCAGGGCCCACCCGTCGGGGGCGCGCACCAGCAGCCAGGCGCGGCCGTCGGCGCCGACGACCTGGAAGCGGGCGGTGGGCCCGGACGCGCCCGACCACCAGCCCTCGTCGACCGGCCACGGCCCGGCCCACGCGGTCACCGGCTGCCAGGGCAGCACCCCGCCGCCGACCCGGAACCGGCGCGGCTCGCCGGTGACGACGCCGCGGTCGGTGACCCGTACGTCGCGGCCCGCCTCGTCGACGACCTCGGCCGCCGGGGGAGCGGCGAAGACCCGCACCGGCGCCGGCCCCGGCACCCGTCCCGGCCACGGCCGGTCGACGGGACGGAGGTCGACGGCACGCTCGCCCCACGGCACCAGCGCCTGGCGCGCGGAGGGCGTGCGCCCGCCCTGGAGCACCGGTCGGCGCACCGCGTCGAAGCCGACCATCCCCTGCACCCTGGCCACCCCACGCTCGACGAGGTCGTCGGAGGCGCTGCCCCACAGCGCCTCGCCGTGCGCCGCCGCGGGCTCGACCACGTCGGGCACGAACCTGACCCGGTCGATGGGCGCGCGCACGACGCCGGAGTGCTTGCGCGCGCGCAGCGAGCCGCCGACGGTCGCCGACTGCAGCTGCCAGTGCACGCGGTCGACGAGGTCGCGTGCGGTGAAGTGCCGGGGGTGGAGCCAGGTCCGCGACGAGCAGACGGCGCCGTCGGACTCCGCCTCGACCCGGACCCCCGTCGCGAGCAGCTGGTGGTGGGCCAGCTGGGAGACGAAGCGCTCGGCGGTGGTGCGCACGCTGAACGTGATGGCCTCCACCGAGTCGAGGGCCGGCTCGAACGCCACCTCCGCGTCGAGCTCGGGCGGCGGCGTCCGGGCGGCGAACAGCGCGGGGTCCTCACCGCGTGCCCGGCGGCGCACGGTCGCCCCGTAGGTGCCGAGCCGGTGCTCGACGGCGTCGCCGGGCAGGTCGGCGAGGTCGCCGAGCGTGCGCAGGCCGAGCCGTTGCAGCAGCCCGACGAGCTCGCGCCCGCGCGCGTCGTCGGTGAGCACCTGCACGGGCAGGTCGCGCAGGAACGCTGCCGACCCGCCGGCGGGCACGACCGTCCACGCCTGCACGTCGGCCGTGCGGGCGGCCTGCTCGGCGGTGAAGAGGTCGTCGGCGATGCCCACCCGCACGTCCCACACGCCGCCGTCCACGATGGCCTGGCAGGCGGTGGCGGCGGCGGCCGTCTCACTGCCGTACCAGCTGCCCGGTGCCCGGACGGCCAGCAGGCCGGGACGCAGCGCCGCGACCCCGGGACGCAGGTCCTCCACGGTGGCCAGCACCGGCTCGAAGGCGCGGGCGTCACGGTCGGGGTTGGCCGGCAGCAGCAGCAGCTCCGGGCACCTGGCCTGCGCGTCGCGCCGCCGCTGCCCGCGGCGCACGCCCTCCGCGCGCGCCGGACCGTTGCACACCTCGACGGCGTTGGCCGCCAGCACGGCAGCGGGGGAGCGCAGCGACCTGCCCGCCTCGTCGAGCGCGGCCACCACCGACCAGTCGGGGCACCACACGACCATCACCCTCACCGCGACCTCATCCGGAGGCCCGGTGGATCTCCCGCACCCGCCGCGGGGCGTCGGGGCCGACCGGCCGGACGCCCGGCCAGGCCAGCTCGACGCGCTGGGCAGGCCGCGCCCCGCGGCGTACGACGACGTGCGCGCGGCGCTGCTCCAGCTGCCCGGCGCCCGCGGCCGGCCCGCTCCACGTCGTCCCCTCGAGGCTCAGCCGGGCCTCCACGCGCGGCCAGTCGCCCTGCACGACCAGCACCGACGACCGGGTGCGCAGTCGCGAGTCGAGGACCGCCGCCGTGCGCTCGTCGACGGAGGCCGGGGGGCGCAGCACCACGACCCGGAGCACGTCGACCAGCGCCGCCGTCACCTCGAGCCAGTGCTCGCCGGGATCGGGCACCAGCACCGTGCGGGACAGCTCGATCCCGAGCTCGGCGGCGGCCTCGGCGCCGAAGTCCGGCCAGCCGGCGAAGCCGACCCACTCGCCGGCCCGGGACGCGCCTGCGGCGAGGGCCAGCGCCAGGGACGCCGAGTCGACGGCGTAGGTTGCCCCCGCGTGCAGGGGCACCAGCCCGGCCAGCCCGGGGAGGGTGGGGACGGGCTCCCCGGCGGCCTTGCTCTCCATGGCGGCGACCCGCTCGCGCAGCTGCTCGACCACGGAGCGACCCGGGTCGAGGGCGGCGACGGAGCGGGTTGACGACATGGCCCCATGATCGAACAGGCGTTCGAACGAGTCAAGCCAGTCGACCTGCCCTGTCGGACTCGCAGGAGAGGTGCTAGGAGCGGTCCGAGGACGTCGTCGCCGAGGCCCCCAGCGGCCGCCCGGTCTGCTTATCCTGAAGAGCACAACGCGTCGAGAGGTGGGGGTCGTGTCGATGATGTCGAGGTTCGTGGGGAGCCTCTGCCTGGTGCTCGCCGGCCTGGTGGTGGCGGCGACGCTGGGGCCGGTCGCCCCCGGTCGCGCAGTGCCCGGAGGGACGGTCGCTCCCGTCGCCGCTCCAGCCGACCCGGCTGCCGGCCCGAGTGCCGGCCTGAGTGCCGGCTCGAGTGCCGGACGGGCGACGGCCAGGCCGTCGCGCTGGAAGGCCTTCAGCGGGCCCTTCTTCAACGACCCCCACCTGCGCAAGGGGCACTTCCAGATCGAGCGGCGGGTGATCGAGACGATCAACCACACCCCGAAGGGGTCGACGATCCGGATCGCGATCTACTCGCTGGACCGGGTGCCGGTCGCCCAGGCGCTGGTCGCGGCGCACCGCCGGGGCGTACGGGTCCAGATGCTCCTCAACGACCACTGGGAGACCAGGGCGATGAAGGTGATCCGGGCCGAGATCGGCAAGAACCCGCGTCGCAACAGCTTCATCTACAAGTGCAAGCAGAGCTGCCGCGGGACGGCCAACGAGTTCAACAACCTGCACTCGAAGTTCTACCTGTTCAGCCAGGCCGGCGCGAGCGAGGACGTGATCGCGGTGGGCTCGGCCAACATGACGCGCAACGCCGCCATCCACCAGTGGAACGACCTCTACTTCACGTCCGGTGACCACGAGCTGTTCCGCCAGTTCGTCGACCTCTTCAACGACATGCGCCGCGACTACGACACCCGCCAACCGCCGATCTCGTTCTGCGGCACCCCGGTCGGGCCGGCGTGCGACGACTCCGTCGACAAGCACACCGTCGTCGCGTTCCCGAGGGTCTCCGCGCTCAAGGACGACCTGGTCGTCACCATGCTCAACCGGGTCGGGTGCCGCAACACCGACCCGGTGACGGGGAAGGTCACCCGCACCCGCCTGGCCCTGTCGATGCACACCATGCGGGGCGCGCGTGGCGACTACCTCGCCGCCGCGATCCGCCGCAAGTGGATCCAGGGTTGCGACGTGCGGGTCAGCTACGGGCTCATCGGCTACCGCACGAAGGGCATCATCGGCGCCCCGACCAGGCGCGGTCGCATCCCCCTGCGCTCCACCGGGATGGACTACAACACCGAGGACAACTTCGACCTCAACAACGACGGCGTGGACGACCTGATCCTCGACTACTACAGCCACCAGAAGTACCTCGTCATCCAGGGCACCTACAACGGCGTGCCCAACACCTCGATGGTGCTCACCGGCTCGGTGAACTGGTCCAGCCTCAGCACGGCCAACGACGAGGTCTGGTTCACCATCCGGGGCGCGAAGGTGGCGAAGAAGTACCTCCGGAACTTCAACTACCAGTGGGACCACAAGCGCAACACGCGCAATGCCTACACCACGACCTACGCCAACTTCCGCGTCCGTCGCACGGTGGTCGAGCCGGACGGCACCACCCGCACGGTCTGGCGCACCGTGCGCCGCCCGGTCACCACCGTCGAGCCCGACCACTACCTGCCCGGGCCCTACTGGGAGGCCGACTGACGGCGTTGCCGGGGTTGAGCTGTGAGCCCGCAACCTTGTGCGGGCGGAGAACGGTTGCCCAGCCAACGCCCATGCGCGCGGCCGCGGGGGGCCGCGGGGGGCCGCGTACGGCGGTGAGTGAGCAACGTTCTGCGGGCGGAGAACGGTTGCCCACTCACCGCCCATCGGACGTACGCGCGGCCGGGGCGCGACCGGGGTTGAGCGGTGAGCCAGCAACCTTCTACGTGTGGAGAAAGGTTGCCCACTCACCGCCCGTCGGACGTACGCGCGGCGAAAGGTTGCCCACTCACCGCCCCACGGGCGCGGGGGAGGTCAGGCGACGCGCTCGAAGACGGCGGCCAGGCCCTGGCCGCCTCCGATGCACATCGTCTCCAGGCAGTAGCGCGACTCGCGACGCCGCATCTCGTGGGCCATCGTGGCCAGGATGCGTGCACCGGTGGCGCCGACCGGGTGCCCGAGCGAGATCCCGGAGCCGTTGGGGTTGAGCCGCTCGTCGGTGGGGTCGACCTTCCACTCGCGCAGGCAGGCGAGCACCTGCGCGGCGAAGGCCTCGTTGAGCTCGATGAGGTCGATCTCGTCGAGCGTGAGCCCGGCGCGGTCGAGGGCGGCGGCGGTCGCCGGGACCGGTCCGATGCCCATCACCTCGGGGCCCACGCCGGCCACCGCCCAGGACCGCAGGGCGAGGAGGGGCCGCAGCCCGCGGCGCTCGGCCTCCTCGCGGGTGGTGACCACGCACATCGCCGCGCCGTCGTTCTGGCCGCTGGCGTTGCCGGCCGTGACGGTCGAGGCGGGGTCGAGCCGCTCGCGCACCGGGCGGAGGGCGGCGAGCTGCTCGAGGGTGGTGTCGGGACGCGGGTGCTCGTCGGCGTCCACGACGACGTCGGGCCTGCCGCGCCGGCCCGGGACGGTGATCGGCACGATCTCGTCGGCGAACCGTCCGGCCTCCTGGGCGGCACCGGCGCGCTGCTGCGAGCGCAGCGCGAGCTCGTCCTGCTCCTCGCGGGAGATCGCGTGGTCGCGACGCAGGTTCTCCGCGGTCTCCAGCATCCCCCCGGCGACCGGGTGGTCGCGCCCGCCCGCGGTCTCGCGGGCGCGCACGAGTCGGTCCATCAGCTCGACGCCGCCGCTGCGGACCCCGGTGCGCAGGCCGAGGGCGTAGTGCTCGACGTTGGACATCGACTCGGCGCCGCCCGCCACGACGACGCGCCCGGCACCGGTGGCGACCTGGCCGGCGGCGTGGAGCACGGCCTGCAGCCCCGATCCGCACCGGCGGTCGACCTGGAGTCCGGGCACCCCGGTGCCGAGGCCGGCGTCGAGCGCGGCGATGCGTCCGATGGCCGGGTGCTCGCCGCTGGGGTAGCAGTTGCCCAGCACCACGTCGTCGACGTCGCCCTCCTGGAGCCCGGTGCGCCGCACCAGCTCGGCGAGGGTCGCCGAGGCGAGGTCGACGGCGGACAGGGAGGCGAGGGCTCCGCCGAAGCGGCCGACGGGGGTGCGCACGGGTTCGCAGATGACGATGTCGGGCATGCCCCGACTCTAGGTGCGGAGGGTCGCCCGGGACCGTGGGGTTGGTGCGCGAGACTTCCCGTCATGGCCCTGGGGTACGACGCACGGTTCCTGCAGCCCGACCCCGACGTCGACCCCGGCGCCGGCGCGGAGCTCGCCCCGCCGACGGCGCCCGCGCCGGGCGAGGGCGACGACCCCGCGCTGGCGTCTCCGCTGGACTACACGCACTTCACCGTCCGCATGCATCCCGAGCGCCGGCTCGCCTGGTGGGTGGCGTGGAACATCGACGGCCTGCGCCTGTTCCCGGGGGAGAGCATCAGCCGCTCCGGCGAGCGCTTCCGCCTCGACCCGCGCCTGCCCGCCGACGCCCAGGTCGGCGAGGAGGCGTACGCCGACAACGACCTCGACCGCGGCCACGTGGCGCGCCGCTCCGACCTGCTGTGGGGCACTCTCGCGGAGGCCCGGCAGGCCAACTCCGACTCGTTCTTCTTCACCAACATCACCCCGCAGCACCAGGACTTCAACCAGTCGGGACGCGGCGGGGTGTGGGGCCTGCTGGAGAACGCCGTGCTGGCACTCGACGGGCTGCAGGACCGGCGGCTGAGCCTGTTCGCCGGGCCGGTGCTGGCCCCGACCGACCCGCTCTACCGGGGGGTCCGGCTGCCCGTCGAGTACTGGAAGGTGGTCGTCTACGTCCTCGACGGCCGGCTGCGGGCCAAGGCGTTCGTGCTCACCCAGGACCTCGACGGGCTCGAGCGCGCCGTGCCCGACTTCCTCGACGAGTTCGACACCTACCTCGTGCCGCTGGACCTGCTCGAGCAGCGCACCGGGCTCGCGTTCGCCAGCCTGCGCGAGCACGCCGCGCCCGACGACCTGAGGCGTGAGGGCGCGGCGCTCATCACCGACGTCGAGCAGGTCGGCTGGTAGCCCGGCGGCCCGCCCCTCCCCGGCGGCTCAGGCCGCCGGGGCCAGGTCGGACAGGTCGCCGCGCAGGCGCTCGAGGGCCTTGGCCAGGATCCGCGACACCTGGGCCTGGGTCAGCCCGACGAGGTCGGCGATCTCCTGCTGGGTGCGCTCGTCGACGAAGCGCCAGTGGATGATCTGGCGGTCGCGCTCGGGCAGCCGGCTGACAGCCGAGTCGAGCACGAGCCTGGCTTCCAGCGAGGCGAACCCGCGGTCCTCGGAGCCGAGGACATCGGCGATCGTCCCGCTGTCCTCGTCGTCGCGGCTGTCGATGGAGGTGGGGCGGAAGCAGCCGTCGGCCGACAGGGCCTCGACCACGTCGTCGAGCTCGACGCCGAGATGGGCGGCGACCTCGGAGGGGCGCGGGGAGCGTCCGAGCTCGGCCTCGAGGTCGTGCTGGACCGCGCCGATGCGCGCCTGGAGCTCCTGGATGCGCCGCGGCACCCGGATCATCCAGCCGGAGTCGCGGAAGTGCCGGCGCAGCTCGCCGCGCACGGTGGGGACGGCGTAGGACATGAAGTCGTGACCGGCGGCCGGGTCGAAGCGGCGGGCCGCCTTGGTGAGCCCCACGAGGGCGACCTGCTCGAGGTCGTCGAGGTCGATGCCGCGGTTGCGGTAGCGGGCGGCCATCGAGCGGGCCACGCCGAGGTTGGCCTCGATCAGCTCGTGCACGAGCGCCTGGCGCTCGGCCCCGGTGCTCGCGTGGCGGAGGTCGTCGACGATCGACGAGGTGCGACGGGCGCGCTCCTCACGCTCGATCGAGGTGGGCTGGACGGGGACCTGCGCGAGACGCGGGGGCGTGGTGAGGGTGGCCACGAGTTCTCCTTCCGGCGGGGGTGGTGTCGCGGTCGTGGCTCGTTGCGAGCGTGCCAGAATCCTGACTGGCCCGACGTCTGCCCAACAGCCGAAATGCGAAAACCATGGACAGACCATGGACAACAATCCCGCGGCCCGCCGGCGCTGCCTGCCGCCGCCCTCGCCCCGAGCGGGTCGGCAGGGCTTCCCGCACCGGCTCAGGGGCGGACCGGCGAGCGGTCTAGTCTCGACACATGGCGCGCAGCGTGTACGTGGCGGGGGTCGAGGGATTCACGGGCAAGTCGGCGGTGGCGCTCGGCGTGCTCGAACAGCTCTCGCGCCGCGTCGCGCGGGTCGCGGTCTTCCGTCCGGTCGTCCGTGCCGAGGCGTCGGCCGGCGAGGTCCACGACTACGTCCTGGACCTGCTCGTCTCCCACGACGCCGTCGCGCTGACGTACGACGAGTGCGCCGGGGTCAGCTACGACGACGTGCATGCCGACCCCGACGCGGCGATGGAGCGCATCGTCGCGCGCTACCACCAGGTCGCGGAGAAGAGCGACGCCGTCGTGGTCGTCGGCAGCGACTACACCGACGTCGGCGCCCCGGCCGAGTTCGCGTTCAACGCGCGGGTCGCGGCCAACCTCGGCTCCCCGGTGCTGCTGGTGCTCAACGGCCACGAGCGCGGCGTCGAGCAGCTGCGCACGGCGGCCGCGATGGCCCAGGCCGAGCTCGCCGCCAACCACGCGACGCTCTTCGCGGTCATCGCCAACCGGGTCGACCCCGGCGCCATCGACCGCACGGCGACGGCGCTGCGCCACGACGGCGTGCCGGCGTTCGCGCTCCCCGAGCAGCCGCTGCTGAGCGCCCCCTCGGTGGGTGACCTGATGGCGGCCTGCGACGGGCGCCTCGTGCGGGGCGAGGAGGAGCAGCTGGCGCGTGAGGTGCCGGGCCTCGTCGTCGCGGCGATGACGCTGCCCAACGTGCTGGACCGGCTCTTCGACGGCGCCCTCGTGGTCACCCCCGGCGACCGCCCCGAGGTGGTGCTCGGTGTGCTCACCGCCCACCAGTCCGCCAGCTTCCCGCAGATCTCCGGCATCGTGCTCAACGGCGGGCTGCCGCTGCCCGAGCAGATCGACCGGCTGCTCGACGGGCTCGACGTGGCGCTGCCGATCGTGGCCACCGACCTCGGCACCCACGCCACCTCGACCGCGCTGACCAACCGGCGCGGCCGCCTCGACAAGGACTCCCCGCGCAAGATCGCGACGGCCCTGACCATGTTCGCCGAGCACGTCGACGGCGAGGAGCTGATGAGCGGCCTGGAGGTGGCCCGCACGTCGGTCGTCACGCCGCTGATGTTCGAGCACCAGGTCCTCGACGACGCGATCGCCGACCGGCGCCACATCGTCCTGCCGGAGGGGGAGGAGGAGCGCATCCTGCGCGCCGCCGACGTCCTGCTGCGGCGCAACGTCGCCGACCTCACCCTGCTCGGCGACCCGATGTCCGTGCGGGCCAAGGCGGCACACCTCGGCATCGACGTCTCGGGAGCCCGGCTGCTGAGCCCGTACGACGAGGAGCTGCGCGAGAGGTTCGCGCAGGAGTACCACCAGCGGCGCGCGCACAAGGGCGTGACGCTCGAGGCGGCCCGCGACATCGTCGTGGACGTCTCCTACTTCGGCACGATGATGGTCGAGCTCGGCCTGGCCGACGGGATGGTCTCGGGGTCGGTGCACACCACGGCCCACACGATCCGGCCGGCGCTCGAGGTGATCCGCACGGTGCCGGAGGTCTCGGTGGTGTCGTCGGTGTTCTTCATGTGCCTGCGCGACCAGGTGCTCGTCTACGGCGACTGCGCCGTCAACCCCGACCCCACGGCCGAGCAGCTCGCCGACATCGCGATCGCCTCCGCCCGCACCGCCGCCGCGTTCGGCATCGACCCGCGGGTGGCGATGCTGTCCTACTCGACCGGCACGTCGGGCAGCGGCACCGACGTCGAGAAGGTCACCGAGGCCACGGCGCGGGTGCGTGAGCGGGCGCCCGACCTGCCGGTCGAGGGCCCGATCCAGTACGACGCGGCGATCGACGCCGCAGTCGCTCGCACCAAGCTGCCCGACTCCGCCGTCGCCGGGCGGGCCACGGTCTTCGTCTTCCCCGACCTCAACACCGGCAACAACACCTACAAGGCGGTGCAGCGCTCGGCCGGTGCGCTGGCGGTGGGGCCGGTGCTGCAGGGCCTGCGCAAGCCGGTCAACGACCTCTCGCGCGGCGCGCTGGTGCGCGACATCGTCAACACCGTCGCGATCACCGCCATCCAGGCACAGGAGCTCTCATGACCACTCAGGTGCTGGTGCTCAACGCCGGCTCGTCGTCGCTGAAGTACCGCCTCCTCGACGGCGTCACCGGCGTCGCCGAGGCGACCGGGTCGGTGGAGCGGATCGGCGAGGAGTCCGGCCGGCTCACCCACTCCGTCGACGGCCAGGCGTACGTCGAGGAGCGGCGTGTGGCCGACTTCGAGGACGCGCTCCGCTCGACCGTCGAGGCCTTCCGCCGCCACGGACCCGCCATCGACCGTGAGGCACTGGCCGCGGTGGGCCACCGGGTGGTGCACGGCGGCAGCTCCTTCTCGCAGCCGGCGGTGGTCGACGACCGCGTGCTCGAGACCCTCGAGGACCTGGTGCCGCTCGCGCCACTGCACAACCCCGCCAACCTGGAGGGACTGCGGGTCGCGCGAGAGCTCTTCCCCGACGTGCCGCAGGTCGCGGTCTTCGACACCGCCTTCCACCAGACGATGCCCGAGCACGCCTACACCTACGCGGTGCCGGTGGCCTGGCGCGACGAGCACCGCGTCCGCCGCTACGGCTTCCACGGCACGTCGTACGCCTTCGTCTCCCGTCGTGCCGCCGAGCTGCTGGGCCGCACGGTCGAGGACACCAACCTCATCGTGCTGCACCTCGGCAACGGGGCGTCGGCCGCCGCGATCCGCGGCGGTCGGTCGATCGACACCTCGATGGGGTTCACCCCGCTCGAGGGCCTGGTGATGGGCACCCGCTCCGGTGACATCGACCCGGCGATCCTCGGGCACCTGCACCGCGCGCTCGGCTGGTCGCTGGAGGACATCGACCGCGCGCTGTCCCGCGAGTCGGGCGTGCTCGGCCTCTCCGGCGTCAACGACTTCCGCGTGCTCGAGCAGCGCCGCGAGGACGGCGATGCCGCAGCGGCGCTGGCCTTCGACGTCTTCGCCTACCGCGTGCGCAAGTACGTCGGCGCCTACTACGCCGCGCTCGGCGAGGTGCACGCCGTCGTCTGCACCGGCGGTGTCGGCCAGTACAGCCCCGACGTCAGGGCCGCCGCCCTCGGCGGGCTCGAGCGGCTCGGCATCGTGCTCGACCTCGAGCGCAACGCCGCCGTGGGGCGCAAGGAGGCCGCCACGGTGTCGGCCGACGGCTCCGAGGTGGCGGTCCTGGTGGTGCCGACCAACGAGGAGTGGGAGATCGCCCGACAGGCGCTCGCCGTCCTGGCCGAGTCCGGCGCGTCCGCCGGGCAGTAGGCGCGGGCCTCGGCCCCTGCCCGCCGGACGTCATACGGATCGGCACCTATGGCTTCGGGTTCGGATGACGCACCGGGCGGGAGCGTCCTTCCGGTCCCCGCTGGGAGGCTTCTGGCGGTCGACCGCGAAAAGTAGCGGGTCTTGCGTGTTGACGCCGACGAAACGCGCTCCATAGTGTGACGAGCATCACGGATGGCTCTCGGCCACCCGCGTCGGGAGAGGGGCCACGGTCGCCATGGCGCGTTCCCCTCTGCCCCGTCCGGGGTCCCTGCCGTGCTCGTCCCGGCTCCCCGTCCTCGCCGCTGCCGCCGCAGTCGGCCTCGCCGCCCGGCACCCGGGCGACGCCAGCAACCTCGCACGGCCACCAGAAGGCAGGACAGCATGAGCAGCTTCCGTACATCCGCGGCACGTGTCAGGACATCCATCGCGGGACTGGTGGCGGTGGCCGTCGCCGCCGGTGGCATCGCCACCGCGCCGGCCGCGGCCGCCGCCCCGTTGCCGGCCGGCACCGCGCAGCGGTCGGTAGCGCCCGCGGCCGCCGCCCCGCAGCAGGTGGTTGCGGCGGTGGAGCCGACCTACGACGTCCTCGTCTTCAGCAGGACCACCGGGTTCCGCCACGACTCGATCCCGGCCGGCATCCGCGCCGTCAGGCGGCTCGGGGCGCAGTACGGCTTCACCGTCGACGCCACCGAGGACCCCGCCCAGTTCACCGAGGCCAACCTCGCCAAGTACGAGGCGGTGGTGTGGCTGTCCACCACCAGCGACGTGCTCAACGACGCCCAGCAGGCGGCGTTCGAGGCCTACATCCGCGGTGGCGGTGGCTACGTCGGCGTCCACGCGGCCTCCGACACCGAGTACACCTGGCCCTGGTACGGCCAGCTCGTCGGCGCCTACTTCCAGAGCCACCCCGCCGGCACGCCCACCGCCACCATCGACGTCGAGGACCAGAGCACGCCGTCGTCCTGCGCGCTGCCGGCACGCTGGACGCGCACCGACGAGTGGTACAACTTCCAGTCGCCGACCAACCCCGTCGTCAACGGCGGGGGCCCCGACTACAGCCCCCGCGACAACAGCAACATCAACGTCATCGCCTCGCTCGACGAGTCGACCTACGACGAGAACGACGGCGCTCCGGGCGACGACGACCACCCGATCGCGTGGTACCAGGAGTTCGAGGGGGGCCGCAGCTTCTACACCGGCGGCGGCCACACCGACGCGTCGTTCTCCGAGCCCCTCTTCCGCCTGCACCTGCTCGGCGGCATCCAGTACGCCGCCGGCGAGGCGCCCGACGGCTGCACCCCGCCGGCGCCCACCGACGCCTCGTTCGAGCAGGTCACCCTGGCCAAGGGCGTCGACAAGGTCGGCGAGCCGATGAGCATCTCGGTGCTGCCCGACGGCCGCGTGCTCCACAACGCTCGCGACGGCCGCATCTTCCTCACCGACCTCGAGGGCAACACCACCCTCCTGTACGACGTCCCGATCTACTCCCACGACGAGGACGGCCTGCAGAGCCTCACCGTCAGTCCCGACTTCGAGGACGACGGGTGGGTCTACCTCTACTACGCGCCGCCGCTCGCGACGCCTGCCGGCGACGCCCCCAACGAGGGCACGGCCGCGCAGTTCGCGGAATGGAAGGGCCACAACGTCCTGACGCGGATGAAGATGGTCGACGACGACCTGGTCCCCTCCACCGAGCAGCAGCTCCTGCGCGTCGACGCCGACCGCGGCATCTGCTGCCACGCCGGCGGCGCCATCGACTTCGACGCCGACGGCAACCTCTACCTGTCCACCGGCGACGACTCCAACCCGTTCGCCTCCGACGGCTACGCGCCGCTCGACGAGCGCGCCACCCGCAACCCGGCGTACGACGCGCAGCGCAGCTCGGCCAACACCAACGACCTGCGGGGCAAGGTGCTCCGCATCACCCCGGACCCGACCGAGGCGAGCTACACCGTCCCGGACGGCAACCTGTTCCCGGAGGCGTCCGACGCGCAGGACAAGACCCGTCCCGAGATCTACGCGATGGGCTTCCGCAACCCGTTCCGGATGACGGTCGACAAGCGCACCGGCTACGTCTACCTCGGTGAGTACGGACCCGACGCCGGCGGCGCCAACCCCAACCGCGGACCCGGCGGCATCGTGGAGTTCAACCAGATCCGCGAGGCCGGCAACTTCGGCTGGCCCTACTGCACCGGCACCAACACCCCGGCCGAGACCTACAACGAGTGGGACTTCGCGACCAACAGCACCGGCCCCAAGTTCGACTGCACGGCGCCGGTCAACAACAGCCCGCACAACACCGGCCTGACCAACCTCCCGCCGGCCCAGCCCGCCTGGATCAAGTACGACGGAGGGAGCGTCACCTACGGCGGCGTCACCACCAACGAGTTCGGCGGCGGCGGCGAGGGCCCGATGGCCGGCCCCGTCTACAACTACGACCCCGACCTCGACTCCGACGTGAAGTTCCCCGAGTACTTCGACAACCACTTCTTCGCCGGCGAGTGGACCCGCGGCTGGATCCGCGACATCGCCATGGACGCCGAGGGCGACGTGGTCGGCATCGACCCGTTCTTCGACTCCTCGACCCTCTACGCCGCGATGGACATGGAGTTCGGCCCCGACGGCTCGCTCTACGTCCTCGACTACGGCAACGGCGGCTACTTCACCGGCAACGAGAACTCGGCCGTCTACAAGATCAACGCCATCAACGAGGGGGCACGCTCGCCGTCGGCGTCGGCCACCGCGACGCCCGACTCGGGCACCGCCCCGCTGACCGTGCAGTTCTCCAGCGCCGGCTCGAGCGACCCCGACGAGGGCGACTCGATCGTGAGCTACGAGTGGGACTTCCAGAACGACGGCACGGTCGACTCCACCCAGCCCAACCCGACCTTCGTCTACACCCAGAACGGCGTCTACGACGCCCGCCTCACCGTCACCGACTCCACCGGCCGGACCGGCGTGGCCACGGCGGTCGTGACGGTCGGCAACACCCGGCCAACGGTCGAGATCGAGACGCCGCCCGACGGTGCGTTCTTCGATTTCGGCGACTCCGTGCGGGTCAGGGTCACCGTGACCGACCCCGAGGACGGCGAGATCGACTGCGACCGGGTCGAGATCGACTACATCCTCGGCCACGACTCGCACGGCCACCCGCTCAGCTCGCGCACCGGCTGCGACGTCCTCCTGCCCACCGTGGCGGACGGCGGTCACGACCCCTCGGCCGACATCTTCGGCGTGATCAACGCCAGCTACACCGACGAGGGCGGCAACGGGGTCCGCGCCCTCACCGGTGAGGACGAGGTCGTGCTGCAGCCCAAGCGCAAGCAGGCCGAGCACTTCGACACCCAGCGCGGCGTCGAGACAGAGGCCACGACCGACCCGCTCGGCGGCTCGCACAACCTGTCCCACCTCGACGCGGGCGACTACGTGTCCTACGCCCCGATCAGCCTCTACCAGGTGCCGCGGCTGCGCTTCCGGATCTCCTCGGCCGGCGTCGGCGGCACCATCGAGGCCCGCCTCGACAGCCCCACCGGGCCCCTGGCCGGCTCGGTCGCCGTTCCCGTGACCGGCGACTGGCAGCAGTGGCAGTTCGTCGACATGGACATCGCGGAGTCCGCGCAGCAGGGCACGCACGAGCTGTTCCTGGTGTTCACCAACGCCGACCCCGCCGCGACGAACCTGTTCAACCTGAACTTCTTCGACGCAGCGGGCAAGGGCGTCTCGGTCAACTCCCGTCCGCAGGTCGGCGCGCAGGGCACCCCCACCCAGGGCACCGCCCCGCTGACCGTCGACTTCGACGGCACGGCGTCGGACTACGACGGCGACGAGCTCACCTACCGGTGGGACTTCGGGGTCCCCGGTGACGGCGACACCGCGACCACCCTCGACGCCCAGTACACCTACACCGAGCCGGGCACCTACACCGCCCGCCTGACCGCCACCGACCCGTCGGGCGCCTCCGGCTCCTCGACGGTCCCCATCCGGGTGCTCAACGCCTGTGGGGTCCAGCAGTCCGACGAGTTCGACGGCACCTCGCTCGACGGCAAGTGGGACATCATCCGCGACAGCGGCACGTGGAGCGTGGCGGACGGCGGCCTGCAGCTGCCCATCGACACCGGGAGCCTCTACGGCCCGACCGGCGACCCCGCGGGGCTCGCCAAGGACGTCATCGTGCAGGAGGCGCCCGACGGCGCGTTCGAGGTGACCGCCAAGGTCACCGCCGAGGTGACGGAGAACTACCAGCAGGCCGGGCTGCGGCTCTACTCCGACGACGAGAACTGGGCCTCGGTCCACCTCATCTCCGCCGGAGGCAACCGCGACGTGGAGTTCATCTACGAGGCGCAGGGCAACCCGCGCAACGAGGCCGCCGACAAGCTCGGCGGCGTCCCCGCCGGCTTCCCGTCGACCTACTACGTGCGACTCACCTCCGACGGCACCGACCTGCGCGCGTCCTACTCCGCCGACGGCGAGACGTTCTCCCCGGTCGGGCGGCCCGCGCCGATGAGCACGTTCGCCACGCCACGGATCGGTCCGGCAGCGGTGTCGGGCGGCGCGACGACGAGCCCGACCGCGACCTTCGACTGGATCCGCTTCGACCCCGACGGCACGAGCGGCGCCACCGACCCGAGCGACGAGTTCGACGGCGCCGACCTCGACGACTGCCGGTGGAACGCCTCGGTCCGCGAGGACCCCTCGCGCCACGAGGTGGCCGACGGGGCGCTCACGATCACCACCACCGGGGGCGACCTCTACCAGGACTCCGACCCCTCGGGGACGACCAACCTGATCCTGCAGTCCGACGCCAACACGACCGACGACTACACGCTCGAGACCCGGGTATCGGCGACGTTCACCGACGGCTACGCCCAGGCCGGGCTGCTCGTCTACGGCGACGACGACAACTACGTCAAGCTCGACGTGATCGCCGACACCGACGCCGGTCGGATCAACCGCGTCGAGCTTCGCTCGGAGTCCAACGCGGCGATCCTCGACCCGCAGCCGCAGCTCGACGCGCCGGCCAACGTGACGTCGTACCGCCTGCGCCTGACCAAGACGGGCGGCAGCTACCTCGGGGAGATCGCGTTCGACGGGGGCGACTGGCAGACCGTCGGCACCGTCACCCACCCGCGGAGCGACATGGACCTCGGCCTGTTCGCCATCGGCGTCCAGCAGCCGGGCCGCACGGCGACCTTCGACTACTTCCGGGTCACCCCGGCGGCAGCGGAGAACAGGCCCCCAGTCGCCGACGACGACAGCGCCGTCACCACGGCCGGGCGGGCGGTCACCATCTCGGTGCTCGCCGGTGACACCGACCCCGACGGCGACACCCTCTCCGTCGAGTCCGTCACCAGCCCGGCGCACGGCACGGCGACGATCAACGCCGACGGCACCGTGCGCTACACGCCCGACGCGGGCTTCGCCGGCACCGACACGTTCGACTACACGGTCAGCGACGGCAACGGCGGCACCGACACCGGCACCGTCACCGTCACCGTCATCGAGGCCTGCGAGACCGACACCCCCGACGACACCTTCGACGGCGACGCGCTCGACACCTGCCGCTGGGACGCGATCGTCGCCGGAGACCCGGCCACGCGCCGGGTGGCCGAGGGACGGCTGTTCCTCACCACGACGAGGGGCGAGATCTACCAGGGCGGCACCGGCAAGTCCAACCTCATCCTCCAGTCGCCCGACCACGCCGGCGACGACTGGACGCTCGAGGCCCACGCCGACGTGTCGACGCTCGACGGCGGCTACAGCCAGGCGGGCCTGATGGCCTACGGCGACGACGCCAACTACGTGAAGCTCGTGGTGATCTCCGACGACGGCAGGACGATGCCCAACCGCGTCGAGCTGCGCTCGGAGGTCGACAACGTGATCGTGGGTGGCGACCCGCAGCCCGAGCTCGCCATCCCCGACGGCACCGACCTGACCGACATGCGGTTCCGGCTCACGAAGACCGGGACCTCCTACGCCGGAGAGGCGTCCTTCGACGGCGGCACGACCTGGGTGGAGATGCCCAGGCCGGTCGTCAACCCGATGGCCGGGCCGCGCTTCGGCGTGTTCGCCGCGGGCGTGCTGCAGGAGGGTGACGAGGTCTCCTTCGACACCTTCCTGGTCGACGGCGAGGACCCGGTCGACCCGGTCAACTCGGCGCCGGTGGCGGTCGACGACACGGCGACCACGACGCAGGGCACGCCGGTCGCCATCAGGGTGCTGGCCAACGACACCGACGCCGACGCGGGCGACCAGCTCGCGGTCACCTCGGTGACCACGCCCGCACACGGCACGGCGGTCGCGGCCGCCGACGGGACGGTGACCTACACCCCCGACGCCGGCCACTCCGGCACCGACACGTTCGACTACGTCGTGACCGACGGCACCGACACCGACACCGGCACCGTGACGGTGACGGTCACCAAGGCCGAGCAGCCGGTCCCCGACACGAGGATCACGGGCGCCCCGCGCGACGCCACCCGGGCGAGGACGGCGACCATCCGGTTCACCGCCACCGGTCCCGGCGCCGGGGGAGCGACGTTCGAGTGCTCCCTCGACGGGTCGGCCTGGCGGGCGTGCACGTCGCCGACGACCTACCGCGGCCTCGCCGACGGCTCGCACCGGGTGCGGGTCCGCGCGGTGGGTGCGGGCGGCACCGACGCCACGCCGGCGACGGCCACCTGGACGGTCGACCGCACCGGGCCGAAGGTCCGCAAGGTGACCCCGACCGGCACCACGCGCGACCGGACGCCGACCGTGGGCGCGGTCGTCTCCGACCGGCACTCCCGGGTGCGCTCCGGTGACCTGACGCTGTTCGTCGACGGCAAGAAGGTCGGCGGGGTGCGCTACGACGCCCGGCGCGAGCGGATGAGCTGGACGCCCAAGCGGGCCCTGTCGCCCGGTCGCCACACGGTGCGCCTCGTCGTCGAGGACGCGCTCGGCAACCGCACCGTGGAGAGCTGGCGGTTCACCGTCCGCCGCTGATCCCAGAGGTCGAGCCACGTCGGCCCGTGTCCGCGCCCTTCCGGGCCGGTGCGGGCCGACCGGCCTGTCCGCGCGACGTTGCTAGGGTCGCCCCATGGTGGACGGCAGAGGTGTGGCGGCGGCATCGGCCGACCGCGTCCACCTGCCGTCCCGCGTGCCGTCCGGCGCCGCGCTGCTGGCCCTCGAGCTGAGCGAGGAGGCGCGCGGAGTCCGCGGCCTCGACGTCCTGCGGCGCAGCGTCGACCGCGCCCCGCCGCCCCGCTGACCTGACCGCCCGGGTGCGCCGCATTCCGCACCCACCCCGCACCCACCCCGCGCGCACCCGTCCCGCGCGCACCCGCACCGGGTCGCGCCGCGCCGTCCCCGCCCGCCCGTCCGGCCGATCTCGCGACGGCGCCGCGGTCACGCCGGCGCGCTCCTCCCGACCGTCCCCCTCGTCAGAAAGCAGAGCCATGACCAAGCGCGTCGCCATCGTCGGAGCCGGCATGGTGGGCCTGTCCACCGGCTGGTTCCTCCAGGAGCACGGCTTCCACGTCACCGTCCACGAACGCCGCCACGTCGCCGCCGGGTCCTCCTGGGGCAACGCCGGCTGGCTCACCCCCTCCCTGACCGCGCCCCTGCCCGAGCCGGCCGTGCTCACCTACGGCGTGCGCGCCGTCCTCAGCCCGTCCTCGCCCGTCTACCTCCCGCCGCGCCTCGACCCGCGGCTCGCGCGCTTCCTCGCCGGGTTCGTCCGCCACAGCACGGCCCGCCGGTGGGGCATCGGCATGCGCGCCTACGCCCCGGTGAACCGCCAGGCGCTCGCGGCGTTCGACGACCTCGCCGCCGGGGGAGTCGCGGCGACCACCCGGCCCGCGGACCCGTTCCTCGCCTGCTTCCGCACCACCGAGGAGCGCGCCGTGCTCGTCGAGGAGCTCGAGCACGTGCGCGGCGCCGGACAGGACGTGAAGTACGACGTCCTCACCGGCAGCGAGGCCCGCGCGCTCGAGCCCTCGCTCACCGGGGCCATCGGTGGCGCCGTCGTCCTGCACGGCCAGCGCTACCTCGACCCGCCGGCGTTCCTGGCGGCCCTGGCCGACTCGTTCGTCGCGCGAGGCGGCGAGATCCGCGAGTCGAGCGCCGTGACCGACGTGCGCCAGGCAGCCGGGGGCGCCTACGTCACCACCGACGACCCCGCCGAGCCGCTGCGCTACGACGCCGTGGTGCTGGCCAACGGCGCGTGGATCGGCCCCCTGGCCCGCCGCTTCGGCGTGCGCCAGCCGGTCCAGGCGGGGCGCGGCTACTCGTTCAGCGTCGGCGGCGACCGGCTGCCCGGGACTCCGGTCTACTTCCCGGCCCAGCGTGTCGCCTGCACGCCGCTGCCCACCGCGGACGGACCCCGGCTGCGGGTCGCGGGGATGATGGAGTTCCGCGACACCGACGCACCGCTCGACCCGCGCCGCATCGAGGCGATCGTCGAGGCGACGCGCCCGTTGTTCGACGGCGTCGACCTCGACGACCGACGCGACGAGTGGGTGGGTGCCCGTCCGTGCACCGCCGACGGCCTGCCCCTGATCGGCGCGACCGACGCGCCGGACGTCTTCGTCGCCGGGGGCCACGGCATGTGGGGCATCGCGCTCGGTCCGCTCACCGGGAGGCTCCTCGCCCAGCGCATCGCCACCGGAGCCACGCCGGCCGAGCTCGTCGCGTTCGACCCGCTGCGCTGAGGGGCGTCCGGGCACAAGGTCCCATGTCCTGACGGGCCCTCGGCCCTCCCCAAGACCTCCGGTGCGCCCAACGATGGGGGTGGCGGGAGGTGCTCGCCGGGACGAGGAGGCGTTGTCATGGACAAGGACCGGAGGTCGGCAGCAGGGGACCGCGACGTGGTGGTGGGCGTCGACGGGTCCCGGGCAGGCGTCCAGGCGCTGCGCTACGCCGTCGCCGAGGCCGAGCGCCTCGGGACGGGCGTGCACGTCGTGCACGCGGTGCCGACCTACGTGCCGATGACGCCGATGTACCCCCTGCCGATCGAGGACCTGACCACCGCCGGCCGGGCCGTGGTGCAGCGGACCGTCACCGAGGCCCAGGTCCCGGAGTCGGCCCGGCTGGCGACGAGCCTCTCCCGCGAGGGCGCGGTGCCGGCGCTGCTGGGAGTGGGCCAGGACGCCCCGCTCGTGGTGCTCGGCGCGGACCGTCGCCCGGTGGCCGCCCGAATCTTCACCGGCAACGTGTCGACCGCCGTCGCGGCCAGCTCGCGGGCCCCCGTCGTCACGGTGCCCGAGACCTGGCCCACGGGCGAGGCCACGGGAACCGTCCTGGTCGGCATCAAGCGGCCCGACGGCTCGCCCGAGCTCCTGGCCGAGGCGTTCTCGACCGCGCAGGCACGCGGGGCCCGGCTGGTGGTGCTGCACGCGTGGCGACTGCCCAGCTTCTACGAGGACGTGGTGGCCGACCGCGTCGCCGAGGCGGAGTGGGACGACCGCGCCCACGAGGAGGTCGACCGCGAGCTCGAGCAGTGGCGGGTGGCCTACCCCGACGTCCACGTCGAGGTGCGGGTGGTCCACGACCAGCCGGCCCACGCCCTGGTGAGCGCCTCGGAGTGGGTCGACGAGATCGTCCTGGTCCGCAGGCCCCGCGGGGTGCCGGCCGCTCTGCACCTCGGCCCGACCGCGCGCGCCGTCATGGCCAACGCGCACTGCCCGGTGCGGATCGTGCCGGCCGACCGCGGGCTCTCGACCCAAGACCTCGTCCTCGAGGACGCAGGAGAGCTGAACAAGTAGCACCCACGCAGCACCGACCTGAGGAGAACGACATGCGAGCAGCAGTAGTCCCGGCCATGGGCGCGCCGCTGGAGATCCGCGACATCCCGACGCCGGAGCCCGGCCCGGGGCAGGTGCTGGTCAAGATCGAGGCGAGCGGCCTGTGCCACACCGACATCCACGCCGCGCGCGGAGAGTGGCCGATCAAGCCCAAGATGCCGCTCATTCCGGGTCACGAGGGCGTCGGCAAGGTCGTGGCGGTCGGCCCGGACGTGGACACGCCCGCCGTGGGCACGCGGGTCGCCCTGCCGTGGCTCGGCCGGGCCTGCGGCCGGTGTCGCTACTGCGTCGCCGGGTGGGAGACCTACTGCGTGACACCGGAGTTCACCGGCTACACGATCGACGGCTCCTACGCCGACTACGCGATCGGCTACGCCAGCCACGCCGTGCCGGTGCCCGACGGCGTGTCGGCCTTCGACGCCGCGCCGATCACCTGCGCGGGGGTCACCACCTACAAGGCCCTGAAGGTCGCGCACCCCCAGCCCAACGAGACCGCGATGGTCGTCGGCATCGGCGGCCTGGGCCACCTGGCCCTGCAGTACGCCAAGGTGTTCGGCACCACCACGGTCGCCGTCGACGTCGAGGACGCCAAGCTCGACCTGGCCAAGAAGCTGGGCGCCGACCACGTCGTCGACGCGCGGGGCAACCAGGCCGTGGAGCTCGAGGCCCTCGGTGGGGTGGACATCGCGGTCGTCACCGTCCCGTCGCCCGCCGCGATGCGTGCCGCGCACGCCTCGCTCAACCCCAACGGCCGCCTCGTGCTGGTCGGCCTGCCCGCCGACAACCGGCTGGAGCTCCCGGTCTTCGAGACGGTGCTCAAGGGGATCACGGTGACGGGCTCTCTCGTCGGCACCCGCAACGACCTCGCCGACTGCTTCGCTCTCCACGCCAACGGCCGCACCCGCGTGGTCGCCGAGCCGCGTCGCCTCGAGGACGTCAACGCGTGCTTCGAGGAGGTGCTGTCGGGCGCGGTGCCCGCGCGGCTGGTCTTCGACATGGAGAACTGACACCCGATCAGGGTCGAGTCGGCTCGTCCTGACATCTGATCGGGGTCGAGTCGTCTCATCCTGACATCGGATCGGGGTCGAGTCGTCTCATCCTGACGTCGGAATCGTCAGGATGCGCCGACTCGGCGGGCTCTGGGCGTCAGGATGCGCCGACTCGGCGGGTCCTGGGCGTCAGGATGAGCCGACTCGGCGGGCTCTGGGCGTCAGGATGCGCCGACTCGACGGGCTCTGTGTCACGCCCGAGCCGTGCGCGGTGCATGGTTCCGACGTGCGCCGCCACGCCCTAGCGTGACCACGTGAACTCCTCCGGACGGGCCGCGGGCAGCCTCTCGCGTGCCCGCCTGCTGACCGTCGTGTGGCTGGTCTCGTCGGTGCTGAGCGTGGTGATGCTGCCCCTGGTGGGCGTGTCGCGGGAGAGCGAGGCCGGCTGGCGCGTCGCGGGTCTGGTGGGCGTCCTGCTGCTGTTCGCCGCCGAGCTCCTGGTGACGTGGTCGGCGGTGACGCCGTGGGCGTCCGCCCGCGTGCACCGGCGCCTGCAGCTGGCGTTCGTCGCCGCGGCGGTGCTGAGCGTGCCGCTCGTCGCGCCGGTGGCCGCGGGGCGGTGGCCGACCTGGGCCTGGCTCGGCGCCAGCGTCATCGGGACCGCGCCGCTGGTGTGGTGCTGGCCGGCCGCGGCGGGCGCGGCCGTCCTGACCAGCGCCACCAGTGTCGCGGTGGCCGGCTGGCTGGGCGCGGACCGCACCGACTACCTGCTCGTCACAGCGGGCGTGGGTCTGGGGCTCGCGGCGATCAACTGGGCGCCGGTGTGGCTCTGGGAGCTGCTCCTGCGTGCCGACGCCTCCGAGCACGCGCTCACCCGCGCGACGGCGGCCCGCGAGCGCAACCGGCTCAGCCGTGAGGTCCACGACGTCATCGGGCACGACCTGACGGTCATCGCACTCAAGTCCGAGCTGGCGGCCCGCACCGTCGCCACCGACCCGGCGCGGGCGGCCCGCGAGTCCGAGGAGGCGCGCGCCCTTGCCGAGTCGGCGCTGGGCCGGTTCCGCGGCGTGCTGGCGGCACGCCGCGAGATCGACCTCGCCGACGAGGTCGAGCAGATGGAGCGCACGCTGCGCGCGGCCGGGCTCCGGGGTGACGTGACGGTGGAGGCGATGACAGTGGAGGCGGTGACGGCGCACCCGCAGGCCGCCGACGCGCTCGCGATGACGCTCAGGGAGGCGACCACCAACATCCTGCGCCACAGCGACGCCGAGCGCTACCGCGTGCGCATCGGGACCGCGGAGGGCTCGGTGACGGTGGTCGTCGGCAACGACCGCCCGCGCGCCGGGTCGCCGTCGGCCGGGTCCGGGCTCACCGGACTCCGCGAGCGGCTGCTCGCCACGGGCGGCGACCTCACGGTGCGCCGCGACGCCGATTGGTTCCAGCTGTCCGCGACGGTGCCGGTGGGCGATGGCTGAGCCGCTGCGGATCCTCGTCGCGGACGACGAGGGCACGATCAGGGCGGCGCTCAGCGCGCTGCTCGACCTCGAGGAGGACCTCGAGGTCGTCGCCCAGGCCGAGGACGGGAGGCAGGCGGTCGAGCTGGCGCGCCGCCACCGCCCCGACGTGGCCGTGCTGGACCTCGAGATGCCCGGGCTCGACGGGATCGCCGCGGTGGCCGAGCTGCGCAGGGTCGCCCCGATGTGCGCCGGGGTGGTGCTGACCGGGCGGGGGAGACCCGCCCACCTGCGCGAGGCACTCGAGGCCGGTGCCGTGGCGTTCGTCGCCAAGGGGGCTCCCGCCGGCACGCTCGCCGAGGTCATCCGCGGCGCGCACCGTGGCGTGCGCTACGTCGACCCGGCGCTCGCCGCCGACGCGCTCACCGCGCCGCCCAACCCGCTCACCGAGCGCGAGACGGAGGTGCTGCAGCTGGCCGCGCTCGACCTGCCCACCTCGGTCATCGCGCGTCGCACCAACCTCGCGGGAGGCACGGTGCGCAACTACGTCGGGGCGGCGACGGCCAAGCTCGGCGCCGGGTCGAAGGCACAGGCCATCGCGATCGCCCGGTCGCAGGGATGGATCCGGTGAGCGACCCCGACGGCCCGCCGGTCCGCGAGGAGCGCGCGCCGCTCACGGATGGGCGCCCAGCGCCGCGCGCGGCGTCGGCGGCGGTCGGTCGGCCCAGGCGCGCGGGCTGATCCCGGCGAGGGCCGCGAAGTCCCGCGTCAGGTGGCTCTGGTCGGCGTACCCAGTCGTGGCGGCGACGTCGGCGAGCGGTCGCCCCGCGCCGGCGGCGCGTCCGGCGTGCTCGAAGCGCAGCAGCCGGGCCACCGTCTTCGGCGGCAGTCCCGTCGCGTCGGTGAACCGCGACGTCACCGTCCGCGGGCTCCGTCCGGTGCCGCGGACCACCTCGTGGATCCGGGCGGTGCCGTTGCTCCGGCGCAGCGCGTGCCACACCTGCCGGGTGAGCGGGTCGGGGGCGTCGCCGTCGTGCGCGAGGGCGAGCAGCGTGCGGTCGACGAGCGCCAGCCGCTCGGCCCACGTGGGCGTCTCCGCCAGCCGGTCGGCGAGCCCGTCGAGCGCGGGGGAGACGTCGGCCAGGGGCGTGACGCGGTGGGCGATCTCGCGCCCGGGCAGTCCGAGGACGCGGGAGGCGCCGAGCGGCGTGAGGTAGACCTGCACGCAGCTCTGGCTGCCGCGGAAGCTGGTGCGGGTCGTGCCGGGCCGGAGTCCGGCGACGAACGAGCCGTGCGTCCCGGCGCCCTCACCGCCCGCGACCTCGGTCAGCTCCTGGGTGTCGCCCCACGCGATGACGAGCGGGACCACGATGCTCGCCGGCAGCGTCCGGGTGGCGGCGTTCGGGGAGTGCTCGCTGTTGCCGCAGCGCCCCGCCACGATGCCGGCGAGCGGGCGGGGCACGGGCGCACGCGAGAACTCGATCCATCCGGTCGGCGTCCTCGTCCGCGTGGTCGAGGGGCGGAGCACTGCCCCAGTATGGCGCGTGTCGCGCCCTGCCGATTTGTTCAAGCGCAGGCCTGCGCGCGTGCCCGACAGTGGGGCGGCCGGCGCGGTGCCGGCACCACGACAGCACGCGAGGAGGAGCGCACCATGCGCAGGTTGGTCGTCAACGAGTTCGTCACTCTCGACGGGGTGATGCAGGGGTTCGGGTCGCCGGAGGAGGACACCGACGGCGGGTTCGAGCACGGCGGGTGGGGGGCGCCCTACCTCGACGAGGTCCAGCTGCGGGCCGCGGGCGAGGGCCTCCGGGAGACCACGGCCTACTTGTTCGGCCGGAGGACCTACGACGCGATGGCCGCCTTCTGGCCGCACCAGCCGGAGACCAACCCGATGGCGGCCCACCTCAATGCCACCGAGAAGCACGTCGCGACGCGCACGCCCGCCGACCTCACGTGGTCGGGTGCCCGCCCGCTGGCCGGCGACCTCGCGGACGGCGTACGCGCCCTGAAGGCCGCGGGCGACGGGGCGATCGCGGTGCTCGGCAGCGGCGTGCTGGTCCATGAGCTGATGAGGCTGCGCCTCGTCGACGACTACCGATTGTTCGTGCACCCGCTGCTGCTGGGCACCGGCAAGCGGCTGTTCCGCGAGCTGCCGGCGCCGCAGCGGCTGGCCCTGGTCGACGCCACCCCGACCTCCACCGGCGTCGTCATGCTCGGCTACCGCGTCGTGGACTGACGGCCTCACGCGGCGATGGCCACGACGAGTGCGGCGACCCCGACGGGCACGTCGAGCAGCATGCAGAACTCGGCCATCGAGCGCGGGACGACGTCGTTGCGGCGCCAGTGGCGCCAGTCCCACACGGCGTGGCAGGTCAGGACGAGGCCGGCGAGGGCGAGGCCCAGGCGCGGGGAGACGACGAGGGCCACCACGGCGAGACCGCCGAAGACGAGCATCGCGAGCCCCTGGTCGGCCAGCGCACGGCCCGGCGCCCGCGCCGCCAACCCCACCGCCACCAGCAGCACGACATAGCCCGCCAGGCCGACCCACCACGTGGCCCCGGCGAGCTCGCCGACCGCGACCACCAGCGCGGACACGGGGATCCCCACCCAGGCCACCCACGGGCGGTCCAGGGCGGCGGCCGCGACGTAGCACGACGCGGCGGCCGCGACGGTGATGGCAGTGCCCTCGATGTCCACGCCGGTCGCGACCTGCGAGGCGGCGACGACCAGGCCGAGCAGCGCCGGCCACAGGCGCCGGCCCGCGGCCGGGGCGCAGGCGTGCTCGGGCCAGCGCCGCAGCATGGCCACGAGCATGAATGCCAGCATCAGCGCGTGCCCGAGCGCCTGCACGGTCACCCCGCTGACGAGGCCCGCCCACAGGAACGGGTAGAGCACGACGAACCCGGCGTACATCGACCCTGCCATCTCCAGCACGGAGGCCGTGGAGTGTCGTCGCCACAGCATCGCGGCCACCATCGGGACGGACATCGACGTGGCCATCGCCAGGGTGTCGAGCTCGACCGAGCGCAGGACTCCGCCGGGGGCGACGTCCCGCACGGCAAGCGTCCAGAGGGGATGGAGCAGCACCATGCCGACGACCATCACCACGACCATCTCGACGTAGTGGAGGACGAAGCGCCCGGTGCCGCGCAACGACGGGCGCCGGGCGGCCGAGCTGCGGTGGTCCGGCGGGGCGGGCGGCCGGAGGGCCGTGGGGTCGGGGGGCCGGACGGGCGGAGCGGGTGTCTGGTCGCTGATCATGGCCACGAGCCTGCGGCGCGACAGCGGGGCGCGGACCCGTGCGCCCGTCACGCACCGGCCGGGCGGAACGCACCGTCGGGGCATGACGCGCCCGTGGCGGGTCGCACATGCGAGGGGGGAGTGGGGGTACCGGACGCCACCACCGCCGGTGGCAGGCCGCGCCCGGGCGTCACGCGTACGCAGCACCACCCGGACCGGCCGTCGCGACAGGGAAGAGGCGCCGATGACGGACGACAAGCCGGAACAGGTCGAGCCGAAGCAGGCCGAGCGGGAGTCGACCCCCAACAGCTCGGGGCCCGACGGGGCCGCGGGCGGCATGGGCTCGAGCAGCGAGTGGGTGGGCCACACCGGCCCGGGGCAGCAGGGCGCGGACGGCCTCCGCGACACCTCGGCCCAGGAGGCTCCGGCCGACGCGCCTCCCGAGCAGAGCGCGGGTGGCGAGGAGCCGCAGCCGGAGGGCGTCGAGCCCCGGGCCGGCTATCCCGAGCAGGACCCGCGCCACGAGGACCATCCCCACCGTCCCGGCCGCCAGGACTGACCGACCCGGCCGCAGGCGCGACCTCGGCCTGGTCCGCCCGTGACCTGACCCGGCCCGCTCGGCGCCGTATCGTCCTGCGGGTGCGTGAGGCAGCGGTGGTGGCGACGGCGTTCGTCGTCTGCGTCCTCGGCGGCGTCCTCCACGTCGACGGGAGCGTCGGACGACCGCCGGTCGCCGCCTACGCCGTCGCCGCCGTGGCCGCGGGCGTGCTGCCGCTGCGGCACCGCGCCCCGGCGGCGGCGCTGGCACTCGCGGTGGCGTGCGGCCTGGTCGTCGCCCCGCTCGGTCTGTTGCTCACGCCGGTGATCGTGGCCCCGGCGCTGGTCGCCGCCTACGCGTTCGCCGTGCGCTCCGATCGCCGTGTGGCGATCGGCGTCCTGCTCCCGGCGGCGGTGCTGCTCGTGGTCTTCGTCCCGTTCTTCGAGGCGGCCTTCTCCTGGGAGGACGTGAGTCGGCTGGTGGTCGTGTCGGGGGCTCTCCTGGTCGCCGGCCTGCTCGGTCAGTCGGTCCGCGACCGGCGCGCCTACCTGGCCGCGGTCGAGGAGCGGGCCCAGCGGGCCGAGAGCATGCGCGACGGCGAGGCGCGCCGGCGGGTGGGCGAGGAGCGGGTCCGGATCGCCCGGGAGCTGCACGACCTCGTGGCCCACCAGATCACCCTCGCCAACGCGCAGGCGATGGTGGCCGACCAGCTCTTCGACACCGTGCGCGCCGAGGCCAGGAGCAGCCTCCAGCAGGTCGTGGAGACCACGAGCCACGCCCTGGACGACCTGCGAGCCACCGTGGGTCTGCTGCGCGAGCCCGAGGGACCCGGCGACCCGGCCGAGCCCGCGCCCGGGCTGGCCCGACTTCCCACGCTGCTGGAGTCCTTCCGGCGGGCGGGCCTGGAGGTGTCGGTGCACGAGGAGGGCACGCCCACGGCGCTGCCTCCCGGCCTCGACCTCACGGCGTACCGCATCGTGCAGGAGGCGTTGACCAACGTCACGAAGCACGCCGGCAGCCGCTCCGCTCGTGTGGGGATCGACTGGCGGCGCGACCGGGTGCTGCTCACCGTCGCCGACGACGGCCCCGGGGCGCCGTCGCCCGGCTACGACCCTGGCAGCCCGACCGGCTTCGGCCTGATCGGGATGCGCGAGCGGGCGACGGCGGTCGGCGGAAGGCTTGCCGCGCGCCGCCGCCCGGAGGGTGGCTTCCTCGTCTCCACCGAGCTCCCGCTGCCCACTCCGAGGCAGGCCGCCGACCGTGCCGACAGGGAGGACGGTGGCGTCGGATGACACTCCGCGTCCTGCTCGCCGACGACCAGGCTCTGCTCCGGCAGGCGTTCCGGACGCTGCTCGACGCCGCCCAGGACATCACCGTCGTCGGCGAGGCCGGGGACGGCCGGGAGGCCGTGCGCCTCACGCGCGAGCTGCGGCCGGACGTCGTCGTCATGGACATCCGGATGCCCGACCACGACGGGCTCAGCGCGACGGTGGAGATCTGTGCCGATCCGGAGCTGGTCGAGAGCCGCGTCCTGATCCTCACCACCTACGAGACCGACGAGCACGTCGCGCAGGCGTTGCGTGCGGGCGCGAGCGGGTTCCTCGGCAAGGGGATCGCGGCAGCGGACCTCCTCGACGCGGTCCGGACGATCGCGGACGGCGAGCAGCTGCTGTCACCCGCCGCCACCCGGGCCCTCGTGTCCCGCTTCCTGGCCACGCCGGTGGACGCGGAGGCGCCGCGGTCCGTCGAGCTCGACGCCCTGACTCCGCGCGAGCGCGAGATGGTCGCCCTGGTCGCGACGGGGCTGTCCAACCAGGAGATCGCCGAGCAGATGGTCGTCAGCCCCTACACGGTCCGCGCCCACGTGCAGCGGGCGATGACGAAGCTGCACGCGAGGGACCGCGCGCAGCTCGTCGTCATCGCCTACCGGACCGGGCTGGCCCACCCCGACTAGTCGATCGCGAGCGCCGACTCCGCCGGCCGGCCGCGGGTCGCGCGCCAGGTGGGGAGGAGGGTCGCACCGAGGGTCAGCAGGACGACCAGCGCGACCATGCCGGCATAGATCCACGGTGACCCCGCGGGGACCCACGAGTCGAGGCGCTTCACGCTCACCGGGACGACGATCGCGAGGGCGGCGACGGTCCCGGCGGCGAGCCCGATCCCCGCGACGAGGAGGCTCTCGATCCCGACCATGCGCAGCACCTGGGCCCGGGTGGAGCCGGCCAGCCGCTGCAGCCCGAACTCGCGCCGGCGGGTCGTCGTGCTCGAGGCCAGGGTGTTGACGACCGTGATCGCGGTGTACCCGGCGATCATCAGCACCATCAGGTAGATCGCGAACGTGGAGGTCCTGCGTTGCTCGTCGAACTGCCGGAAGAGCACCTCCCGGTCGGAGATCGCCAGGCCGGGCCGGTCGGCCAGCAGGGTCGCCACGTCGGACTCCAGGCGTGCCGGGTCGGCGCCGTGCGCGGCGGTCACCACGATCTGGGTGGCGTAGCCGTCGGTGGTGTGGGCAGCGACCGTGTCGGCCGGGAGCAGCAGGGTGTCGAAGTCCCCGTCCGCGACGAAGAGCGCGACCACTCGGGCCTCGAGCGTGGCGTTGTCGCCCAGCCGCAGGGTGAGCGTGTCCCCGCGGCCGATGCCCAGCTGCCTCGCGTGGTCCTCGTCGATCGCGACCGTGTCTCCCGTCAGGTCGGACAGCGTGCCCGCGGTGACGTCGACCGGGGTCGTGGCGGCGGCGGTCGCGGCGGTGACTCCCTGGAGGGTCCAGCCCTCGCCCATCGGTGAGCGGTCCTCCGGCTCCTCGACGAAGCCGACGCTGGTGACGAGCTCGGAGGCGCCGCCGACGCCCGCCAGGGCGTTGATCTCCCCGACCAGCGCCGGGTCGAGCGGACCGTCGGACGTCACCACGACGTCGGCGGTGAGGCCGTCGGCGAAGGCGCGCCGGTCGGCCTCGTCGTTCGTCGTCTGCAGGTAGAGCATCCCGCTGGCCACTCCCGCGAGCAGGATGACGGGCGCCGTGACCGCGGCCATGCGGCCGCTGCGGCCGTGCGCGTTGAGGACGGCGAGCTCGCCCGTCACGCCGCCCCAGGCCCGCACGGGCCACTGCAGGACGAGCGTCGCGATCCGGGTCACCACCGGTGCCAGCAGGGCGAGGCCGATCGTGAGCAGGATGACCGCGGGGGCGGCCGTGGCCGGTGCGAGCGGGCCGCTCATCACCGTGGTCGTCACGATGGTGAGGGCGGCGCCGCCGGCGAGCATCAGCATCGCCAGGCCGATGCGTACCGGCCCGGTGGTCCGGCCCTCGAGCGTCGCCTCGGCCAGTGCCTGGGTGGGCTTGATGCGCGCGGCCCGCCGGCCGGCCCCGAGGGCGCCGGCGACGGCCGCCACGATCACGATGGCGACCGCGGCCACGGTCGGGATCCAGCCCTGCCGGAAGGCGACCCCCGCCGTGGCGATGCCGCGGTCCGCCAGCTGGTCGAACAGGAACCGGCCGAGGAGCTGGCCGGGCAGGACGGCCAACGCGGTGGCGATCGCCGCCAGCACCAGGGTCTCGCCGACGATCAGCCGGCGCAGCTGGCGGGGCGTGGCTCCCACGGCCCGCAGCAGCGCGAGCTCGCGATGACGCTGGGTGATCGACAGCGCGAGCATCGAGGCCACGCCGAAGATCGTGACCAGGATCGCGAAGGCCGTGAAGACGCCCGCCAGGGCGACGACGTTGACCCCGGTGCCGCGGGCCTCGCGCAGCTCGGCCTGCCCCCGCTCGTCCCCGACGAGTGTCGTGGTCTGCGCGTCGAGCGCGGCGTCGATCTCCTCGCGGAGCCCGGCCAGCTCGGTCCCGGGCTCGGCGACGACGCCGATGGCATCGACGCGACCCGGCGGCGGCGTGCCGTCGAACACGTGGCCCTCGGTGGACCGCACGCCCGGGAGGGCGGCGATCGTCTCCTCCAGCGCGGCATCGATGCGGACCCGCTCGGGCAGGATGACCGGCTCGTCCGGATCGCCGCCGGTCGCGTGGTAGGCCTGCTCGCCGGCAACGACGATGTCGGCGCCGGCGAGCTGCTGGGGCGGCACGGCGGTGCGGATGCCGGTCTCGATGAGGCCGCCGCAGGACATCACGATCGCCGCGGCGCAGAGGATCGCGAGGAACGCCGCGACGAAGGTGCCGAGGCGGAAGCGCAGGGTGCGCAGCGCGAGCTGTCTCATCGGTGCGCACCTCCCGCGTGCCCGACCGGCGTGGAGGCGTCGCTGTCACCGTAGGCGCCGAGGTGCGTCATCCGCTGGGCGACGGTCTCGGCGGTCGGCTCCCGCAGCTCACCGACGAGACGACCGTCGGCGAGGAAGACCACGCGGTCGGCGTACGACGCGGCGACCGGGTCGTGCGTCACCATCACGATGGTCTGGCCGGCCGCGCGTGCCGCGTCGCGCAGCAGGGCGAGCACGGAGCGGGCGGTGCGGGTGTCCAGCGCGCCGGTCGGCTCGTCGGCGAAGACCACGGCCGGGTCGGTGACCAGGGCGCGCGCGATGGCGACCCGCTGCTGCTGACCGCCGGACAGCTCGGCCGGTCGGTGCCGGCTCCGCTCGCCGAGACCGACCTGCTCGAGGACCTGCGTGACCCGTCCGCGGGCGGGCCTGCGGCCGGCGAGACGCAGCGGCAGGGTCACGTTCTGCCGCACCGTGAGGACGGGCAGCAGGTTGAACGCCTGGAAGACGAAGCCGATCCGGTCGCGCCGCAGCATGGTCAGCTCGGTCTCGTCCAGCTCGCTGAGCTCGTATCCGTCGAGGAGCACCGAGCCGGTCGTCGGCTGGTCGAGGCCCGCCGCGCACTGCAGGAGGGTGCTCTTGCCGGATCCGGACGGGCCCATGATCGCCGTGAAGCTGCCCCGGGCGAACTCGGTGGTGACGCCGTCCAGCGCCACCACCTGGTTCTCGCGCCTGCCGTAGACCTTGTGGACGTCGGTCAGCCGGACCGCGTCGGCGGTGTCGCTGCCGTGCCTGTTCATCGCCATGGACCATCTCTCGCTCGCTGACGGACCCAGGTCGATCTCCTGGGCCCTCGTGCGACCAAGGCTTCCCGTCGGCGAGGCGACCGTCGTCGTGCACGGGCACCGATCCCGGCTGGTGCTGGGGCACTACGGCGCGGGCGTCCCTGGTGCGGCTGCACCACCCGCGGCGACCGGCCTCAGCGCAGCCGGGCCCGGACGATCTGCAGCGGCTGGCTCCGGTCCTTGACCCCGAGCCGGATCCGCTGGCCCTTCCTGAACCTCGCGGGCAGCCGGTAGCGCGCCACCCAGGTCGTCACGCCGTCCTCGATCTCCGTGGCCACCATGGGCGGCCCGGGGACACGAGGACGACCGCGCGCGTTGCGGGGCAGCATCAGCTGGGGCTGGGGGCCGCGCGTCATGGCGACCACCTCGATCCGGGAGCGGGCCCGCACCACGAAGTCGCCGCGGGCGAACCGGGCCCCGCTGATCCAGGTGGTGCGCACCTGGAAGCGCACGCGTGCGGTGGAGGTGTTGCCCGCCCGGTCGACCGCCGTCGCCACCACCTCGTGGTCCAGCCGGGTGGGCTGGCTCCGCTCGAGGGTGCACGACGCCAGGCCGGACGTGGCGTCCGTGGCCTCGCAGGTGGGCGCCGGAGCCTTGCCCCGGTACCACCCGCCGTCCTTCGGCCCGAGGATGCGCACCGTCGGCGCCGTCCGGTCGATCGAGATCGGCGCGGTGGTCACGGAGGCGCGACCACCGTCGGTCGCCACCACCTCGCGGGTGACGGGCAGCGCGGCCGCGTCCGCGCTGAGCACGACCGGCGCGGGGCAGGCGGCGGTGAGCGGAGCGGTGGTGGTGCTGCACGCGAACGACACGGTGACGGGCGCCGCGTACCAGCCCTGGGGTGCCGGCGCCGCGGGTGTGACCGTCGCGGTGATGGCGGGCACGCCGCGGGCGGCCGTGCGGGTCACGGGCATGCGGTTGGCGTCGCCGGAGTACTCGGCGGTGACCACGAGCGCCTCGGTGGCCGGCAGCCCGTGGTCGAGGCCGGCCGTCCCCTCCACCAACGCCACGTCGGCGAGCACGCGCCCCGCGCTGCTGAACCGCACGGTCCCGCTGGCGACGTCGGGTGCCCCCGAGGCGCCGACCCGGGCGCTCACGGTGCCTCCGGAGAAGTCCACGGTCATCCGGGTGCTCGCCCTGGCCACGTCGACAGGGCTCGACGCGGCGCTCTCGACGTACTTCACGTCGCCGGGCGGCGGGGTGAACCTCACCTCGAGCGTGTGGTCGCCGGCCAGCGTCGGCGTCCACGGCAGGTCGACCTCGGGTCCGGCGCCGGTCACCGCGGGGCCCACCGGGGAGCCGTCCACCAGCAGCCGGAAGTCGCCGGCGACTGGTGCGCCGTGGGAGGTGGTCGAGGCGCGCACGGTGGTCGGCTCGCCCACCATCGGGTCGGCCGGCGCGACGACCGTGGTCGTGGTCGGGTTCCGCGAGACGACCACCGTGTGCAGCGCCGCCGGGGCCGCCGCCCAGGCGTGGTCACCCGGCTGCGTCACCGTCACCCGGCACGGCTCGGGGAGCAGCATCTCGACGCCGAGGGCGTCAGGGGTGAGGCGGCACGCGGCCCCCGCCCCCGACGGCACTGCGTAGGACACCGGCAGGCCGGACGTGGCGGTGAAGCCCGGGCGTACGACCTGGCCCACCAGCGCCTCGCCCTCGACGTCCACGCGTGGCGTGATCGCCTGCGCTCGCCGGGAGGCGGTGAGCTCGACGTCTCGCGTCGCGGTCGAGTAGTACCAGCTCTCGACCGGGGCGAAGTCGACGTCGAGGGTGTAGCCCCCCGCGGACGCCAGCGGCAGCGGCACCTCGACGTGGCCGGTCGCGTCCTCGTCGAGCCAGGCGACGACCGCCCCGTCGGGGTCCGTCAGGGTGACGGTCAGCCGTCCGGTCAGCTCCTCCAGGCCGGCGCCGCCGGTCTGCGAGCGACCCATCGCCCGGACGCGGAGGACGTTCTCCACCACGGGCGGCGCGACCTCTCGGTCGACCAGCAGGTCGCTCGGGGAGGCGAGTGGCGTCCAGGGGCCGGCGCCGGTGGAGAGCTCGACCTCCAGGGTCGTGAAGTCGGGCCGCACGTCGACCACCGTCGTCACCTCGGTGGCCGGCAGCCAGTCGTCGTCGCCGGCCTGCGACCAGATGACGCGGCAGGTCCCGGCCCGTTCGAACGTCACGTCGGTGCCGCTCACCGAGCAGACCGGCTCGTCGGTCTCGACGAGCACCTCGCCGGTCACGGCGAGCCCGGTGGCGGTGGTGTGCGCCCCCGACTGCCACGTCCCACCGACGGTCCGGGTGGGGTCGGCGGGCGTGGCGAACCGGATGGACTGGGGGCCCCGGCCGACGGCGAAGGACCGGGTCCAGGTGGTGCTGGCGACGAAGTGGGTCTGCGTGACGGCGGGCCGGAAGGTCACCGCGACGTCGTGGGTGCCGCTGTGGAGCGCGGTGACATCGGCGCGTCCGGAGCTGCCCGTCCAGGTCTCCACGGGGGGCAGCGTGGCGGCCGGCGCCCCGGCGCGATCGGTCGGGCCGGTGACCTCGAAGGTGGCGGTGCCGGGCACGGCGCTGCCGTCGAGGGCGGAGGAGGCGGAGGCGTAGAACGTGGCCTTGGCGCCCACCCGCGGGTCGACCGACGAGGTGATCGTCAGCAGCACCGGGATCTTCTCGACCTCGACCGAGATCGGTCCGACCGTCGCGGCGTCGCGGTGGTGGTCGTCGCCGGCCTGCGAGAACGAGACGGCGCAGGTGCCGGTGCCGGTGAGCTCGACGCCCTGGGGCCGGGGAGTGACGCCGGGGTCGCCGACATCGACGACCCTGCAGGGCGAGGAGGGTGGGACCGAGATGACGACGGGCTCGCTCGACCCGCCTCCGGTCGCCCGTGGCTCCCACACCTGGGTCACGTAGGCCGGTGACGGAGCCGGATTGTGGACCGTGATGGTCTGGGACGCCTTGGCGACGGTGAAGTCGCGGACCACGACGGTGGGCGTGGCGTAGAGCGCCGTGTCGGTGGGCGTGAACGACGCGGAGACGGTGTGGGAGCCCGCGTTGGCCGGGCGCAGCGAGACCAGCTCGCCGCCACCGAACCACTCCCGGTCGACCGTCGTGTCGCCGGGGGTGATGCTCACCGGCCCCCTGCCGGCGACGGCCCTGCCGTGGAGCGCGCTGCCCGTGCGCCCGCCGGCCCGGGCGGCCGCCCGCACGACGACGAGCTCGCCCACGGTGGGGTCGGGGGTGATCGTGAGCGTGATGACCACCGGCACCTTGGCCACGGCGACGGCGATCACGTCGTCCGCGGCGTGGTACTTGCCGGGCACGGCCGCCTGGGTCGCGGCGATCCGGCAGGGACCCTCGCCGACGAACTCCACCTGGGTCGAGGTGGTGGCCTCGGGGAGGGACACCACGCCGTCGACCGCCCCGGTCAGCGTGCAGGTCGTCGGGGTGGTGCTGGTGAGGACCACGGGACTGCCGGACCCGCCCCGGGTCAGCGACATCTGCCAGACGTCGGCCAGGTAGCCGGGGGTGGGCGGCTCGATCGCCGCGACGGCCTGCCCGGCCACGCGCACGACGAGCGTCGCGGTCCGGGTGGTCGGGGTGGTGTAGCGCCCGGCCGGCGTGGGGACGAAGCCGGCGGCGATCGTGTAGGAGCCGGCACTCGGCGCGGAGAAGCGGTAGGTCGCGGTGCCGGTGTCGGCGTCGATCGTCGGCACCACCGCGACGCCGTCGACGGTGATCGTGAACGTCCCGGCGACGGAGGCATCGGGCGTCGTGCCCGGGGAGGCGGTCGTGGTGTCGGTGACCTGCGCGGTCAGGACGACGGCCTGTCCGTAGTCGGTGGACTCCGGCACGTCGAGGCTCAGCGCCAGCGTCCGCTCGGTGACGGGGAAGCTGACGGTGGCGGAGGCCTCGTCCAGGTTGGCGCTGGCCGGCGCGGTGAACGTGACGGTGCAGGTGCCCGCCCCCGCGTAGACCACGTCGGCACCCGAGGTGGCGCACACCGCCGCAGGGCCGGCGGTCACGACCGGCGTCGTCCCCGACGGCTCCACGGTCGCGGCGGGGGCCTGCCACCGGCCGCCGACCACCGCGCCGGTGGGGGCCGCGGGTGCAGTGACGGCCTGGACACCCTTGGCGATCGGGAGGGAGACGCCGGTGACGCTCACCCCGTGGTGCTCGCCCTGGGCCGGGATCGAGGCACCCACCGTGTAGGCGCCGTGCACGAGCCTCTGGGCGCCGGTGGTCGCGACGCCGGCGGAGAACGCCACCGGGATCGGGTCCTGACCGGAGACGGCGATGGTGCCGGGTCCGGAGTAGGCGAGCGTCGCACGGGTCACGGCGTCGACCACCGTGGCCGTGATCGTGAAGTCGCGCTGGTGGCGGGGAGCCTCGGGCTCGACGCTGATGATGATGTCGGCCTCGCGTCGGATCTGCACCGGGACGTCCACGCTCGTCCCGACCCACCCGCCCGCGGTGGTGGTGGTGAACGTGACCGTGCACGTCCCGGGCGCGTCGTAGCTCACGTCGGCTCCGACCAGCGAGCAGACCGGCGCGGGGCCGGCGGCGACGGTGGCAGCGCGGGACGAGGTGGTCTGCGCGGTCGGTGCCACCCAGGTCCCGCCGACCACGGGACGGGCGGGAGCGGCCGGCGCCACGACCGTGTCCTCGCGCGGCGTGACCGTCAGGGCGAGGTCGTCGACGACTGGCGGGCCGTGGGTGGCGAGACCGTGCTCGAAGGTGGCCGTCACGACGTAGGTCCCGGCGTCGAGGAGGACGTTCGCGCGGGTCGCCATCCCGTCGGTGTAGGTGACGGGGTACGTGTGCACCGTCTCGAGGCTCGGCTCCTCCTCGGTGTCCTCCTCACCCACCACGGGGCGCTGCACCACGATCGTGCCGGGTCCGTCGGCGTCGAGCGTGACGCCGCCACTGGTGGCCGTCGCGGTGAGGGAGAAGGCCTGCTGGTGGCGCCGGGTCGCCGGGGTGGCGCTGACCGCGAGGCCGACGGGGTGGAGGCCGACGGACAGCGACTCGCTCCCGGTCGCGGCCGAGTGGGTGGCGGCGTCGGTGGGCTCGAAGGTGGCCGACACGGTGTGGGCGCCGGCCGCCAGGACGCCGGTCCACGTCGTGCCGTCGCCCGGCGGGGAGGTCGGGCCCGTCGACGTCGGGGTCACCGGCTCGTCGTCGGCGTCGCGCACCTCGATGCCGATCGTGCCCGGAGCCGGGTCGTCCCCGGACCGGGCCCGCACGGTGATGGTGGTGGTGCCGGCCCGGGCGTCCGCCGGGAGGTCGAAGACGAGGTCCACCTCCGCCGGCGCGGCGCTGGCCGGCGGCACGACGACGACCGGGGCCGTCGCGACGAGGGCCGCGACCAGGGCCGCGACCAGGATCGCGAGCAGCCGCCGGCTCACGGCGTTCCCCGAAGGGTCACGGTCTGCGGGGCGAGGCGCGACACGGTGACCGCGTCGCCGGCCGGCCCGGCGGAGTAGTCGGCGCGGACCAGCCAGGTGCCCTGGGGCAGCAGGACCGTCATCTGCTGCCTCGCCACGTCGAAGTCGGGCAGCGGGGACGGGGGATACCAGGCCTGGCCGGGCTCGGGCTCGATCTGGATCATCGGGATCTCCCCTGGGGGCAGGTCGGCGAACGTGATGGTCACCGGGACGGTCTTCTCCTGCAGGTCGAAGGAGAGGGCGGTGCTGCCACCGCTGGGCAGGTCGACCCCGGGCCGGGGCTCGACGTTCCAGAACAGCGGGGTCGCCCCGGTGAGGGCGGGTGTCACCGCGTAGGTCCCGGGCGGCAGGAACACCTCGACGGTGCCGCCGGAGGCGGCGGGGACCTCGCCGTCGTAGGGCGCCCCGCTCACGTCGTAGCCCACGGCGGGCGTGGTGCGCCCGGGGTACGGCGTGACCGTGGTCGTGATCCGGAGCCGGGCCGAGGTCACCGCGATGCGGAGGTCGAGCGGCTCGGCCGACGACGCCCTGGGCACGACGAGGCTGCCCGCGGGGCAGGCCAGGGCCGGGTCGCCGGGCGAGCCGGTCAGGGCGCCGACCGCCCCGTGGTGGTTGTCGGGGAGCGTGACGCCGACGCGGTAGCAGCCCCAGCGGATCGCGGTGAGCGTCGCCGTCCAGGCCGGGTTGGTGCCGGTCAGGTTGTAGGTCAGCGTCGAGCCCGGCGTGCCTGCCACCGGCACCAGCTCCACGAGCGAGCCCGACAGGTCCTCGTCCGGGTTGTTGGTCGTCAGCTCGAGCGCGCCGGACCGGCTGTTGGCCACCATGGCGTGGTTGACGGTCGAGGTGGTCGCGAGGCCGACCGTCACTGTCACCGGGGCGGTGCCCTGCGGGCTGTAGCCGGCCACGGTGTAGCGCACCACGTACGACCCGGGCGGCACGGTGCTGAAGGAGTACCAGCCGGCCGTCGACGGCGGGGTGGCGCCGGCTCCGGTGGTGGTGGTCGTCGTGGTGAGGGGCAGGTCGTCGGTGCCGGTCACCACGGCGTCGGGGTCGCAGCCGGGCGTGGCCGCCGGGTTGCAGTGGACGGAGACGGCCACGCCGTCGAGCCCGGCGCCGGCGGCGGCGTCGGTGACCTGGCCGTCGAGGGTGCCGGTCTGCCTGCTGACGTCGATCACGAAGTCGACGGGGCCGCTCGCGGGCAGGGGATCGGGGAAGGTGACGTCCTGCTGCGCCGTCACGATCCCGGCCCCGCTGACCGAGATCCGGACCGCGACCGGGACGACCCCGCTGAAGGTGGCCAGGCCGAGACCGTCGGTGGTCTGGCTGGCGGGCCCGGCGGCCGTGATCCCGAGGTAGGTGATGCTGACCGTCGCGTCCGCGACCGGGTCGTCGGGACCCAGGCGCACCTCGACCCGCACGTCCACCGGCTCCCGGTGCACCCGGATCGTCACGTCCAGGTCGTCGGGGGCGAGGTCGGTGAGCTCGACGATGGTGGGTCCCGTGCTCAGGTAGCCCGACAGGCCGGACACCGTGAGGCGCCACCTGCCGGTGTCGAGTCCCTCGACCGTGGTGGTGCCGGTGATGGTGAACCCGCCCGTGCCGTCGGTCACGCCGCTGAGGTGGGTCTCCGCAGGGGCCGTGGTCGCGCACGCGGCGTCCAGGCAGCGCGCCGCGGTGACGGTCCTGCCCGCCAGCGCCGACAGGTTGAGCGGGGTGTCGATGGCCGCCAGGGTGCCGGCGATGGTGCCGAGGCGGTCGACCGCCACCGTGCAGGTGGTCGTCGCCCCGGCCTCCACCACGACGGTGTCGCGGTCGGTCGCGCTGCCTGCGGTGCGGCACGTCATCGTCACCCCGGGGGTCCCGGTCCTGACGAACCGGTGGCCCGCGGCCTGGACCCGGAAGTCGACCGTGGCGCCGGGGTCGATGCCGGTGAAGGTGACCTCGCCCGTGGCCGTGGTGGCGGGGACGTCGTTCCACAGGTTGACGACGCGTGCGTCGTCGACGCGCTGGCCGTCGCCGTCGACGACCCGCACGACGACCGAGCCCTGCCTCTTCAGCGTCAGCGCCGGGTCGAACGCGCAGCCGCCGCCCACCTGGCAGGTCAGCGTCGACTCGGTGGTCGCGTAGCCGGCCATGCTGGCCCGCACCCGGTAGGCGCCGGGTCGGATGGGCGACCCCGCCGTGCCGCCGGCGGAGTCGCTCCAGGTGAGCGTGGCGCCGGTGTCGGTCCGGTCGGTCGTCGTGACCGTGATCGTCCCGGTCGCGGGCGGCTGGTCGAGCACCGTGACGCTCGCGGTGCCCCACGCGGGTGCGGTCGCGGTGCCGGCGCCCTGCTCGAGGGTGAGCGCGCCGGCGAACGGCACCCGGGCCGGGAGCAGGGAGAAGTCGCGGATCCCGTCGAACTCGACCATGGTCTGGGTGAGCGTCTCGTAGTCGCGGGCCCGGACCTCGACCTCGCTCGCGCGGTTGGACACCACCGCGCGCTCGACCAGCGCGGGTGCGAGGAGGGCGCCGCACTCGGGCGTGTCCTGCGGCGGGGCCGCGGACGACTGGATCGCGAAGCAGCCGCGCGCCTGGGTGGTCAGGTCGATCCGGTCGGTGAAGACCGAGCTGCCGTCGGCGTTGTAGCCGACGGGGATCACGACGGACACGTCGGCGTCGGGACGCGGCTCGCCCGGGGCGAAGACCTGGCTGAGCACCCTGCCCATCACGTGGGGCACCGGCTGGGTGAGGTTGAGGCGCTGGACGACGTCCTGGTTGAAGCCCACCGACCGGGTGACCGTGCCCGACTGCCGCCGGTTGTCCGGGTCGGTGGCGGAGAACGTGTAGGTGTCGGGCCGGAGGCCGCGGACGACCACCTCGCCGGCCGCGTCGGTCAGCCCGTGGCTGAGCACGGGCGCGGGGTCGACGACCACGGTGGTCCCCACCGACGGGACCAGCGCGTTGGCCGGTCCGGGCACCCTGACCTGGAGCAGCACGCGGCCGTAGCGGTCCATCACCACGTCCTGGGTCACCGTCGTCGAGCGCGCGGCGTTGACCTGGACCGGTGCCGGCGTGGCGTACTCGGGGTCGGAGGGCACGACGAGGACGGTGTAGGCGCCGCTGGTCGGCACCTCCACCTGGTAGTCGCCGGCCGCCCCGGTCGCCGCGCACATGCGGGCCAGGCCGGGCTCGGTGCCCTCGTACGTCGAGCGCGCAGGCAGGCACTTGTCGCCCGCCGAGACGTCGGCGGAGTCGGTCTCGCCCGCGGCGATCGCGGCCGAGCACTCGGGCAGGTCGGGGGAGTCGGAGGTGCCGACGACGACCCACACGCAGCTCGGACTGCGCGGGCTGCCGACCCGGGTGGTGACGCTGCCCTGGATCCGGGGCACCGGGTGCATGCGCACCTCGGGCGCGTTGACGACCGAGTCGCGGGCGACCTCGACGCTGATCTCGGCGGCCTCGTAGCCGGGCGCGGTGACCCGCACGGTGTGCAGCCCGGGACGCAGGCCGTCCGGTGAGCCCGCCTCGGGCAGGGAGTACTGCTCGGTGGGCTCGAAGCTGGCGGCGAACGTCGTGGTGACGGGCGTCGAGCCCTCCCCGGCCTCGGGCGCGGAGTCGGTGACGGTGGCGCGCAGGCAGCGCGGGGCGTCGGGGTGGCTGGGCCGGCAGGCGCGCACGTCCTGGCCGGTGGTGACGTCGACGACCCGGCCGACGATCCGCGAGCGCGCGGGCAGCACTCCGCCGTCGACGGTGCCCAGCATCCGGTCGATCGCCGTGACCTTGCCGGCCCTGACCTCGACGGTGACGTGGTCGGTCACCAGCCCGAAGAACCGCGTGGTCAGGGTGTAGGAGCCCGGGGTGACGCCCGCGAAGCCGAAGCCGCCGGGCGGGCTCGACGTGCTGGTCGTCTTGTAGGTGTGCTCGGCGTTGGCGAGCACCAGCCCGGCCCCCTCGAGGCCCACCCCGTCGGCGTTGCTGACGGTGCCGGAGACGGTGCCGGCGGCGGAGATCAGCTGCACCGAGTGCTCCTCGCGAGGGGAGCCGCGCTTGATCTGGATCCGGCGGGTCTGCGACTGGTAGCCGTCGGCGGCGATCGTGACGGTGTAGGTGCCGGGGGAGGGGAGGCCGGGGAGGGTGTAGAAGCCGATCCGGCCCTCGGTGAGGGCGGTCGCGGCGCGCACCTCGCCCTTGCCGTCGGACACCGTCACGCTGGCGCCGCCCAGCCCGCCCAGCTTGGCGTTCTCCCTGCGGAAGGAGACCTGCCCGGTGAGGGTCGCCACGCCCGCCGCCAGCCGCAGGTCGGCGGTGGCCGAACCGCCGGCGGGCAGCTCGACCAGCCGCGCCTCGCTGGAGAGGTTGTGCATCGAGGCCTGCACGACGTACGCGCTCGGCGTGGACAGGCCCTCGACCGACCACGCGCCCTCGCGGCCACGGGTGTTGCTGGTGGTCGTGACGGTGTGCGTCCCGTCGGTGATGGTCACGGTGGCGCCACCGACCGGCCCGGACGGTCCGACGATGCGGCCCGACAGGCGCCCGTCGCCGGGGGCCATCTCCACCTCGAGCGGCTCCTTGGCCAGCGCCGAGGACGAGTCGACGACGTACTTGCGGGTCTGGAACCCCGCCTTGGAGAAGGTCAGCAGGTAGTAGCCCGGCGAGCGCACCGCGGCGAACGCCCACGTCCCGTCGCTGGTGCTGGTGGCCTGGCGCGGCGGCTCGGCGCGCGAGGCGGTGGTGCGCGTGACGGCCGACATCAGGCGCATGCCGGTGCCGCCCAGCTCCGCGGTGGGCACGCCGATCCCGATCCCGCCCTGGGCCTCCTCGTCGACCAGCGACGTCGGCTCCAGGCGCACCTGCACCCCGCCCGGCTGGTCGGCCGCGACGGTGCCCGACAGCTGCAGGCTGCGGTTGCTGGTCGAGACGTTGGTCGCGGTGGTGCCCCTCGAGCCCGACGCCCCGGAGCCGCCGGCGCCTCCGCCGGACGAGCCGGAACCGGAGCCCGAGTCCGACCCCGAGCCGGAGCCGGGTCCCGACCCCGAGCCGGGCCCGGATCCTGCCGGCCACTCCTCGTCCCCGGGGCCCGAGTCCGGCGTGGGGCCGGCGGCGCGTTCGGCCTGGAGGGAGTTCTCCCGGATCCAGGAGCCGAGCTGGGGCAGGTAGAACATCGCCGTGCCCGCCCACAGGGCGAGCACCGTGGCGATGGCGATCAGGCGAGCCCCGAACGGCGGCATCACCGGTCGCTGCTCGACGGTGCCCTCGACGTGCTTGACGGCCTCGGTGCCGGCCGCGGTGACGGAGAACTGGTGCTGGCCGACCCACCCGAACAACCGTGCTCGACGCGCCCGGACGCTGGCGCCCACCCGGACGGTCGCCCCCGGCAGCACGTCGACGTCGGCCGAGGCCAGGCGTACGACGATCCCGTGCGAGGCCTGGACGCTCAGCCGCACCCGCGCCGTGCCGGCTCCGGCATTGCGCACCAGCACGCCGAAGCGGCGGCGGAACACCAGCGAGGACTCCGCCGGGTCGAGCTTGAGCGTGACGGCGGTGCGCGGGTTGACCGTGAGCCGCACCTCGGCCATGCCGGGCTTCGCGGTGGGGGACCCCGTGCGCGGGTCGAGCGCCTGGGCGCTGATGACCAACGGGTACTGCGCGGGGAACGTGCCCACGGCCGGGGTGACCGTCAGCCGGACGGTCTCGGTGGCGCCGGGCGCCAGAGCGGTGACGCGCGCCTGCTCCGGCAGCCACGCGGGGTCGACACCGAGCGCGGCGACCGTGATGTCCCTCGTCGCGTCGGCGTCGTTGCGCACGTTGACCGCGATCGTCACCGGGTGCCCGGCGGCGCTCGAGCAGGCCGGGTGCACCCCGATCGCCGGGGGCACCTCGTCGGACAAGCTGTGATCACTCATTGGCTCTCACCCTCACGGTGACGCGGACGGCCTGGCTCCGGTCGAGCTGGACGGTGGTGGACCCGGCGGGCGCGCTGCCGCGGGTGCGGCGCACCTGCACGACGTACGCCTCGGGGGCGTCGACGTCGGGGAACGTGAACCCGCCGTCGGCGTCGGTCGTCGTGGTGCGGAAGACGGTCGCCGGGTAGTCGTCGGAGCGGAACACCTCGACGATCCAGCCCGGGCCCACGCTGGCACCGGAGGCGTCGACGACGCGCCCGGAGATCGACGGCGCGACCGCGAGCACGGGGCTGTAGTCGCGGACCTCGCCGGCCTTGAGCTCGATCAGGGTGGAGGTCGGGGAGACCCCCGCGCGGCTGACGCTGACCGTGTAGGTGCCGGGCACGATGCCCTCGATGCGGAACGCGCCGCGGTTGGCGGCGGGCACCGAGGCCGTGGTCACGGTGTAGGTCTCGGAGGCGGAGGTGAGCTGCACGGTCACCTCGCCGACGGCGGCGGTGCCCGACGGCGACCGCATGCGCACCGTGCCCTCCACGGTCGCGGTGGACGGTTGCATGGTCACCGACATGCCGTCGGCGGTCACTGCGGCGCCCTGGGTCTGCGAGCTCATCCGCCCCGACCCGTCGAGGGAGATCGACAGGGTCTGGGAGGCGAGGTCGTCGCGGGAGAAGGTGACCGTGTAGGTCCCCGGGACGGCGAGGCCCTCGACGCTCCACCTGCCCGGGTCGTCGCGCGTGCCGGTGGCGGTCTGCACAGTCTGCTTGCCGTCGGTGACGGTGACCAGGACGCCCCCGGCGGGGTTGTCGAACGGCTTGGCCCTCACGATGCCCTTGAGCGAGCCGGAGGACTGGTCGAGCGTCATCGACACGCCCGTGAGCCGCTGGCCGGCGGCGAGGGTGATCGTCTGGGTCTGGGTGGCGTAGTCGTCGAGCGAGGCGACCACGGTGAAGGTGCCCGGCGTGGGCAGCCCGCGCACGGTGAACGCGCCCTCCTCGCCCTCGGTGAGCGACATCGTCGTCACCGAGGTGGTGCCCGAGCTGACGGTGACCGTCGCACCGGCCAGCGGCCCGGAGGCGCTGTTGATGACACCGGAGATGACGCCGTCGCCGCGACGGAGGCCGATCTCGACCCCGCGCCGCTCCTCGCCCGCGCTGACGTCGACGCGTTGCCTCGCCGTCGCGTAGCCCTGCTTCTCGACCACGAGGTCGTAGACGCTGGGGGAGGGCACGTCGGAGAGGGTGAAGGAGCCGTCGGCGCCGATCGGGACCGACTGCACGGTCGCCCCCGAGCCGTCGAGGCCGACGAGGCCGGACGTGTCGTCCATCGGGGTCTGCAGGGTGAGGGTGGCCGCGGCCACGTCGGTGCCGACGACCGTGCCGGAGATCGAGGCGGGCACGCCGCCCAGGTCGACGTCGACCCCGGCGCGCCGGGCACCCGAGTCGAGCGAGACGGCGAGGCCGTCGCTGGCCGAGGTGGCGCGCGGGAACCAGAGCTGCACGAAGCCGGCGCCCTGGAAGGTGACCTTGTAGTCGCCCGCAGGCAGGTTCGACACGCTCCAGGTGCCGTCGTCCTCCGTGGCGGTCGTCGACACCGCCGCGTCGGTGTCGTCGGCGTCGAAGACGTTGACCGCCACCCCGGGCACCGGCAGGCCGGAGGTGAGCAGCCGGACGGTGCCCGACATCCCGGCGGTGCCGCTGCCGGCCGCGGCGTTCTGGGCGGCGGCGACCTCGAGGGCCAGGTTGCGGTCGGCGGCGGACTGGCCGACGATCCGCGAGAGCGCCATGGTGATCACGACGGCGAAGACGGTGACCGCGGCGAGCAGGCCGAGCAGCGCCATCGGTCCGCGCGAGACCACGGCCTGCTGGACGAACGTGACGCTGCGCGGGGCCATGACGTCGTCGGGCACGCGCCGTGCGGGCTCGCGGCGTCGGCGCCCCCACCGCGGGGGCGGAGGCACGACGAAGCCGGGGTCGTCGAGCACGTGCAGGTCGAGGGTGCGGATCGTGGGGCTGCCGAAGAGCCTGCGCCTGGCCGAGGCGCGCAGGTCGACCACCGCGTGCTCGCCGGGAGCGAGGTCGACGGTGGGCGGGTCGAAGTCGAAGACGACCTTGCTCTCGGCGTCCTGCCCGTGGAGCAGGCCCCGCAGGGGCGTGTTGCCGGTGTTGTCGAGCACCAGGTTGTAGCGGGCCGTGCGTCCGGCGGTCTGCACGGCCGGGTCCGCGGTCAGCTGGGTCCCGCGCGAGGGCGGCACGTCGAAGACGACGTCCTCGACGAGGTGCCCGTACGGTGCGGTGATCTCGTTGACCTGCACCGACAGCCGCCGCTCGCCCGCCGGCAGCCCCGCGGGGATGGTCAGCAGGGCGGTGACGGTCCGGCTCTCCTCGGGGAACAGCGAGATGTCGCCGCTCGCCACCTCGACCCACGAGGGGTCCACCCCGAGGAAGCGGAGCCGGTAGCCGCCGATGACGTCGCCGGTGTTGCTGATCGTCACGGTGACGGGGGTCGGCACTCCGGGGGAGAGCTCGACGCGGCGGGGCTGGATGTCGATGTGCATCAGGGCGACCCCAGCCGCAGGTCCTGGATCGAGGTGATCCCGGGGAAGACGGTGACCATCGCGGTCTGCTGGCGCAGGCCGTCGGCGGTGACGGTGACGGCGTACGTGCCCGGGGGCAGGCTGGCGACCTGGTAGCCGCCGTTGCGCAGGGCGCCTCCGGGTGCGGTCGTGGTCGCCGTCCAGGTGTCCTTGCCGTTGGTGATCGTGACCGTCGCCCCGACGTAGGCGTTGCCGTTCGGTCCGAGGACCCGCCCCTGGACCCGACCCAGGCGACTGCCCAGCTCGACGCGCAGGGTGGGCGCGGGTCCGGAGGCCTCGAGGGAGACCGGGACGGTCTCGGAGCCGTAGCCGGGCAGGGTGAACGTGAGGGTGTACTCACCGGGCGCGGGCAGGCCGGAGATGCTGAAGGCGCCCACGTCGCCGTTGGACAGCGTCGTGGTGGACGGCGGCGTGGACCCCTCCGCGATCTGGGTGCCGCCGACCGTGACGGTGGCCCCGCCCAGGCCGGCGCCGTCGAGGGCGACCAGCCGGCCCGAGACGCTCCCCGTGCCGGCGGCCAGGTCGACCACCATGCCCTGCTCCGAGGCGCCGGCCTCGAGGTCGACGATGCGGGTCACCGACCCGTGCGACGGTGAGGAGAACTGCACGACGTACGTGCCGGGCGTGGGGAGGTTGCCGAGGTCGAAGCCGCCGACGGCCCCGACCGTCGGAGTCGTGACCAGGACCTCCTCGCCGCCCACGGTCGTGGCGACCGTGACGTTGCCGAGGGGGCTCTTGCCGTCGGTGACCGTGCCGGAGATGCTGCCCGTGCCGGCGCCGGGGGTGACGCCGGGCTGGAGCCGGGTCTCGCCGCCGGTGACGGTGGTCAGCACCTTGGTCACGCGGTAGCCGGGGGCGGAGAAGCTGAGCTCGTAGGTGCCCGGCGCCGGAAGGCCGGTCAGGGTGTAGGCGCCCGAGCCGTCGGAGGTGGCGCGGGCCGCGGGGGCGGTCGCGGACACGACCGTGGTGCCGTCGGCGGACGCGTCGACCATCCGGGCCACCACCTCGGTCGGCGGCGGGTCGAGCGAGTCGCCCGGCTCGATGGTGCCCGAGATGGTCGCCGGCAGTCCGCGGACGGTCGCGGTGATGCCCTGGGTGTCGGACTGCGCGGCGACGGACACCTCCGTGGCGCCGCGGCGGCTCGGTGCCGAGGGGTACCAGACCGGCTTGAACCCCTTGGCGCTGAACTTCAGCGTGTACCTCGTCGGGAACAGCCCCGCCACGGTGAAGCTGCCGTCGCCCTGGCTGGCGGCGGAGCTGACCAGCACAGGTCCCTTCCGGCCCTGGCGGTAGGCCTCCACCAGGATCCGGCCGACCGGGGCGCGGTTGCTGCGCGCGCTCACGACGCCGGAGATGGAGCCGCCCACGTCGGCGGGCACCTGCCCCGACTTGGGCAGGGCGCCAGCGGGCAGGTCGGCCCCGGGTTGCGCGGGGTCGCCGGCGCCGGCCCGTCCGGCGGCGCCGTCGCGGTCGGCGGAGGCAAGGGAGCTGGTGGCGAACGAGACCGGGGCCGTCTTGGTGAGCGGGTCCCCGGCGAACACCTGCGTCAGGCCGAGCAGGAAGGCCAGCGCCCACAACCCCACGATGCTCATCAGGATGAGCACCGTCACGAGTCCGCGTCCAAGGAGTGGGCGCTGGCGGAGCACGACCTCCGTGCCCACCCGCAGCTCGGGCTCGACCTCGGCCTCCTCCATGGCCGGGATCGAGTGCGTACGACGGGCGCGCAGGTCGACGGTGACGGGCCGGTCGACCTCGCTGCCCGTGAGCATCCGCGGGCCGCGCACGAGCATCTCGCACGGGACGCTCTCGCCCGGGGCGAGGGTGAGCTGCTGCGGCGTGAAGAGCACGGCGGTGCGCCGGTCCTCGCGCTCGGCCTCGAGGGTGACGTCGAGCCCGGTGTTGCCGGTGTTGACGACCTCCAGGCCGAAGAGCGCCTTGCGACGGGCCCGGACCACCGGCGGGTTGCGGTGCAGCTCCACCGACGGGCGCGCCGAGACCGAGAGCTCCACGTCGGCGAACTGGGTCGGCGACCCGGTGGTGGACAGGATCGCCACCGACAGGGGGTGAGTCCCGGCACTGGCCGTGGTCGGCACGGTCACCCGCAGCCGCATCTGGCCGCGGGCCTCGGGGAACAGTCGCAGCAGGGCGGGCTCGGAGTGCACGACCGCGTCGGGGAGCCCGCCCAGGTCGGCGGTGACCCCGTCGATGAGGTCGGTCGTGTTGACGACCTCGACGGTGATGTCGATGGTCTGGCCGGGATCGGCCTGGAGCACTCGCTGGTGGGTCTCGACGCGCATCAGTGGTGCAGCACCTCGTCGAGCCAGGCGCCGTACTGCGTCTCGTTGGGGCGACGGCCCAGCTTGTTCATCTCGGCCGCCACCGCCCGCAGCACGTCGACCATCCCGACGCCTGAGCCCCGGGCCGCGGCGGAGAACGCGGCGGACAGCGCGCAGTTGCGGATCGACCCGCCGGAGAGGTCGAACTGCTGGGCCACGAAGTCGAGGTCGAGGTCCTCGCACGGCGCCTTGACCAGGCTGCGCTCCCAGATGAGCGCGCGCTCGGCCGCGCTGGGCAGGGTGAAGTGCACGGTGGCGTGGATGCGGCGCAGGAACGCCTGGTCGATGTTGCCCTGGAAGTTGGAGGTGAGCACCACGAAGCCGTCGTAGGTCTCGAGTCGCTGCAGCAGGTAGGACACCTCGAGGTTGGCGTAGCGGTCGCGCGCGTCGTTGACCTTGGACCGGGACCCGAACAGCGAGTCGGCCTCGTCGAAGAGCAGCAGGTAGTCGCCGGCCTGGGCGGCGGAGAAGATCTGCTCGAGGTTCTTCTCGGTCTCGCCGATGTACTTGCTCACCAGCGCGGAGAGATCCACCCGGAACATCTCGATGCCGAGCTCGTGGGCGAGCACCTCGGCGCTGGTCGACTTGCCGGTGCCGGACGGGCCGGAGAACAGCGCGACCACGCCGGGCGACGGGTAGAGCGAGAGCCCCCACTCCTCGTGGACCGTGCTGCGGTGGCGGTAGCGGTCGATGAGCGACTGGAGCTGGCGCGCCTGGACGGCGGGCAGGACCAGGTCGTCCCACGTCGCACGTGGCACCACGCGCTTGGCGTGGGCGAGCAGGGCGCCGGTGGTGACCCGGCGCAGCCGCTCGGCGGCCGTGCCACCGGCGGCTCCGCTCGCCTGCTGCAGCTGGCTCGCCGTCGGGCGGCGGGCGGGCAGCGGCTCGTCGCCGAACACCGCGTGCCACTCCTGGCCGGTGATCGGGGGTGCGGGGGCGGCGATCTCGACGTGCTCGCGCTCCGGCGCAGCGGCCACGCCCACGGGATGCCTCGAGCACAGGGCGATGCTCAGGTGGTCGGCCCGGTCGACCCAGTGCCGGGTGAGGGGCGCGACGTCGCCCTCGGGCAGGTCGAGCACCACGCCCAGGCCACCGACCGTGGCCATCCGGACCAGCACCCGCCAGCCGCGGTCGTCGGCGGGCGGCGTGGTGAGCAGGAAGGCCAGCGGTGCCAGCGCGGCCATCGCGGCCTGGTCGCGACGGACCTTGTCCTCGCCGTGCACGAGCACGCACTCGGTGGTGCCGACCATCGTCGGGGGCAGGACGACCAGCTCGGTGTCGAGGGGCAGCTCGGGGTCGAGGGACAGGTCGTCGCGCAGGGCCCAGAGGACGCGGCGCGGCACGTGCACCCGGGCGGCCGCGAAGGTCGAGTGCGGCTCGATCTCGACCAGGGCCGCGCGCTGGAGACGCGCGTCGTCGGCGAGCGCGTCGACGGCCTCGACGCCCAGCAGGCGGGCGAGGAGGTCGAGGTCGAGCCGGGTCTGGGCGAGGTCACCGGCGAGCTCGCCGACCATCCGCTGGAGCCGGCGGTCCATCTCGACCGCGGCGCAGAGGGCGAGGACCCGGATCGCGTCGTCGTCCAGCTCGGCGGAGGCGACGATGGCCGCGAACGGTCCCTCGGCGTCCTCGAGATGCGCGACCAGGGCGGCCTCGGCCTGCTCGATCCCGCTCGCGTCGACCGGGTCGGCTGGATCCGCCTCGTAGCTCCGCCGCGCGTTGAGCAGCGCCGGAGCGAGGTGGGTCCAGTGGGCGGTCAGTTCTTCTTGAGCCACTCGGCTCGCCGCTTGAGGTTCGCGTAGTAGTCGTCCTTGCCCGCCGTCTGGTCGACCGCCCCAGCCGCCCGGCCCGCCTTCTTGATCGACTTCTTCAGCGCCCGAGACTTCGAGCTGCCCGAGAACCGGGTCGCGGTGAACGTCTTGATGAGGAGCTGGCGGCCTGCGCGGAGCCCGTTCTCCAACGCTTCCACGGCGGCGCCGTGCTCATGCGGCTGGTCGGCGATCCACTTCTTGATGGTCTTGTCGCCGTCGATGAACGCGATGTGGATCAGCTTGTTGACCGCGCTCGTCGCGGTCTTGGTGAGCTCGGCCGTCGCCAGCTCGGCAGGATCGTAGGCGGCGTTGGGCTGGAACGACTTCGCGGCGCCGGCGTCGACGTTGTCGATCGCGGTGATCGCGGCGCTGTCGGGCTCGTACATCCAGTTGCCGAGGTTGCCCGCCATGACCCGGTCCCAGTTGCCCGTGAACAGGTCCACCGCCGTCAGTCGTCCGAGGCTGGTCATGTGCTTCTGATCGGTGATCAGCGCCCTGATGCGGGTCTCGCGCTCCTGGCCGTAGAGCGAGTGGGTGTCCTTCTGCGTCGCCGTGGCCTTGGCCGTGTCGCCGGCCGCGTAGGTCATCGCCATCAGCTTCGAGCCCTGCGAGAGGTCCTCGGCCAGCTGGGCGCGGTGGCCCTCGAGGCCGAGGTCGGCGTCGGACATCTTGGAGAGGTCGTCGTCGGCGGGAAGCCCCTTGCGCGCGATGACCTTCGACTTCACGTCCGACAATGCCCGGAAGGACTTGCCGGCCTTGGCGAACGACGCTCGGTCGGCCAGCGTGCTGCTGGTGACCAGCTGCTCGACGAGGTCGGACTCGTTGCCGGGGATCGGGCGCTGGTGCGACGACTTCACGTGGGCGAGCGACTCGTTCATCACCGAGGCGAGCTCGCCGAGCCCGATGGGCTGGTTCTCCATCTTGACGACCATGCGGTCGTCGCTGGAGTCGGACAGGAAGAACACGCCCTGGCCCGAGGAGACGGTGCCGACCTTCTGGGTCCTGGACCAGTCGATCCGCTTGGCCTTGAAGTCCCAGACGCGGTGGATCCGCTTGGCGCCCGTGCCGCCCTGGCGGGTGTGGGCGATCTCGTGGGCGAGCATCCGCTCGCCGCCGGGGGTGTCGGGTGAGTACTGCCCGGACCCGAAGAAGATGTCCTTGCCGGTGGTGAAGGCCTTCGCCGAGACGGCGCGGTTGAGCTCCGCGGCCTCCCGGCCGGTGTGGACGCGCACGTCGCCGAGCGATCCCCCGAAGGCGGGCTCGAGGCGACGGCGCACCGCGTCGTCGAGCGGGCGACCGCCGGTGCGCGCGCCGTTGATGCGCGCGGACAGGCCGTCGGACAGCTCGCCTCCGTGGAACCCGACCTCGGCACCGGCGGGCGCCGACGGGGCAGCCGAGCGGGCCACGCCGTGGCACCCGTCGTGCACGTGGCGCTCCTGGCCGTCGTGCTCGGCCCCCTGGAGGCGGCTGATCACCCGGTCGGCGACCTGGTCGGCCTCGACCTCGGCACGGTCGTCGGCGGCGCCCACGACCATCGGGGTGGCGGTCCGGCGTACCGGTGCGCCGATCGCGTGCTCATGAGGAGCGAAGTCCTTGGCGCTCATGGCGGTCACTGTAGGGATGGCGCGTCGAGGGTGCCCGTCAAAGGCGCGGAAACGTGGGTAGAGGTCCAGACCAGCGAGGGTTCCGATGGCCGGAGGTCCAGACCACTGCGGGTTATTTGGCGCCGATATCCGCGGGTTGCCGACGCGCGCTCCGCCCAACTGCCACGATGCGCTGCGTGTTCATCAGTGCTGTCGACGCTGGGCTCGAGCAGATGCTCCGCGATCGACTCCCGTTGCCGGAGGAGGTGGGGGACGTCAAGTTCGAGGCCCCGACCGGCAACTGGTCGGCGCAGCTGTCCCGCATCACGGTGAACCTGTTCCTCCACGACGTCCACCGCAGCGGCATGCAGCCGCGGTCGGCCACCGTGCGCTCGATGGAAGGTGCCCCGCAACAGCGCCGCCGTCCCCAGCCGATGGTCCAGCTGGGCTACCTGGTGAGCGCCTGGGCCGGAAGCCCGCGCGACGAGCACCAGCTGCTCGGTGACGTGGCCAGCATCCTGGCCGGCACCGACACCATTCCCGCCCGCTACTTCCCGCGCGAGCTGAGCACGTCGGTGCACGTGATGCTCGGTGACGACCGCTCCCTGCCCCGCGAGCTGTGGACGGCCGCCGGCGGCCAGCTGAAGGCGTCGTTGACCATGCAGGTCACCGTCGGTGCCGACAGCTTCGACTGGGAGGACCAGGCGCCCGCCGTCGAGCGGATCTCCGCGATGGCCAACCGGATGGGCGATTCATGACGGTTGCCAGGCGCGCTGCGGCATGCGCCGCGGCCTTCGTCGCCGTGCCCGCACTGGCCTCCTGCTCGGTGCTCGGCTCGGACGAGCCGGAGGGGTCGGTCTTCGCCATCGAGCCCGGCGACTGCTTCCTCGCCCCCGACGAGGTCAAGGCCCAGATCAGCGAGCTCGAGCAGGTCGAGTGCGCCCAGGAGCACGACCACGAGGCCTACGCCGTCGTCGACTGGGAGCCGACCGACGCCGAGTCCAACGCCGACGTCTTCCCCGGTGACGACGTGCTCACCAGCTTCGCCGACGGCGCCTGCGCCCAGGAGTTCGGCGACTACGTCGGCGTCGACTACCTCGACTCCTCGCTCTTCTTCACCTACCTGCTGCCGTCGCCGCGCAGCTGGCAGGAGAAGGACCGCAGCGTCGTGTGCTTCGCCGTCGACTCCGGCCGTCCGCTGACCGGATCCGTCGCTGGAACGAAGCTCTGAGGGGGACACGGCCATGGGACAGTGCGTGACGACCAGCGCGATGATGATGTGCTCCTTCGGGATGGCGCCCGCCGTGCTCACGGCGACGCCGACGCCTCGCGTGATGATCGAGGGCAAGCCCGCCGCGACCATCGCCGACATGGCGCCGGCGGCCAACGTCCCGCCGTTCGGCATGTGCTCGAGCCTGTCCAACCCCACCGTCGCGGCCGCCACGGCCGCCGCGCTCGGGGTCCTGACACCCATGCCGTGCGTGCCCCTGCCTGCGGGGCCCTGGAAGCCCGGCGCCGCCAAGACGGTCCTGGGCGGCGTCCCTGCACTCGTGTCGGGCTCCACGCTCAACTGCGCGTGGGGCGGCGTGATCCAGCTGACCATGCCGGGCTCCCTGCGGACCCAGGCCAACTGACTCGGACCGCGCCCGGACCACCGGGCGCACCACACCACAACTGAACACCCATCCATCCGCCCCACGGCCCCGTGTAGCTCCACCCGCACCGGGCCTCCATCACCAGAGCTGCGCACCACACATCTCAGATCGGGAGCCCCATGCCTACCTACACCGCCCCGGGCGTCTACGTCGAGGAGGTCGTCTCCTCGCAGAAGATCCTCTCGGCAGCACCCACGGCCGTCACCGCGTTCGTCGGTTTCACCCAGAGCGCGCCGAAGGACGACCCCTCCGACCCGCAGGGCCTCGCGCCCCGGCTGGTCACCAGCTGGAACCAGTTCGAGAGCCTCTACGGCGGGTTCGCGGACGGCTGCGTGCTCCCGCTCTCGGTCTACGGCTACTTCGCCAACGGCGGCTCGATGGCCTACATCTGCCGCATCCCCAACACCGAGCCCGCCGGCGAGCCGGCCCGCGCGGCGCTGCCGGCCTCGGACCGTGCGCTCGGCCTGCCGGTCGCGGTGACCAGCATCGAGCCGGACGCCGAGATCGTGATCCAGGTCAGCAACGACGACCTGGGTGACGCCGACGACGACGCCCCCGCCACCTTCACCATCGACGTGGTCGAGGGCGGCGCCATCGTGGAGTCGTTCAGCGGCCTCAGCTTCGACAAGGGCGACTCCAACGTCGCCACGAAGGTCAACGCCACGTCGACCAGGATCAAGATCGACCTGGCCCTCGACAAGGACGCCGACGTCAGCGGGCAGCTCGAGCTCGTGAAGCCCGGCGCCTACCCGCTCGAGAAGAGCGAGCCGATCCCGGTCGCCGTCAACGGGCGCAAGTTCGCCGGCTCCGAGTCGGCCCGCGCCGGCATCAACGGCCTCACGGTCGCCGAGGACGTCACGATCGTCGTCGTCCCGGACCTGATCACCGCGGCCACGCGCGAGGACGGCACGATCGACCTCAACCTGTGGAAGTCGGTGCAGACCGCGCTGATCTCGCACTGCGAGCAGAACGGCAACCGGATGGCGCTGCTCGACGCCCCTCCCGGCATGACGCCGCAGCAGATCAAGGAGTGGCGCAGCGAGGTCGCGATGTTCGACTCCGCCTACGCCGCGCTCTACTACCCGTGGATCAAGGTCGACAACCCGGTCGGCACCAACGGCAACAGCGAGGTCTTCGTGCCGCCGTCGGGCCACATCGCCGGCGTCTGGGCGCGCACCGACGACAGCCGCGGCGTGTGGAAGGCCCCGGCCAACGACACGATCCGGGGCGTCCTGGACATCGAGCGCAACGTGACCCAGAACGAGCAGGGCCTGCTCAACCCGATCGGCATCAACTGCATCCGCCCGTTCGGCACCCGCGGCATCCGCATCTGGGGCGCGCGCACCCTGGCCTCGGACACCGACTGGACCTACATCAACGTCCGCCGGCTCTTCAACATGGTCGAGGACACGATCCTCCACGGCACCCAGTACGCGGTGTTCGAGCCCAACGACATGGCGCTGTGGGAGGGCGTGAACCGCACGGTCAGCTCCTTCCTCCGCGGACTCTGGTCGGCGGGCGCGCTCAGCGGCACCACCGCTGAGGAGGCGTACTACGTCAAGTGCGACGCCGAGACCAACCCGCCGGAGTCGGTCGACGCCGGCATGCTCGTGGTCGAGGTCGGCATCGCGCCGGTCAAGCCCGCCGAGTTCGTCGTGTTCCGCATCAGCCAGAAGAAGCAGGTCGCGGGCTGACGCCCGGCGGACCCCAGGACTAGGAGTAGCAACGCATGAACGACCTCATCTCCACCGACCCGATCGTCGCGCAGAACTTCTACCTCGAGATCGACGGGCAGAACATCATCCTGTCCGGCGTCTCGGGTCTCGACGTCGAGGCCGACGTGGTGACCATCCAGCAGGTGGGCAAGAGCGGCAAGGCGCAGGCCATCAAGACCCGCGGCAACGTCCACAAGGCCGGCGACCTGTCCATCACCCGGATGGCTCCGCTCGACGCCAAGAAGGACCCCATCTGGACGTGGTTCAACGACGTGCGCAGCAAGGGCTTCGCCGGCATGGGCCGCACCACCAACCGCAAGAACGGCTCGGTCGTGCTCTACGACGCCGCGTTCACCGAGGTCGGCCGCTTCGACTTCTTCAACGGCTGGCCGAGCAAGATCTCCACCGACGCGGTGAGCACCGACTCCAACGAGGCCGTCAAGGAGACGATCACGCTGGTCATCGAGCGGCTCGAACGGTCCAAGTGAGCGCTCTGCGTACGTCGTACGAGTTCACGCTGCCGCGTGGGTACGTCGACAGGAACGGCACCCTGCACCGCAAGGGGACCATGCGCCTGGCGACGGCCCGCGACGAGCTCGAGCCGCTGCGTGACCCGACGGTCCAGGGACCGGACGACCCGCGGCTGACCATCCTGGTGCTGAGCCGGGTGGTCGAGAGGCTCGGCGACGTGGAGCTGATCAACTCGGCGGTCATCGAAGGGCTCTTCGCCGTGGACCTGGCGTTCCTCCAGGACTTCTACGGGGTCATCAACTTCGGTGACCAGGCCGAGTACGACGCGCTCATCCAGGCGTCGGAGTCCAGTGCGCTGCTCGGGGTCGGTACGCCGGCCCCGAGCGGGGACGTCCCCACGACGAGTGGGGCCGAGCCGTCCGAGGAGGACCCGGCGCCGGTCGGCGGGTCGGCCCCGAGCCGCGCAAGCCTCCGCCACGCCGTGCAGGAACTACCGAGACAGAGCTGACGACACCTCATGATGCGTTACCCCGCAGATGCGCTGTGGCAGGAGATCGCCTACCTGGCCTACCACTTGCACTGGGGCCTGGACGACCTGCTCGACCTCGAGCACATGGATCGGGTCCGCATGGTCCGATCCGTCCTCTCGCTCAACGAGCGCGCGTGGCAGGTCGTCCGGGAGCAACAGCTGTGAACACCGAAGGTCAAGGAGGGCAACGATGACCGTATCCACGCCGGATCCCCAGCCCGGTGCCGCCACCGAGCGCCCGCTCGGCGGCGACCTGCCGACAGCCGACCGCTTCCTCTTCGAGCTCGACGGGGTCGAGGTCGGGGTCTTCCGCGAGGTGCAGGGCCTCGAGGTCACCATCGCGGTCGAGGAGGTCAATGAGGGCGGCCAGAACGGCTTCACCCACCACCTGCCCGGCCGGATGTCGTGGCCCAACATCACCTTCCGGCGCGGCGTCACCGAGTCCAACGCCCTCTTCGAGTGGCTCACGCGCTCCTCGGGCGAGGGGTTCGCCGGCAGCGGCAACAAGCTGGAGCGCTCGACGGGCGCCGTGACGGCGGTGGACCACCAGGGCAAGCGCCTGCGGTCGTGGACGCTGCTCGACGTCTTCCCCGTCAGGTGGGAGGGGCCCAGCTTCGTCGCCGACAGCGGCGACCCGCTGCAGGAGTCCCTCGAGATCAGCCACCACGGCTTCAGAGCCAAGACGATGTCCTGAGGACGTGATGACACCCACCCCCACCGACCCCGCCACCGCACCCGCGCCGACCCACTGGCTCGGGGCCGCGGTCGTGCGGCGCATGCGGATGCCCGGTCCGCCGCTCCACCGACCCCTGCCCTCGCGCATCGGGTCGCTGGCCTCGGGCGTGTCGCGCTTCGCGATGTCGACGTCGCGACCGGTGGAGGTCCGCCGCTCCCTGGCGGGGCCCGACCCGACCTTCGGCGGGGCGGTCCGGCCCCCGCGCTGGTGGGTGCCCCGCGCGCCCGAGGAGGACGGTGGCGCCGTCGGCGCACAGCCGCCCCTGCCGTCCACCGGCAGCGGCGCGGTCGACCGCGTCGTCCAGCGGCGCCACGCGGGCGGCGTCGTCGCCCGCACCACCGCCGTCGCCCGCACCACTGCCGTCGCGCCCACGGCTGCGACGGCTCCGCAGGCGTCGGCTGCCGCCACGCCGGCCGCGCAGAGCGCGACGGACCCGGCCGCGCGCAGCGCGCAGTCGTGGCTGGCTCCGGCGCTGGCCTCCCGCGACGTCGACGTGCCGCGACGGGTCCTGCCGCGCGCGGCCCGCTCGGTGCCCAACGAGGCGACCTACACGCCCGGGGGCCTGCTCGCCGGGCTCACCGGCGAGGTCGCCAAGGTGCGCCGCTACGCCGAGGTGTCGGCGGCCGGGCAGGTGTTCTCCACGGCCGACCAGGCCAGGCTGCGCCGCACCCGCACGCCCGCGACCAGCGTCTCGGCACCGTCCGCGCAGCCCGTCGGGGCGCCGCGCGCCGCCTCCTCCGCGGCCGCCGCACCCGCCGCCGAGCCGACCCCGCAGGACCCCGGCGAGCCCCACCGAGCGGCCGCGCCTTCCACGTCCGCCGCGCCCGCCGGGCCCACCCGGCCGACCGGTTCCACCGCGTCCGCCGCATCCACTGGTCCGAACCCGTCCGCCGCTGGCACGCCGTCCGGCCCCAGCGCCGGGTCGGCGGCCGACCCCGCTCCGGGTGCGACGCCGTCACCTGAGCCGTCATCTGCGCCGTCATCTGCGCCGTCGTCGGCGTTGCCCGCCCCCGCCGGAGTGCGCCGAGGCCGCTTCGTGGAGTCCCTGCGCCGCACGTCGCTCTCCACCCGCCCGTCGGCGGTGGCGATCCTGCGCACCGCGGAGGCGACGGTCGAGCGCGGCGTCGGTGCGTCCCTCACCCCGCCCGTGGCCGTGCCGGCCGCGGGACCCCAGCTGATCCGGCAGGGCGCCCCCTCGCTGCAACCGGCCGGTGTCTCGGCCGGCCTGGCACGCGGACGGCGGGACCGCTGGGCCTCGGAGAGCCTGGTCATGCGCCAGAGCAACCCCGCCTCCGCCGCGACGAGCGCCGGCCGGGCGAGCGCCGGCATCGCCACGCGGCCGGCGGCACCGGCCGGCCAGGCGGCGGTGGCGACCGCCCGGCCCACCGAGCAGGCCACCTCGCAGACCACCGCGCAGCCCGTGGCGCAGCCGGTCGCGCCGCCCGTCCTGCGGTCGGTCCAGACGTCCGGCGGCGACCACCCGGCGGGGGAGTCGGCGGGGAAGTCGGCGGCCGCCGCCCGGGTGTCGGCACCGGCCCCCGCGGCGGCCGCCGCCCGCACCGTGTTGCGCCGCAGCGCCGCCGGCACGGTCGTCGCCCTGACCTCGGTCGACCGACCGCTCAACGAGGCCACCGTCGGCGCCGCGGCACCCGACCTGCTGACCGTGCGTCGGGTCGCCCGGCACGGCATCGGCGGCGCCGCCCTGGCCAGCGGGTTCGGTGCACCCACCGAGATCCGGCCCACGACCGCCTCCCGGCTCGGCGGCTCGGCCACGGCGAGCAGGCCGGCCGGCGTCCTCGCGGTGCAGTCCGCCGGCGCTGCCGGACGGGCGCCGGTCCGGCGTACGACGGTGGGCGCGCGGGCCTGGGAGCGCACGGTGGGAGCCACCGCCGCGCCCCGCCTCGCCTCGACCCTGGGCGGTCCGGCCCGCGCCGACGCGACCTCGACCCCGCTTGACCAGACGCGGCAGGCCGCGACGGGGTCCGGGCACGACACCCCCGACGTACGACGCTGGGCCGGTGGCCCGGTGCGGGTCCCCGGGCGCACGGCGACCGCGCTCGTGCGCTCCGAGCCCGCCCCGGCAGCGGGCCCGGCGGCCACCTCCTCGACGGCGTCCGGTCCCGCGGCGGCGTCCGGGTCCACGCACGGCGCCGGGGCGGTCGCTCCGACCGTGCTGCGGTGGGCGGCCGGCCGGCTGCCCCAGGTCCGGGACGCCGCGCAGGCGGGCAGCACCGCGGCCGGCGGTGCCCGGTCGCGCACGTGGGGCATGCCCGACGGCACCGGTCCGGGCGCGCACCGCGGCACCCGCGCCGACGCCGGGGGCGCCGCAGGGTCGCCCGCCCAGCCCGGCGACCGGACCACCGTCCTCTCGAGTCCCGCGGTGTCCGGCCAGCGGCTGACCGTCGCCCCACCTCCCGGTGGCCACGGTCCCGGCCCCGCCCCGGCGCCGCCGACGGCGACGAGCACCGTCTCGCGGACGATCTCGCGGACGGCGGCCCCGTCCCTCCTCGAGGCCACGGCCTCGCTCTTCGCCGCGGCCCCGCGGTCCGCCCGCGGCCCGGGCTCCACCGCCCCCACCCCTCCAGAAGGCAGGTCACAGATGGTCTCGCAGCAGGGTGGTCCGCCGGCGCTCCGGCGCGCCTCGTCGGCGCAGCCGGCCTCGCAGGAGTCCCCGCTCGCGGGCGACTCGCCGGTGCCCGGTGTGCCGATGCACGAGCTCGTCGACGCGGTCGTCGAGCGGATCGAGCGCAAGGTCGTGGACGAGCTCGAGCGGCGCGGACAGCGCCGGGGATGGGGGGCGTACTGATGGCCGAGCTCGAGAAGGCATTCCTCGAGATCGAGGGCGGCGGACGGGTGCCGTGCATGTACAACCCGGAGAACTTCTCGATGTCGCGCTCCAACGACTGGAGCGCACCGGAGTCGACGCCGGGCATGGACGTCAAGACCTTGAGCTTCGCCGGCGCCAACTCCGGCACGATGAGCCTCGACCTGTTCTTCGACACGACCGCCACGGGCGCGCCGGTGACCGACTACACCAGCAAGATCGTGGCCCTGATGGACATCGACCCCAACCTGCCCGGCTCCGACCCGGACAGCGGCAACGCGCGTCCGCCGACGGTCACCTTCCACTGGGGCAACCTCCACGCGTTCCCTGCCGTCGTGTCCAGCCTGACGCTGCAGTTCACCTACTTCTCGAGCTCCGGCGTCCCGCTGCGAGCCTCGATGGGACTGGAGCTGACGCAGTACGAGAAGTCCAACGCGTTCGGCCCGCAGAACCCCACCTCGGGCACCCCCAAGCCGCACCGCGTGCACCGGGTGATGCCGGGGGAGACCCTCGACCGGATCAGCGCCCGCTACTACGGCGACAGCACCCGCTGGCGCGTGATCGCGGCCGCCAACGGGCTGGAGGACCCGCTCGCCCTCCAGCCGGGCCAGGTCGTGAGCATCCCGCGAGGTGAGGGCTGATGCCGTCGGTCGCGCAGGAGGCCCGACGCATCGGGCGCACGCGCCCGCTGGTGGAGGTGCAGGGGACGGCGCTGTCGTTCGACGCCGCCGAGGCCCTCAGCGGCCTGCGCATCGAGCACGGCTACGGGCTGCCCGGCCGCGCCACGCTCCGCTTCCACGACGTGGGGATGAGTCTCGCCAACTCCGGCCCCTTCCAGATCGGCAAGGAGGTGACCATCACCCCCGGCGACTCCGCCCAGTCGTCCCGGCCCCTCTTCACCGGCTTCGTGACCGCGGTGGAGTTCGACATGCGCGCGGGCGGACCGGTGCTCCGCTCGACCGGCGAGCTCGTGGTGACGCTCGACGACGCGGTCGCCAAGCTGGCCTGGTCGACCGACACCGTGGCCGCCCTCAACCAGTCGCCGGCCGACGTCATCAAGCGGATCGCGCAGAACAAGGGCGTCCAGGTGCGCGTGCAGGGCCTGTCGGCCCCCGGGCCCTACCACCTGCAGCGCGGCACCGGACTGGCCGTCATCGACGACCTGGTCCGCCGCCACGGCGCGGTGTGGTGGACCGACGGCACCGGGCAGCTCAACGTCGCCTCCACCGACAGCGCCGGGGGCCCGGTGTCGGTGTCGTACGGCGACCAGGAGCTGCTGGGCTTCTCCCTGCGCGCCAACTCGCGCAACCCCGACACCGTCGAGGTGACGGGGTGGGACCCGGGCCAGCAGAAGGCCATCGCCGTCACGAGCACGCCCTCGAGCGCCGCGCCCGGGGACCGGCCGTTCGGCAGGCTCGAGCAGTGGAAGACCTCGGTGGGCGTTGCCGACCACCAGCCCGTGAGCATCGACGAGGCCAAGGTCATCGCCGAGGGCCTGCGCGCCGAGTCGGCCGCCGCAGCCGTGGTGATGACCGCCACCTGCCTGTTCAACCCGGCGCTGGCCCCGCACGTGAAGCTCGAGTTCCGCGGGGCGGGGGCGAAGCTCGACGGCTCCTACCTGCTCACCCACGTCGAGCACGTCTACTCCGCGAGCGGCTTCGAGACCCGGGTGACGTCGGGTCCGCTGCGCCCCTCCGGCCTGGTCGACCTGCTCGGTCCCGGCGGGTCGCGGTTCGAGGCGTTGGGCCGGTCGCTGGTCCCGGCGGTCGTCACCGACGTCGCGTCCCCGGATAACGACGGCACGGTGAAGGTCAAGTTCCCCACCGTCGACGAGCGGACCGAGTCGGCCTGGGCCCGCCTGGTGATCCTCGGCGCAGGCGACAAGCGGGGGATGGTCTTCTACCCCGAGGTCAACGACGAGGTGCTCGTCGGCTTCGAGAACGGCGACATCAACCGGCCGATCGTGCTGGGCGGGCTGCACTCGTCGAAGAACACGTTCCCCTTCGCCGAGGTGATCAAGGACAAGCAGGTGGCCGCCCGGCGCATCACGTCCAAGCAGGGACACACCCTCGAGTTCGGCGAGGGTCAGGCCGACGGCGAGCAGCACGTCAAGCTCACGTCCAAGAAGGGCGAGCACGTCATCCGGCTGGGCAACGACAAGCTGGAGATCGAGGTGGGCAAGGTGCCGGTGACGATCAAGAACGGCGCCGGCGCGCAGATCGACTTCAGCAACACCGGTGACGTGACGATCACCGGCAAGAACGTGACGATCACGTCCGACGGCGCCCTCAAGCTCGAGGGCAAGGCCGAGGTGTCGGTCAAGAGCACCGGGCCGTTCAAGGCGGAGGGCGCCGTCGCCGAGGTGAAGGCGCAGGGGATGGGCAAGTTCGAGGCGGGAGGGCCGATGGCAGTCAAGGGCGCGATCGTGCAGATCAACTGATGTCCGAGCTCGCGATGCCGGGCCAGTCCACCGGCATGGACTCCAACCAGGACCCCACGTTCATCGGACGCGGCTTCGGCTGGCCGATGGGGGTCGACCACACCGGCTCGATCCGGCTGACCTCCGGTGCGCCCGACCTCGACGAGTCGATCGCGCTGGTGCTGATGACCGCGCCCGGCGAGCGGGTGATGCGCCCGGAGTTCGGCTGCCGGATCTGGGACCTGCTCTTCGAGCCGGTGACCCCCAACCTGCTCGGCCTGATCTCCCAGGCCGTGCGCCGCGCGCTGGCCCAGTGGGAGCCGCGGATCGTGGTCGAGGAGGTCCACCCCGTGCCCGACCCCGACAACACCGCCCTGATCCGGATCGAGGTCGTCTACCGGGTGCGTGCGACCAACGACAAGCGCAACCTCGTGTACCCCTTCTACCTGATCCCCCACGACGCCGAACGGTGATGTGAATGCCACTGCCTACCCCCGGGCTCGACGACCGGACCTTCCAGGACATCGTCGACGAGGCCAAGAGACTGATCCCGCAGTACTGCCCCGAGTGGACCAACCACAACGTCTCCGACCCCGGGGTCGCGCTCATCGAGCTGTTCGCCTGGATGAGCGAGATGGTGCTCTACCGCGTCAACCAGGTGCCGGACCGGCTCTACACCCACTTCCTCAACCTCGTGGGCATCGAGCCGTTCCCCCCGTCGGTCGCCCGCACCGACCTCACGTTCTGGCTGTCGGCGGTGCTGGACGCACCGGTCGTCGTCCCGGCTCAGACCGAGGTCACCACGGTGGCCAGCGTCAGCGGCGGTGCGGCCGCGGAGCCCGTCGTGTTCACCACCACCGAGGACCTCACCATCGCCCCGCCGGTGCTGATCGGGGCCAAGACCGTCGCCGCCGACTCCGGGCGCACGGTCGACGTGTGGGACGACCTGCGCTTCTCCGCTGAGGGCGTCACCTGCTTCGGGTCCGAGCGGATCACCCCCAACGACGCCTTCCTGCTCGGCTTCCGCGACTCGCTGGCCGGCATGATGCTGCGCATCTCGATGCAGGCCGAGGCCGAGGGCATCGGCGTCGATCCCCGCCGCCCGCCGCTGGTCTGGGAGGTGTGGAACGGTGAGGGCTGGCTCTCCGCCACCGTGCACGAGGACACCACCGGCGGGCTCAACCGCGCCGGCGAGATCCTGCTGATGATGCCCGTCCAGCACGTGCCGCTGGCCGTGGGCAACGACACCGCCTTCTGGCTGCGGGCGCGCCTGGTCAACCCCGCCGACGGCCAGCCGACCTACCAGGCGTCGCCGCGGGTGCGCGAGGTCGCGGTGGCCGCGCTCGGCGGCACCGTGCGCGCCGAGCACGCGGAGATCGCCCCGGGCGAGGTCATCGGCCGGAGCAAGGGCAAGCCCGGTCAGAAGTTCGGCGTCTCCAGGTTCCCGGTGCTGCCCCGGCGCGGCGAGGAGCAGGTCGAGGTCGTCGACGGCGACGACGTCCGCGCGTGGCGCGAGGTCGCCGACTTCGCCAGCTCCGGTCCCCATGACCACGACTACGTGTGGGACTCCTCCAGCGGCACGGTCCACTTCGGCCCGCGAGTGCGCTACCCCGACGGCACCGTGCGCCAGCACGGCGCCATCCCGCGCGACGGCGCGATGATCCGCGTCACCGGCTACCGGCACGGCGGCGGCGCGCGCGGCAACGTGGGCGCCCGCACCCTGACCCTGATGCGCTCGACGGTGCCGTTCGTCAGCGGCGTCATCAACCTGAGCACGGCCAGCGGGGGAGTGGACCCCGAGACGGTCGCCGAGGCCAAGGTCCGCGGCCCGCTCACCCTGCGCACCGGCCAGCGTGCGGTCACCGCAGCCGACTACGAGCGGCTCACCCTCGAGTCGACGACCGAGGTGGCGCGGGCGCGGTGCCAGTCGGCACGCCGCGGCAACGGCACGGTGCAGCTGCTCGTGGTGCCCCGGGTGCGGGGCGAGGCCGACGCCCACCGGCTCGACGACTACGCGATCTCGCCGGAGCTCATGCAGGTGGTCTCCGACCACCTCGACCGCCACCGGGTGATCGGCACCGCCGTCGAGGTCACGACGCCCTTCTACCAGGGCGTGTCGGTCGCCGCGCTGATCAACGCCGAGCCCGGCCGCCCTCCCGGGCTGGTCCAGCAGCGCGCCGTCTCCGCGCTCAACCGCTTCATCAACCCGATGGTCGGCGGCCCCGACGGTGCGGGCTGGCCGTTCGACGCCGACCTCAACGTCGCCACCGTGGCCCAGCTCATGGAGTCGGTCGAGGGGGTCGAGCGGGTGGAGGAGTGCCTGCTGTTCGAGTACGACCTGCGCACCGGACGGCGTCTCGGTTCGGCGACCGAGGTGATCCGGCTCGACCGGCAGTCGCTGTTCCTGTCGGCCCGGCACCAGGTGGTGGTCCGGTGACACTGGTCCCGCAGGTGTCGGCGAACCTGACCCGGGTCCCCGGGCCGGTCAACGTCCAGCGCCCCGAGGACTGGTTGCTGCAGCAGCTGCCCATGCAGATGCTGAGCAACGACTTCTTCGTCCGCTTCGTGTCGATCTTCCAGGAGGTCGGCTCGACCCTGCTCGAGGACGCCGACCAGATCGACCACTTCGTCGACCTCACCGTGACGCCGGTGGAGACGGTGCGGTGGCTCGGGTCCTGGATCGGCGTGCAGGGCCTCGACGACGCGATGCCCGAGGCGCTCCAGCGCAGGATCGTGGCCAGCGCGGCCAGGACGCTGACCTGGCGCGGCACCGCGACGGGACTGCACGCGTTCCTCGAGCTGGTCAGCGGCAGCGAGGCCCGCGTCGAGGAGGGCGGCGGCGTGTGGAGGTCCGACGAGGTCCCTCAGGACACGGCCTGGGTGCGGATGTGGGTGGCCGGCACCGGCTCGCTGGCGACCGAGGCGTTCGTGGCGATGGTGAAGGACGAGGTGCCCGCCCACGTGCGAGCCGAGCTGCACGTCGGCGACGAGCGCGTGTGGGACTCCGAGAACGACGAGGACTGGTGAGTGGCAGTGACGGCCGAGATGACTGACCCCGACGAGCAGGTGCTCGAGCCGGCGACCCGGGAGGTGACCTGTCCCGAGTGCGGCCACCCCGCCCGGGTGACGCTCAACCGCCGTTCGGCCACCGACTTCTGCGCCCGGTGCGACTTCCCGCTGTTCTGGATCCCCTCACAGGTCGTGCTCGAGGACCGCGGCATCGGCGACTCGCTGCGCCGCCTGCCGGGCGCCGTCGGGCGGCAGAGCGTGGGGACGGCCGCCTGCCCCGCCTGCTCGGAGCAGAACCTGCTCGGAGCCGACGTATGCGTCCGGTGCGGGGCGTCGATGGCGCCGACGGTGCTCCTGCAGGCCCCGCTGGTCGCCCCGCCACCGGCTCCGGAGCCGGAGCCCATGGTCGAGGAGGAGGCGTCGCGCGACTGGCACTGGATCGTGATCGCCAGCGCCGTCGTCGGCCTGGTCATCCTGGCGATCGTGGTCTTCCTGCAGACGCGCGGCTGACCGACGCCGTTCTGGCGAGGCCGCCCTAGGCGGCGATCGCACGCCGGAGCGGGCACGCCCGGACGAACTGCCAGCACACCCCGGCGGCGAGCCCTGCCGTGACGATGGCGGCGAGCGCGACGGGAGCCGCCCAGGCGGGGCCCTGCTGCACGAGGACGAAGGCACCCATCACCAGCACGAACCAGCCGAACGCCTTGCGCAGCTGGGCCTCGGGCACCCTGCCCGCGAGCCGGCCGCCGACGACGCTGCCGACGACCGCCGCGGCGGTGACACCCAGGACGAGCCCCCACGGCATCGCGACCGAGCTGAGGTAGCCGGCCAGGCCGGCGAAGGACTTCATGGAGATGACGAGCAGCGAGGTGCCGACCGCGACCGACATGGGCAGCCCGCCGAGCAGGACCAGTGCCGGCACGACGAGGAACCCGCCGCCGGCGCCGACCAGGCCGGTGGCCACGCCGACCACGAGGCCGTCGATGACGATCCGCTTGACCGGCAGCTCCCGGTCCGTCGACGCGTGGGCCGGCGGGCTCGTGCGCCCGCGGAGCATGGCCAGCGAGGTGGCGATCATCATCGCCGCGAAGGCGATGAGCAGCACGTTGCCGGGCAGGTGGCCTCCGACGAGTCCCGCGGAGTAGGCGCCGACCATGCCGGCCAGTCCGAAGATCAGGCCGGTGCGCCACTTGACGCGCCCCTGGCGGGCATGGCCGACCAGGCCCGCGAGGGAGGTGACGCCGACCACGAAGAGCGAGGCCGCGATGGCGACCGTGGCGTCCAGCCCGGCGACGTACACCAGCAGCGGGACGGTCAGGATCGACCCGCCGCCGCCGAGCATCCCGAGGGAGACGCCGACGAACACGGCCAGCACCACGACGACGGCGACGGTGGGGCTCATGCCGCGGCGTCCCCGGAGAGCGCGGCGACGATCGCGTCGATGTCGCACGAGTCGGCGGTGCGGTTCCACGGCATCTTCGACAGCGCGAGACCCATGGCGCAGGTGTTGGTCAGCGCCGCGCCGGTGAGCCCGGTGCCGATGGCAGCGGCGACCCACTTGAGCCGCGGCACCGCGGTGCTCGCGAGGACGCTGGTGGCGACGATGGTCCCGGCGACGAGGCGGACCTGTCGCTCGAGCTCCCAGGTCTGCCGGCCGCGGTTGACCGGGGCGCCGATGCCCTCCCAGCTGGCCATGCCGCCGTCGAGGACCTGCACGCCGGGAAGCCCGGACTCGCGCAGGGCGCTCTCAGCCTGGGTCGCCCGCGCGCCGGAGCGGCAGACCAGGACGACGTGCTCGTCGAGGTGGCGGCGCAGCTCGTCACGGTGCTCACGCAGCGTGTCGAGGGGGACGTTGTAGGCGCCGGGGATGTGGGCGGTCTCGAACTCCGCCGGGGTGCGGACGTCCAGGATGCGCGGCGGGTCGCTGTCGGCCAGGCGCTCGTGGAGGGTGTGGGCGTCGAGGGTGATGGCTTCGGTGGTGGTGCTGGTCATGGGGTGTCTCCTGAGCGGGGGGGGGGTGGGGTGGGGTGGCTCGCGCCGGGGTCAGACGAGCGGGAGCCCGGCCCGGGCGGCGCTCTCGTCGTACGAGTCGTCGATGGCGACCACGTCGTGGCCACGTGCGGCGAGGACCGAGGCGACGACACTGGCGCGGTAGCCGCCGGCGCAGTGGATCCACAGCCTCTGCTGCGGGATCGACTCGAGGTGGGTGAGGACGGCGTGGACGGGGACGTTCACCGCGCCCGCGATGTGGCCGGCGTCGTACTCCGCCGGGCGGCGCACGTCGAGGACCACGCGCTCTCCGGCCGGGTTGTCGCGGAGCTCCTCGGCCAGGCCGGCGAAGTCGGTGACCGGGAAGCTGCCGAGCGGGGCCCCGCCGGCCCAGTCCTCGGGCTTGCCCGTGGCCATCGCGGCCGGGTCCATGCCGATGCGGACCATCTCGCGCTGGGCCTCGCCCACCTGCTCGGGGGTCTCGCCGAGCAGCGTGATGGTCGCGTCGTAGGGGAGGATCCAGCCGAGGTAGGTGATGAACTGGCCGTCCAGGCCGAAGTTCACGCTGCCGGAGAGGTGCCCGGCGGCGAACGTCGAACGGGTGCGCAGGTCCACGACCCACTCGCCGGCGTCGATGCGGCGGCGCAGCTCGGCCGGGTCGGCGAGCTCGGGGTCGGACAGGTCCGCCGGACGCGGGCCGGCGGAGTTCGCGGGGCCCATCTCGGCGTAGTAGGCGGGGAACTCCTCGAGGCCTGCGAGCAGGCCCTCGACGTAGGCCGCCTCGTCCTTGGTCAGGGCCGGGTTGGTGCGCAGCTCGTCGCCGATGGTGCTCGCGGTGGCGTCCGACTGGGTGGCCGAGCAGAAGCTGCCGAAGCCGTGGGTCGGGAAGACCGACGTGGCGTCGGGCAGCTCCGCGGCGAGGCGCCGGGCGGAGTGCCACTGCGCGTGGACCAGGGCGTCGGTGTGGTCCGGGCCGAGCAGGTCGGGGCGGCCGGTGGAGCCGTGGAGCAGCGACCCGCCGGTGAACACCGCGACGGGCTCGTCGCCGGCCGAGAGGGCGAAGGACAGGTGCGTGTGGGTGTGGCCGGGAGTGTGGACCACGCGGACCCGCATGGTGTCGCCGACCGCGACGACGTCGCCGTCGCGGACGGGGGTGCGCTCGAAGGCGACCGGGTCGTCGGCGTTGACGTGGTAGGCGGCGCCGACTGCCTCGGCCAGGGCGAGACCGCCGGTGACGTAGTCGTTGTGGATGTGGGTCTCGAAGACGTGGGTGATCCGCACGCCCGCCTCGTCCGCGGCGGCCAGGACTCGGTCGACGTCGCGCTGCGGGTCGACGACAAGCGCGACGGCGCCGTCGTGGGCCAGGTAGGTGCGGTCGCCGAGACCGGGGGTGTCGATCGGGATGACGGTGGGGGGCACGGTTCCTCCTAGGCGGGGTAAATACCCTGGGGGGTATGTGAGGACCGTAGCAAGACAACCTACGATATTCCAAAGATCATTGGAGGAACGATGAACCAGGAGCGTCGGCACCACCTGTTCGACGAGCTCGCCGTCGTCGGCAAGGCCTTCGGCAGCGCGAAGCGGCTCGAGCTGGTCGACCTGCTCGCGCAGGGCGAGCGCACGGTCGACGGACTGGCCCGGGCCGCGGGCATGGGGGTGAGCACGGTCTCGGCACACCTCCAGGTCCTCAAGCTCGCCCACCTGGTGCTGACCCGGCGCGAGGGGACCAAGGTGTTCTACCGGCTGGCCGGCGACGACGTCGCCGACCTCTACGCCGCGATGCGCGCCGTCGCCCGCGAGCGCTCCGCCGACGTCGGGCGCGCCCTCGAGGCCTACCTCGACCTGCCCGGCTCCGGCGAGGTGGGCCTGGTGACGCGTGACGAGCTCGAGCGTCTGCTGGCGACGGGCGAGGTCACCCTCCTCGACGTGCGACCCACCGAGGAGTACCTCGCCGGCCACATCCCGGGTGCGCGGAGCATGCCGCTCGAGAGGCTGGACGCCGAGGCCGGCGCGCTGCGGCAGGCGCCGTCGGTGGTGGCCTACTGCCGCGGCACGTTCTGCGTGATGGCGCACGACGCCGTCCGGATCCTGGGCGGGGCCGGCGTCGAGGCGCGACGCCTCGAGGACGGGATGCTGGAGTGGCGCACGTCCGGGCTCCCGGTCGCCGCGGGCGCGGCATGACCGCGGCCGGACCGGTCCTGCGCGCCTGAGCGAGCGCGCCGCCCGCGACGTCAGGCCGTACGCGCCAGCGAGGTCCCTGCCGGACGACGGGTCACGGGCACGCTCCGGGCGACGACGGCCAGCGCCACGAGCCCGAGCAGGACGTAGGGACCGGAGACGGCGACCTGGAGCGCGCTCCACGACAGCTCCGCCCCGTCATCGGGCAGGGTCCGTACGACGTACGTCACGGTGGCCGCGACCACCGCGACGAGAAGCAGCCGCGAGCGCTGCCAGCCGAGCACCAGCATCGGCACGCACCAGACCCAGTGGTGCGTCCACGAGATCGGCGAGACCAGGAGCCCCGTGGCGGCGATCGCCACCACGCCGCCCAGGTCGTCGTCGGCACGACCGGCCCGGACGGCGACGACGGTGCCGACGAGGGCGACGGTGACCACGACGACCAGCGCGACCGCGAGCTGCCAGCCCTCGAGATGTCGGTCCCCGAAGGCGCGGGCCAGCCAGCCCTGGATGGACTGGTTGGTGTACTTCTCCACGCGACCCACCCGGTCCTGGTCGTAGAGGTGCCGCGTCCAGAAGTCCCACGTCGCGCGCGCGTCGACGAGCGCGGAGAGCGCCACGGTGCCGAGCGCCGTCGCGGCGGCCGTCGCCCCGGCCCTGCGCGGGCCGGCCAGGAGGAGGTAGGCGACGAAGACGGCCGGGGTCACCTTCAGCCCGGTGGCCAGGCCGGTGCCCACCCCGGCCCAGCGGGTGCCGCGGAGCACGGTCAGGTCGGCCAGGACGAGGGCGACGACCAGCAGGTTGACCTGCCCGAGCCCGATCGTGGCCTGCACCGGCTCGCACCACACGGCGAGCGCCGTCACGACGGCCGTGCCCGTGCGCAGCCGGCGACCCTCGGCGCCGCCGAGGCGGAGCGCGAGGTGGCCCACCACCACGAGCAGGGCCACGTTGGCCACCACGGACGCCGGGCCGAGGACGGCCATCGGCAGGAAGGACAGGGGGGTGAAGAGGATCGCGGCGAAGGGCGGGTAGGTCATCAGGAGGTGCACCCCGGGCAGTGCTCCGTAGAGGTCCCAGCCGTGCCGCAGCGCCATGGCCTCGGCTCGGTAGACGGCGAGGTCGACGACGTCCGGGACGAGGTCGCCGTGGGTGGCTCGCAGCGCCAGGCGGCAGGCCACCGACACGACGGCGAGCGCCCAGGCAGTGCGAGGGGTCAGGGCCGGCACACCGCCATGCTCGCCGCTGCGGGGGCCGGCCGGCGGGGCACACCGGCCCCGGAACCCACCGGTCCTTCGGCCCTGGTCGAGTCGGCGCGTCCTGACACGTATTGAGGGTCGAGGCGGCGCGTCCTGACGCGTGTCGATGGTCGAGTCGGCGCGTCCTGACGCTTTCCGGGCGGGCGCCCGATCAGGAGGTGGGCGCCTCCCGACGTGGCAGGCGCTCGTCGGCGAACCAGGCGTAGGGCAGCTGCTGGCCGGTCACGGTGAGGCGGCGCAGGCCGTCGGCCGCCTCGAGCGCCGCGAGGGACGAGGTCTCCTCGGGCAGGCACCGGTGGACCAGGTCGGCCGCGCGCCACCCGCCGAGCCACTGGCGTACGGCCCTCAGGATCTGAGCCGTGGAGGGCCGCGCGGCGTGGTCGTCGATCAGCCAGAAGGTGACGATGGCGGTGTGGTTCGGGTCGATGGTCTCGGCGTGCCACCGGGTGCCGGTGCGGTGGAGGAAGTCCGCGAGCGGGCGGAGGTAGACGCAGCCGAGCTCGCGTCGGCCTCCAGCGTCGAGGATCGCGTGCGCGTGGGCGGTGCCGGCCGAACGCTCGGCCTCGTGCACCGCCATCAGCCGGCGGGCCTCGTCGCGGTCGAGGTCGCCGGACCAGCGCCCGGCGCTGTGGGTGCGGATCGCGACCGGACTCGCCCGGTAGGCCGCGAGGTCGAGGTCGAGCAGCCGGCTCGTCAGCGAGACGATCCGCACCTCACCCTGCAGCGGATCCGGCTCCGGCCACCGCTGCTGCGGGTGCGGGCGGGTCACGCGAGCCACTCCGCAGCCAGTGCCCCGAACACCACGGAGTCGACCCACTCGCCCTTGATCCAGGCGTTCTGCCGCAGGTGGCCCTCCCGTCGCATCCCGACCCGCTCGCACAGGCGCAGGCTGGGGTGGTTGCGGGGGTCGACGTGCGCCAGTACCCGGTGCATCCCGCAGGTCTCGAACGCGATCCGCATGAGCGCCGCGACCGCCTCGGTGGCATAGCCGTGCCCGCCGGCCCCGGGGTCGAACGCCCACCCCATCTCCCCGCGGGACATGGTCTCGTCGGCCGGCCACAGCACGACGTCGCCGATCAGGCGTCCCTGGTGCTCCACCACCAGCGACAGCGCCGACCCCGGGCCGCGCAGCTGCGTGCGCGAGACCCGCTGGGCGACCCGTTGCTCGGCCTCCGCGCGGGTCCACGGACCCCAGGGGACGTAGGCGACCACCTCGGGCCTGGCGTAGTAGGCCAGGGAGGCGTCCACGTCGTCGGGCCGGTAGCCCCGCAGGCAGAGCCTGGCGGTGTGGTGGGGGAGCGCGATGGCAGGCGAGCTCGCCGCAGGCTGTTCGTGGGACACCGTCGCCCGCGCCTCCTCGTGGTCGTCCGAGCCGCGTCGGCGGCTGCGCGGCGCGCCCACGCTACGCGCTCCGGCGCTCCGGGTGCGCCCGACGCGGCCGCGCGGGTGCGTGTGGGTGAGGGCGTCACCCCTCGGGCGTGCGCCCCTCGAGGCCGCGCATCACGCGCTCGATGCCGGCGAGCCCGAGCCGGAGGCCGGCGACCTCGGCATCGGTGAGGCCGGGCATGACGTCGCGCCAGTGCCGCAGCTGCATGGCGGCGACGTCCTCGAGCGCCTCGCCGCCCGCCGGGGTCGTCCGCAGGAGCAGCGCACGCCGGTCGTCCGGGGCCGGCTCCTGGACGAGGAGCCCGCTCGCCACGAGTCGCGACACGAGACCCGACACGGTGGCGGCGCTGACTCCGAGGGCGTCGGCGACCGCGTGGGCGGTCATCGGGGCGCGGTACTGCACGAGCATCAGGACCTTGAGCTGCTGGACCGACAGATCGCTGGCCACCACCTCGCCCACGCGGACGTCGGCGAAGGCCTCCTGCAGTCGACAGGAGAGTGCCTCCACCTCGCGGACGTCCTCGTCCCGATTGTTCACGGCCACCACCATATCGTTAGCATCGGGCTAACTATCTGGCGTACCTCGGGTGCGCCCCGACACAGGAGCCGCACCCCGTGGGTCATCTCGCGTCCTTCTCGCTTCGCAACCGAGCCCTCATCGCCCTGTCCACCGTCATGGTGGCGATCTTCGGCGTGATGTCCGCAGGGGCGCTGAAGCAGGAGCTGATCCCCAACCTGGAGTTCCCCGCGGTGGGCGTGGTCCTGCCGTACGCCGGCGCCTCGCCGGAGGCGGTCGAGCAGGAGGTCACCGCGCCCGCGGAGCAGGCCCTGGCCGGGGTGGACGGGCTGGAGCAGGTCGACTCGACGTCGTCGAGCGGCGTCTCGCTGGTCCTGCTCACCCTGGAGTACGGCACCGACCTCCAGCGCGCCCAGCAGCAGGCCGAGAGCGCGATGAGCAGCGCGCAGGGCCTGCCGGAGTCCGTCGAGCCGGTCGTCTTCGCCGGCAGCTTCGACCAGTTCCCCGTGGTGCAGCTCGCCGTGACATCGGACGCCGACCCCGCCCAGCTCGCCGAGCGCATCGACCGCTTCGTCGTGCCCGCGCTCGAGGACGTCGAGGGCGTACGCCAGGTCGACGTCTCCGGTGCCCCCACCGACCGCGTCGAGGTCACCCTGACGCCCGCCGCCCGCCAGCTCGGCGTGAGCGCCGCGGACGTGTCCGACGCGCTGTCGACCAACGCCTCGCTCGTGCCTGCCGGCACCGTCGACGACTCCGGCTCGAGCCTGTCGGTCCAGGTCGGCACCACCCCGACGACCCTCGCCGAGCTGCGCCGGGTGCCGGTATCGCTGCCTGACGGTGGCACGCGACCGCTCGGCAAGGTCGCCGAGGTGCGCACCGCGCAGACGACCCCGACGTCCTACTCCCGCACCAACGGCGAGACGAGCCTGGCGGTCGCGATCACCAAGACGCCCGACGGCAACACCGTCGACATCTCCCACGCGGTCGCCGACCTCATCCCGCAGCTCGAGGACGACCTGGGCGACGGCGCGGAGTTCTCCGTCGCCTTCGACCAGGCGCCGTTCATCGAGAAGTCGGTGGAGGACCTGACCACCGAGGGCGCCCTCGGGCTCTTCTTCGCGGTCCTGGTGATCCTGCTGTTCCTCTTCTCCGTCCGCTCGACGCTCGTCACCGCGCTGTCGATCCCGCTGTCGCTCCTGGTGACGCTGATCGGCCTGCGGCTGGGCGGCTACACGCTCAACATCCTCACCCTCGGCGCGCTCACCGTCGCGATCGGCCGCGTGGTCGACGACTCGATCGTGGTCATCGAGAACATCAAGAGACACCTGTCGTACGGCGAGTCCAAGGTCGCCGCGATCACCACCGCGGTGCGCGAGGTCGGCGGCGCCATCACCTCCTCGACGATCGCCACGGCCGCGGTGTTCCTGCCGATCGGCGTCGTCGGCGGACAGGTCGGCGAGCTGTTCCGCCCCTTCGCCGTCACCGTGGCGCTGGCCCTGCTGGCCTCGCTGCTGGTCTCGCTCACGATCATCCCGGTGCTGGCCTACTGGTTCCTCAAGAGCCCCGACACGGTCGTCGACCCCGCCCGGGTCCAGGCGGACGCCGAGGCGAAGGAGGAGCGCTCGTGGCTGCGCCGGGCCTACGACCCGACCGTGCGCTGGGTGGTCCGCCGCCCGTGGCGCACCGTCGCCGTCGCCGTCGTCGTCCTGGTGGCCACGCTGGGGCTGACCCCCTTCATCAAGACCAACTTCCTCGGCAGCAGCGGCCAGAACACCCTCACCGTGACCCAGGAGCTCGAGCCCGGCGCCACGCTCGACCGGCAGGACGCCGCGGCCCGGGAGGTCGAGTCGGTCCTCGTCGAGGACGACGAGGTCGAGACGGTCCAGAGCACCGTCGGCACGGGCGAGGGCGTGGCCGCCATCTTCGGCGGTGGCGCCACGACCTTCGCCGTCACGCTGGCGGAGGACGCCGACGGCGAGCTGGCCGCTGAGCGGATCGAGGCCGCCCTGGCCGACGCCACCGGCGACGTCACCGTCGCCGCCGGCGACGCCGGCTTCGCCTCGGCGCTGGAGCTCGTGGTGACCGCGACCGACCAGTCCCGGCTCGGCGAGGCCGCCGAGATCGTGGCGACCGAGCTGGAGACCATCGACGGCATCGGCACCGTGACCTCCGACGCCGCGGCGGCGCAGCCCGTCCTCTCGGTCCGGGCCCGCCCCGAGGCGGAGGCCGCCGGCCTCACCTCCGGGGTCCTGGGCGGCGTGCTGGCCCAGGCCCTGGCCCAGCCGCCGGTCGGGCAGGTCACCGTCGACGGCGAGCAGCTCGACGTCGTCGTGGTCGGCGGCCCGCGGCCGGACTCGATCGCCGCGCTCCGCCAGCTTCCCGTCGGCGACGGGGCCACGCTGGGACAGGTCGCCGAGCTGGTCGAGCGCGACGTCGCGACCGCGATCACCCGCTCCGACGGCGAGCGCACGGTCACCGTCACGGCCGAGCCCGCCGCCGACGACCTCGGGTCCGTGACCTCCGACGTGCAGGCCCTGGTCGACGACCTCGACCTCCCCGAGGGCACCGACGTCTCGATCGGTGGCGTCTCGGAGGACCAGGCGGAGGCGTTCGGCCAGCTCGGCCTCGCGCTCCTCATCGCCATCGCGATCGTCTACGTCGTCATGGTCGCGACGTTCAAGTCGCTGATCCAGCCGCTGATCCTTCTCGTCTCGGTGCCGTTCGCGGCCACCGGCGCGATGCTGATGCTGGTCGTCACGGGCATCCCGCTCGGGGTCCCGTCCCTCATCGGAGCGCTGATGCTGGTGGGCATCGTGGTCACGAACGCCATCGTGCTCATCGACCTCGTCAACCAGCGCCGCGAGGCGGGAGCCAGCATCGCCGAGGCGCTGGCCGACGGCGGCGGCAAGCGCGTACGTCCCATCGTGATGACCGCGCTCGCCACCATCCTCGCCCTCACCCCGATGGCCTTCGGCGTCACCGGCGGCAGTGCCTTCATCTCCCAGCCGCTCGCGGTGGTGGTGATCGGCGGACTGCTGTCCTCGACCTTCCTGACGCTCCTCCTCGTGCCGGCCCTCTACGTCCTCGTCGAGCGACGCAAGGAGCGGCGCGCGGATCGGCGCGCGGCCCGGCGACAGGAGCGCCAGGGCCGGGAAGCACGTCAGGTCGTCGACGCCCCGTCCGCGTAGAGCGTCGGGACGGGATGGTTGGCGACGAAGACCGAGGTGGGGTCGACCGCGGACTTGATCCCGACGAGCTGGCGCCAGGTGAGTGGGGCGAAGGCACGCCGGACGTCGGTGGGGTTCTCGACGAAGTTCAGGTAGGCCGCTCGCACACCGTGGTGTGACACCGCGTCCACGACCGCGCGGGCGTCCCGGCGTCCGGCGGCCGCCGCCTCGGGTGTCGGGGTGATCGCCCCGGCCCACAGCAGGAACTCGCCCGGCAGGTGGTTCAGCGCGCCGCCGCCGTCCTGGGGCCGGGCGAGGGCACCACCCAGCTGGCGCAGCTCGACGATCAGCAGGGCGGGCGGCGCGTCGGGCCCGGCGACGGCGAGCAGGTCACTGGCCGCGTCGTCGCCGAGCGAGGCCAGGACGACCGAGTCGGACACCACCGGGAGGGGGTCCTCCGGGTCCATGTGCAGGCGGACGAGCGCGTCCGTGGCGGTGACGGCGAACGTGTCGATCTCGGGCCGGAGGTCGCGCAGCGGGGCGAGCTGCTCGGAGCCGAGGGCCGCGTCGGCCTGTGCGACACCGTCGATCATCACGACGCGACGCCCGCGGAGGAGGTCGGGGACCTCCGGGGCCGGCGGGAAGTTCATGAGGCGGAACGACGTCGTGATGCTCTCCGGTGCGGTGCCCGCCCAGTCGCGCCACGCTCGCAGGACCCGGTCGGCGTGGACCTGGTCCCACAGCATCATGCCCGCGTAGACCGACTCCACCTCGAGGAGCTCGATCTCGAGGGAGGTGACCACGCCGAGGTTGCCCCCGCCACCGCGCGCCGCCCAGAACACCTCGACGTTGCGCTCGGCGTCGGCGCGCACGTGGCTGCCGTCCGCCAGGACGATGTCGATCCCCGTGACGTGGTTGCTCGCCAGGCCATGGGACCGGGCGAACCAGGAGAGTCCGCCACCGAGGAGGTAGCCCGCGACACCGACGTTCGGTGACGATCCGTGCAGTGCGGTCAGCCCCTCCTTCGCCGCAGCGATCGCGACGTCCTCCCAGAGCACGCCGGCGCCGACGGTCGCGGTACGGCGCTCGGCGTCGACCACGACACCCCGCAGGCGGTCGGTCCTGAGGAGGACGGCGTCGTGCAGCGACGCCAGGGGCGTGGCGTTGTGACCCGTTCCCTGCGGGGCCACCCGCAGCCCGGCCGCGACGGCAGCGACCACCAGGCGTCGTACGTCCTCGGCGTCGTCGGGGCGCGCGACCGCAGCCGGGAGCTGGTCGGCCGTCAGGTTCCAGGCCGCGCGGTCCTCCGGGTAGGACTGGTCGCCAGGGAAGGACACGGCGCCGGTGTACCCGACGCGCCGCAGCTGGTCGACGAACCCGGGCGGGGAGCTGCTGGTCGTGATCATGCTCCTGTCTGGTGGTCGGTGGTGCGTGGTCCCCGGGCGGGCGCGAAGGCCGCACGGAGCGTCGAGGTCGCCTGCTCGATCGCGGCCTCCGCCGCGTGGGTGCTGCGGAGCGCGTTGAGCATCACGAAGTCGTGGATGACGCCCTGGTAGCGGGTCGCGACGACCGGCACGCCCGCCGAGCGCAACCTGCGCGCGTACGCCTCACCCTCGTCGCGGAGCACGTCCGCCTCGGCGGTGATCACGAGGGCGGGGGGCAGTCCGGTCAGCTGCTCCGTCGTGGCGCGGAGCGGTGAGGCGGTGATCTCGGCGCGCTGGCCGTCGTCGGTCGTGTACTGGTCCCAGAACCACTCCATCGAGTCGCGACGCAGGAAGTAGCCGGTGGCGAACTGCTCGTACGAGGCGGTGTCGAAGGCCGCGTCGGTCACCGGGTAGAACAGCACCTGCTGCACGAGGGGGACCTCGCCGCGCTCCTTGGCCATCAGCGTCAGTGCGGCGGCCATGTTGCCGCCGACCGAGTCGCCGGCGACGGCGATCCGGGTCGCATCGAGCCCGTGCTCGGCCCCGTGGTCGACGACCCAGCGCGCCGCGGCCCAGCACTGCTCGATCGCGGTCGGGTAGCGCGCCTCGGGCGAGAGGTCGTACTCCGGGAAGACCACCGCGGCGCCGGCGCCGACGGCGAGCTCGCGCACCAGGCGGTCGTGGGTGTGGGCGTTGCCGAACACCCAGCCGGCGCCGTGGAGGTAGAGGATCACCGGCGCCACCTCGTCGGCGAGGTGGACGGGCCGGACGATCCTCACCTCGACCGACCCGGTGGGGCCGCCCTCGACGGTGAGCCACTCGTCGTGGACGGGCGGCTTGTCGATCTCCCCGGACTGCACCTCGTCCACCGTCGTGCGGCCCTGGGTCGGTCCGAGGTCGAACAGGTAGGGCGGGTCGGCGGTCGCGGCGGCGAAGTCGGCGGCCTGGGGCTCGAGAACCAGCTCTGCATCACTCATGTCACTCTCCTTCGGTGCGCTGCGTCGCCACACCATGGGCGGCGACGCAGGGCTCGGTCGATGGGGCGAGCCTGTGCCACCGCGACGTCCGTCGCCCCCGGGGATCCACGGGTCCGCACCCTCGTCGGTCCCTGCCCGGGACCCCTGCGTCGAGGCCGCGGCGGTCGGCGCACCGGCGGTGGACCCGGGACCCCGCTGGGCAGCACCCGGATGCCACGCCCCGTCGCCGAGGACGACGCTGCTGGGCATGACCCGGGCGCACCGAGCGCCCGGCGAGGAAAGGAACCCCGTCATGAGCAGCACCCCCCAGAAGCAGACGATCGTCCTGGTCCACGGCGCCTACGCGGACTCGTCGAGCTGGAACGGCTCGGTCAAGGCGCTGCGCGAGGCCGGCCACCCCGTGATCGCGGCGGCCAACCCCCTGCGCGACATCGAGGCCGACGCCGCGTACGTGCGCAGCGTCCTCGACAGCATCGAGGGCCCCATCGTGGTGGCCGGGCACTCCTACGGCGGCGTGGTGATGAGCCACGCGGCCGACGGCCACCCCGACGTCACCGCCCTCGTCTTCGTCGCGAGCTTCCTCCCCGAGCCGGGGGAGACCCTCGTCGACCTCGTCACCAAGTTCCCCGGTGCCCGGCTCGGCGACGCCGCGCAGCCGGTGCCCTACCCGACCCCGGACGGCGGGACGGCGCCGGAGCTCTACATCGACCAGGAGCAGTTCCACGAGCTGTTCGCCGGCGACGTCGACGCCGACGTGGCCCTGCAGATGGCGGTCACGCAGCGCCCGCTCGCCCTGGCCGCCTTCGAGGCGCCGTCGACGCGGGCGGCGTGGACGTCGATCGAGTCCTGGGTCCTGGCGGCGGAGCAGGACCTCGCCGTCCCCGCGGAGCTGTCGCGCTTCATGGCGGACCGGGCGGGCGCCCACCTCGTCGAGGTCGAGGCGTCCCACGCGATCACGGTCTCCCAGCCCGGCGCCGTCACCGAGGTCATCCTCCAGGCCGCCGAGAAGACGGCTCGCTGACCGCACCGGACCCGGGCAGGAGGCGCGCGGCGATGGTCGAGCTCATGCCGTTCGGCATCCCGCTGTGGACCGAGCTCGCCGCGACGGTGCTCGGCGCGCTCCAGGGCGCACTCTTCGCCGGCGCCGTCTCCGACCGCAGGATCGACGTGCTCGGCGCCGTCCTGGTCGGCGTCGGGCTCGCGCTCGGCGGCAGCGTGCTGCGCGACCTCCTGCTCGGCGAGCCGCCGGTGGTCATCCGCGGCCACTGGTACGTGCTGGTGGCTCGGTCATCCGCGACCTGGTCCTCGCGCTGCCGGTCGCCCTCCTGCACGTCGGGTCCCTCTACGCGGTGGCCGCGGCAGCGGGTGGCTCCCTGCTGGTCGGACTCGTGGCGCTCGACGTCGCCGTGCCGGACGCCGCGGTCCTCGGCGTCGCCCTGACCACCGTCACCCGCCTGCTCGCCGTACGTCTCGGGTGGAGCGTTCCCGAGCAGCACGCGCTGGTCGTGAGTGCTGGCGGTGTGGGCCGGAGGGCGGCTGCGGCACACGGTCCGGCGCACCGCCCGAGGGCGCCGGTCGACCCGCGGGACCTGATCGACCGACCCAGCGGCGGAGTGGGAGGATCGGCGACGACGGCCAGAACCCACGTCACCTGCTCGAGCGCTCGTCCAGTGCGACGCCCAGCTTCCTGCGGGAGTCGACGCCCAGCTTCCGGTAGATCTTGCGGAGGTGGTAGTCGACCGTGCTCGCGCTGAGGAACAGGCTGGCGGCGATCTCCCGGTTGGTGGCCGAGCCGGCCGCGAGCTGCGCGATCGCCTCCTCCTGGGGCGTCAGCGGCTCGCCGCCCGTCGACGGGGCTCGTCGCCGGACGATGGCTCCCGTCGCCGCGAGCTCCCTGGCCGCGCGGCTGGCGAAGCGCGGTGTGCCCATCTCGGTGAACATGCGGTGCGCCGCCGTGAGCTCGCCCCTGGCGTCCTTGCGCCGGTTCTGCCGTCGCAGCCACTCGCCGTAGAGGAGACGGGTCCGGGCGAGGTCGGTCCGGACGGGGGTGGCGCCGAGCTCGGCGATGGAGCGGACGAAGTGTGGCTCGGCCTGATCGCCCGCCATGATCGCGGCCGCGCGGGAGTGGAGCCCGGCTGCCCACGGGGTGCCGCGGGCGGCCGCCATCCGCTCGAGGCGCCGCAGGGCCTCTCCGGCGGCGTCGTCCCGGTCGCACCGGTGCCCCGCCTCGACGATCTCGGCGAGGGACCGCAGGTTGACGATGGGCCCGCGGTCGAGGAGCGGCCAGGCGGCCTCCAGCGCGGCGGCGTAGTTGCCCAGGCTGTTCTCGAGGATCGCGAGGGTCAGGTGCGCGGCGTTCACCAGGAGTCCGTTGCGCGTCTCCGCGACCGCAGGCGAGCGCATCATCTCGATCGTGGCCCGGCACGCTGCCTCGTCGGCCCGCCAGGCCGAGTGCTCCGCGCGGATGAGCTCTCGCCACACGACGTTGTCGTCACCGATGGAGCGGGCGATGTCGCTCGCCTCGGTGCACAGGGCCTCGGCACGGTCGTGCCTGCCGCACCACGTCTCGGCCTGGCCCTGCCCGGCCAGGGTCCCGCGCAGGAGGTCCAGCGCCCCTCGGGAACGCTGCACGGAGGCCTGCGCGGCGAGGAACTCGAGGTGCCAGTCGATGTCGAACAGGTCGGCGGCCAGCAGTCCGCCGACCGGCGTCCAGTTGTAGAAGGTGCGGGGAGCGTCAGCGTGGCGCATCGACGCCAAGGCCGTGCGGACCTGGGTGATGGCCGCGGGATCGTGGTCGCCGGTGAGCCGGCCGGCCAGTGCCCGGATCAGGTCGGCGTAGGGCGAGTCGACGTGGCGTTCCACCGCCGCCAGGGCCGCCGCCGTGAGCTGCTCGACCACCCTGCGGTCGGCGAGGTGGGAGCTGATCGCCGCCAGGTAGAGGCTCTCGGCGTAGGTCTCGTGGGCGAGGGGTGGGTCGACGGCCTCGAGCGACCGGGCGGCGTCGAGCAGCATCGAGAGCGCGTGCGCCGGCCGGAGGCCCGACATGAGGTTGGCCTCCAGCCGCTTCGCGTGGGCCTTGGTGAGCGGGTCGGCGTGGTCGAGCTGCGCGGTGGCGAGCAGCGCGTGGGCCTCGCCCAGCGCGCCGAGGAGCGAGAGCGCGTTCGCCGCGGCGAGCGTACGGCGCACCCGCGTGCGGGGGTCGGGGGTGAGTGCGGCCGCCCGCGTCATCAGCGCGGCGTGCGCCGAGTAGCGGCCGCGGCGTTCGACCTCGACGCTCCTGGCCTCCAGCGCGGCGGCGACCTCCTCGTCGGTGCCGCTGGCCACGTGCGCCCTGTGCCACACCCACGCGTCGGGCTCAGCGGCCGGATCGCTCACCTGGGCCAGGAGCGCGTGGGCACGCCGACGCTCCGCGGGCGCCGCCCCTCGGTAGACGGCCGACCGCACGAGCGGATGTCGGAACGAGATGGTGGCGCCGACGTCGACCAGCCCCTTCATCTGCGCGGCGTCGAGGGCGTCGGCGTCGAGACCCGCGAGCGCCCCCGCCGACAGCACGGTGGTCAGGTGCGCGCCGGGATCGGCGGCGGCGACCAGGAGCACCTGCTGGGTCGCGGCGGGGAGGGCGAGCACCCGTTGGAGGTAGAGCTCCTCGAGCCGGTCACCGATCGGGAGCGGGTCGGGGAGGCTGACGGTCCCGACGAGCTGTGCGGGGGAGAGGTCGCTGGCGAGCTCGACGACGGCCAGGGGACACCCCTGCGTCCCGGCCGCCACCCGACGACCGACCTCCGGGTCGACGACCCCGCCCGAGGCGAGGGTGAGCAGATCGGTCGTTGCCTCGACCGAGAGCCCGTCGAGCTCGAGCACCGCGATGCCATCGAAGGCGCGCGTGACCGCGCCGTCCGGCCGGGCGGCGAAGAGGATTGCCAGCGACTCGGCCTGGAGCCGCCGGGCGACGAAGACCAGCGTGTCCAGGGACTCGCGGTCGAGCCAGTGGGCGTCGTCGACCACGATCAGCCTGGGCCGCCCGGGGTCGGCCTCGGCGAGCAGGGTGAGAGCGGCCAGACCGACCAGGAACCGGTCGGGCGGGCCCGAGTCCGCCAGCCCGAGCGCCGCACCGAGCGCCTCGCGCTGCACCGTCGGCAACCCGCCGTAGCCGTCCATGAACCCGATGAGCAGCCGCTGGAGGCCGGCGTACCCGAAGTCCACCTCGCCGGCGACCCCGCGCACGGAGTGGATGACGGTGCCGGCCGACCGGGCGTGCTCGGCCGCCGCCGCGAGGAGGACCGACTTGCCCATGCCGGGCTCGCCGCGCACGAGGACGGCTCCGCTGCGCCCCGCACGGGCGCTGTCGAGGAGCTCCACGACCCTGCCGAGCTCTGCCCGACGGCCGAGGAGCGCGGCGCCGCTAGGCCGCTGACCGCCGCTCACGTGGCTCGCTCCGGCTCACGGATCGGGAGTGTACGCACCCGGGCGCTCCCCGGTCACTGGTCCGCAGCGCTCCTCGGCCGCGGTCGAGTGGGGAGGCCAGGTGACTACGCGAACACGGGACTCGACGCGGGTGCGCGCCGACGGAGCATGGCGGCACACCGGCGATGGAGGACGACGATGACACTCACAGCGGATCTGACGACGGCGACGCGGAAGGACCCGGACGGTCACGGCGTGACCCGGCCGGCGACGGCCGGACACTCGCGCTCGTGCCGGGGTGGGCCGTCGACCCGGACGGCGCAGGGAGGACTCCCCGTGGGCCGGGCCGAGCAGCGAGCCGCAATCGCGACCGTGATGAGCGATGCACGAGCGGGCCGCGGCGGTGCTGTCGTCATCCGTGGCGGTCGCGGAAGCGGGAAGACCCATCTCCTCGACGAGGCGATCGCCGGCGCGACGGACTGCCCGGTGTTCCGCGCCACGGGTGTCGAGGTCGAGTCCGCTCTCTCCTTCGGCACGGTCCAGCAGCTCTGTGGTCCGTTGGTGGATCGTGTCGCGGCCCTGCCGGCGCCGCAGTCGGGTGCGCTGGCGGCCGCGCTCGGACTGGCGCCGGGGGCGCAGGCCGACCCGGCGCTCGTGGGCCTGGGACTGGTCTCCCTCCTCACGGGCGTGGCGTCGGAGACCGGGAAGCCGGCCCTGTGCGTCCTCGACGACGCCGAGTGGATCGACGAGAGCTCTGCGCGGGCGCTCGGCGTCGCCGCTCGGCGCGTGGCGGGTGCTTCGGTCGCCTTCCTCATCGCGTCCGGTGGGACCGGGCCGACCGCGGCTCTCGCGGGTCTCGACGAAGTGCGCCTGCACCCGCTCGCGCCCGCAGAGGCGCAGCTCATGCTCGGCCTCGAGCTGCCGGCGCGACTCGATCCCGAGGTCCGGCAGCGGATCCTCGCCGAGGCGCGCGGCAATCCAGCTGTCATCGGACGGCTCGGCCGCGCCCTCACGGTCTCCGCGCTCGCCGGCGGGTACGCGGTCGACGCCGTCGAGGAGGTCGACGCCGACGCGGAGCTCGGGATCCGGGCCCGCCGGCTGGGGCTGCCCGACGACGTAGCAGCGGCCCTGGTCATCGCCTCGGCGGAGCCGCTGGGAGACGTGTCGGCGTTCCGCCGAGGCTGCACGGCCGCGGGCCTGCCCGGAGGAGTGGCGCGTGCCGTCGAGGCGACGGGGCTGGTCGAGATCGACGACCGCGTGCTCTTCAGCCACCCGCTCGTGCGGCACCTGGTCTACCGGTGGGCGTCCGACGGCCAGCGGCGCGAAGCGCACCGCGCGCTGGCCCAGGTGCTGGCCCCGAGGGACGACCACGTCGCGTGGCACCGGGCACTGTCCGCCTTCGGTCCCGACGAGGAGGTCGCGGGGACGCTGGAGCGACGGGCGGTGCAGGTCAGGCGGACGGCCGGCGTCGCGGCCACGGCCGCGTTCCTGGAGCGAGCCGCGCTGCTCAGCGTGGACCCGCACGCGCGGTCCCGCCGCGCGCTCGGGGCGGCGCGCCTGCACGCACGGAGCGGGCGATTCGACGATGCGCTCCGGCTGGTCGCGGAGATCGAGCACGGGGACGCCGGCCGCGCCGCGCGGGCCGTCGCGCGCCTGACGGCCGCGGAGGTGGGCGCACGGACCGGGCATCCGCATGCAGCAGACGACCTCCTGGACGCCGCGGCCCGGATTGCCACGGCCGAGCCGGAGCGGTCCGTGACGGCCCGCCTGGCCGCTCTCGACGCCGTGGCGGGCGACGGCCGACCCGGTGCTGCCGGGGGCCTGCGCCACCTGGCCACCCGCCCCGGCTCGGCCACCGCCGCCACCAGCAGCACGCCGGGCGGGCAGCTGCTCGAGGCATCGGCCGCGCGGTGGGGGAGCAGGGGCGTGCCGGGGCATGCCGCGCTCGCTCGTGCGCTCGACGCCTGGCGTGCCGACGGGTCCGCTGCGCACCCGTTCGCGACCCTGGCCGCGATGGACCTGCTGGACGACACAGCGTGGTCGACGCTTGCGCGGCGAGATGTCGACGACGCTCGGACGTCGGGTGCCCTGGCGGGCCTGCCGCGGGCACTCGACCTGCTGGCCTGCCTGCACCTCGAGCGGGCAGAGATGGACCGCGCGGCAGCCGCATCGGAGGAGGCGGCGCACCTCGCCCGGCGGATGGGCGCGGCCGCGCCGATGCTCGCGCCCACCCTGCTCCAGGGCTGGCGTGGCACGAGGAGCGACGCCCCGGGCCCTGCCGACGACGGGTCCGGCCGGGAGCGGGAGCGGCACGACGGGACCGCGGCGCCCCTCGTCGACCTCGGCCACTCGCTGGTCCACATCGCCACCGGTCGGTACGAGGAGGCGCTGCGTGCCGCGCAACGCGCCCTCGAGGCCGACGCCCCGTTCGTCTCGTCCTGGGCGGTGCCCGAGGTGGTGGAAGCGGCGGTGCGGGTGGGACGTCCCCACGAGGCGGCGTCGGCGATCGAGCTGGTCGGCGCCGTCCGCCGTGCGTCCGGATCGTCCTGGGCCCTCGGGATCGAGCACCGGTGCCTCGCCCTCCTCACCGACGGGCACTCGAAGGAGGAGCACTTCCGAGAGTCCGTGCGACAGCTGGAGCTCTCCGGCATGAGGCTCGACCTCGCCCGGACGCACCTGCTGTACGGGGAGTGGCTGAGGCGACAGGCGCGGCGCGTGGACTCGCGGACACCGTTGCGTCAGGCGTTCGAGGTGTTCGACGCGGCTGGCGCAGGCGAGTTCGCGAGGCGGGCCTGGCTCGAGCTCCGGGCGTCGGGCGAGCGGGCGCGCCGGCGGACGCCGGAGACGCTCAGCGCGATGACCGAGCGCGAGTCGCAGATCGCCGAGCTCGTCGTCGCGGGCCACTCCAACCCGGCGATCGGCACGCAGCTCTTCATCAGCTCGCGGACCGTCGAGTACCACCTCGGCAAGGTGTTCGCCAAGCTGGGCATCACCTCACGGGCGCAGCTGCGCGAGGCGCTGGAGCGCTGACGCGCGGGCCCCCGGCTGCGCGCCGGGCGGCTCAGGTGGTCGCGAGGGCGTGGTGGAGGTCCTCGCGGAGGAGCGCGAGCGCCCCGGCCATGTCGAGCCCGCGGCCGCGGGCTACCAGCTCGTCGAACAGCTCGGCCCCCGTCTCCGCCCGCACCGCCGCTGCCAGCTCCCCGTCGCCGCGCATCGAGGCGTACGCCCGCAGGCCCGAACGCCGCCGCAGTCCCTGCCCGGCCCCCGTCAGCAGACCGGCCCGCTCGCTGCTCCCCTCGGCGAGGGCCAGCGCGGCGGCGCAGTCCAGCACCAGGCACAGGCAGTGGACGCCCTGTCCCGACATGTCGAGATCCAGCGCCTGCACCAGCAGGTCGCGCGCCTCCTCGGGCTCGCTCCGCATCAGGGCCGCCCGGGCGAGGCTGACCAGGGAGACCGTCGTGAGCCACGGGTGGTCGAACCGGGACGCCAGCCGCAGCGCCTCGAGGGTGTGGCGGCGTGCGACGTCGTGGTGGCCCAGGGCCGACTCGACCGACCCCACCGTGACCGCGGTGAGCGCCGTCCACAGGGGCTCGTCGAGCTCGCGCAGCCGCTGGAGGGCGCCGGCCAGGTCGGCACCGACCTCGTCGATGTCGCGCACCAGCACCGGGACCCACGCCATGAGCAGGCGCGACAACGCGTCGAGGTAGGGATCGTCGACCTCGGCGAGCAGCGGCGCGAGCCGGGCCCGGGTGGCCAGGGCGGCCTCGGCGTCGCCCGCCTCCAGCGCCGAGACCAGCGACGCGGCCAGGACGGCGACCCGGTCGTCGGTCGGGAGGTCGTCGGCCATCGGCACCACCTCGGCGGCCCACGAGCGCGCCTCGGTGACGAGGGCGTCCCCGACTCCGAGGAAGGGCCACAGCACGCGGAAGGGCAACAGCACGCGGAACAGCCGGGGGAGGGGCGCCGGGTCGTGCGCGAGGTGCCACCGGACGGCGCCGGCGATGTTCTCGTTCTCGCGGGCGAGGAGGGTCGCGCACGAGCTCTGCCGGAAGCCGCGCAGGGCCTCGTCGGCGCTCTCGGCGAGCGCGCGGTAGTACGCGGCGTGCCGCCGGTGCACCTCGTCGACGTCGGGACGTGCCGCCAGCCGCTCGGCGGTGAACGCGCGCACGGTGTGCAGCATCCGGGTCCGCGGACCCTCGGGCGTCCCCTCCAGGTGGAGCAGGCTGTGCGCGGCCAGGGCCTCGGTGAGCTCGAGGGCCCGGTCGTCGCCGAGGCCCGCGACGTGCGCGGCGGCCTCGATGCTCCACCCGCCGGCGAAGACGGACAGCACCTCGGCGAGCGAGCGCTCGGCCTCGCCGAGCATGCCGAAGCTCCACTCCACGGTGGCTCGGAGGGTCCGCTGCCGCTCCGGGAGGTCGGCCATGCCGGTGCCCAGCGTGTCGAGCGAGCGGGACAGCCGTCGCAGGACGGTGGCCGGGTCGAGCAGGCGCAGCCTGGCCGCCGCCAGCTCGATGGCCAGCGGCACCCCCTCGAGCCGGCGGCAGATCTCCGCCACGTCGAGGACGTCGTCGTCGCTCAGCGCGATGTCCGGGCGGACGGCGCGCGCACGGTCGAGGAAGAGGTGGGCGGCGGGGCTGGTGAGCAGCTCGGGGAGCCCGCCCATCGCCTGCTCGTCCGGGACCGGGAGGGGAGGGACCGGGTAGACCCGCTCCGCCCTCACCCCGAGGACCGTCGTGCTGGTCGCCAGCACGGAGACGTCCGGGTTGCGCGAGAGCAGCTCTGCGATGGCCGGGCCCGCGGCGACCAGGCGGTCGAGGTTGTCGAGCACGAGCAGCCACCGGCCGTCGCGCAGGACGTCGCTCAGCGCGGCCACGGGCGGGGCTCCGGCCAGGTCGGCCCCGACGGCCCAGGCGATGCGGGGCAGCACGCCGCCGGGGTCGGTGACGTCCTCGAGCGGCACGAACACCGCCTGGCCGTCGAAGGTACGGCTGATCCGCTCGGCCACGGCCGTGGCCAGCCTGGTCTTGCCGATGCCGCTGGGGCCGGCGAGCGTGATCAGCCGCTGTCCGGCTCGCGAGTGCAGGCGCGCCACCTCCTCGACGGCCTGCTCGCGGCCGATGAGGGGCGTCGTGCCGACGGGCAGCGGTGCGGGGGAGAGGGCAGCGGGCGTACGCGAGGTGGCCGCGGGCGTGGGCAGCCCTCCGACACCGGGGCGCGCCGTGGCGAACCGCTCGCTCAGCAGGTGGGCGAGGTCGTCGCGCACCAGCCGGCCCAGCTCGGCCGGCGTGCGGAACGGGCGGTAGGACGCCTCGTCCTCGATCCGCCGGATCAGCGCGGTGAGGCGCGGGTCCTGCTCGTCGGCGGGCATCTTGAGGTAGAGCAGCCGGGGCATCCCCCGGGAGAGCTCGAGCTCCTCCTCGAGGCCGGACACGTCCTTGCCGGGGACGAGCTGGCCGTACTGCTGCCAGTAGAGGCCGATGAAGACGTCGCTCTGCGCGAGGTAGGCCCGGTAGAGCTCGCCGGGAGGCTGCGGGCGCGCCCCCGCCTCGAACATGACCGGGGTCAGCCTCAGCGCCGCCAGCGCGCGCGAGACCGCCCGCCGCTCATCGGCCATCTCGCCCAGCGTCGAGCTGACGAAGACGCGTAGGCGCCGGTCCGGTGTGCGGATCGGTGGCATCGTCAACCCCCTCATGAGTCCGGCCGTGGTCCCACCACGGTCGCCGGTCGCGGGTCCGCTCGCATCCGGGTGCCACCGGGCGCCGCACCGGGCGCCGCCCCGGGCGAGGTCGTCGGCGGAGAGCCGGCCGGGATCTCCCAACCCTCCGCGAGCCGGGAGGGTCCGGCGGGCGTGCCGCCGCCGTAGAGGTGCGTGAACTTCATGATCAACGGATCCCAGCGCTGGGGATCGACGTACCTGTCCGATCCCGGCAGGAGCACCTCGGGCCAGGCATGGGTACGCACCACCCGCGCCTCGACGGCCACCACTCCCGAGTCGGCACCGGCGAAGGGCCTGACGTCCGTGACGGTCGCCTCCAGGCAGATCTGGCACTCGGCCACCCGCGGCGGGCGGACCAGGTCCGAGGCGAGGGGTGTCAGGCCCGCGTGCTCGAACTTGTCCCGGAGGTACGTGTAGCCCTTGGCGGCCTTGTGGGGTGGCACCTCCGGTACGCCCGTGCGGAGCGCCAGGAGGTTCACCACCGGTGCCATTGCGCCGTCCACGAGGTTGAGCACCAGCTCGCCGGTGCGCCTCAGGTTCAGCGTCGTGGCCGAGGTCTCGTCCAGGCCCAGGAGGCAGCTCGTGCCGACCCACCACGCCGACGACATCGGCGCGAGGTTGACGCTGCCGTCGGCGTTCTCGGTGCTGATCAGCACGACGGGGGTGCCGAAGTACATCACTCGCGGCTCGATGACGCGGTGCGGCGATGGGGTCACGGCACCCGACGCTAGGTCCGCGCCGGTCGGATGACCGGCCGAAATCGGACGCGGCGTTGACCGTGCGTCAGGCGGGGTCCGGCTCGTCGGCGGGGTCCCCGGCGGTTGCCGGGTGGACGTCGGTCGGGTCGGGCAGCTCGTGCGGTCGGTAGCGGGGCAGTCGGGACGCCGGCGCGATGGCGATGGCGCTGAGCCCGGCCAGGATGAGGAGCCCGGTCTTGAGGGCGTTCAGCCGGGCCTGGGTGTTGGCATCGACCAGCGCGTCGGTCTCCTCGGCGGTCGCGTCGGTCTCGGCGAGGGCCTCGCGCAGGTTGTCGTTGCTGATGAATCCCGCGTTGTCGAGGTCCGCCTGGGCGGCGAGCTCGGGGCTGAGCTCGGGTTGCTCGCTGATGGCCTGGGCGATGTTCAGCGACAGGATCGAGACCAGCATGACGCCGGTGACGGCGGTGCCGACCGCCGAGGCGAGGTTCTGGGTCGTGCCGCGGATCGAGCCGACATCGCCGGCGAGCGTGCGGGGCGCGGACGTGACCAGCACGTTGAAGACGAGGGTCACCAGCGCACCCTGGCCGATGCCGAAGACGATGAGTCCGGCGATGGTGGGGACGGTCTCCCAGTTGTTCGTGACCACGAACGACAGCCACGCCAGCGCGGTGGTGGTGAGGACGAACCCGACGACCCCGATGGTGCGCGGTGGGTAGCGCTTGTAGGTGCGGATGACGAGGGTCGCGGTGATGAAGACGGTGAGGTTGAAAGGCATCATGGCGACCGCGGTGTCGAACGGGCTGCGGCCCTGGACGATCTGGATGTAGAGCGGCACGGCGAAGTTGAGGGCCGCCTCGAGCAGCACCACGATGAACATGGCGTACACCGCGGCGCGTTCCTGCGGCGACCTCAGGACGCTCAGCTCGATGAGCGGCGTCTTGCCGGCCGCGGTGCGCCGACGGGTCCACACGAAGAAGCTCTGCCCGAGGAGCACTCCGGCGAGGATGAGCAACGGGCTCGGCGAGAGCCCGAACACGTCGAACGGTGCGTCTTCCTCGGCGAGGACGGCGCCCCAGTTGTTGAGGTTGTTGAACCCCAGCGTCAGCGCGACGACGGCGAGGCCGACGAGAACGGCGCTGACCAGGTCGATGCGTACCTCGGGGTTCCCGCCGTCGGAGCGGAGGGTGAAGCTGAGCGCGAGGACGGCGACGGCGATGGCGAGGACGATCATGAACGAGGGTCGCCAGCCCACCAGGGTGCCGAGGGCTCCGCCGATGAAGAAGGCGCTGACGCCGGACAGGGCGCGGGCAGAGCCGAGTGAGCCGATCGCGGTGGCCTGCTGGCTGCCGTGGTAGTTCTCGGCGATCAGCGCCACGAGGGCGGGCACGATGATCGCCGCGGAGGCGCCTGCGAACGCTTGTGCTGCGATGACCCACTCGACGGACGGGGCCGCGATCATCATCACTGCCGAGACGGCGAACAGCGAGACCACGACCCGGAAGATCAGCACCCAGCCGACCCGTTGGCCGAGCTTGGCGCCCACCATCACCAGCGCGGCGACCGCGAGACCGTAGGTGACGATCGCGGTGCTGACCGTGGTGGCGGGGACGTCGAAGTCGTCGACCATGCCACCCAGGGACACGGGCAGTGACGCGACGTTGAACGACATGAGGACCTGGGCAAGGAACAACCCCACCATGGGCAGCCAGGAGGCTCGCTCCTCGGGGACGGTCCTGGGGGCGGCTTCGGTGCTCATCGCAGCTCCTCCGTGGTGGCGACGTGGGCGTCGGACGCGAAGATGTTCAACCCCAGCGCGCGGGACAGGTACGCGGTGGCGCGCTGGCCGCGCACGCTGTTGCCGGCCCAGTCCAGACGGGGTGAGAAGACGCCGATGCCTCCCTTGCCGGGGGACACGGTCACGATCCCGCCTGCCACCCCGGACTTGCCGGGGATCCCGATCTCGAAGAGCCACTCACCGGACCGCTCGTAGAGCCCGTTGGCGGCCAGCACCGCGAGGGTGTCGCTGCACACCTGCGCGGACACGACGGCCTCACCGGTGATCGGGTTGACCCCACCGTCGGCGAGGGTGGCTCCCATGACCGCGAGGTCGTGTGCGGTGACGAGGAGTGCGCACTGCCTGGTGTAGACGTCGACGACCTCCACGGGGTCGATCTCGACGCGGCCGTAGCTCTCGAGCAGGCGGGCGATGGCCTGGTTGCGCTGATTGGTCGCTGCCTCCGAGCGGTAGACCTCCCCGTCCAGTCGCAGCTCCCGGCCGGCGAACGCGGACAACCCGATGCGGATCGACTCCCACTGCTCGGCCGGCGTCCCTCCGGGCACGAGGGCGGTGGTGGCCAGCGCGCCGGCGTTGACCATCGGGTTGAGCGGATGACCGCCGTTCAGCTCGATCGCCATCACCGAGTTGAACGGCAGGCCCGTGTTGTTGACCCCGACCCGGTCCTGGATGACCTCGTGACCGAACCGGTCGCAGACGAGGGCGTAGACGAACGCCTTGGAGATCGACTGGATGGAGAACTCGACCATCGTGTCGCCGGCGTCGTGCGTGCCGCCGTCGACGTCGACGACGCACACCCCGAACAGGTTCGGATCGACCCCGGCCAGGACGGGGATGTAGTCGGCCACCACCCCTTCGTCGTGCGCCTTCGCGTCCTCGTAGGCCGCGACCACCAGGTCCTCGACCTCACCCCACACGGGCAGCGACCCAGTCGCGACCCGCTGCTGGACATGTCCTACTCCCAGGCCCATTCGGCACACCCCGTCACGTCAGGGCGCACGGTCGCGGCATCGCGAGACCGCGCGCAGGCATCAGCACACTCGTCGGTCGTGGTCAGCGGCTGGAACGCGCCGCATCAGGTATCTGGCGTCGGTCCCTTCTCCTCGTCAACGAGAGGACGACCTCACCCCTGAGGAGGGGCCGCCACCACTGGAGTATGTGGCTTGGAGTCCTCGCCTGAACAGGCCTGTCGGCAGTCAGGGGACTGACAACCCGCTCAGAGGCGCGTGCTCACCGTTCCCGCAGGTCGTCGCCGACCACGTCCAGCGGGTGTTCATCGCAGGAACACGGGCGGAGTATGGATCAGGAAGACCTCACGGATCACACCGAGAGCCCGTAGCCGGTCGGGGAGGGACCAGCAGAACTCCCGGTCGCGCCAGACGACTGACAATCATCAGGAGGAGCAATGAAGGCACTGGTCTACCACGGCCCCGGCAGCAAGGCTTGGGAGGACGTTCCCGATCCCCAGATCCAGCAACCCACTGACGTCATCGTGCGGATCGAGACGACCACGATCTGCGGCACGGACCTGCACATCCTCAAGGGCGACGTGCCGGTGGTGACCGACGGTCGGATCCTCGGCCACGAGGGCATCGGCACCGTCATCGAGGCGGGCTCCGCGGTCTCCACGGTGGCCGTCGGCGACCGGGTGCTGCTCTCGTGCGTCAGCGCATGCGGCGCCTGCTCGTACTGCCACCAGGGCCTCTACTCGCACTGCCTGGCCGAGGAAGGCGCCAGCGGCATCGGCTGGATCTTCGGTCACCTGATCGACGGCACGCAGGCGGAGCTGGTCCGTGTGCCGTTCGCGGACAACTCCGTCTACAAGCTGCCCGAGGGGGTCAGCGACGAGGCCGCGGTCATGCTGTCCGACATCCTCCCGACGTCGTTCGAGATCGGCGTCAGGTACGGCAGGGTGAAGCCCGGCGACGCGGTCGCCGTGGTCGGCTCCGGACCGATCGGCCTGGCCGCGATGATGACCGCCAACCTCTACGGCGCGGCCCGGATCATCGCGCTCGACCTCGACGCCAACCGGCTGGACCAGGCGCTGGGCTTTGGCGCGACCGACGCCGTCAACAGCGGCGACCCGGACTGGCGCGAACAGGTGCTCGCGATGACCGACGGGCTCGGCGTCGACGTGGCGATCGAAGCCGTCGGCATCCCGGCGACGTTCGACGCCTGCACCAGGATCGTCCGGCCCGGTGGCACCATCGCCAACGTGGGCGTGCACGGATCGCCCGTGGAGCTGCAGCTGCAGGACCTGTGGATCATGGACCTCACCATCACCACGGGCCTGGTCAGCACCTCGACCACGCCGATGCTGTTGAAGCTGGTCGCCCAGCACAAGCTGGCGGCGGAGAAGTTCGCGACCCATCACTTCCGGCTCGACGAGATGATGGACGCCTACGACACCTTCGGCCGCGCCGCGGAGACCAACGCGCTGAAGGTCGTGATCTCCCGGTAGTGGTGCCCGAGCCCGACACCCGCACCGCGGCGAGGTGGCGCCTCACCCGCGACGCGGTGATGCAGGCGAGCGCGGCCGAGAAGGAAGGCGGGGACCAGGACGAAGCAGACCGGCCCCTGAGGCTGCGTTCTCCCAATCCCGAGACCGGGGACGACCGACCGTGACGCCCGACGTACGCGGCGTCACCTCACCCTGATCGTCCGCCTGGCCTGGGAGGTTCCCGCGTTGGCCGACGTCACCCGGAAGATCGCCTTGACCTTGGCCGCAGCCCTCGGCCGCAGCGTGACCTTCACGGTCGTGGTCCTGCCTGCTGCGATCGTCCCGGCGCGGACCTTGGACGCAATGCCCTTGCCGCTCACCTTGAGCCTGACGCCGGTTGCAGCCAGAATCCCGCCGTTGGTGATCCGCACCTTGTAGGTGACCAGGCGGCCCTTTCGCACCGTGCGTGGGCCGCGTACGGCCACCTTGGTGATCGACGCACGCGCCGCCGGGGCGGACGCCTCGACATCGTGGGCCGGGCTGGTGCCGGGGGTCGGGCTCGGGTCGGGGTCGACGACCACGTCGGGAAGCCTCGAGAGCCGTACGGAGAGCTCGTTCGACTCGCCGGCGTAGACCAGGGCGGGAAGCCGGTCCCGGCCGGCGGCCCCGATCTCGACGGTCCAGGAGCGCCGCGAGGGATGGTTCACCTGCGCACCGAAGCTGCCGGTGCCGTCCCCGGTCAGCACGGAGACGGTGTTGGCGTCGTAGTGGCCGACCGCGAGGTCGGCGATCCGGTCGCTGTTCAGGTCGCCGATCGCGACGGACCAGGGCCCTGCGTCGGTGGTGATCTCAGGAAGCGCCTCGAGACCGCCGGACCCGTCGTTGAGCAGCACGGTGACGCTGTCTCCCATGTAGTCGGACACCACGACGTCCAGCACACCGTCGCCGTCGACCTGGCCGACGGCGATGTCGGACGGGTAGTTGCCGAGCGGGAGGTGGGTCGCGGGGCCGAAGGAACCGCCGCCGTCGGCGAGCAGCACCGACATGGAGTTGCTGTCCGCGTTGGACGTGACGAGGTCCAGGTGGGTGTCGCCGTTGAGGTCACCGGCCGCCATCGCCGTCGGGTAGTCACCGACGGAGTACTCCTCCGGAGCGGAGAACCCGGCGGCGCCGTCCCCGGCGAGCACGCTCACGCTGTCAGCGACGCGGTTCGCGCTCACGATGTCCGGGATGTCGTCGCCGGTGAACTCGCCGACCACCACCTTCCAGGGATCGGTGGCAGCGAAGTGCTCGACAGCGGCGCCGAACGAGCCAGTGCCGGTCCCGAGCAGCACCTGCACGTGGTGGGCCGTGCCGTGGCCGCCCAGGCCGACCACCAGGTCGGGATGGGTGTCGCCGTTGAGGTCGCCGACGGCCAGGGACTCCGGCCGGCCGGGTTCTGGCGCGAGGTCGTAGGGAGTCGCCGCGCCGAAGGTACCCGACTCGGTCCCCAGCAGGATCGAGACGGCGCCCGACCCGGTCACGGCAAGGTCGGCGAGGTCGTCACCGTTGAGATCGGCCACCGCGATGGCCTGGGGAGCCGATCCCACCGGGTAGATCGTCACGTCGTCGGGTGAACCAGCGGCCTGGACGCCGGTGCTCGTGACCCCGGTCAACGCGGTGCTGGCGGCGAGCATCACCACCAGCACTAGCCACCAGGACCGTCGACCTCCGACGCGCACAGAGCTGAACCTCATCTAGCTGACCCCCTCAGAGCCGACCTCGCGTCATGCTGGACGAGGACGGCTGTTCGTCGAATGGTGCTGGCGCCCCGGTTCGCCGTGCCGCGTCGCGGCCGGCCGAAGACTAGCGGTGGCCTGCCTCAGCCACGTCCTCCATGGCCCGAACGGACTAGGGGAGGGACGGCGACGTCGACGTGAAGCTGCAGTGGGACGTACGACGACGAGGAACGGCGCCTGACGCTGGAAGACGTCGGAAGACGTCGTCGCAGGTCAGACGCCGTTTCAAGCATCTAGTCGCAGGTCAGCGAGACCCCGGAATCAGATGTCGTAGTAGAGCTCGTCCTGCCGTGTTTGCGCAGGTCAGAGCGCCGCGGGGGAGTGGCATGCCATATCTATGCCACGTGAACGCTGCGTACCTATCGCGCTAGTGACTTTCGGTCTCAACCGGGAACTGATGCGGTCTGGGCTACCCGTTTCTACTCGAGGACGGCGCACAACCCGTCGGCTTCTGGGCAGATACGGGCGGGATACGGGCGGCAGGGGCGTCGCCCAACGACGAGCTGCTCGACCGGATCCGGGAGCAGGTGCCCGCGTGACCCAGCCGGCTCAGCCCTCCGACTCCGCCTCGAACTCGGCCGTCCGTCGGTTGATCTTCGACAGGGCACGAACGCCTGCTCCTCCGCACTTGAGCTTGCCTGCCCCCGTGACGAATGGCCTATGCAGCGGCGCGCGCGCCTCGGGCAGGCTTGCGCCCATGATCACCGTCGAGAGACTCACGCGGAAGTATGGCGCATTCACCGCCGTCGACAACGTCAGCTTCACCTGCCAGCCCGGCCGGGTCACCGGGTTCCTCGGCCCCAACGGGGCGGGGAAGACCACGACGATGCGGGTGATGGTGGGGCTCACCCCGCCCACCTCGGGTCGGGTCACCATCGGTGGCCACTTCTACTCCGACATCCCCAACCCGGGCCGGCACGTCGGCGTCCTGCTCGACGCCTCGGCCCAGCACGCCGGCCGCACCGGCCGGGAGATCCTCACCCTCGGGGCCCAGACGATGGGGCTGCCGATGTCGCGGGTCGACGAGATGCTCGACCTGGTCTCGCTGGACCGGACCGAGGCCAAGCGACGGATGCGCAACTACTCCCTCGGCATGAAGCAGCGGCTCGGGATCGCCCACGCGCTGCTCGGCGACCCGTCGGTGCTGATCCTCGACGAGCCGGCCAACGGCCTGGACCCGGCCGGCATCCGCTGGATGCGCGGGCTGCTGAAGTCCTACGCGGACCGCGGCGGGACGGTGCTGCTCTCCAGCCACCTGCTCCACGAGGTCGAGCAGATCGCCGACGTGATGATCCTGATCGGCCGGGGCACGATCGTGGCCCAGGGCACCAAGGACGAGCTGCTCAAGGACTCCGACCACAAGCAGTCCCTGGTCGCCGCGCTCGACAACGAGCTGCTGGCAAAGGCGCTGCGCGAGAAGGGGATCACCGTGACCCCGGCCGGCAGCGGCCTGCGGGTGGAGACCTCGCCGGTCGAGGTCGGCCGACTCTCCGTCGAGCAGGGCATCGTCCTGACCGATCTGCGCGCGGGCGACGGCGGCCTGGAGGAGCTGTTCCTCTCGCTGACCGAGGGCGCCCAGCGCGAGGCCGCCCCGGCCGCCGCCCCGACCACCCCCACCACCCTGACTGCCGGAGGGACCCCCGCATGAGCGCCACCACCGCACCGATGACCTTCGACCTCTCCGGCACCTCGCCGGTCCCCATGTCCCGCCTGGCCCGGGTCGAGATGCGCAAGGCGCTCGACACCCGCGCCGGCCGCTGGTTCACCGCGTCCATCCTCGGGCTGGTCGTCGTGGTGATGGTGATCTTCACCGCCGCGGCGCCCGACGCGGACAAGAACTTCATGAACTACCTCGGGATCTCCGGGGCCGTGCTCGGCTACTTCCTGCCGATCCTGGTCATCATGCTGGTCACCAGCGAGGCCAGCCAGCGCAACGGCCTGGTCACCTTCACCCTGGAGCCGCGCCGGCCCCGGGTCGTGGTGGCCAAGCTGATCGCCGGCGTCGCCCTCGGCGTCGCGGTGATGGTGCTCGCCTCGGTGCTCGCGGTCCTCGGCCAGCTGCTCGGCGTCGCCACAGGCGGCGAGACGGACTGGTCGATCGCCCGCTACATGCTGCTCAACGGGTTCGTGGTGGGCAGCCTGATCACCATCCTCATCGGGTTCGGGATCGCGATGCTGATCATGAACACCCCCGGCGCCATCGTCACCTACTTCGGCTACAGCCTGATCCTGCCGACCGCGGTCGGCATCCTCAGCGAGCTGAGTTCGACGTTCGAGAAAATCGCGCCGTGGATCGAGTTCAACACCGCCCAGATGCCGCTGTACTCCGGCGACTGGTCCCCGACCGGCGAGGAGTGGGCGCAGATCGCCGTCACCGGCACGCTCTGGCTCCTCGTGCCGCTGGCGATCGGCATCGCCCGGCTGCTCCGTATCGAGTTCAAGTAGCGCGGCCGGTCGAGCAGGCGTGGGACACGAGGACCTCCGGGACGCTGAAGACGGCTATCTCCACCTCCTCCCGGAGGTCCTCACCCCGTCAAGACGTCAGCAACGTCCATGGGCATCACAACTAGGTGGAGCCAGAGCGGATGCGGGCGCGGTACGCGCGAGCCTTCAGCATGTCGCCGCAGGCGCTCATGCTGCACCAGCGTCCGGTGCGGCTGCGCGAGATGTCGTAGAACAACCATGTGCATCCTGGATTGGAGCAAGCCTTCAACCGTCGCCAGGTCCCGTCCCGGACCGCGTCGTGCACAGCAGAGACAAGCACGGCCACCAGGGCCGCGGCGACCGCGCCAGATCCCCGCTCCACGGGAACCAGCGCCGAGACAAGCCTTTGCGCCGGCCGGTCCCCGGGCCGGTCGACCTCGAGGCGGAGCGACGGCGTCACAGCCCCGTGATCGCGGGCGAGCGTGTTGAGATCATCGATCGCCGGTTGGGGCGGTGTGTCGCCGGAGGCCGTCGAGGAAGCCAGATCGCGCAGGGCGGTTCGGAGCTGACGCAGGACCGCGAGGTCGGTCTCCCCAATCTCGCCGGATCCGGCTCCCCAACCCTGGCCGCGGAGCCAGGACCGCGCGGTCCCCGGTTCGTCGAGCAGGTCCTCGCCGCCGTAGACGTCCTCAGTGTTGACGAACTGTCGAACCAGCTCTAGCGGCACGGGAGCGGGGTGGCTGGGGTCCTTGGTGACCATGTCCTCTCCTCGCCGTGTGCTGTCAATGCGCCTTCGGCCTTCCCGAACGCTCGACAGGGGGTTGAACGGAACCCCTCCGCCACTCTAACGTCACCAGCATCAGTTGATTGGCGGTGACGCCACGGAGCTAGCGCCGCGTCGACGAAAAGGAGCCTGATCCGATGCCCGTGCTTCCGAAGACCCGGCACCGAACCCTGGACGTAGACGGGCTCGAGCTCTTCTTCCGCCGCGCAGGCGAGGCCGCAGGCGACAGGCAATACCTCATGCCGCGGCCAACCATCCTGATGCTGCACGGCGTGCCGAGCTCGTCGCTCATGTTCAGACAGGTGATCCCGCAGTTGGCCGAGGTCGCCGATGTGGTGGCTCCTGATCTGCCGGGGCAAGGCCTCTCGGCCGCCCCCCACGTGACGGAGTACGAGTACAGCTTCGAGAACCTCTCGCGGGCCGTCGAAGGGCTCCTCGACACGTTGGGGATCGGCTCGTTCTTCCTCTACCTCAACGACTTCGGGACCCCGGTGGGCTACTACCTCGCCACTCGCCATCCCGAGCGGGTCCTGGGGCTGATCGTGCAGAACGGCAACGCCCACGAAGAAGGACTGGGCGAGCAGTGGGATGCGCCCAGGGCGTTCTGGGCCGACCCCTCGGCCGAGAACCGGGCCCGACTACCTGAGTGGCTCAACTTCGAAGGCACGCGCGACACCTATATCGGGGGCCTGCCCGGCAGGCTGCGCGAGCTCCACGCACCGGAGAACTGGCATTTCGACTGGGGCCGGCTGAGTCACCCGGGCAACATCGAGATCCACTTCCAGCTCTTCACCGACTACCAGAATCACGTTGCCAGGTTCCCCGAGATCGCGGACTACCACCGCACGCACCAGCCTCCGACTTTGCTGCTATGGGGTCGACGGGACCCGTACTTCGAGCTCGAGGAGATCCTGGGCTACAACCGGGCGCTCGATCGGGTGCAAACGCACGTCTTCGACGCCGGCCATTTCCTTCTCGAGACCCACGCCCAGGAGTGCGCCGGGCTGATGAAGGACTTTGTCGTCGCCACGTGCGCCTCGTAGCGGTACTGGGCTCGCCGAGGACGGGTCTCCTTCGGGCGGCGCAGGGGGCGCGATGGTTGGGATGCAGAGCGTGGCGAGAGGCTCGAGACCGTTGACTGCGCCACCGTGCGGGGAGCCAGAGTCCCGTTGAGCTGCAGAGCGACTGCCTCGAGGGAGGTCGTGCGGCTGCCCCGAAGCCAGCGGCGCACCGTCACGCTGCGCGGGTGAAGTGCATCTGCCAGTTCAGGAACCAGGTTGCTCCCTCGTCGAAGGAGAAGGACTGCTGCCACAGCGGCTGGTCCGGATCGTGCTTGAGCCACTCGAAGCGCACCAGCGCCGGTCGGCCGCCGATCGTGTCGTCCGCCTCGAAGACTCCGCGATCGCCGTCGAACCGGCCCACGACCGGGGTGTCGAGGACTCCGGGGAGGCGGGTCGAGCTCCACCAGATGCGCCAGACGCCTTCGGAGGGATCGAAGAGCCGCAGAGTGAAGCCCACGAACGGTTCGCGGCCATCGGATGGCTCCGGCACGGTCATCTCGTCGATATGGCCGCCACCGTGAAGGATCGGCGTGACGACACTGACCGCTTCGAAGGTGGCCCACGTGCCGCAGTCCGGGTCGGTGGTGTCGACGAGCTTGCGGTTGTGAACGTTCCATCGTCCGAAGACGAAGTCGAAATCACGCTGAGAGGACATGGCCGGAGCCTAGGGACGGCCACCGACACCGGCTGCCTGCGACACCGCGCGGATCCAAATCGCGCGCGGATCCGAGCGGTCCGGAGGGGTCTCCGCGCCAGTCCCATCGCGCGACCGCCACCGCCCGGTTGGCGCGTCGGTGCCCGTCACGCCGGCTCCGTTGGAAGGGCCGCACCGCCAACGGATCGCGGTCGGCGCTCTGGCCGTACGCGCCGACGACAACACCTTGAGATCGGCGGGTAGGTCAGACCGGGCGCGCGCCGCGAGCCGAGCCGAGCCGCGAAGCGGACCGTGCGGCCGGGCCGTAGAACCTGACCGAACCCGAGCACGCACCTTGTGTCGTTTCGCAGTCTCGGGCACGGCCGGCGCCGTCACATTGCTGAGGCATTGACACATCACATGTGTGACCGGCAAACTGCGATTGCTAGTCACAACCGACCGTCACGAAGGGAACCGAGATGTTTCGAGGCTTCGCCACACTCAACCTGTACGCCGAGGACCTGCGCGCCGCGGGCGGCTGGTACACCCGCCTGTTCGGCGTCGAGCCCTACTTCGCCTACCCGCCCGCCCCCGCCGAGCCGGCCTACGTCGAGTTCCGCATCGGCGATGACGCCGACGAGATCGGGCTGATCGACAGCCGTTACGCGCCCAGCCAGTCGAGCCAGCCCGGCGGGGCGGTGATGCACTGGCACGTCGACGACCTCGAGGGCACCCTCTCCCGCCTCGTCGAGCTCGGAGCGACGGTCTACCAGCGCGTCACCGAGCACGGAGACGGATCGGGCTTCGTCACGGCGTCCGTCGTCGACCCGTTCGGCAACGTACTCGGCATCATGCACAACCCGCACTACCTCGAAGTGCTGGCCCAGCGGACCGCCGGCGCAACCACCGCCGCCTGACTCTGCCGCTACGAAGGTGGCCGTCTCACCCTCGGGAGCCTTCCTGTGAGACGGGCCTGGGGCCGGGAACGGCCACCTCCGCTACACCCAGTCGAGACCGCTTGGTGGAAAGATGATCGACGTGACAGAGTCCTGGCCGCCCGGCCCGCAGCCGCCTGAACCGCTCGGGCTCGTGCGCGACCTGGTCAGCACCTGGTACGGCCACCTGGCAGGCGGCGGTGACGAACGGCTCCAGTCGCCGCGCGATCTCGCCCGGTGGTGCCGCGAGCACGGCGGCGCCGTCACGGAGCGGGGCGTCTCGTCGCAGGACCTGATGGTGGCGCGCACCGTCCGCGAAGGGCTGCGCGCCCTGCTGGCGCGTCACAACACCGCCGAGCAGCCAGGAGACGAAGAAGCCATCGCGGCGCTGGCCGATGTGGCGAGCAGGTTGCAGCTGACCGTCACCTTCGACGGCGCCCCGACCTTGCAGCCGTCCAGCGAGGGCGTCGCCGGCTGCCTCACCCGAGTCCTCGCCGCACCGGTCCTCGCCCGCGACGGGGACTGGCAGCGGATGAAGGTCTGCCGCGAAGCGAACTGCCGGACGCCGTTCTACGACGCCACCAAGAACGGCTCGCGAACCTGGTGCTCCATGGCAGCTTGCGGCGCGATCCACAAGCAGCGTGCCTTCGTCGATCGCCGCCGCGCAGCCAGAGCCGCCGCCAGACCTTCCTGACCTGCGCCCGTGCCACGTGCCCGTGGCGCCCTGCCGAAAAGTCTGTTGGCGATCTTACGTCCGGGTCGAGACTGCGCAGGGCAGGGTTCGCGCGACAGATCGATGTAGCCCTCAGGCGAGGTCCCGCGGAAGCTGGCGGCAGGTGAGCGGCGCGCTGCCGGCGTCGAGAAGCGTCTGCTCCTCGCTAGGCCGGCTCCGCCACGCGCCCAGCACAACGCCGTGAACTCCGCGGGCAGCGCCGGGGCGCTGTGGCGCTACTCGTACTCATCTGACAAGTACGATAACCTGTCGTGCAGGGCGGTCGTGGGTCGTCCGTCAAGGCACTTCAGCGACAAGGACGACGAGGTCACGAGTGAGCACCACCAGGTCGGCCACCCCAGGATCTGCGAAACGCTCGGACGCCAAGTCGCTGCCTCGGGTGCTGCGAGACGAGATCCACTCCCTCATCGTCACCAAGGGACTCACCGTCGGCGACAAGGTGCCCAGCGAGTCCCAGCTCATGAAGGAGTTCTCGGTCGGCCGCACCACGGTGCGCGAGGCCTACCAGCTGCTGGAGCAGGACGGCATCGTGCAGTCGCAGCAAGGCCGCGGCCGCTTCGTCACGATGCGCCCAGCCCTGCAACGGCCGCTGACCGTGCTCGAAGGCGTGACCGAGATGATGGCCAGCCGCGGCTACCCGCTCGACAACCGGGTGCTGGACGTCCGCCTCGACGAGCCGACCGCCGACGAGCGCACCAGCCTGGGCCTCGCGGCAGGCGACACAGTCATCCGCCTCGAGCGGCTCCGCACGCACGAGAACGACGCGGTCGTCTACAGCCAGGACGTGTTCAACCGTGCACTGGTCGAACGGCGCATCTCCGAGGTGGACTGGACGGGCTCGCTCTTCCAGCTGCTCGCAGACGAGGGGCACCTGATCAGCTTCGCGATGGCCGAGGTCTCGGCCGTCACGCTCGACGACGCCATGTGCGAGCGCATCGGTCAGCCGTCAGGGTTCGCGTGGCTGCTGCTGGCCCAGGAGCACACCGGAAGCGGAGGGACGCCCATCCTGCTGTCGAAGGACTACCACCGCGGAACCGACTTCAGCTTCCACGTGCAGAGGCTCCGCCCGCGGTGACCGGCCCCGCTGCGTCCGGCCCGAGGCTGCCGGTCGTCCTGGATCACGACGGGTCCGTCGACGACCTGGTCGCTGTGCTCCTGGCCTTGACCGTGCCCCAGTTCGACGTGGCCGCGGTGATCGTGACCGACGGCGACTGCTACGGCGAACCGGCGCTCGCGGCGACTAGAAAGCTGTGCAGCACCTTCGACGCCGACGAGGTTCCCGTCGCGCTCTCCGCCCAGCGCGCGGTCAACGCATTCCCCGCGGAGTGGCGGCGAGACGCCTACGTGCTCAACGAGCTGCCCGCCCTCAACCGCGGCCGGCCGCCCTCGGGTGCGGTCCCCGCGTTGACCGGCGAAGGGCTCCTGATCGACGTCCTCGAGCGCAGCGCGGAACCGGTGACCGTGGTGGCCACGGGACCACTGAGCAATCTCGCGCACCTGTGCACGACCCGGCCCGACCTGCTCTCGCGCATCCGCAAGGTCGTATGGATGGGCGGCGCGCTCGACGTGGCGGGGAACGTCGATCCGAACCGCGAGTTCGGCCACGACGGGTCGGCCGAGTGGAACGCCTACTGGGACCCTCAAGCCGTCGCGACGGTCTTCGACTCGCCCCTCGAGCTGACGATGCTGCCGCTCGACGTCACCAATGAGCTGCGGCTGGACCCGCAGTTCCTCCACCGGGTCAGGGCCGGCGACGAGCCGGCGGCCCAGGTCTGCAGCCAGGCGTACTCCCTGGTCTGCTTCCGGGAGTACTACGCATGGGACGTCGGCGCGGTCGCGTACGCCGTGTGGCCCGAGCTGTTCGCAGCCGAGGAGGCCCGCGTCGAGGTCGCCACGTCTGGACGCTCGGCGGGACGAATCCGCCGGCACCCCGAAGGGCGCAGCCTGCGGAGCGTCACCTCGACACGCCACGACGACCTGTGGCTGCGCCTCGCCGACCTGTGGTCACCGCGGACCCTCGTAGCGGCGACGACCAGCCCGCCTCCTTCTCTCACCTGATAAACGCAAACCACTTGTCAGACAAGTGATCTCGCGCGTAGCGTTCTCGACTACAACGACCGGTGCGGCACTGGCCTTTCGGGCCACCGGTCGTGGCGGCCGGCGCGGCGAAGCGCCGGCTCAGAGCATCCATGAATCGAGGACCCGCCATGTCAGGACCGGCTGCATCATTGTGACGAGCGATAGGAGCCACCCGATGAACACCGAGCGAGCCGAGCGGGGCGAGCGGGCCGAGCGGGCCGAGCGGGCCGAGCGGGCCGAGCGGGCCGAGCGGGCCGAGCGGGCCGAGCGGGCCGAGCGGGAGAAGTTCGCGGAGTACATCCGTGCCTTCCCCAAGGTCCTCCTCCACGACCATCTCGACGGCGGCATCCGCCCGGCCACCGTCGTCGAGCTCGCCGAGCAGACCGGATACCTCGACCTCCCGACCCATGATCCTGTCGAGCTGGCGGCGTGGTTCGGACGGGCGCGCTTCACGCAGTCGCTCCCCGACTACCTCTCCGGGTTCGCCCCGGCGTTCGGGGTGATGCAGTCGCGCGCGGCACTGGCCCGAGTAGCCCGCGAGAACGTGGAAGACCTCGCTGCCGACGGGGTCGTCTACGCCGAGACCCGTTTCGCCCCGGACCTGCACCTGCGCGACGGGCTGTCCATGACTGAGACCCTCGACGCGGTAGTCGCAGGCACCCGCGACGGTGTCGCCGAGGCACGCTCGCAGGGACATTCGATCGACGTCCGGGTCATCGTGTCGGGGAGCCGCGACCGCGGTCGTGTCGCCGAGGCCGCAGCCACGTTCGAGGCGACGAGCGACCCGCTGGTCGTCGCGTTCGACATCGCCGGCCCCGAAGCGGGCAACCCCCCGGACCCGTTCGCGCCGATCTTCCACCGCATCCTCGGCTCCGGGCGGCACGTGACCATCCATGCCGGCGAAGGCGACGGTGTCGAGTCCATCCGGGCCGCGGCCGAGCTCTGCCATGCGCAGCGCCTCGGCCACGGAGTCCGGATCGTCGAGGACATCGACGGCGACATGCTGGGCCACACGGCAACCTACGTACTTGAGCACGGGATCGTGCTGGAGACGTCACCGTCCTCGAACGTGCACACCGGCGCCGTCGCCAGTTTCGGGGAGCACCCGGCGGTCCGGCTGGCGCGGCTGGGCTTCAAGGTCACGATCAACACCGACAACCGGACCATGAGCCAGACCACGTTGAGCCGCGAGTTCGAGCTGCTGGCCGAACACCAGCAGATCGGCCTGGCTGACCTGCGGCAGCTGACGGAGACCGCTGCCGGCGCCGCCTTCATCGGCGCGGACGAACGAGACGACCTCCTCGCGGTCATCCGGGCAGCGTCTTCGGCAGGCGGCGACGCGAGTTGCAGACAGCCCAGTTGCCGAATGCCCGGCGGAAGGACCACGGAGAGATGAACCGAAAGAGGCCGCAAGGCCCTGGCGACGTGACCGGGTTCGCGGCCGCCAACGCCCGCCGGCTGGCTCGGCACGGGCTCACAGAGCCGCTGGGCTCGCTGCCGGAGGCGGCCGCGGCGATGGCCGGCGTGCACGCCCAGGTCGGCTCGGCGGCCGAGCTGTCGCTCGGGCTGCGGGTCGCGGGCGCGACGCGCGAGGACGTGGCGGCGGCGCTGTGGGAGGAGCGCTCGCTGGTCAAGACCTTCGGCCCGCGCGGCACCGTGCACCTGCTCCCGGCCGCTGACCTGGGCTGGTGGCTGGCCGCGCTGGGCTCGGTGCCGGCGCAGGGCGGCCACGCCGAGGGCGTGCGGCTCACGGCCGACCAGACCGAGGCCGTGCTCGCTGCTCTGGACGAGGCGCTGCGGGAGGGGGACCGGACCACCGAGGAGCTCGACGCCCACCTCGCCCGAGCCTGCGGCCCCTGGGCCGCCGAGGAGTCGATGCCTGCCTTCGGCGGCTTCTGGCCGCGCTGGCGCCAAGCGCTGGGCGCCGCGGGTCACCGGGGCGTGCTCTGCTTCGGTCCCAGCCGCGGCCGCAAGGTCGCCTACGCCAGCCCGTCGCGGTGGACGGACGTGCTGACCCTGCCGGACGCCGAGGAGGCCCAGCTGCGGCTGCTTCGGGCCTACCTGGCGGCGTACGGCCCGGCCACGCCCGAGCACCTCGCCCGCTGGCTGGCCACCACCCCGGCCTGGACCCGGGCGCTGTTCGCGCGGGCCGACCTCGACGAGGTCGACCTCGAAGGCGAGCCGGCCTGGGTCTGGCGCGGCGACACCGACTTCGAGGCCCCGGAGCCGCCGGCGCTGCGGCTGCTGCCGTACTTCGACGCCTTCCAGGTCGGGTCGCAGCCACGGGCGCTGCTCTTCCCCGGGCGGGCCGCCGAGCGGGCCCTGGCGCGCAGCCAGGCCGGCAACTACCCGGTGCTGCTCCTGGACGGGGTGGTCGGCGGGGTATGGCACCAGCGGAGATCGGGGCGCCGGGTCGCGGTGACCGTGGAGCCGCTGCGCCGACTGACCAAGGCGCAGGGCGCTGCGCTCGAAGTGGAGGTCGCCCGGCTCGGCGAGGTGGAGCAGGCCCGGCCCGAGCTCACCGTCGGCACGGTGTCGATCGGGCCGCACGCGTAGGGATTGAGCCGCGGCGGAGACGTGCCGGTTTCGGTCCGGGACGCGGTCTGTCCGGCGGGTGCTTACGACTCGGGCTCGGCCCCTGCGTTCCGCGGAGGTGATGATCCGCTCCTGCCACCTAACACGCTCCGCGCCAATATATGCGGCACACCGGTGAGGTGTTCGCGGTCTTGGAGCGCTCCTTGACGTGCCAGCAGGCAAGGGTCAAGTCCCGTGAGGTGGTGTACGACGGTGATTCGTCGTTGATGGTGTTCAGGCGCTGGTGGCAGCGCTGGTGGCGTCCTCCTCGGAGTGGTTGCTGGTGATGAGGGTGAGTCGGCCCTTGGTGAGGACGTCGAGTCCGAGGTAGCGGCGCCCTTCGGCCCATTCGTGGTGTTGCTCGGCCAGGGCGTCGACGACGCGGTCGAACTGGGCGTGGACCGCATCCGAGTCGGGTTGGTCGTAGATCGGGTGCAGCAGTGCCTTGACCCACCCCCGGGAAGCCTGGACTGCTCCTCCTCTTCTCTTACCGGAGTCACCGAACCCTTGGACGAGGGCGAGGCGTCGTCGTGGATCGACATCAGCACCGTCGTGCGAGGCCTTCCGTCTACGGGGGGCCGGACGAACGTCAGCAGTGGGTACCGATTCACCTTCAAGGGCACCGAACGCGCGGGAGCAGACGACGGAGTCGGACCAGTCGGGGAACTCCCACTGCCTAGCGTCAGATGCGACAACAGCGACCAGATGAGAGCAGGCCGTACCCGCACAACCGGGTGCGTTGCAGAGACGTACACACCCGTCTTCGACATCATGGACATTGCGCCGACAGCACAAGACAGAGATGTGGTGCGCCCTGTCACCAAGACACATGGCCGATGCGCTGGCGAGCGGGTATCCAGGGATGGCCTTCACCGCAGATCCTGTCACCCGCGACTCGACCGCCAGTCGCGCCCGCGCCAACATGCGAGAGAAGGATCGACGGTGCAGAGGTCTCAGGCCCCGACAGGGCACCGAGGAGTGCGACGAGTACCCGTTCAACAAGACCGTCCAAGGGTGCGCTTCGCCCACAGGGTGCAGCGTGAAGTATGTACCGCAACCAGCCAATTCGATGCAGGGCGGGCTCATCTCGAAGTTCCTCAAAATCGCCCGGGTACTCAACGGCGACAACTTCTACGTCTTCGCCGACCCAAGCGCCTAGAGGCAGGAACACAACAGTGGACACCCAGTTCGATGCATTGCTGCTTTACGGGGGTTACAGCATCTGGCCCGGTGACGACCTCGACCCGTACGCCGACGACTTTCCCAGTCCGCCCGAGTTCCCTGCGGGTGGGACCGTCATGGCAGTCGATCGTGGCGCATTCGTGCTGTGCGTGGGCAACGACGTAGGGTCCGCCGGTGACGTGCACCTGGACGTTCGCTACAGCGAAAGCGACCAGCCGCCGGGGGTCAGTGGCGCCGGGCAGTTCGAGTTGCAGACACGAACCGGTTCCGTCACCTTCACTTCGTTCGATCTCGAAGAGATCGGCTCCGTAGAGGTCGCACCCGGTCGACACCGGGTGCAGGTCCAGATGACGCCCCTCAACGAGACCGAAACAGGAATCGAGACCCACCTCATCACCATCACAAAGGTCGGCTGAGCACCGGTCACGAAGGGTGCGTACCCACCGGTGTGCAGTTGGAGCACACCGCCGATGCTCGACCGTGCTGAGCACGCGGTCACCCTCCGTGTGCCGTACGAGCGCGCTCGGCGGGGGCCGGTCGGTCGATCCTCTCCGGCGGGGGTCATCACTCCGCTGCGCTGGCCGTGTCTTTCGCGTTCGCAACCATCTCGGCCCGCTCCTCGGGCGTCAAGGACGCAAGGTAGTCGCGGTAGTCGTCCATGCCAGCTTGGATGACGTCGGAGAACTCTGGGTCGTCGGCGAGGTCGCGGATGGGCCGGCGACCAGCGAGGACCTCGCCAACGATGGATGAGATGCCCGTGTCGGGATGGTCGGCTGCGATGCGGTTCAGGTTCGCGCGCAGGCGAGCCGCGGACGCCTGGTCGCCGGTGAACGCCAAGAACTCGTCCTCCCGGTCGCTTGCCGGGTCCTCTCCGGAGCCTTGGGGCGGCCAGGTCATGTCAGGTCCCGGGGACGTAGAGCTGGTCGGCGGGCACAGGTCGGCCGGTGGCGGTGTTGACGATCTCGATGCCGTTGCCCTCATCGACGATCTGCAGGTCGGAGCCCACGGGGAGGTTCCAGATACCGATGAGGGCCGGCTCGAGCTCGCACACGGAGTTGAAGTCGGTGATGACGAGGTTGTTCGCGTCGTGGAGGTAGTCGGTGGTGTCGATGTGGGAGAAGATCCGCCAGCCGTTGTCGGCGGCGGCGCGGGACTCCTCGCGGACCATCCACTTGATGCGCCCGGCGCCGGAGAGCACGTTCTTGGACACCAGGCAGGCGCCGGCGCCGGGGATGAACTCGATCGACATGGGTTCCTTCGCGTGGTCGGGTCTGGGCTACTGCTCTGGCGGCGGGACGGGGATGCCGCGGTCGGTGAGGGTCTGCTCGGCACGGATGACGAGCTCACCGCGCCCGCCCGCCCATTTCCGTAGGTTTCCCAACACCGTGCGTCCGTCCATGCTCTGTTGCAGCAGGTCGAGGTCGGGACGGGCGAGCAGAACGTCGTAGAACGGGGTGAGGTCGACGTCGCTGAACTTGAACTTCGCGGCAATGGTCTCCAGTGGGGTGCCGAACTTGGCGCTCACCTCATTGACGTCCGCGCCGGCGTCCAGCATGCGTTCGAGCAGGGGCGCTTCGGCCTCGAAGTCGTGCTGGTTGCGCCCGAGCAGGACGTGCAGCGGTCGTCCGTTGCGCACGTCCGCGCCGTCGTCGAGGAGCCGGTTGGCGATCGCGACCCGCTGAGTCGTGTCCTTGTTGGTCAACGCCAACGTGAGCGGCGTGCCTGACTCGAACTCGTAATTGACCCAAGCCGGCTCGTACACCTGCTCGAGCTCGGCAAGGGTGCCGTGCGTCAGCGCAGCGTAGAGGGCGTCGGTGTCGCGAGGCTTGCTGCGGTTGAACAGACCCATTTCGTGCTCGGCCTACCTCTCTGGCGTGGCTATCGGCGTTGTGTGCTGGCTATGGTGCTTCGTCCACATGCGAGCGATTTCGGCCCGGATGCGCCACCTCGTAGTTGTCCGGGTCGCGGTACCGGCGCAAGAACTCCTCCTTGGAGATCTTGCCGGACAGGTACTCGTCGCGGAGCTTGCGGTACTCCTGTTCGGGCAGGTGCCCCATGTCCCATACGCCCTTTTGAGGGTCTCCGGGCTTCCAGTCGATCTTGACGCGGTTGCCGTCCTTGTCGAGGACCCACACGTCGCCGTTGGCGTCCTTGGCGTTCTCCCAGACCTCCTCGACCTGACCCTTGCCGTAATCGGGACGTGAGTTCGCGTAGGGCAGGCGGTTGCCTTTGGCGTCGTAGCCGTAAGAGTTCGGCTTGCCCTTGTCGGGCAGCTTCCCCGTGGGGCGGCGCCGCATCGCCCGGGCGGAGCGGAACTTGCGCAGGACGCGGGTGACGTCGGTGAGCTTGTCGACCGTGCGGACGATGGTGAACACCGCCCGGACCGCGCGGATGGCCGCCAGTGCGGTGATCACCCGGCGGGCGTAGTTGGCGGCTCGTGCCGCGATGAGCGCGGCACCTCCGCCGGCAGCGGCGCCGGCGGTGAAGAACGACCCGATGCCGGCCACGACCACGGTGGCGCCGACCTCGATCGCGAGGTCCTTCATCAGGCCCTTGACGGTGCTCTTGGTCTCCTCGACCTGGTTCGCGTAGTCACGGCACGCGGTCGCGAGCTCCCGGCAGGCGCCAGCGATGTCGGCAGCGGCCTGCTTCACCTCCCCGACGGCCTTCTTCGCGGCCGGGATCTCAGGCGAACGCTGGTTGCCCAACTGGGTCGTGGCGACCTCGCAGTACGCCCTCAGGCCGTCCAGGGACGACGCCGCCGCGTCCCATGCCGACGCGGCCTGACCGAGGCGGCCGGTGTCGGCGCCTGGCCATGCGTAGCCCTCGAGGTAGTCGAGGATGACGTCCCAGAACTGCGGGGTGTCCTCCGCGTTCGCCCCCGACGCCGTCGGTGGGGTGTAGGGGGCGACCTCGACCGGGTCGACCTCTTCGATCGCACCAGCCCCGCCGCCTCTCTTCCCGTGGACCGATCCGGCGTCCGCGTCGGCGTGGTTGGCGCCCGAGGCCTCGGCGATGATGGCCAGGGTCCCGAGCGCCGTGACGAGGTCGGCGATGGCGGTCACCGCGGCGGCGGCACCGGAGTCGTAGTTGGGGACGAAGTCCTCCGACGACTTGTCGTCGCCGCCCATGCCGCCGAACCCGCCGAGCTTGCCGGTCAACGTCTCGTAGGCGTCGGCTGCGAGACCGTTGGCGGCCTCCAGCGAGGTCGCGGCGCTCGTGTAGCCGCCGGAGTCGACCTCGATCCTCATGAGAACGACTCCCACATCTTCACGTTGGCGTCCGCGGCTCCGGTGTAGTTGGTGTGGGCGTTCCTGGCCGAGGCCCGAAGCTCGGCGAGGGCGGCACGCATGCCCCGCATGCCCTCTTCCCACGTCTTGTGAGCCTCGGCCTGCGCCTCAGCGGCCAAGCCCTCCCACACGGCCTGCAGGGCGGCGACCTGCCGCTCGATATCGTTCGTCAACGTCTCGAGAGCGGTTTCGGTCGCTTGGACATCCGAGATGACGGCGTCGAGGTCGTCGGTGTCGATGGTGAAGATGCGTCCGGCCACGGCTCAGCCCAGCCTGTCGATGATGCGCGCCGACAGCGCATCGAGGCGCTGCTGGGAGGAGTCGTCCGAGGCGATGAAGTCGCGGTGGGTCTCATCAAGGAGCTCCCGCATAGCCGTCAGCCCCGTGAGAACCTCGCCGGCGGACTCCTTCCACTCCTCCCACGCCTCCGAGAACGACTCGGCCGCCTCACCGGACCAGCCGGCGTTCAGGAACCCGCGAACGCGTCCGTCGATCTGGTTGCGGTCCGTGCGCAGCCGTTCCGCCGCGTCGTGCACGTCGTCCTTGGCCTTCGCGAAGGCCGCGTGCATCACCTGCACCTGGTCCACGATGTGCCCCCTGCCCGAGTCCGTCCCCAAGCGTTCTACCCATGCACGCGGTGACTGAATCCTCAGCAGGGGATTTCTCAGAGACTTCATGACTTCGTGCTTCTGGTGGTGTCTGCGGTGCTGCTCACTGTGCCGGTGGCCGTCTTTCCTACGTGCAGTCCCTCGGCACCCCGTGCAAGGAGGCGCCCGTCCAACGCCGTTCTTCGCCGCCACCCTCGCCCGGAAACCGGCGGGTTCCAGACACGTGAACACCGTCCGTCGCGACCCGGCCCATGCGCCGAACCTAGCCGGGGGCAGCTCGACCAGGAGGTCAAGTCCGGTGAGGTGGTGTGCGACGGGTGATCTCTCGTTGTTGGTGGGTCAGGCCGTGATGGCCTGAAGGGCTGGTTCGTTCGTCTCCTCGTCGGTGGTGGTGTCGAGGGCTTGTGATCGGGTGAGGACGTCGAGTCCGAGGTAGCGGCGCCCTTCGGCCCATTCGTGGTGTTGCTCGGCCAGGACGGCCCCGGCGAGTCGGATGACTGATGCGCGGTCGGGGAAGATGCCGACGACGTCGGTGCGTCGGCGGATCTCGCGGTTGAGGCGCTACGGATCTCGGCATGTCCGGATGATCGAGCTGCGCCGACAGGCGGCGGAATGCAGCACCTCTGACGAGGTGCGGGCGTCGCGGTCCCGCTTGCACGTGGACTACGGGGAGCTGCTCCGCTACTTCGAAGAGCGGGTCTCGTTCAGCCGGCGCACGACCCGCTCGATCAGTGCGTAGTCGACGTGGGGGTACGGCAGCTTGAGCGTGCCTTTGGCTCCGGCGTAAGGCGCGAGGTCGGCGTCCAAATCAGAGTCGCCTGCCGGTGGCACGGGATAGAGCGAGACGTGCTGCTTCCATACCGCCACGTGGACGAGGGAAACGCCTTCGACCTGCCAGGTCGGCATGTCGTAGCGCATGACACGATCTGCGCCGGGCACCACCAGCAGCACCCGCCGTTCGATCTCCTCCACCACCTCCCTCTGTTCAGCGGGAAGCGATGCGAGGTAGTCGTCGACCGACGCGAACTTCGGCATGAGGGCAGTATGACTCGACGACGACGACGTCATGTCTACGCAAACGAACCAACCCTCAGTGGATCCGACCGCGCGCGGTCGCCCCGTTCATGCCACATTCATGCCACAAGACAACTGAAAACGTCCCAAGACAACAGAAGGTGTCTTGGGACGTTTTCGCAGGTCAGGCGTCGATTACGGGACAAACCCGCAGGTCGGCGCTCAGCGCGGCTCAGATGTCGTAGTAGAGCTCGAACTCGTGCGGGTGGGGCCGCAGCTGGATCGGGAGGATCTCGTTGGTGCGCTTGTAGTCGATCCAGGTCTCGATCAGGTCGGGCGTGAAGACGTTGCCCGCCGTGAGGAACTCGTGGTCCCGCTCGAGGTTCTCCATCACCGCGCCGAGCGAGGTGGGGACCTGGGCGATGTCGGCCATCTCGTCCGGCGGCAGCTCGTAGATGTCCTTGTCGATCGGGGCCGGCGGCTCGATCTTGTTCTGGATGCCGTCGATGCCGGCGAGCAACAGCGCGGAGAACGCGAGGTAGGGGTTGGCCGACGGGTCGGGGCAGCGGAACTCGATGCGCTTGGCCTTGGGGTTGGCGCCCGTGATCGGGATGCGCACGCAGGCCGAGCGGTTGCGCTGGGAGTAGACCAGCGAGACCGGCGCCTCGAAGCCCGGCACCAGGCGGTGGTAGGAGTTCACCGTGGGGTTGGTGAACGCCAGCAGCGACGGGGCGTGCTTGAGGATGCCGCCGATGTAGTAGCGGGCCATGTCCGACAGGCCGGCGTAGCCGGTCTCGTCGTAGAACAGCGGCTCGCCGTCCTTCCAGATCGACTGGTGGGCGTGCATGCCCGAGCCGTTGTCGCCGAAGATGGGCTTGGGCATGAAGGTGGCCGTCTTGCCGTTGCGCCAGGCGACGTTCTTGATGATGTACTTGAACTTCATCACGTCGTCGGCGGCCTTGAGCAGCTCGTCGAAGCGGTAGTTGATCTCGGCCTGGCCGGCGGTGCCGACCTCGTGGTGGGCCCGCTCCACGGAGAGGCCGGACGCCTCGAGCTCCTTGACCATCTCGTCGCGCAGCTCACCGAAGTGGTCGTAGGGCGCGACGGGGAAGTAGCCGCCCTTGTACTTCACCTTGTAGCCGCGGTTGGGGCGGTCGGCGGTGCCGGCGGCGCCGGAGTTCCACGCGCCCGCCTCGGAGTCGACGCGGTAGAAGCCCTCGTTGGCGGAGGTGGCGAAGCGGACCTCGTCGAAGACGTAGAACTCGGCCTCGGGGGCGAAGTAGGCGGTGTCGCCGATGCCGGTGGAGGCGAGGTAGGCCATCGCCTTCTTGGCGATGTTGCGCGGGTCGCGGCTGTAGGCCTCGCCGGTGATCGGGTCGTGGATGAAGAAGTTGATGACCAGCGTCTTCGCGGTGCGGAAGGGGTCGATGTAGGCCGTGGTCGGGTCGGGCAGCAGCGACATGTCCGACTCGTGGATGGCCTGGAACCCGCGGATGGACGAGCCGTCGAAGGCGAGGCCGTCCTCGAACACCTCCGGACCGAACGCGCCGGCGGGCACCGTGAAGTGCTGCATCACGCCGGGAAGGTCGCAGAAGCGCACGTCGACCATCTCGACGCGCTCGTCCTTGATGAACTTCAGGAGCTCATCGGAGTTGTTGAACATTCGGTTCCTCCTTGACGGCGGCGCGCGCACGTCGATTGCTGCGTTGGGGAGCGGAGCCTCGTTGCACCGTGCCGCCACGCTAGGGGGGAGCAGTTTCCTGACCGTATCCCGATTGTTTCGCCCGTGTAACAGGTGACCGGCCGATGGGCCGCCGCTCGGGCCTCCTAGGCTGGGTTCGTGACCAGCGCTGTAACACCGGAGCTCGAGTCAGCCACGTTCGGCAGGCGCGTCCTCGCGCTCGTCGTCGACTGGATCGCGTGCCTCGCCGTGGTAGAGGGCCTCGTCGCCGCCGGCGTCCTCGAGGCCAACCCCAACGGCATCGGCACGCTGGTGCTCTTCGTCCTCGAGTCGGCGGTGTTCACCGCCCTGGCAGGCGGGTCGTTCGGCAAGCTCGCCACCCGGCTCCGGGTGGTGAGGTCGGACGGCTCCGGTCGGCCGGTGTCGCTGCTGCGTGCGCTCGTCCGCTCGGTGCTCGTCGCGCTGCTCCTACCGCCGCTGCTGACGTACGACGGCCGCGGGCTCCACGACGTCGCCGCCGGCACGCGGACCGTCAGGCTCTGACCCGAGCGGTCAGCGTCCGCGCTGCTGCGAGCGCATGCCCTTCATCGACGTCGGCATCGGGCCCTTGGGCAGCGGGAGCTTGCCGCGCTGGGCGTCGAGGGCCTTGAGCCGCTGGAGGATGTCGGTCATCTCGGCCGGCTTGACGTTGCGGCCGAGCTTCTGGACGTGGCGCACCAGCTTGGGCAGCGGCACCTCGCCCTCGCCGCGACCGCACACGACCTCGTGGATCGGCACGCCGTAGGCCACGCGCTCGTGCTTCTTGTGCTCCGTGGCGAGCAGCTGGCGGACGCGGGCGGGGCTGGAGCCCTCGGCGACGAGGACGATGCCGGGCGGACCGACGACGCGATGCACGACGTCCTGCTGCTTGGTGAACCCGACGACCGGGTCGACCTTCCACCCGCGACGCAGCATCTGCAGGGCGCCCGCGGCCGCGGCCGGCTGGCCTTCCATCTGGGTGTACGCCGCCTTCTGGGCGCGGCGGCCGAAGACGAGCAGCGCGAGGAGCGCGCCGAAGAGCACGGCGCCGACGACGGACATGATCCAGCCGAGGAGGCCGTCGCCCGGCAGCACCCACATCACGGCGAAGCCGAGGGCCGCGCCGAGCACGAACACGCCCATCACGATCAGGCCCAGGCGCGGGTCGCTCCGCTTGGCCATCTGGTAGGTCTGCATGATCTGCCCACGGCGCGAGGTGGGCGTGGTGGCGGGGGTCGACATGAGGTGGCCTTGTCCGGTCAGGTGTTCAACAGGTGCTTCGACAGGTGGAGCGGTGATGCTGTCAGGCGGTGGCGGCGGCGCGCGCTTCCATCGCCTGACCGTACAGGCGTCCGGCGCGGTAGGACGAGCGGACCAGCGGGCCGGACAGGGCGCCGGCGAAGCCGATCTCGTCGGCCTCGGCCTTCAGCTCGACGAACTCCTCCGGCTTGACCCACCGCTCGACGGGGTGGTGGCGGGGGGAGGGGCGGAGGTACTGCGTGATGGTGATCAGCTCGCAGCCCGCCTCGTGCAGGTCGCGCAGCGCCTGGCTCACCTCCTCGCGGGTCTCGCCCATGCCGAGGATCAGGTTGGACTTGGTCACCAGGCCGAAGTCGCGGGCCTGGGTGATGACGTCGAGGGAGCGGTCGTAGCGGAACGCCGGGCGGATCCGCTTGAAGATCCGCGGCACCGTCTCCACGTTGTGGGCCAGCACCTCGGGCCGCGACTCGAAGACCTCCTGGAGGAGGTCGGGCTTGCCGTTGAAGTCGGGGATCAGGTTCTCCACGCCCGTGTCGGGGTTGAGCTCGTGGATCGCGCGCACCGTCTCGGCGTAGAGCCAGGCACCGCCGTCGGGCAGGTCGTCGCGCGCGACGCCGGTGATGGTGGCGTAGCGCAGCTGCATCTTCTGCACCGACTCCGCCACGCGGCGCGGCTCGTCGCGGTCGAGCGGCTGCGGCTTGCCGGTGTCGATCTGGCAGAAGTCGCAGCGGCGGGTGCACTGGTCGCCGCCGATGAGGAAGGTGGCCTCGCGGTCCTCCCAGCACTCGAAGATGTTGGGGCAGCCGGCCTCCTGGCACACGGTGTGCAGCCCCTCGGACTTCACCAGGTTCTGCAGCGAGGTGTACTCGGGGCCCATCTTGGCGCGCGTCTTGATCCACTCCGGCTTGCGCTCGATCGGAGTCTCGGCGTTGCGGATCTCCAGTCGGAGGAGCTTGCGTCCTTCGGGTGCGGGAGCAGTCGTCACACCTGCCACTCTACGACGGGGCTCCGAGCCTCCCCAACCAGGACCGCGCGTGCGGCTCACGGCACGTCGCGGCGCTGGTAGGACCACAGGGAGAGCACGACCGCCACCCCGACGAGCACCGCGAGCGCGACCCCTCCGTCGGCCACGGACAGCACCCGCTGGCAGTCGCCGCTCACCGAACCGTCGGCGAACTGGGTGCACGCCGACGGGTCGTAGTAGGAGAAGTCGCCCAGCACGAAGGCCATGAAGGTGGTGGGGAGCAGCCAGCGGACCGCGCCGTCGCCGAGGATCGCGACGAGGAGCATCGACCCGGCGATGGCGACCCCGAACATCAGCGACAGGGTCGCCACCGTGCTGCGGAACAGCATTGTGAGGGCGTAGCCGAAGAGGCCGCCCACGCCGATGGCCAGGACGCCGCGCGCCTGGGTCGCCCAGATCGCGTCCCAGTCTCCGGGCGCCGCCGTGACGTCACGGCTCGACGCGAGCAGCGCCGCCAGGCCCCAGAACGCCGCCAGCACGACCGCTCCGACCAGGACGCCGGTGAGCAGCACGGCAGCACCCTTGGCGGCCCACAGTCGCAGCCGCCGGGGCTCGAACAGCAGCTGGTTGCTCATCGAGCCGGTGTTCCAGTCATGGCCGGCGTACGTCGTTCCGATCAGCATGAGCAGCCCGGTCAGGATGGTGATCGCGGCCGCGCCCACCTCGGTGCGCAGCGTGCCGAGCTCGAGCGTGCTGCGGAAGAGGTAGTTCTCGTAGCGGGGTGTGATCGCGTCGGCACAGCCGGCCGCGACCCCGTCGGGGCCGAGGTACATCTCGGGGTCGTCCTCGCAGGCGGCGAGCTCCTCGGCCACCCACGGCTGGTCGGCGTCCAGCGCAGCGCGCTCCTTGGCCTGCGCGATGTCCGCGTCGCTCACCGGGCGCGTCTCCCACGCGTAGCCGGCCAGCAGGACGAGGGGCAGGGCGACGCACGCGACCAGCAGCACGACGACGGCCCGTCGCCAGCGCAGCCGGTCCAGCTCGACCCTCAGCAGCCTCATCGAACCTCCTCCGGCGTCGGCGCGAGGCCCATCTGGTCGTCGGCTGTGAGCTCGAGGAAGATCGTCTCGAGGTCGGCACGGACCGGGGTGAGCTCGGACAGGTAGAGACCGGATTCGGCCAGGAGGCGCGTGATCCGGTCGCCGGTCTCGTCGGTGACGACGTCCAGCGAGTCGGCGTCCCGTCGCACGCTCATGCCCGCCGCCTCGAGCGCGGCGCGGGCCGCGCCCGGGTCGGCGACGCGCAGCCGGTAGGACGTACGCCCGAGCAGGTCCTCGACCTTGCCCGAGGTCAGCATCCGGCCGTTGCCGATGATGGTCGCGCTGGTGCAGACCTGCTGCACCTCGGCCAGGATGTGGGAGCTCAGCAGCACCGTCACGCCCGCCTCGCCGAGGCCGCGGATCAGCTCGCGGATCTCCCGGATGCCGGCGGGGTCGAGGCCGTTGGTCGGCTCGTCGAGGATCAGCAGGTCGGGCGACTTGAGCAGGGTCGCCGCGATCGCGAGGCGCTGCTTCATGCCGAGGGAGTAGGACTTGTAGCGCTCGTCGGCCCGCTCGCCGAGCCCGACTCGCACCAGCGCGTCGTCCACCACGTCCCGGCCGATGCCGACCGACCCCGCGAGGAGGAGCAGGTTCTGCCGGGCGGAGAGCGTGGGGGAGAACTTGGGCGACTCCACGACGGCGCCGACGCGGCCCATGACCTCCGGCAGTCGCTGCGGCACCGGGGTGCCGAAGAGGGACATCGTCCCCGCGGTGGGCCTGGCGAGCCCGAGCAGCATCCTGATGGTCGTGGTCTTCCCCGACCCGTTGGGTCCGAGGAAGCCGTGCACGCCACCGCGGGGCACCGCGAGGTCCAGGTCGGCGACGGCGACGCGGGTGCCGCGCGGACCGGTGAACTCCTTGCGCAGCCCGCTGGTCTGGATCACCAGCTCGCCACTGGCCGTGCTCGCCACGACGCCCCCTCCCGGGAGCCGACCGGGCGCCTCCACGTGGGAGTGGACTATGGCAGGACCGAATGCGGGTGCGCTCTGGGACGCGCCGGTCAGCGACCGGGTGTGACGAGCTGGATCCGCGGGCCGCGGCCGGGCTCGGGGCGGGCGTCGTAGTCGGGGGTGGCCTCGTAGGGCTGCCACGACAGGTACGTCGCCAGGTGGCGGCGCACGGCGGGCAGGACGTCGGCGACGGTGACGTCGCGGCCGAGCTCCTGCGACAGCGAGGTCACGCCGGCGTCGGCGATCCCGCAGGGGACGAAGCGGTCGTACCAGCCGAGGTCGACGTCGCAGTTGATCGCGAAGCCGTGCATCGTCACCCCGCGGCTGACGCGGATCCCGATGGCGGCGATCTTGCGCTCCGGGCCGCGGTCGTCCGCACGCAGCCACACGCCGCTGCGGCCCGGGATGCGGGCCGTGGTGACGCCGAGGTCGGTGCACACGGCGATGAGTGCCTCCTCGACCCGGCGCACGTAGTCGACGACCTTCACGTGGTCGGGCAGCGCCACGATCGGGTAGCCGACGAGCTGGCCGGGCCCGTGGAAGGTGATCTTGCCGCCGCGGTCGACGTCGATGACGTCGGCGCCCCCGGGGTCGAGCGGACGCTCGTGCGGGTCGGTGCGCTTGCCGGCGGTGAAGACCGGCGGGTGCTCGAGCAGCAGCACGGTGCCGGGACGGTCGCCGGCGACGACGTGCTCGTGCACCTGACGCTGGAGCTCCCACGCGGCCAGGTAGTCGACGGCGTCGTCGCCGAGCCCGGCGACCTCGAAGTCCAGCGCGGTGGTGGCGGCGTGCTCGGGCGGCATGTGCCGAGCGTACGCCGCACGCCGTGGTGGGGGTGGGCTGGCGGGGGGCGTCGGCGCCGAGCGGCCGCAGGAGGACGGGGGCTGTGGATGACGCCTGCAGGCGGGTCGCGGATCCGGCACGCTGGCGGGATGGACCCGCGCCGCCTGCTGCCTGCGCTCACCGCCGTGGCCTGCGCCCTGGTCGTCGCGACCCTGGTGGTGGTGCTGGCGCGTCCCGACCCGGGCGGCCCGGCGGCCGGTCCGCGGTCCGGCTCGGAGAACGAGGTCCGGGACACCGCAGCCAGCACGACCAAGCGCACCGGCCCTGCGGCGGTGCTGGCCGCGTGGGACGCGGAGCGGGCGGCCGCGTGGGCGACGGGGGACGCCGAGGCGCTCGCGGGGCTGTACGCCGGCGGCGCCGGTGCGGCCGACGTCAGCCTGCTGCGCGACTACCGCCGCAGAGGGCTGCGGGTCGAAGGGCTGACGACGCAGGTGCTGGCGCTGCGGGTGGTCGCCCGGTCGCACGGGCGGTGGGAGTTCGCCGTGACCGACCGCGTTGTGGGCGGTACGGCCGTCGGTGCCGGGACGCCGGTCGCGCTGCCCGCCGGGCGCCCGTCGATGCGACGGGTGGTGCTGGTGCGGGAGGACGGGAGGTGGCTGGTGGCACAGGTGCGCGACGGAGGCCGCGCTCAGGACAGCGCGGCCGCCAGCACCTCGCGCACGTCCTCGTCCTCGAAGTCGTAGCCCGCGCGCTCGAGCGCGGCGGGCCGGGCGTTCACGGAGCCGAGGAGCTCGGGGGCCAGGTCGCCGGCGGCGCGGCGCATGAGCGGCGCGGGGACGGCGAGGAACGCCTTGCGGTGCAGCGCCGTGGCCAGCGCGCGGGTGAACTCGGCGTTGGTGGGCGTGCGGGGGCAGCAGAGGTTGAATGCCCCGGACACGTCGCGCGACTCGATGAGGTAGCTCACCGCCCCGATCCAGTCGCGCAGCGAGATCATCGGCATGAACTGCTCGCCGGATCCGAGCCGGGCGCCACAGCCGGCCTGGAAGAGCAGGCGCAGCTGTTTCAACGGCGGGGAGGTGCGGTCCATGACGGGGGCCGTGCGCAGCTCGCACACCCTCGCCCCGGCCTCACGCGCCGCGTCGGCGGCGGCCGACCACGCGTGCGAGACCCGGGTGAGGAACGTGTCGCCCGCGCTGGGCGTGTCCTCGGTGACCGCCGACGTGCCGTGGTCGCCGTACCAGGCGATGCCGTTGCCGGCGATGAAGGCCGCCGGGCGCTCGGAGGCCGCGATGGTCTCGGCGAGCAGGCGGGTGGTGGAGACCCGGGAGTCGAGCACCTCGCCCGCCCACTTCCTCGAGTGTGGGTTGCCGGCGATGGGCGCCCCGGCGAGGTTGACCACCGCATGGGCGCGCCCGACGAGCTCCTTGTCGATCACGCCCTCGGCCGGGTCCCAGCGCGACTGGTGCGCGGAGGCCGGCTCGCTGCGGACGAGGGCGGTCACCTCGTGCCCGTGCACCCGGAGGTGGTCGGACAGGTGGGTGCCGAGGAATCCCGAGGCACCGGCGATGACGACGCGCATGTCCCCACCCAACCATGGGGCCACAAGCCGCGCCGACGCCGCCGTGACCGCATGAGGGGCACCGCGACGGACCCGCAGGCGGTGCGCCGGGACGGCCGTGGGCCGCGTCTCAGCCGGCCAGGTGGGCCCAGCGCCCGGCGAGCTCGCGCCAGGGCCCCTGGTCGACCACCCGGCCCGCGTCGAGCACCACGACGCGGTCGGCCTGCGCGAGCGCGGCCGCCTTGCTGGTCGCGCCCACGACGGCGGTGCCCCGCGCGCGCAGCGCCTGCCACAGCTCGATCTCGGTGGCGGCGTCGAGCGCGGACGACACGTCGTCGGCCAGGAGCACGTCGGACTCGGTGGCCAGCGCCCGCGCCAGCGCGAGGCGCTGCACCTGCCCACCGGACAGGCGTACGCCGCGGTGGCCGACGAGCGCGTCGGGGCCGCCTGCCTCGGTGACGTCGCGCCCCATGCGGGCCGCTTCGAGGGCGGGCATCACCGACCTGTCGGCGTGGTCGAGGGCGACGTTGTCGGTGAACGTGCCGGAGAGCACCCGCGGCACCTGAGCGACGTGGGCCACCCGGCCGGGGCGCAGCGCGATCTGCGGGTCGTCGACGAGCCGGTCGTTCCAGCGGATCTCGCCGGTGCTGCCGACGAGCCCGGCGAGCGCGCCGAGCAGGCTCGACTTGCCGGAGCCGACCTGGCCGAGCAGGAGCACGAGCTCGCCGGCCTGCACGTCGAGGTCGACGCCCTCGACGCCCAGCGTGCCGTCGTCGTGGATCGCCGACAGCCCGCGGACGGTCAGCGTGCGCAGCGGCTCGCGGTGCGCCGCAGCGGGCACCGGGCCGGTGCCGCGGACCAGGTCGACGCCCTGCGGCAGGTCCATCAGGTCGCCGCCGCCGGCGAGCTCGCTGGTGGCGTTCATCCACGCGCGGGTGCCGGGGGCCTCGGTGACGACGGACCCGGCCACGCGGCCGAACCAGTCGAAGCCGCTGACGGCGTTGGCCACGAGGAGTGCGGTCGCGAGCTCCCAGCGGCCGGTGAGCAGCCCTGCCCAGGCGGCCACGACGCCGCACTGCACCATCACGACGGGAACGCCGTCGAGGAGGGCCTGGACGCGGTGCTCGCGCACGGCGGCGTCGACGCGACCGCCGTCGACGGCGCGCAGGTGCTGGTGGACCTGCGGCGTGGCGGCGGCCAGCTTGACCGTGCGGGCCGACTCGAGGGCGGAGACGAGCGACTGGCCGAACCGCGCGCGGGCCGTCGACGCGGCCGCGGCCGAGCGGCCGGCGACCCGGCGCCCGAGGGTGGAGGCCAGCGCCGAGGCGACCATGACCGTCAGCAGGACCGCGCCGGCGAGCCAGGTCTGGGCGATGAGCGCGGTCACCAGCGCGACGACGAGACCGTTGACGAAGTCGACCCAGCGGTCGGTGTAGCGGGCCAGCCGGTCGGCGTCCATGGTGCGAGCGACGACCTCGCCGGGCGGCGTGCGGAGCAGCCGGCGCTGCGCGGTCTGCCCGTGCAGCACCGCGGCGCGCACCCGCAGCCGTACCTCCACCCACCAATGCGGGTAGGAGCGGAACGCCTGGGCGAGCAGGAGCGGGCCGATGAGGAGCGAGGCGACCAGGGCCACCACCAGCAGGGTGGGCCGCTCGCCCGCCTGCAGGTCGGTGACGATGTGACCCCACACCCACCCCGTGACCGCGCCGAACGCGCCGGTCAGCGACGAGGCGAGGAAGAGGAACGCGCCGAGCAGGCCCCACTGCGGCTGGATGCTGATCGTGTGGAGCACCTGGCGGGCCAGGCTCGGCGTCGGGGCGAGCCGGGGCGGCGCCGGGGGAGTGGTGCTGCGGCGCACGGACCCGATCGTCGACTCGTCGTGGTGGTGCTCCTCGACGACCGGCTCGTGGGCCGCTGCCTCAAGGAGGTCGCGGAAGGGCCCGTCCTCGGCGGCCAGGCGGCCGCGGGGGCCCTGCTGGACGACGCGCCCGGACTCGAGGACCGCCACCTGCTCGGCCCGCTCGGTGGTGGAGAGCCGGTGCGCGACCAGGATGCCGGTGCGCCCGGAGATCAGCCGGTCGGCGGCCCGCACCACGCGGGCCTCGGTGACGGGGTCCATGCGGGCGGTGGCCTCGTCGAGGACCACGACGCTGACGTCGCGCACGAGCAGCCGCGCGAACGCGACGAGCTGCTCCTCGCCGGCCGACAGGCTGGTGCCGCCGGGGCCGAGGACGGTGTCAAGGCCCTCGGGCAGGCCGGCCACCCAGTCGGTCAGGCCGAGCTCGGCCACGGCCGCCTCGACCACGGCGGGCGGGACGTCGGCGAAGAGGGTGATGTTGTCGGCGAGCGTGCCGGCCAGCACCTCGGTGCGCTGGGTGACCACGCCGACGGCGGAGCGCAGCTGCTGGAGGTCGAGGTCGAGGACGTCGATCCCGCCCAGGAAGACGGTGCCGGGCGGGGGCTCGACCGCGCGGGAGAGCAGGGAGGCCAGCGTCGACTTGCCCGAGCCGGTGCGACCGACGAGCGCGCAGGTGTGGCCGGCGCTGAGCAGCAGGTCGACGTCGCGGAGGGCGAACGTGCCGGTGCCGTAGCTGAACTCGAGGTGGCGGAACTCGACGTCGAGGGGCCCGTCGGGCACGGGCAGGCCGCCCGTCGGCTCGGCCGGCGAGGCGAGCATCCCGCGCAGCCGCAGCACCGCGCCGAACCCCTCCTGGAGGTCGGGCAGGTGGCGCGCGAGCATGTCGACGCCGCCGACGAACATAGTCGTGACGAGGAAGAGGGTGACCAGGCGGGCCGTGCTCAGGTCGCCGGAGAGCACCAGCGCCACCCCGACCACTCCGACCGCGGCCAGGGCGCCGTGGAGCAGGCCGCCGCTGCGGCGGGTGATGCGCACCTCGACGGCCAGGACAGCGTCGAGGGTGCGGTGGACGACGGACGCCAGGTGGGCGTTGCGGCGCAGGACGTGGGCCTGGCCGAGCGAGGTGCGCAGGTCGTCGCGGGCGGCGACGCCCTCCTCGGTGGACGCCGCGTGGTCGGTCCAGGCGGCCTCCTCGATGACCTTGCGCTGCGCGACCAGCGGCAGCAGCCGGCGGATCACGGCGAACGTGACGACGGCGGTGAGCGGGAAGAGGAAGACGGCCGGCCACCAGGTGAGCGAGGCGACCACCCACAGCGGGCCGGAGGCGAGGAGGGTGCGCGCGGCCTGCCACACGCCCCAGCGCATCAGCTGGCCGACCTCCCAGGTGTCGTCGTCGATGCGGTCGAGGACCTCGCCCACGGCCTGCTCGGAGAGCTCGGACAGCGGCTGCGCCATCGCGGCGTCGAGGAGGTCGGCGCGGAGCTGGCCCTCGGCGCGGTCGCAGATCGTGGCCCAGACGGTCTTGGCGACCGTGTCGATCACCGCGCCGCCCACCACACACAGCGCCAGGAGCACCAGGAGGCGCTCGGTGGGGCTGTCGGCGAGCCTGCCCGCGACCATCGAGCCGAGGGACGCGGCGACGGCGCCCAGCAGGGACATCGAGAAGCAGAGGTAGGTCAGCGGACGCCGCACGCGCCGCCAGTCGACGGGCACCCGGCCCGGCGGCAGCCCGGCCGTCGCGGACGTCGTCGCCGGTGCCGCGGGGGTCTGCATCTCGGTCACCGTCACAAGCATCAGACGGTACGTCGCCGCACCGACATCGCGCGCCTCGTTTTCGTGTGACTCGCGCCGCTGTGACGTGGTCGACACGGCCGCCGGACGAACGCGGGGCTCTCCCGGCTGAGCCCCGTTGCGTCATGCGTACCCGAGGCCATGCGTACCGGTCGGGATGACGGACCGCGCGGCCGCGCCGGGGACGACGACGCCCCGCCCACGGAGCGTGGGCGGGGCGTCGTGCGACCGGGATCAGGCGGGGATCAGACCTCGAACTGGCCTGCCTCGAGACGCTTCTTGACCTCCTGGAGGAACCGGCCGGCGTCGGCGCCGTCGACCAGGCGGTGGTCGTAGGTCAGCGAGAGGTGGACCATGTGGCGCACCGCGATCGTCTCGCCCAGGTTGGGGTCGTCGATCACGACGGGTCGCTTGACCACGGCGCCGGGGCCGAGGATGGCGACCTGCGGCTTGTTGATGATCGGGGTGTCGAAGAGCGCCCCGAAGCTGCCGAGGTTGGTGATGGTGAACGTGCCGCCCGACAGCTCGTCGGGGGTGATCTTGTTGGTGCGGGTGCGCTCGGCGACGTCGGCGATCTTCTTCGCCAGCCCGGCGATCGACAGGTCGCCCGCCTCCTTGACGACCGGCGTCAGCAGGCCCTTCTCGGTGTCCACCGCGAACGCGATGTTCTCGCGGTCGAAGTAGGTGACCTCGCCCTTCTCGGCGTCGATCGCCGCGTTGAGCTTGGGGTGCAGCTTGAGCGCGTCGATCGCAGCCTTGGCGAAGAACGGCAGGTAGGTCAGCTTCACGCCCTCGCGCGCCAGGAAGTCGGCCTTCACCGACTCCCGCAGGCGGGCGATCACGGTGACGTCGACCTCCATCACCTGGGTGAGCTGGGCGCCCTCGTGCAGCGACTCCACCATGCGCGAGGCGATCACCTTGCGCAGCCGCGAGAGCGGCTCGGTGGTGCCGCGCAGCGGCGACGGCGACGCCGACGACGGAGCCTTGGCGGCCGGGGGAGCACCGGCAGCAGCCGGCGCGGCAGCGGGGGCCTCGGCCGGGGCCTTGGCCTGCTGGGCGGCGGCGGCCGCGTCGAGGACGTCCTGCTTGCGGATGCGGCCACCGACGCCGGTGCCCTGCACCGAGCCGAGGTCGACGCCGTGCTGGTCGGCCATCTTGCGCACCAGCGGGGTCACGTACGCCGACTGGTCGCGGCCGCCGCCCTGGGACGAGGCCGACGAGGACGACGAGCCAGACCCGCCCGAGGGGGCCTGGGCGGCGGCGTCGGTGCGCTGCGGCTCGGGCTCGCCCTGCGGGGCTGGGGCGTAGGGCGCCTCGCCCTTGGCCTCGGGCTCGACCTCCTGCGGCTGCTCCTGCTGGGCTGCGGGGGAGTCCTGCTTGGCCGACTCGGGGGTCTCGTCACCCTCGGGCAGCTCGCCCTTCTCGTCGGCGATCCACTGCTCCTGCTCGGCCTTCTTCTCGGCGTTGTCCTCGTCCTTGGGCTGCGCCTCGGCCGACTGCGGCTCCGACGTGGCGCCCGACCCGGCGTCGCCCGAGCCGATGATCGCGAGCTCGGCGCCGACCTCGACCGTCTCGTCCTCCGCGGCCTTGATCTCCAGCAGCGTGCCGGCGATCGGGGAGGGGATCTCGGTGTCGACCTTGTCGGTGGAGACCTCGAGCAGCGGCTCGTCGACGGCGACCTCGTCACCGACCTGCTTGAGCCAGCGGGTGACCGTGCCCTCGGTGACCGACTCGCCGAGCGCGGGCAGGGTCACCGGCGTACCGCCGCCACCCCCACCACCGGACGAGCCACCGGACGAGTCGCCGGACGCCGCCTGCTCGGCAGCGGGCTCCTCCTGGGCGGGGGCGTCGTCCTTCTCCGACTCGGGGGTCTGGTCGCCGTCGGGGAGGTCGCCGGTCTCCTCGGCGACCTGCTCCTCCTGCTCGGCCTTCTTCTCCGACTCGGCGTCGTCCTGGGGCTGCGCCTCGGGCTCGGCCGACCCGGAGGCGTCGCCGGCCGACTCGCCCTCTTCGCCGACCACGGCCAGGACCGAGCCGACCTCGACGGTGTCGTCCTCGTTGGCCTTGATCTCCAGCAGCGTGCCGGCGACCGGGGACGGGATCTCGGTGTCGACCTTGTCGGTGGAGACCTCGAGCAGCGGCTCGTCGACGGCAACCGTGTCACCGACCTGCTTGAGCCAGCGGGTGACGGTGCCCTCGGTGACGGACTCGCCGAGTGCGGGGAGGGTGACTTCGGAGGCCATGTGGTTCCTTCGCTCGCGTGTGGGTGGGGAGGGATGTCTCAGGTGGTTCAGGAGTGGGCGTGGAGCGGCTTGCCGGCGAGCGCGAGGTGCGCCTCGCCGAGGGCCTCGTTCTGGGTCGGGTGGGCGTGCACCAGCGGCGCGACGTCGTCGGCGTGTGCCTCCCAGTTGTAGATCAGCTGCGCCTCGCCGATGAGCTCGCCGACGCGATCGCCCACCATGTGGACGCCGAGCACCGGTCCGTCGACGAGACCGACGAGCTTGACGAAGCCCTGGGTCTGCAGGATCTGGCTCTTGCCGTTGCCGCCGAGGTCGTACGTCACGGTGGTGACCGCGTCGCCGTGGAGCTCGCGCGCCGCCGCCTCGTCGAGGCCGACCGACGCGATCTCGGGGTGCGAGTAGGTGACCCGCGGGATGCCGGTCTCGTCGATGGGACGCGGGTCGAGCCCGGCGATGTCCTCGGCGACGAAGATGCCCTGCTGGAAGCCGCGGTGGGCGAGCTGGAGACCGGGGACGATGTCGCCGACGGCGTAGACGCCCTCGACGTTGGTGCGGCACCGCTCGTCGGTGAGCACGAAGCCGCGGTCCATCTCGATGCCCTGCTCGGCGTAGCCGAGGCCATCGGTGGCGGGACCCCGGCCGACGGCGACGAGGAGCACCTCGGCCTCGATCACGCTCTCCCCGTCCTTGGCGCCCTCCACGGTGACGGCGACGCCGGTGTCGGTGACCTTGACGCTCTTGTAGGAGGTCGCGGTGAGGAAGGTGATCCTGCGCCTGCGGAAGGCGCGCTCGAGCGCCTTGCAGGAGGCCTCGTCCTCGGCGGCCACGAGCCGGGGCAGGGCCTCGACGATGGTGACCTCGGAGCCGAACGACTTCCACACGCTGGCGAACTCGCAGCCGATGACGCCGCCGCCGAGCACGATCGCCGACGCGGGCACGCGGTCGAGGCGCAGCGCGTGCTCGGAGGTGATGACCTTCTCGCCGTCCACCTCGAGCCCTGGCAGCGACCTGCTGTAGGAGCCGGACGCCAGGACCACCGACCGGCCGGTGTAGGCCGTGCCGTCGACGGTGACCTCGCGGGGACCGGTCAGCGTGCCGGTGCCCTGGATGACGGTGATGCCCCGCGACTTGATCAGGCCGGTGAGTCCCTTGAAGAGCCGGTCGACGACCTTGTCCTTGTAGGCGTTGACCCCGGCCATGTCGATGCCCTCGAGCGAGGCGGTCACACCGAACTGGGCGGCGTCGCGCGCGGAGTCGGCGACCTCCGCGGCGTGGAGGAGGGCCTTGGTCGGGATGCAGCCGACGTGGAGGCAGGTGCCGCCGAGGTTGCCCTTCTCGACGAGTCCGACGCTCAGGCCCAGCTGGGCCGCTCGCAGGGCGCAGGCGTATCCGCCCGATCCGGCCCCGAGGACGAGTACGTCGAACTCACCGTCCGCCACTGCATTCCCTCCACACGTGCTCGACTCGCACCGACCATCTCGGGGCGCGTCCATCTTTGCACTCTTCGTGACGCTGTCCACACCGGGTCGGGCGGGTCGAAGCGGTGATCGCGAGCGCGATGGGGCCACTCCCTGCACAATGTGCGCCATGGGCCTGTTCGACCGACTCCGTCGCAAGACGCGCACCAGCGCTCCTGCGCAGGACGCCACCCGCACCGGGTCCACCCGTGTGCGGGCCTCCGACGGGGAGGACGTGCGCCACCTCGAGCGGTTCGTCACCACCCGCCAGGGGGTCGAGGGGTTCGTCGAGCCGCGCACGGCGGTCAGCGACGTGACGCTGCTGCTGGTCGCCCACGACGGGGAGTGGACCCGCCGCCGGGTGCCGAGCGTGCGGTGGGCCCACGACTTCGCCAACCGCCACCGGGTGCCGTCGTACGACGCGGCGGTGGTCGGCGTGCCGCAGCGGATGCGCGACTACAACCGGCGCAAGAAGGCCGAGGGGATCTAGTCCTTCGACCGGTCCGCCAGCGACCGGGCCAGCTCGACCAGCGTAGTGACGCCGAAGCCGGTCGCGCCCGACGGGACGTGGCCGTAGGGGCCGCCGGTGTTCATCTCCTTGCCGGCGATGTCGAGGTGGGCCCAGGGCAGGCCGCCGGTGAACTCGCGCAGGAACGCCGAGGCGTAGAGGCCGCCGCCCCAGCGCACCCAGTCGTGCTGGAGGAGGTCGGCGACCTTGGAGCTGGTGACGCGCTCCTTCATCTCCTCGGGGATCGGCATCGGCCAGTGCTGCTCGCCGGCAGCCGCGCCGGCGGCCAGGACGGACTGCACCTCCCCGTCGGTGCCCATCACGGCGCCGACCTTGTCGCCGAGGGCGAGCTGCATGTGCCCGGTGAGGGTGGCGATGTCGACGACGACGTCGGGCTCGTCCTGCACCGCCATCGACAGCGCGTCGCCGAGCAGCATCCGGCCCTCGGCGTCGGTGTTGGCGATCTCGACGGTCGTGCCGTTGTGCATGGTGATCACGTCGCCGGGACGGGTCGCGGTGCCGGAGACCATGTTCTCGGCCATCGGGGCGTACGCCGTGACCTTGATCGGCAGGCCCAGGCGCGCGATCGCGAGGGTGGCGGCCACGACGCTGGCCGCGCCGGCCATGTCGCCCTTCATGTTGACCATGCTCGACGACGGCTTGATGGTCAGGCCGCCGGAGTCGAAGGTGACGCCCTTGCCGACCAGCGCGAGGTGCACGGCCGCGCCCCGCGGCGCCCAGGTGAGCCTGACCAGGCGCGAGGGCGCCTCGGAGGAGTCGCCGACGCTGAGGATGCCGCCGCAGCCCATCTCGGCGAGCTGCTCGTGGTCGAAGATCTCGAGCGTGACCTTGGGCGCGCCGCGGCCGGTGGTGACCTCCTTGTGCGCGGCGCGCACGAGCTCGGCCAGGATCGGGGGCGTGCAGTCGCGGGGCGGCGTGTTGACCCAGTCGCGGGTCAGCGCGACGGCGTCGGCGAGCACCTCGGCGCGCGCCAGGGCGGCGACGGCGTCGGCACGGCGGGCGATGCCGGTGAGCACCACGACGTCGTTGGGCGCGGACGCCTCGGGCTGGTGGGACTTGTAGCCGGTGAAGGTGTAGCCGCCGAGGCGGTGGCCCTCGACCACGGCCTCCACCAGCTCGGGCGTGTCGCTCGGCAGCGCGAGGGCGACCGAGGCGGCGTTGGGCACGCTGCGGGCGGCGACGCCCGCGGCCCGGCGTACGGCGACGGGGTCGGCCTGGTCGGCACCGAGCCCGACGAACACCAGCAGGGGTGCGTTCACGCCGTCGCCGGTCGGGGCCTTGACGGACTCACCGGCCTTGCCGGTCACGCCCATCGTGCTGAGGAACGGACGCAGCCGGCGGCCGTAGGCCTCGCTGATGTCGGCGGCGGCGTCGCACAGCCGTGGGCCCTTGGCGCCGGTGACCACTCCCACCACGACGGCGTCGGCTCGGGTCTTGGCGGGACTGGCGCTGCGCAGCGCGTAGGTGGTCACCCGGGCATGTTAGGCGAGGCCTGACGCGCGGCACGCGGTAGGTTCGGCGCCATGGCCGCATCGCTCAAGCAGTCGCCCCTCCACGACCGTCACGAGGCCCTCGGTGCGAAGTTCGCCGAGTTCGGCGGGTGGTCGATGCCGCTGGAGTACCGGACCGGCGTGGTGAAGGAGCACACGGCGGTGCGGGAGTCGGTCGGCGTGTTCGACGTCAGCCACCTCGGCAAGGCGATGGTGTCCGGTCCGGGTGCCGCCGACTTCGTCAACGCCACCCTGTCCAACGACCTGGCCAAGATCCGGCCCGGCAAGGCCCAGTACACGCTGTGCCTCGACGAGTCCGGCGGCATCGTCGACGACCTCATCGCCTACTGGCACGACGACGAGCACGTGCTGCTCGTCCCCAACGCCGCCAACACGGCCGAGGTCGTGGCGCGGCTGCAGGCCGCCGCCCCCGCGGGCGTGAAGGTGGTCAGCCACCACGACGACTACGCTGTGCTGGCCGTGCAGGGCACCCGGTCCGACGAGGTGCTCGAGAAGGTCGGGCTGCCCGCCGGGCACGAGTACATGTCCTTCGTCGAGGCCGAGCTGCACGACACCGGCGTCGGCGTCGTGGTGTGCCGCACGGGCTACACCGGCGAGCGCGGCTACGAGCTGGTCGTGGCCAACTCGGTCGCCGGCCGGCTGTGGGACGAGCTGATGGCGGCCGGCGGGGAGTGGGGCATCGTCGCGTGCGGCCTCGGTGCCCGCGACACGCTGCGCACCGAGATGGGCTACCCGCTCCACGGCCAGGACATCGGTCTCGACACCAATCCCCTCGAGGCCGGGCTCTCGTGGGCCGTCGGCTGGAAGAAGGGCGCCTTCTGGGGCCGCGACGCGGTGCAGAAGGTGAAGGAGGAGGGCCCCAAGCGCCGGCTGCGTGGGCTCCTCGCCGTCGGCCGCGGCATCCCCCGACCCGGGATGGGCGTCACGCTGACCCCCGACGTGCCGCTGGCCGACGTCACGTCCGGCACGTTCTCCCCGACGCTGAAGAAGGGCATCGGCCTGGCGCTGATCCCGACCATGGTCGCCGAGGACGCCGAGGTGGGCGTCGACATCCGCGGGCGGCGCGAGGTCTTCCAGCTCGTGAAGCCGCCCTTCGTCGACCCGTCGGTGAAGGAGTCCTGACGTGCTTCCCGGACAGCCGCCGACCTTCCGCCAGCCCTCGGCCGCCGAGCGGCCCTGGTGGTGGCGCCTGGAGGACGCGGCGGGTGAGGAGGTCGAGGTCGCCGGCCACTCCGACCAGCGCTTCGCCACCCAGGGCGACGCGGAGTCGTGGGTGGGGGAGATCTGGGCCGACCTCGCCGAGCACGGCGTCGCCGCGGTGACGCTGTTCGAGCACGACCGCCAGGTCTACGGGCCGATGTCGCTGAGCGCCTGACCCATCCGCGCCGGCCGCGGCCCCGAACGCCTCCCGAGGCCTCGGAGCCGGGGCGCACGGTCGACGCACGGGAGGAGGCGCGAGGTGGGCACCGCGGACCGGTCGGACTTCGCGACCTACGTCGACGCGCGCTGGACCGACCTCGTCGCCGGCCTCGAGGAGGAGGGCGTCGCGCCGGACGACGCGCGGCTCGCGGTCGCCGAGACCCTGGTGGCCGCCCGGCGCTCGTGGCGGCGCCGCGTGCGCGAGGAGCAGGTCGACGTGACCCTGTGGGCCGAGGCCCGTGAGCGGGCCGCGCTGCCGCCACGTCCCGGGGAGCCGGCACCCCACGGCGTACGCCCGCGAGACCCCCGCGACGGGCCCGAGCCGTGGTTCGAGCGGGCCGAGCGGGTGCGGGCCGCCCGTCGCCGGCTGGCGGCGAGACGCGCCCTCGTGGGCGTCGTCGTCGCGGCGGTGCTCGCGGCCGGGTGGGCGTGGTGGGCCGCCCGGCCGACACCGCCCCCGGTGCGCGAGGAGGCCAACCCGCTGCCCGTCGCGTGGTACGCCGAGGGTGAGCTGCACCTGGCGGACGTGGTGGTCGGGCTGCGCGGCGTGGAGGTCTTCGTCGCCGACGGCTCCGCCGTGGTCGCCCGGCTCCGGTCCGGGGAGGTGCTCCGCGTGGACGCCGACGGCGGGACCGAGCCGATCGACGAGGCGCCGGCCGCGCTCGACGAGGTGCCGGTGCCGCCGCTCGTCACCGCGCTCGGCGCCTACGACGTGCTCGTGCAGAGCGTGCCGATGGCCGACGGCGGCTGGGCGCACCTCATCGACTCCTCGCGCCGCGACGGCGCACAGGACGCCGTGCGGCAGTCGGAGTCGGGCCGGCGGGCGCTCGTGGTGTGCCGGACGCCGGCGGTGTGCGAGGAGCCGGTGACCATCGTCGCGGGCGGCACGGTCCGGTTGCGCTGAGCCACCGCTAGGGTCGCGCCTCGTGGCGGAGGCACTCTGGACAGGCGTGGCGCAGGCGTACGCGCGGAGCTTCGCCGGCCTGTGCGCCGGCGCGATCCCCGCGGTCCTCGACGGGCTGCCACGCGGTGCGCGGCTGCTCGACGTGGGCTGCGGCACCGGCGCGCTGGTGGGAGCCGCGCGGCGGGCGGGACACGACGCCATCGGGGCCGAGCCGGACCCGGAGATGGCGCGGCTCGCTGCCGCCGCGCTCGGGCGGGAGCGCGTGCTCGTGGGTGGCCTGCCCGACCTGCCGCTGGCCGACGACGGCTTCGAGGTGGTGACGGCCGCCTTCGTGCTCAACCACGTCGAGGACCCTCGCGCCGGTGCCCGCGAGCTGGCTCGGGTGGCAGCGCCCGGGGCGGTCGTGCGCGCGACGATCTGGGGAAGCACGCCGCCTCCGCAGGCCGTGATGTGGAACGACCTGCTCGACTCCGTCGACGTCGTGCGTCCTGTGGTGCCGCGGCTGCCGGCCGACCGGGACTTCGACCGTTCCGCCGACGGCCTCGCCGGCATCCTCGCCGAGGCCGGGCTCGCTGTGACCGCCGCCGGCACCCGCTCGTGGACGTGGCGGATCGCTGCCGACGACCTCTGGTGCGGTCTGACCACGGTGGGCAACTTCGGCCTCGCGTGGCGCGCCCAGCCCGAGGCCGTGCAGGCCCGCCTGCGGTCGGCGTACGACGCCCTCGGCCGGCACCACGCCTTCGGCGTCGAGTGCGTGGTGGTGGAGGCCCGGGTGCCGCGGTCCTGAGCGGGTGTGCCCTGGCGGCGACGCCGGCTGCGGCGACTGCTTGACCTCACGTCCACGTGAGCTCCTAGCGTCCCGGGCAAGAGCCGACGACGAGTGAGCGGGGACCGACGTGATGCAGGCGATCGTGCAGAGGGCCTACGGCGGTCCGGAGGTGCTGGTGCTCGAGGACGTCGACGAGCCGGACCCGGCGGCGGGACAGGTGCGGATCGCCGTGTCCGCCGCAGGTGTGCACCTCTTGGACGCCTCCCTGCGCGAAGGCGTCGCGGGTCCCTTCGGGCGAGCGGCGCTGCCCATGACGCCGGGCCGCGAGGTCGCCGGGGTCGTGGACGCCGTCGGGCCGGACGTCGACCGGTCCTGGCTCGGCCGACGGGTGGTCGCCCACCTCGGTGTGCTCAGTGGCGGCTACGCCGCTCGCGCCCTGGCGCCTGCCGCGGCGCTGATCCCCCTGGCCGAGCACGTGGACGAGGCAGAGGCGGTCGCGATGGTCGGGACCGGCCGCACCGCGCTGGGCATCCTCGAGGAGGCGGCGATCGGGCCGGACGACACGGTGCTGGTCACCAGCGCGGCCGGCGGGCTGGGGACCCTGCTGGTCCAGGCCGCCGTGCAGACCGGGGCACGCGTCGTCGGGGTGGCCGGCGGTGCGGCCAAGTCGGCGCTGGTGGCGTCGTACGGCGCGCACCCGGTCGACTACCTCGAGCCCGGCTGGCCCGCCGAGGTGGCGGCCCTCCTCGGCGCCGAGCGCGCCGTGACCGTTGCCCTCGACGGGGTGGGCGGCACGGTGGGCCGGGCCGCGTTCGACCTGGTCGCTCCGGGCGGCCGGCTGGTCATGTTCGGCTGGACGGCCGGCGAGGCGATCGCCCTGTCGGCGCAGGACGTGTTCGAGCGCGGGGTCGCGGTGACCGCTGCCATCGGAGCGCGCATGTTCGCCCGGCCGGACGGGATCCAGGGGCTGGCCCGCGAGGCGGTGGATCGGCTCGCCGCCGGCGAGTGGCGGCCCGCCACCACCCGGTTCCCCCTCGCCAAGGCAGCCGAGGCGCACCGGGCGCTGTCCGAGCGACGAACCACCGGCAAGGTTGTGCTGCTGACCTGAGCGTGCGTCGTAGAGTCGCCCCGTGCGCGCCTACCTCGACCTGCTCCAGCGGATCCTCGACGAGGGCGTGGAGAAGACCGACCGCACCGGCACCGGCACGCTCAGCGTCTTCGGCCACCAGATGCGCTTCGACCTGTCCGCGGGCTTCCCGCTCGTGACCACCAAGAAGGTGCACACGCGTTCGGTCTTCGGCGAGCTGCTGTGGTTCCTGCGCGGCGACACCAACGTGAAGTGGCTGCAGGACCGCGGCATCACGATCTGGGACGAGTGGGCCGACGAGCAAGGCGACCTGGGCCCGGTCTACGGCTACCAGTGGCGCTCGTGGCCCACGCCCGACGGGCGTCACGTGGACCAGATCGCCCGGCTGGTCGAGGGCATCCGCACCAACCCCGACTCGCGCCGCCACATCGTCTCGGCGTGGAACGTCGCCGACGTCGACGACATGGCGCTCCCGCCGTGCCACACGATGTTCCAGTTCTACGTCGAGCCCGCCGCGACCGGCCCCGGCCGGCTGTCGTGCCAGCTCTACCAGCGCTCGGCCGACACGTTCCTCGGCGTGCCGTTCAACATCGCGTCCTACGCCCTGCTGACCCACATGGTCGCGCAGGTGACCGGTCTCGAGGTCGGCGACTTCGTGCACACCATGGGCGACGCGCACCTCTACCTCAACCACGTCGACCAGGCCCGCCTCCAGCTCACCCGCGAGCCGCGCGCGCTGCCGCGCCTGGTGCTCGACCCGTCCGTGACGGAGATCGACGGCTTCGACCTCGAGCACATCGCCGTCGAGGGCTACGACCCCCACCCGGGCATCAAGGCCCCCATCGCCGTATGAGCGGCGGCGCGACCGGACCGCTCCGGCCCGAGCAGCGCGTGGTGCTGGTGGCGGCCCACGCCCGCAACCGGGTGATCGGCAACGGTCCCGACATCCCGTGGCGGCTGCCCGGCGAGCAGGCGCAGTTCAAGGAGCTCACCTGGGGCCACACGCTGCTGATGGGCCGCACGACCTTCGAGTCGATCGGCCGCCCCCTGCCCGGGCGCACGACGATCGTCCTGACCCGGCACCTCGAGTGGTCGCACGAGGGCGTGCTCGTCGCCCACACGGTCGAGGAGGCGCTCGCGCTCGCCGGCGCCCAGCCCGGCGACCTGATGGTCGCGGGTGGCGGTGAGGTCTACGCCGCGCTGCTGCCGTGGGCGACGCACCAGGTGCTGACCGAGGTCGACCTCGAGCCGGAGGGCGACGTGCACTACCCGCAGTTCCCGGCCGACGAGTGGGTCGAGACGCAGCGCGAGCGCTTCGACGGCTACGACCGCGTGTGGCTCGAGCGCATGGAGCCCGCGGCGTGAGCCCCGGCGTGCGGATCGACGTCGACCCCGCGTCGGGCGTGCCGCCCTTCGAGCAGGTGCGCGAGGCCATCCGGGCGCAGGTCGACTCCGGCGAGCTCGCTCCCGGCGTCCGGCTCCCGCCGGTCCGCAGGCTGGCCACCTCCCTTGACCTCGCCGCCAACACGGTCGCGCGGGCCTACAAGGAGCTCGAGGCCCTCGGCGTCGTCGAGACCCGCGGGCGCGCCGGCACGTACGTCAGCGGCTCGGGGGTGGAGCGGTCGCTGCGCCAGGCCGCCGCGTCGTACGCCGCCACCGTCCGCTCGCTCGGCGCGTCCGAGGCCGACGCGCTCGCGGCCGTGCGCCGCGCGCTGGAGGCGTAGCCGGCGCCTGGGCCACCTGATCGTGGAGGATCCGCGTCACCAGGTGACCCGGATCATCCACGATCCCGTGGATGCCCGGCGATGGGCGGGAATGACGGTGCTCGGGTGGGGCGTTGTGATGGACAGCTGGCTCCGCATCATGCCCCCGGGCCTCACCCTTCGCCGCTGAGAGCGGCCCTTCGCCGAGAGGCGGCTGACGGACCAGCGAGCAGCACCACGCGGCCACCCGCGGGTAAGCCCCGTCAGGGTGGCTGCGTGCCGTCCGGGCAGGGCTGGGATGCTCGAGGCATGGACGAGACGGACGACAGGCACATCGTCGTCGCCGCGGTCGCGCTCGTGCGGGACGGCCGCGTGCTGACGGTCCGCAAGCGCGGCACGGCACGCTTCATGCTCGTCGGCGGCAAGCTGGAGCCGGGGGAGTCGGCCCGCGACGCCGCGCTGCGCGAGACCCGCGAGGAGGTCGGCCTCGAGATCGGGTCGGCGACCCTGCTGGGGGAGTTCCTCTCCGAGGCGGCCAACGAGCCCGGCCACTCGCTGCACTCCACGGTCTTCTGGGTGGAGTCGGACGCCGAGCCCGTCGCGGCGGGCGAGATCGCGGAGGTCCGCTGGACCCCGCTCGAGGACCACCCCGACGACCTGGCGCCGATGCTCGAGCACCACGTGCTGCCGGTGCTCCGGGCCAGGGCCGCCGCGCGCTGACGGCGGTCGGGCCCCCACCTCATTTGGGCGGCAGGGTGCGGACGTAGCGCACGCCGCGGTCGAGCCAGAGCTGGAGCTGCTCGTCGGTGGCGAGCGCCTCGGCGGCGACCAGGAGCCAGCCGGCCATCGGCCGCCCGCGCATCACCATCGGGCTCACCGTGTCGCCGTCGACCCACGCCTCCGCGTCGGCGGGGTCGGAGCGCACCATGAGCGATCCCTGGCTGCCGGCGGCGACCGCCATGTGGCCGTCGACCATGTAGCCCAGGCCGCCGAACATCCTCCTCGACGTCAGCCCCGGCTCGCCCTGCAAGAGCTCGTCGATCCGCTGCGCCAGCACCTCGTCGTACGCCATCGACCCAGTATGTCCACGACCGCCGACACCCGTGTGCGGCTCGGCGCCGCGACTCGCGCGCAGGTGGGGCGATAACCTTTCGACCATGAGCTCCAACGCCCCGTTCGGTCGCCTCCTCACTGCGATGGCCACCGCGTTCCACGAGGACGGCAGCGTCGATCTCGAGGGCACCGGACGGATCGCCGCCCACCTCGTCGACCACGGCAACGACGGCGTCGTCGTCAGCGGCACGACGGGCGAGAGCCCGACGACGTCGGTGGCCGAGGACGGCGAGGTCCTGCGAGCCGTCCAGGACGCGGTCGGCGACCGCGCGACCGTGGTGGCCGGCGTGGGCACCAACTCGACCGCCCACTCCGTCGAGCTGGCGCGCCAGGCCGAGAAGATCGGCGCCGACGCGGTGCTGCTGGTCAGCCCCTACTACAACAAGCCCGGCCAGGTCGGCCTGCGCCACCACTTCTCCTCGGTGGCCGAGGCGACCGACCTGCCGGTCATGCTCTACGACGTGCCGGGTCGCACCGCGAGCCTCATCGAGCTCGACACCTACGAGGCGATGCGGCGCTACGACCACGTCGCCTCGGTCAAGGACGCCTCCGGCCTGCTGCCCCGCACCGCGCAGCTGGTCGAGATGGGCTACTCCGTCTACTCCGGCGACGACGTCGCCACGCTGGGCTACCTCGCCTACGGCGGCGTCGGCCTGGTCTCGGTCGTCGGCCACGCGGCGGGCGACCAGCTGGCGTCGATGATCGGCGCCTGGGTCCGCGGCGACCACGCCGAGGCCCTGCGCATCCACACGGCGCTCGTGCCGGCCTTCGAGGCCGTCATGGGCGTCCCCAACTACGGAGCCACCACCGCGAAGGCAGCCCTCGAGCTGCTCGGGGTGCTGGACAACCGCCGCGTCCGCGGACCGCTCGTCGCTCTCGACGAGGACGAGGTCGCGGCACTGCGCACGGGCCTGGCAGCCGCCGGCCTCATCTGATCGACCACACCAACCCGAGGAATCCCTTGAGCCATCCCCACCCCGACCTGAGCGCACCCGCCCCGCTGCCGGCAGGAGGCCTCCGGGTCATCCCTCTCGGCGGGCTGGGCGAGGTGGGTCGCAACATGACCGCGTTCGAGTACGACGGCCGGCTGCTGCTGGTCGACTGCGGCGTGCTGTTCCCCGAGGACCACCACCCCGGCGTGGACCTGATCCTCCCCGACTTCGAGCCGATCCGCGACCGCCTCGATGCCGTCGAGGCGCTGGTGCTGACCCACGGCCACGAGGACCACATCGGCGCCACGCCCTACCTGCTGCGCGAGCGGGGCGACATCCCGCTGGTCGGCTCCAAGCTGACCCTGGCGCTGCTCGGCTCCAAGCTGCGCGAGCACCGGCTCAAGGAGACGGTGCACTACGAGGTGGCCGAGGGCCAGACGATCACGTTCGGCCCGTTCGTGCTGGAGTTCGTCGCGGTCAACCACTCGATCCCCGACGCGCTCGCGGTCGTCATCCGCACCGGCGCCGGCGTCGTGCTGCACACCGGCGACTTCAAGATGGACCAGCTCCCGCTGGACGGCCGGATCACCGACCTCAACGAGTTCGCCCGCCTCGGCGACGAGGGCGTCGACCTGTTCCTCACCGACTCCACCAACGCCGAGGTGCCGGGCTTCACCACCTCGGAGAAGGACATCTCGCCGGTCCTGGAGGGGGTCTTCGCCAAGAGCGACCAGCGCATCATCGTCGCCTGCTTCGCCTCCCACGTGCACCGCGTCCAGCAGGTCCTCGACGCCGCCGTGGCCCACGGCCGCAAGGTCGGCTACGTCGGCCGCTCGATGGTGCGCAACATGGCGATCGCCCAGGAGCTCGGCTACCTCAACGTCCCGCCGGGCGTGATGGTCGACGCCAAGGAGCTCGCCGACCTGCCGCCGGAGAAGCAGGTGCTGGTCTCCACCGGCTCGCAGGGCGAGCCGCTGTCGGCGCTGAGCCGCATCGCCCAGCGCAGCCACAGCTTCGTGCACCTCGAGGAGGGCGACACCGTCATCCTCGCCAGCTCCCTGATCCCCGGCAACGAGAACGCCGTCTACCGGGTGATCAACGGGCTCTCGCGCCTGGGCGCCAACGTCGTGCACAAGGGCAACGCGCTGGTGCACGTGTCCGGGCACGCGAGCGCCGGTGAGCTCCTCTACTGCTACAACATCGTCAAGCCGCGCAACGTGCTGCCGGTGCACGGCGAGTTCCGCCACATGAGGGCCAACGCCGACCTCGCGCGCGCCACGGGCGTCGAGAACGTCGTGCTGGCCGAGGACGGGGTCGTGGTCGACCTCATCGACGGGGTGGCGCGGGTCGTCGGCAAGGTCGACGTCGGCTACGTGTTCGTCGACGGCACCACGATCGGCGAGGTGTCCGAGGCCTCGATGAAGGACCGCCGGATCCTCGGCGAGGAGGGCTTCCTCTCGGTCATCGTGGTGGTCGACTCGGTGACCGGCAAGGTCGTGTCCGGGCCCGAGATCCACGCCCGCGGCTTCGCCGAGGACGAGGCGACGCTGCAGGAGATCCGCCAGCCGATCATCGACGCCATCGACGCCGCCGTCGCCGACGGGACCAGCGACAGCTACCAGCTGCAGCAGACCGTGCGCCGCGTGGTCGGCCGGTGGGTCAGCCGCGCACACCGGCGTCGTCCGATGATCATTCCTGTGGTGATCGAGGCCTGACCGTGCCCTAGCATCGACCCAGGACCCCGGGCGGGACCGGCAGCACAGGACCAGGGGCGCCGGTCGGCGTCGGGGGGAGGTGGGGATGCCGCGCAACCAGGGCGCGCTCAGCCGGCTGGCCGAGCTGATGCGGCGGGTCAACTCCTCCACCGACACCGAGGTGATCCTCGAGGAGATCGCGCACGGCGTCGTCGACGTGCTGGGCTACGGCGTCGCGGCAATCGCCCGGCTCGAGGGAGACGTGCTCGTGATGACCCACGTCGCCGGACCGCCCGAGGTGGTCACGCAGATCCTGCACCGCCGCACCCCGGCCGAGCAGATCCTCGACGAGTTCCGCGAGGCCGACAAGTGGGGCATCCTCCGCTTCGTCCCCGCCGGACGGATGTCGCCCGAGCGCCTGCAGGCGGCGTGGATCCCCGAGCTCGACCCCGTCCCCGACCCGCAGGCGTGGCACCCCGAGCACGCGCTCTACGCCCCGCTCTACTCGGCGGGCGGCGAGCTCCTGGGCAACATGGCCGTCGACCTGCCCGCCGACGGCCGGGTGCCCGACGAGGCCGACCGCGAGCTGCTGGAGATGTTCGCGGTGCAGGCCGGCGTCGCGCTCTCCAACGCCCGGGAGCGGGAGCGGCTCACCGACCGCGTGCGCCTGGACCGGATGCTCACCACGGTCGCGGGCGCCGCCACCGCGCAGAACCTCGCCCAGGCGCTCGGCGCGGCCGTGGTGGCCGTCGCCGAGTCGCTGGGCACGGTGCAGACCGTGGTGCGCACGTTCCCCAGCGACGCACAGGGCAGCGAGCTCGGGGTCGGCACGCCCCACGCCTTCACCCACGAGCACGACGTCCCCGAGCTGCGCGAGGACCTCACCCGGCTGGCGGACCGGCTGGTGCTCATCGAGCTCGGGGTCGACGACGAGACGTCGGACGAGCTGCCCCGGAGCGCGGCCGGCCTGCAGCGGCTGATGCGCGGCCTGCGCGTCGACCGCGCGCTGGTGTGCCCGCTGGTCTCCCAGGACGACCTCGTCGGCTACCTCGTGCTCGGCTTCGGTCGCCGGGCGCGCCCGGTCACCCCGGCCGAGGCCGACGCGGTGCTCGAGGTGGGCAGGCTCGTCGCGCAGACCGTCCGCGCCTCCCGCGTCCTGGAGACCGAGCAGCGCCTCGTGCAGGAGCTCCGCGAGCTGGCCCGCTACCGCAGCGAGCTGATCGCGACCATCTCCCACGAGCTCAAGACGCCGCTGACCGCGATCCTCGGCCATGCCGAGCTGATCGCCGACCGGCACCCCGAGCTGGCCTCGATCGACGCCATCATCCGCAACGCCGGCCGGCTCAACAACCTCGTCGCCAACCTGCTCCACTACTCCCGCATCCAGGGCCGGCGCGAGACCGTGCGCCGGGCCGTCGACCTCGCCGAGCTGTGCGAGGCCAGCGTCGACCTGCTGAGCATCCGGGCCAAGCAGGCCGGGGTCGGGCTGCGCTTCGACCGCTCCGCCCCCGGGCCCGTGGTGGTCTTCGGCGACCCCGAGGAGCTCGCGCGCGTCATCGACAACATGGTCGACAACGCCGTGAAGTACACCCCCGAGGACGGCGCGGTGGTGGTGGCCATGACGGTGGGCGACGACCAGGTGTGCGTCGAGGTCACCGACACCGGCATCGGCATCTCCCCGGCCGATCAGCAGAACGTGTTCTCCGCGTTCCACCGCTCCACCAACCCCAACGCGCTGTCGGTGCCGGGCACCGGGCTGGGGCTGCCGATCGCGCAGCGGATCGCGGAGTCGCACGGCGGCACCCTGTCGGTGGCCTCAGAGCTCGGACAGGGCAGCACCTTCCGGTTCACCCTGCCGCTGCGCTCCGCGCGAGAGCACGCCCACTGACCGAGGGCGACGTCCCCGGCTCCAGGTGGACCACCCGGTCCATCGCGTCGAGGCCCACGGTGCCGTGGGTGATCCACACGATCGACCGGCCCGCCCGCGCGGCGGAGCCGAGCATCTCGTCGGCGACCGCTCGGGCCGTGGGGCCGTCGAGGTGGGCGGTCGGCTCGTCGAGCACCAGGACCGGCGGGTCCGCGAGCAGGGAGCGGGCGAGCGCGAGCCGCGCCCTCTCGCCGCCGGACACCTCGCGCCGGCCCTCGCCGACGTGGGTGTGGATGCCGGCCGGCAGGGCGTCGACCCACGGACCGAGCGACGCGCGGTCCAGCGCGGCGCGGACCTCGTCGTCGTCGGCACCGGGGCGCGCGAGCCGGACGTTCTCGGCGACCGTGGACGCGAAGACGTGCGGGTCGTCGTCGACGAGGCCCACGCGGCGGCGTACGTCGTGCAGCGCGAGCCGTCGCAGGTCGGTGCCGCCCAGGAGCACCTCTCCCTCGATCGGGTCGAGAAAGCGCACCAGGGTGGCGGCGAGCGTCGACTTGCCCGAGCCGGACGGGCCGGTGACGCCGAGGTGCTCGCCGGGACGCAGGGCGAGGTGCTCCAGCGCCAGCGCCGGCCGCTCGGTCCAGCCGAGCTCGGCGTGGTGCATCGCGACGTCGTACGCCTCGGGGACCGGTGCGGGCGCGTCGGGATCGGTGACCGCGGGAGGCGTGTGGGCGAGCCGGTCGAGGCGCTCGCGCGCGGCGCGGGCGCGGACTGCCAGCGCACCGGCGTCGGCGAGGCTCCCGGTGGTGTCGGCCAGGGCCAGCGGCACCAGGAGCAGCAGGGCGAGGCGGGCCGGGGTGGTGCTCGACGGGTCGACGAGGGCGGCGACCGCGACGACGCCCGCACCCGCCGCCATGGTGGTCAGGGCGGTGCCGGCCGCCACGGCGCGCGCGGAGCGTCGCAGGGCGCGCGAGAGCGCGTCCGACTCCGCCCGTACGGCGGCCAGCGCACGCTGGGTCGCGCCCCACTGCTCGAGCTCGCGCACGCCGTGGACGAGCTCCTCGACCCGGGTGCCCAGCAGGGCACGGTGGGCCACGACCTGCGGCTCGGCGGCCGCGGTGCCGCGCCGGGCGAGCACGAAGGCGAGGCCGCCCGTGGCCACGACCACCAGCACGACGGCGCCGGCGACGGGGGACACGAGGGCGGTGAGGCCGGCCGCCGCGGCGCCGACCAGCGCCGCGGTCACGACCGGCTGGCGGACGCGCAGACGGTCGTCGAGCAGCGCGTCGACGTCGTCGACGACCTGGGTGAGCAGGTCGCCGCGGCGTGGCCCGAGGCGGCCGGGCACGAGGGGCACCAGGTCGGCGAAGACCGCGGCCCGACGCTCGGCCAGCTCGCGCAGCACCACGTCGTGGCTCAGCACGCGCTCGGCGTGGCGCAGCACCGGCCGGGCGAGGCCGAAGAGGCGCACGCCGACGATCGCGACCATGAGGTAGAGCACGGGCGGGTGCTGGCTGGCGCGGGTGATCAGCCAGCCGGCGGTGGCGGTGAGCGCGACGCCGGAGCCGGTGGACAGGGCGCCGAGCACGGTGGCGGTCCGCAGTCCCCAGCGGGGACGTGTGTCGTCGTCCTCGGAGGCCGCGACGACCGGCGCGGCCGCGCGGCGGTCGGTGGGCGCGGCGCTCGCGCCGGAGACCGCGGCGGCGCTCGTGGACCGGTCGGCCTCCGTCGTCCCGGAGTCCGCGGCGGCGGGGGAGGGGGTGAGCCGGACGACCCGGCCGGCGGCCGCGAGCACGGCCGGGCGATGGGCCACCACGACGACCAGGCTGCGGCGGGCGAGGACGGCGAGCGTGTCGAGCAGCACCTGCTCGGTCTCCTCGTCCAGGTGGGCGCTCGGCTCGTCGAGCAGCACGACCGGGCGATCGGCGAGCACGACGCGGGCGAGCCCGATGCGGGCCCGCTGGCCCGCGGACAACCCGGCACCGTCCTCGCCGAGCACCGTGGCCGGCCCGTCGGGCAGGGCGCGCACGACGTCGTCGAGACCGAGGCTGCGCAGCGCCTGCCACACCTCGTCGTCGCTCGCCCCGGGACGGCCGAGCCGGACGTTGGCGGTGATCGTGTCGGCGAGCAGGAACGGGCGCTGCGGCGCCCAGGCGACCTGCGCGTGCCACCACGCCGGGTCCACCTCGTCGAGCGGGATGCCGCCGACGAGCACGTCGCCGGCGAGCGGGGCGAGCTCGCCCCGCAGCGTGGCCAGGAGGGTGGACTTGCCGCACCCGGACGGACCGGCGACGGCGACCAGCCCGCGGCGGGGGAGGTCGAGGTCGAGCGGCGCGGTGAGGGGGGTGGCGAGGGGGGTGGCGTAGCCGATCTCGAGGCCGGTCGTCGCCAGCGCCGTGGAGTCGGGCTGCGCGGCGGCGGGGGAGTCGTCCGTGGCCTCGGCGAGCAGTGCGTCGGCGTCGGCGAGGGCGGCGGTGCCCTCGGCGGCGGCGTGGAACTCGGCGCCGACCCGGCGCAGCGGCCAGTAGGCCTCGGGGGCCAGCAGCAGCACGGTGAGGGCGACCTCGAAGCCGACCGACCCCGAGGCGAGCCGCAGGCCGACGGTCACGGCCACCAGCGCGACCGACAGGGTCGCGACGAGCTCGAGCACCGACGAGGAGGCGAACGCGAGCCGCAGGGTGTCGACCGTGGCGCGGCGGTAGCGGTGGGTGACCGACCGGATCGTGCCGACCTGCGCCTCCGCACGGTTGTGCGCGACGAGCGTCGGGAGTCCGCGCACCACGTCGAGGAAGTGGCCCGAGAGCGCCTCCAGGGCGCGCCACTGCGTCCGGGCGCGGTCGCGCGTGGTGAGCCCGACGAGGACGGCGAAGACCGGGATGAGGGGGAGCGTGAGGGCGACGACGAGGCCCGACAGCGGGTCGAGCCAGGTGATCGCGGCCAGGGTGAGGACCGGCAGCACGGCGGCCGGCACCAGGGCCGGCAGGTAGCGGGTCACGTAGGGCTCGACGCCGGCGACACCGCGCGTGGCGAGCACGACGAGGCGGGCCGGGGCGATGCCGTCGGTGCGGCGCGCGGCGTCCAGCAGGCGCTGGCGCAGCGCACCCGACACCTCGCCGCCGGCGCGCGCTGCCGCCCGCTGGCCGACGTAGGCCGCGAGCGTGCGCACCAGCACGGCCGCGCCGAACGCCCAGGCGGCGGTCTGCCACCCGCCATCGGGCGGCGTGACCGCGGCGACGACGAGAGCCCCGAGGGCGAACGCCTGCGCCACCGTGGCGACCCCGCCCACGACGCCGCCGGCGACGACGAGGGCCAGCGCGCCGCGAGCGGGTCGGAGGTGGGTCAGGACGGCCGGGTCGAGCGGCTTCACTGCGGGGATTCCGCGAGGACCGTGGTGGGGATGTGGTGGGTGGAGATCCGCCGGCGGAACACCCAGTAGGTCCAGGCCTGGTAGCCCAGGACGATCGGGGTGAAGATCACCGCGACCCACGTCATCACCTTCAGCGTGTACGCCGTCGCCGCCGCGTTGGTGGTGGTGAGGGAGTAGGCCACGTCGGTCGTCGAGGGCATCACGTCGGGGAACAGGGCCAGGAACAGCCCGCCGACCGCCAAGGCGATGGTGGCGAAGGTGCCGGTGAAGGCCCAGCCCTCGCGGCCCGCGACGGCCGAGACCAGCCCGCCGATGAGGGCGAGAGCGGCGCCGGCGAACGCCACCGCGCTCAGCGTGCTCCCGGTCTTGACCTGGGTCCAGACCAGGAACACCACGGCCAGCAGGGCGGCGAGGACGCCGATCCGCACGGCCAGGTCGCGGGCGCGGTAGCGGATGTCGCCGTCGGTCTTGAGCGCGATGAACAGGGCGCCGTGCGTGGCGAAGAGCGTCAGCGTGACGAGCCCGCCCAGGAGCCCGTAGGGGTTGAGCAGCGTGAACAGGTTGCCGGTGAACTCCTTGTCGGCGTCGATCGGCACGCCCGCGACGATGTTGGCGAACGCGACGCCCCAGAGCACGGCGGGCACGAACGAGCCCCAGATGATCGCGAGGTCCCAGCGCCCCTGCCACTCGACCTCCTCACGCTTGTGGCGGTACTCGAAGGAGACCCCGCGCACGATCAGGGCGACGAGGATGAGCAGCAGTGGGAGGTAGAACCCGCTGAACAACGTCGCGTACCACTCGGGGAAGGCGGCGAAGGTGGCGCCGCCCGCGACCAGCACCCACACCTCGTTGCCGTCCCACACCGGGCCGATGGTGTTGATCATGACGCGGCGCTCGGTGTCGTCGCGGGCCAGCACCGGCAGGAGCATGCCGACGCCGAAGTCGAAGCCCTCCAGGCAGAAGTAGCCGACCCACAGCACGGCGATCAGGGCGAACCAGACGGTGGTCAGTTCCATGGTGTCTCTCTCCGGGGCAACAGGGTCGGCAGGTCAGTAGGCGAAGGTGAGCGGGGCGTCCTCGTCGGAGTCGCCGCCGACCGGGACGCGGGGCGGCTCCTCGTAGGGGTCGGCGCCCTTGTTCACGTAGGTGATGAGGAGCTTGACCTCGATGACCGCGAGCAGGGCGTACAGCGCCGTCAGCACGATGAGCGAGGTCGCCGCCTCGAAGACCGAGACTCCCGGCGACACCCCGGACTCGGTGGTCATCAGCCCGAACACGACCCATGGCTGGCGACCCATCTCGGTGAAGATCCACCCCCAGGACGAGGCCAGCGTCGTGGCGATGGGCAGGCTGATGCCGAGGGCGCCGAGCCACCGCACCTGCGGCTGGCGGCCCTTGCGGGTCAGCCACAGGATGAGCGCCGCACCGGCCGCTGCGAAGACGCCGAGGCCCATCATGAAGCGGAACGACCAGTAGGTCACCGGGATGACCGGGGTGTAGTCGCCGTCGGTGTAGGCCTTCGAGGCCGGGTCGGACCCGTACTTCTCGATGTACTCCTCGCTGAGTGGGTCGATGCCCTGGACCTTGCCGTCGATGGAGCCGGTGGCGAGGAAGGAGAGCACGCACGGCACGGTGATGGCGAACTTCTCTTCCTTCCCGTCGGGGGTGCCGACGGTGAAGACGGAGAACGGCGCGCAGCTGTCGCTGGTCTCGTAGAGGCCCTCGGCCGCGGCCATCTTCATCGGCTGGACCTCGGTCATCACCTTGCCCTGCACGTCGCCGGTGATCGCGACGCCCAGCCCGGCGAGCAGGGTGATGACGGCGCCGAGCCGGATCGCTCCGTAGTACATCGGGCGGTCGGCCTGGTGGCGCTTCTTCATGTAGAGGTAGGCCGCGACGCCGAGCACGAACGTTCCGGCGGTCATGTAGGCCGCGAAGATCACGTGCGGGAAGGTGATGACCTGGACCTTGTTGAACATCACCGCCCAGAAGTCGACGAGCTCCGCACGTCCGGAGTCGGGGTTGAAGCGGTAGCCGACCGGGTGCTGCATCCACGAGTTCGCGGCGAGGATGAACCACGCCGAGGCGAGCGTGCCGAGGTGCACCAGCCACATGCAGGCGGCGTGCAGGCCGCGGGGGAGCTTGTCCCAGCCGAAGATCCACAGGCCCAGGAAGGTCGACTCGAGGAAGAAGGCCAGCAGGCCCTCCACGGCCAGCGGGGCGCCGAAGATGTCGCCGACGAAGCGGGAGTAGTCCGACCAGTTCATCCCGAACTGGAACTCCTGAACGATCCCGGTGACGACGCCGATGGCGAAGTTGATCAGGAAGAGCTTGCCGAAGAACTTCGTGAGGCGGAGGTACTCCTCCTTGCCGGTGCGCACCCAGGCGGTCTCCAGCCCGGCGATCACGGCGGTGAGCCCGATCGTCAACGGCACGAACAGGAAGTGGTAGACGGTGATGATCCCGAACTGCCACCGGGCGATGTCGAGGACGTCCATGGGCACCCTTTCGGCGCAAGATTACTACAGAGCGTAGTAGATACTACGTCGAGTCGTAGATGGCCCGACAGGGCCCCTAGACTCCTGTCCATGAGTCCAAGGTCCCGGATGGGAGAGCTCGAGCAGGCCGTCCTCGAGGTGCTGTGGGACCTCAACGCCCCCGCGGGTCAGGACCCTCCGGGCGCCAGCGGGCGCGAGGTGCACGAGCGCCTGACCGGCCACCGCGACCGCGAGCTCGCCTACACGACCGTGATGACCGTGCTCGACCGGCTCGCGCGCAAGGACGTCGTCGTACGTCGCCGCGACGGCCGCGCCTTCCGCTACTCCCCGCGCCTGACCCGCGCCGCGATGACCGCCGAGCTGATGCACGAGGCGCTCCCCGAGACCGGCCGCGACCGCGAGCAGGCCCTCGTCTCGTTCGTCGGCGATGCCAGCCCCGAGGACCTCGCCGCGTTGCGACGCGCCCTCCACGAGATCGGCTGACCGGGACGGCCGATGCCGACCCCTGTCGTCCTCGGAGTCCTCGCCGTCCTGCTGGCCGGACCGCTGCCGAGGGTCCTGTCGCGCTGGACCCGCCTGCGCCGCACGCCGGCCGCGGCGATGCTGCTGTGGCAGAGCACGGCGCTCGCCGCCGTCCTGGCCGCCCTCGGCGCCGGGTTGTCCCTGGTGACCGCCCGGCTGTGGGAGCCCCCGGCCTCGAGGGGCGACGTCGCGGTGGCCGCCCTCGCCCTGGCCGTGACCCTCGTGGTGCTGGCGAGGCTGCTCCTCAGCGCCCACCGCACCGGCACCTCGCTGCGGCGGATCCGGCGCGCGCACCGCGAGCGCGTCGACCTGGTCGCCCGCCGGGACGGCGAGATGTCGGTGCTCGAGCACGCCGTGCCGGTGGCCTACTGCGTGCCCGGCATGCGCGGCTCGCGCATCGTCGTGTCACGCTCGGCCCTGACCGCGCTCGCCCCGGCCGAGCTCGACGCCGTCCTCGAGCACGAGCGCTCGCACCTGCGCTCGCGCCACGACCTGGTGCTCGAGGCGTTCACCGTGCTGCACCGCGCGTTCCCGCGCTGGGTCGCCAGTGAGGCGGCCCGCGACGAGGTCGAGGTGCTGGTCGAGGTGCTCGCCGATCGGGCCGCGTGCCGCGACGGCCACCGCCGGGCCCTGCTCTCCGCGCTGCTGACGCTGGCCGGGTCGCCGGCGCCCGCCGGCGCCCTCGGGTCGTCCGGCTCGCTCGCGGCCCGGGTCGAGGTGCTGCGCGACACGCGTACGCACCCGGCGCAGGCCGCAGCGGTGTCGCTGCTCGCCGTACTGATCCTGGCCGCACCCACCCTGCAGGTGGTCCTGCCCTGGCTGAGCGGCCTCGACGCACGTTGAGGGCGGCCGGAGGCCCCGGCGGACTGCTCCGCCGGGGCCTCCGGTGATGGTGCTGGTGCTGCCTGGGTGGTGCTCAGCTGCTGCTCAGGGTCAGCGCGTGACCCGGAACGTCAGCGAGTCCTTGCTGCGCCTCACGGTGTCGGATCCGAGGTACTTCACCTTCACCGTGCGCTTGCCGGCCCTCAGGCCCTTCCTGACCGTCAGCTCGGCCTTGCCGTTCTTGAGCCTGACGATCGTCGTGTTGCCCTGGACCTTGATCTCGACCCTGCCGGTGACGGCGACGTCGGCCTTGACCCTGACCTTGAAGGTGACCTTCTTGCCGGCCTGGGGCTTGGCGGGCCTGACCCTGACCGTGGTCGTCGAGTCGACCTTGGTGACGGGCGCGGCCGTGACCGTCACCGTGGCGCTACCGGTGGACGGCTGGAACCCACCGCTGCCCAGGTAGTTGACCGTCAGCACGTGCGTGCCCACGGCCAGGTCGGCAGGCAGGGCGAGGGACGCCTTGCCCTCGGTCAGCGTGCCGCTCGCGATCTTGGTGCTGTCGCCCTTGAGCACCTCCACGGCGCCGGTGGGCGTGCCGCTCGCGGTGGTGGAGACCGTCACGTCGAGCTTGGACGCGGTGCCGAAGACCGAGGGCTCCGGGACGTGCGTCGCCCGCACCGACGTGTTGGTGACCTTGCAGTCGATCAGCTGGACGTTGTCGACCGCCCAACCCAGGACGCCGCCACACCCGTCGCGCCCGATGTCGAAGCGCATCTGCACCGTGTCCCCGGACTTCAGACCCAGGGCCTTCAGGTCCACCACGGAGGTGCCCCATCGGGACTCGAGCGTGCCGCCGTCGGAGCCGGTGAAGCCGGGCTCGCCCGCGAGCGGGTTGGTGTTGCCGCCGCTCGCCGACGTCAGCCTGGACGGCGGGTTGTAGAGGTAGGCCGACGCCGGGACGGCGGCGAAGGCGCCCCCGTTGATGCTGACCTTGACGTTGCCGCCGTCGTAGCCGAGCTCGGTGGACACCGAGTGGTCGAACGTCAGCTTCGGGTGCTGGGTGGCTCCGACCGCGATGACCGGACTGGCGATCGAGTCACGGCTGGAGAAGTCGCCGGCACCGTTGACGCACTGACCCTGGTCCGGGGCGGGCCCGAAGGCGACCTTGCCGGGGTGGTCGTCGACGGCCTTGGACTGCCACGGCTCGTGGATCCCGTCCTCGAACACGACGTCACTGCTGGGGGTCCAGCCCGCGAGCCCGTCCTCGAAGTCCTCGCTCCAGCGGACCTCGTTGACGAAGCCGTCACCGCACAGAGACGGCGCGCTCGGGTCGAGCAGCGGCTGGAAGTCGCACTGCACGGGCTCCTTGCGGAGCTCGGTCGCCGTGATGACCGTCGCCAGGTCCGAGCAGTCGGCCGCGGTGATGGGCGTCGCGGGCTGCACGTCGTTGTCTCCGAGGGTGACCTTGTTGATCGGCTTGCCGGTGAGGTCGGCGCAGGACGCCTCCAGGCCGTCGGCCAGGTCGGTGAAGTCAGACGTCGGCGTGAGGTAGGCCGACTGGGTGCGCCACCAGATGTTGGCCGCCTTGTCGAAGCCCATGCCGGCCATGGTCTGGCCGTTGTAGGTGCCGCCGTCGACGGCCAGCGCGTAGGCGTGGTTGGGCACACCCGAGTTGCTGTGGACGCCGCCGGCGTCGTCGGTGCTGCACTTGTACTCGGCGTCCGAGACCTTGCCCGGGTCGCCGTAGCAGGTGGGCGTCCACATGTCGCGGATCGCGCCACCGAACGCCGAGGACTTCTCGCTCAGCACCCACCGGGCGTTGTCGTCCTTGGCCGCCTCGTCGATGTCCTTGACGTTGATGGTCACCGCGCCGACGGACTTGATCCTGCTCGCGGCCACGGCGTCGACCATCAGGCCGTAGATCGGGAAGTCGCCACCGGCGGCAGCAGGCGCGCCGTTGGTGACGTTGCCGACCACGATGCCGGTGGCGCCGGCGTCGACGGCGTTCTGCACCTTGTCGTTGAGGATGCAGGTGCCGCGGTCGACGTAGACCCACTTGCCCGCGACCGCGGCCGCGTTGGTGAGCTCGGAGCAGCCGTCGGTCGTCGTGCCGATCGTCGTGCCGTCCTCGACCTCGACCGCGTCGGTGCCCGCCACGACGTCGGCCGTGACACCGGCCTTGTCGAAGACGGGGCCGTGCTGGAAGGGCACCGCCCACTCGCACTCACCGGCGACAGACGCCGGGGCGGTGATCGTCGCACCGATCTGGCCGCGCGTGTAGCGCGAGCAGAGACCCGCGGTGCGCTCGACGGCCAGGTCGCCCTCGCCCGTGTCCTCGCGAGCGTTGAGGATGTCCTGCGTCTCGCCGAACACGTCGGACATCGACTCGTTGAGCGCGCCGGACTGCCACTGGTAGATCAGGCCGGAGGTGTACTCGGTGTAGGCGTGGCTCCACTCGTGGCCCACGGTGTCGTCGTCGTAGACGCCCGGGCAGAAGCTGGTGTACTGCCCGTTCCACGACGCGTTGGGGCAGCGGTCGGCGCGGTTGTGCACCATGTACATCGTGCCGCCCTCGCCGTCGAAGGAGTCGCGGCCGGCCAGGTTCTTGTAGAGGTTGTAGATCTCGCCGGCCGAGGCGACCATGTTCTGCTGGTCCTGGTCGAGGCTGCCGGGGAGCGGCTGGCCCTCGCGCCACAGCTCGGCCAACGTGTCGTCGCTGACGTCGTCCGGGGTGTCGTTGTCGTCGGTGACGGTGAGGAGCCGTCGGTCGCGGGCCTCGTGGATCCGCGAGTACCGGTTGACCGGCTTGAGGCTGGTGCTGTCCAGCAGCAGGACCTCACGGACCGTCCCGCTGTCCTCGGTGACGTTGGAGACGTCGACCTGCCAGGCCAGGACGGCCTTGCCGGCCTCGCCCTTGACGGAGCCCTTGCGGTAGACGACGAGCGTGGTCTCGTCGGCACGCAGCCCGGAGGTGTCGACCGCGGTGTCCGCGTCGGACATCGGCGGGGCGGCCTCGACGATCGCCACGGCCGCGTCGGCGGCCTCGTCGCCGCTGCGGCGCGGGGTCGTGCTGAGGGACAGGTCGGGGGCCGCGTAGCCGGTGACCGACGTCAGGTCACCCTGCTTGTCCAGGTTGGCCTTGACGCCCGACCCGAAGACGGGGACGCCGTCGTAGGACTGGCTGTAGGTGACGGTCCAGCCGAGCGGGCCGGACTCGACGCGGACCTTCTCGAGCTCGTCGCTGCGCGCGCCGAGGGCGCCGGCGTACTTGTCGAGGTAGGCGTCGGCCTTGGCGCTCGCGCTCGCGGCGTCGGAGGCGGACGTGCCGGGAAGCAGGTCACCGTCGGTGCGGACGAAACCGGCCTTGCCGGTGGCGGCTTCCTTGCTGATGGCGACCGAGCCCTCGGCCTGGTCGCGCAGCTGCGAGAGCAGCGAAGGTTCGGCACTCGGTGCCGCTGTTGCCTGCACTCCGAGCGTGGGGACGGCGGCCAGTCCGGCGCCCACGACGGCGAGTGCAAGCCCCCTGTTGAGGAGCTTCACGTGTGTTCTTCTTCCATGAGACGAGAAGTCCCCGGCACCAGTCGGCCGGGTGATCCGGGTCACCATAAGCACCTGTCCGGTCGGTCAGGAAGACCCCTTGGTGCGCATTTCCGGCCCCTGAGCCGGGGCCGCGCGTCCTCCGCTCCGCCCGACCCGGGCCCACGACACGCACCCGTGTGGTCCCTGTGACTGGTGTGACGTGGCCGTAGGGTCGGACCATGGCGACCCGTACGTCTTCCCCGCCGGGGTCGCGGAGCTCGAGCACGTCTGGATCCAAGCGCACCACCAAGGGTTCGAGCACCCGATCACGGAGTACCAGCAAGCGCCCCGCCCCTCGCGCGTCCGCAGCGAAGGGGCGGAGCCGCTCCAGCGCGTCCGCACGCCGCTCAGGATCGCGGCCCGCGCCCCGCGCCGTGCGCAACGGGCAGGGCCCCGTCGCGGCGGCGTTCGGGGCACTGGCCCGGGCGGTCGCGGCCGTGTGGCTCGGCATCGCGCACGCGGTCGGTGCGGTCGCCCGCTCCATCGGGCAGTCGGCCCGTGATCTCGACCCCGAGCACCGCCGTGACGGGGTCGGGCTCTTCCTCTTCGGCCTGGCGATGGTGGTCGCGGCGGCCGTGTGGTGGCAGCTGCCCGGCGGCGTGATGGACGTGGCCCGTTCCATGACCGCCGGCGCCGTCGGCAAGGTGGGCTGGTTCGTGCCGCTCTTCCTCGTCTACGCCGGCTGGCGCACCTTGCGCGACCCCGAGCGCAACGGTCCCGCGGGCCGCCAGGTGATCGGCTGGGCGGCGTTCGCCCTCGGCCTGCTCGGCATCGTCCACATCGCCAACGGCAACCCGCAGCCGGTCCTCGGCGACGCGACCAACCTCCAGGAGGCCGGGGGAGCGATCGGCTACGTCACCTCGAGCCTGCTCCTGGACCTCATGCAGACCACGTACGTCGTGGTGCCCCTGCTGACGCTGCTGGCGGTGTTCGGCGTCCTCATCATCACCGCGACCCCCGTCTACCAGGTCCCGGCCAGGCTCGCCGCGCTGCGCGACAAGGCCCTGGGCCGCACCCCGGCCGCAGAGCCGGGCTCGGAGGAGCCGACCAAGCCGGTGCGCGCGCGCCGCCGCTCCGTGCTCGACGACGAGGTCGACCCCGAGATGGGCGACCCCGCCTACGACAGCCCGGTGCTCGCCGACCGCGAGCTCTCCAAGCGTCGGCGCAAGAAGGACGTCGAGCCGGTGGAGGACTACGGCATCGACCTGTTCGCCGACCCCGATCTCTCCGCCGACGCGCCCACCGAGGTCACCCCGGCCGTCGCGGGCGCCGGCCGGGACGACACCGGCGCCCTCGAGCCGCCGCCCCACACGCCCCTCCCGGCGCGCGTGGAGCAGCTCGCGCTCTCGGGCGACATCACCTACTCGCTTCCCGACAACTCCGCGCTCAAGCCGGGCTCGCCGCACAAGGCGCGCTCCAAGGCCAGCGACGCGGTCGTCGAGCGGCTGATGCAGGTGATGGACGAGTTCGGCATCGACGCCACCGTCACCGGCTACACCCGTGGCCCGACGGTCACCCGCTACGAGGTCGAGCTCGGCCCCGCGGTCAAGGTGGAGAAGGTCACCGCGCTCTCGAAGAACATCGCCTACGCCGTGGCGTCGGCCGACGTGCGCATCCTCAGCCCGATCCCCGGCAAGTCGGCCATCGGCATCGAGATCCCGAACGTCGACAAGGAGATCGTGTCGCTGGGCGACGTGCTGCGCTCCGGCACGGCCCGCGCCGACCACCACCCGATGGTCGCCGGCCTCGGCAAGGACGTCGAGGGCGGCTTCGTGGTCGCCAACATGGCGAAGATGCCGCACCTGCTGGTCGCCGGAGCCACCGGCTCCGGAAAGTCGTCGTTCATCAACTCGCTGATCACCTCGATCCTCATGCGGGCCACGCCCGACGAGGTGCGGATGATCATGGTCGACCCCAAGCGGGTCGAGCTCAACGCCTACGAGGGCGTGCCGCACCTGATCACGCCGATCATCACCAACCCCAAGAAGGCCGCCGAGGCGCTGGCGTGGGTCGTGCGCGAGATGGACATGCGCTACGACGACCTGGCCAACTTCGGGTTCCGGCACATCGACGACTTCAACAAGGCCGTGCGGGCCGGCAAGGTCGAGGTCCCCGCGGGCAGCGAGCGCACGCTCACGCCCTATCCCTACCTGCTGGTGATCGTCGACGAGCTCGCCGACCTGATGATGGTGTCGCCGCGCGACGTCGAGGACTCGGTCGTGCGGATCACCCAGCTGGCCCGCGCCGCGGGCATCCACCTCGTGCTCGCGACGCAGCGCCCGTCGGTCGACGTGGTGACCGGGTTGATCAAGGCCAACGTCCCCTCGCGGCTCGCGTTCGCGACGAGCTCGCTGGGCGACAGCCGGGTCATCCTCGACCAGCCGGGTGCCGAGAAGCTCGTCGGCCAGGGTGACGGACTCTTCCTGCCGATGGGGGCGTCCAAGCCGGTGCGCGTCCAGGGCTCGTGGGTCACCGAGGCGGAGATCCACCAGGTCGTCAAGCACTGCAAGGACCAGCTCGAGCCGACCTACGTCGAGGACGTGACGGCGCCGAAGGAGTCCAAGCGCGAGCTCGACGACGACATCGGCGACGACATGGAGCTCGTGGTACAGGCCATCGAGCTGGTCGTCTCCACGCAGTTCGGCTCCACCTCGATGCTGCAGCGCAAGCTGCGTGTCGGCTTCGCCAAGGCGGGCCGGCTGATGGACATCCTGGAGAGCCGTGGGGTGGTCGGGCCGAGCGAGGGCTCGAAGGCGCGTGACGTCCTGGTCAAGCCGGACGAGATCGATTCCGTGATCGCCACGTTGGAGGGGGGAGCCTGATGGGCGCCGCAGCAGTGCACGAGGACGACATCCATGCCACGACCGGTGAGCACGAGGGGCTCACGGTCGCCCCGGACGCGGTGGAGGTACGCCGCAGCGCGGCCGTCGCCGCGGGCGTCGGGCTGACCGCCTCCGCGGTCGCCATCGCCTACCTGGCCCGCGCCACCCAGAGCGGCTCGGCGCTCGACTGGGCGTTCGTCGTCGCGATGGGCCTGCTGGGCGCCTACTGGCTCGCCGGCCTCGTCGACGCTCGTACACCGCTGCTCGTCGCCGACACCCAGGGCATCCGTATCCGCCTGGGCCGCACCTGGCGCGGCCTGCCCTGGTCGGCGGTGCACCACGTCGAGCACACGCCGCGCCGCGGCCCGCTCCGCGACGGCCGCCTCGTCGTGGTGCCCCACAACCCCGAGCTGGTCGAGGCCGAGCTGACCGGCGCCGGACGGCGCCACACCAGCCTGTCGCGACTGCTCCACGGCGCGCCCTTCGCCGTGCCGCTCGGGCTCTCGACCCGCGTGACGGGCACCGACGGCGACCTCGCCGAGGCGCTCGGCCGGGTCGCCCGCGACAGCAGCCAGATCGTCGTCCTCGAGCCCGAGGCGCGCGAGCGCCCGGAGCACGCAGAGTCCGCGGACCATACGGAGCCCACCGAGCCGTCGGGGTCGGCGGACGCCGCCGACGAGGTCGTCCAGGGCGAGGTCGTCGAGGGCGAGGTCGTCGACCACGCCGAGCCCGTCGAGCACGTCGCGTCGCCCGTCGTGGCGAGCCCCACCCCGGTGGCGCTGCGCGAGACCGGGTCCGCCCGGCGCTCGGAGATCCGGCGCGACGTCGTCGAGGCCCCGGACGACGAGCTCGAGGGGCGCGAGCTGCGCCGCCCGGGACGGGTGAGCCTCGTCGAGGAGACCCAGTCGTGGGGCGACCGCGTCCGGGCCATCGCCCGGCCCGGCGAGCCGGTCGAGCCGCTGGTGCTCGACGACTTCGAGGTGGAGCCCGCCGAGGACCCGGTCATCGGGCCGGAGGTCGCCGCGGCACGCACCCGGCTCGGGCTCACGGTCGACCAGCTCGCCGAGCGCACCCGGATCCGCCCCCACGTCATCGAGGCCGTCGAGGTCGACGACTTCGAGCCCTGCGGCGGCGACTTCTACGCCCGTGGCCACCTGCGCACCCTCGCCCGCGTGCTGGGCATCGACGTCGCGCCCCTGCTGGCGTCCTACGACGAGCGCTACGCCCACGCGCCCATCAACCCGCGCCGGGTGTTCGAGGCCGAGCTCGCCACGGGCGCGCACGGCTCGATCCGCGGCACCCGCGGCGGCCCCAACTGGTCGGTGCTGGTCGCGGTGGTGATGGCCCTCGTGCTGGCCTGGTCGATCGCCCGCCTGGTCATGGACACCCCGCCGGAGCTGCGCAGCTCGACGCCGGTGCTCAACGGCTCGGGCGGCCCGCAGGGCGGCGGCAACGCGCCCGCGGCCGAGCCTGTCGCCGTCGTGGTCACCGCCGCGGCGGGCGGCGCGCGCGTCGTCGTCCGCGACGGCGCGGGGGAGCAGGTCTTCAAGGGCAACCTCGCGGTCGGCGAGAGCCGCGAGCTCAAGGCCTCGCCGCCCGTGCGGGTCGACTCGACCGACGGCGCCGTCACCGTGTCGCTCGCTGGCGGCGACCCCCGCCCGGTGGGCGAGCCGGGTGTCGCCGGCCAGGGCACGTTCGTCGCCGACTGACCCTCGTCAGGGGGCCGGGTCGACGGAGCCGTCGTGCTTGCCGAGGCGCACCTCGTGCCCTGCGCGGATCGCCTCGGCGAGCTCTTCGAGGCTCGCGTCGGTGGTGTCGATGCCTCGCCCCCGCAGCTGCGCGCGCAGCGTCGTCGCCACGTCGACGTCCGGTGACCGGGCGTACGTGACCGCGGTGGCGTCCACCGCCTCCTGCGCGACGTCCTCGACGGGCGCCCCGAGGTCTCCTCTGATCGTGGTGAAGTCCATGCCCGCGCAGTACCCCCGGGCGCCCGGTTGATCCGGCTGGGACGACGCCGTGCGGGCCGGGACGGGCCGGAGACCCCGACGATGACCTAGGGTCGACGACATCTCGGTGACGCCGTCGGCGTACGGCGGAAAGGCAGGCTGTCGTGTCGTTCCGGACTCGTGGTGCCGCGCTCGTCCTCGTGCTCCTCACCCTCGCGGCCTGCGGGGACGACGCCGCCGAGGGGGAGTCGGCAGCGGCCTCGCAGACGCTCAGCATCAGTGCCATCCCCGACCAGGATCCCGGCGAGCTCACCTCGCGCGAGGAGGGCCTGGCCGACTACCTCGCGGACCAGCTCGGCGTCGAGGTGGCGTTCGTCCCGGTCACCGACTACGCCGCGTCGGTGAGCCTGTTCCGCACCGGGGACCTCGACATGGTGTTCTACGGCGGGCTGACCGGGGTCCAGGCGCGGCTCCAGACGCCGGGTGCCGTCCTGCTCGCGCAGCGCGACATCGACGCGAGGTTCCGCAGCGTCTTCATCGCCAACGCCGAGACGGGCATCGAGCCGATCGCCGACGACTCCGGCCTGCAGGCACTGGCGGGCACGCGATTCACCTTCGGCAGCGAGTCGTCCACCTCGGGCCGGCTGATGCCGGAGTACTTCCTGGCCCAAGCGGGCGTCGACAGCGCCGCGGACTTCGACGGCGAGCCGGGGTTCTCCGGCTCCCACGACACGACGATCGACCTGGTGGAGTCCGGCTCGTACGAGACCGGCGTGCTCAACCTGCAGGTCTGGCAGGCCCGCAAGGACGCCGGCACCGTGGACCTCGACCGGGTCGTCGAGGTCTACACGACCCCGACCTACCACGACTACCACTGGCTGGCCGGTCCCGAGCTCGACGACCGCCTCGGCGACGGCTTCACCGACCGGCTCGGGGAGGCGCTGCTGGCCCTCGACGGCTCCACCCCCGAGGAGCAGTCGGTGCTGGAGGCGTACGGCGCGGGAGCGGTCGTGCCGACCGAGGCGAGCAACTACGACCAGATCGAGGAGATCGCCCGAGACCTGGGACTGCTCTCCTGATGACCGGTCTCGCCGTCGCGCTCCGCGGCGTCACCGTCGCCTACGGACCCCAGGTCGCGCTCGCGGACCTCGACCTGTCGGTCCGCGCAGGTGAGCGGGTGGCGCTGGTGGGACCCAGCGGAGCCGGCAAGTCGACCGTGCTCGGGCTCTGCGCCGGCACGATCGCGCCCGACGCGGGCGTGGTCGAGGTCCTCGGGGAGCCCCTGGGTCGCCTCGGCCCCGGCCAGCTGGTCGCCGTACGCCGCCGGATCGGGTCGATCCACCAGCGCCTCCACCTGGTCGGTCGGCTCCGGGTGGTGCACAACGTCAACGCCGGGCGGCTCGGCCGGTGGTCCACCTGGGAGGCGCTCAGCTCGCTGGCACGGCCGCGTGAGGTCGGCGCCGCCCGCGAGGCGCTGGCGCGCACCGGGATCGAGGACAAGCTCCTCGCCCGCACCGACACCCTCTCCGGCGGCGAGCAGCAGCGCGTCGCCCTCGCCCGCATCCTGGTGCAGGACCCCGAGCTGGTGCTCGCGGACGAGCCGGTGTCGAGCCTCGACCCGGCCCGGGCCGACGAGGTGATGCGGCTGCTGTGCGAGACCGTCGCGACGCCGGCGCGGACGCTGCTGGTCAGCCTGCATGACTTCGACCTGGCCGTGCGCCGCTGCGACCGGGTGGTCGGGCTGCGCGCGGGACGGGTGCTGTTCGACCTGCCCGCGTCCGAGGTCGGCGCCCGCCACCGCGAGCAGCTCTACTCGATCGACCGGGCATGAGCGAGCTCGGCTCGATCGCCTCGCTGGAGGCCTCGGGCCCGGCGCCCGTGCCGCCGCCGGGCGGTGGCACGCGGCCCGCAGTCGTCCGCCGTCGGGGCGGGCGGCGTCCCCGGTGGCGCCTCCCCGGCCGCGCCTGGGCGCTGGTCTGGCTCGTCGCCCTGGTCTGGTCGCTGGTGGGGGTGTCGGGCGGCAGGGCGGGTGTCGTGAACGTGGGCGGCCTGCGGTCGCTGGGCGAGTTCTGGGCCTACGCCCTCCGACCCGACACCTCCGCGGCGTTCCTCCGCGACACCGCCGATGCCGCCCTGACCACGCTGGCGTTCGGGGTGCTGGGCACGGTGCTGTCGCTGGTCCTCGGGCTCCTGTTCGCGCCGGTGATGAGCGAGACCGTGTGGGGGACGACCTCGGCGACGTCGCGCACGGCGCTGCGGCGCTGCGGGCTGGTGCTCGCGCGGCTCACGGCGAGCCTGCCCCGCGGGGTGCACGAGGCGGTGTGGGGGCTGCTCCTGGTGGCGGTGCTCGGACGCGACCCTCTCGTCGGCGTGCTGGCGATCGCGATCCCGTTCGGGGCGATCACCGCGAAGGTGTTCTCCGAGCTGCTGGACGAGTGCGACCACGAGACCTACGACCTGCTCCGGGCGACCGGTGCCGGGCGCGCGCAGGCGTTCCTCTACGGCCTCGCTCCGAGCCTGCTGCCGGCGGTGACGTCGTACGCCTTCTACCGCTTCGAGTGCTCCATCCGCTCCGCGGTCATCCTCGGGATGGTCGGGGCGGGCGGCCTGGGGCTGCAGCTCAGCCTCAGCTTCCAGGGCGCCCAGCACGCGCAGACCTGGACCTCGCTCTACGCGCTGATCCTGCTCGGGGCGCTCATCGACCGGTGGGGCGCGTGGCTGCGGCGCGGCCGCTCACCCCGGCGGTGGCAGCTCTCGGGAGCTGCCGGGCTCGTGCTGGTCGCCGGCTCGGTGTGGCACCTGGCGCCCGACCTCTCCCGCTGGTTCTCCGCCAGGACCGTCGAGCTGCTGGGCCGGCTCCTCGACGACCTGCTGCCACCGCGCCTGCCGGCCGGCGGGTGGTCGGTCCTGGTGGACCGGACGGTCGAGACGCTGCAGATGTCGGTCGTCGCGATCAGCCTGGCCGCCACCCTCGGCGTCGCGGTGGCGCTGGTGGCGGCGCGCGGCGCGGGCTCGCCCGCACGTGCGGTGTCCGGCTGGGCGGCCCGACAGCTGCTGCTGGTGACCCGCGCTGTGCCCCCGCCCGTGTGGGCGCTGCTGGTGCTGTTCGTGGTCTTCCCCGGCCCGCTGCCCGGGGCGCTGGCGCTGGGGATCTACACCTTCGGCGTCCTCGGCCGGCTGTTCGCCGAGGTGATCGAGGACCTCGACCGGCAGCCGGGCGACGCGCTCACGGCGCTCGGCGCGTCGCCGCTCGCGGCGTTCGCCTACGCGTCGGTGCCCGCCGCCGCCGGCCAGCTGATCGCCTACGCGCTCTACCGGTGGGAGGTCACCGCCCGGGAGACGGTCGTGGTCGGCGTCGTCGGGGCCGGCGGGCTGGGACGGCTGCTCGAGCAGCAGCGCGCCGCGTTCGACTACCAGGCGATGACCACCACGGTGCTGGCCCTGGTCGTGGTGTGCGCGGTCGTCGACCTGGTCAGCCTGTTCGTGCGGGCGAGCCTGCGATGACCCCTGCCGATCGCGTTCGTCGGTGCGTACGCGTGGCGGCCCTCACGCCTCGGCGGTTCGGGTACGCGCGCCGGACCCGTCATACTCACGGGTGCGATGACCACCACTGAACCCGAGATCCCGACCGACACCCACCCGGCGCCGCTGCAGGTCGCCGTCGTCACGCTGGGCTGCGCCCGCAACGAGGTCGACTCCGAGGAGCTCGCCGGACGGCTCGAGGCGGGCGGGTTCGTGCTCGTCGACGACGCCGAGGAGGCCGACACCGTCGTGGTCAACACGTGCGGCTTCGTCGAGGCCGCCAAGAAGGACTCGGTCGACACGCTGCTCGAGGCGGCCGACCTCAAGGCGTCTGCGGGCAACGGCGGCCGGGCGCAGGCCGTGGTGGCCGTCGGCTGCCTGGCCGAGAGATACGGCAAGGACCTCGCCGAGTCGCTGCCCGAGGCCGACGCGGTGCTCGGCTTCGACGACTATCCCGACATCGCCGCGCGGCTGCGGGCGATCGTGGCGGGGGAGACCCACCACCCGCACACCCCGTCCGACCGCCGGCGCCTGCTCCCGATCTCGCCGGTCGACCGCGACGCCTCGACCGTCTCGATCCCGGGCCACGACGTCCTCGCCGACGCGAGCGAGATCGGTGCGGGCGCACCTGCGACCGGACCCCGCGCCGTACGCCGCCGCCTCGACGCCGGCCCGATGGCGCCCCTCAAGCTCGCCAGCGGCTGTGACCGCCGGTGCTCCTTCTGCGCGATCCCCAGCTTCCGCGGCTCCTTCGTGAGCCGGCGCCCCAGCGACGTGCTGCAGGAGGGCCAGTGGCTGGCCACCCAGGGCGTCAAGGAGCTGTTCCTGGTCAGCGAGAACTCCACCTCCTACGGCAAGGACCTCGGCGACCTCCGGCTGCTGGAGACCCTGCTGCCCGAGCTCAGTGCCATCGACGGCATCGAGCGGGTGCGGGTGTCCTACCTGCAGCCCGCCGAGACCCGGCCGGGCCTCATCGAGGCGATCGCCTCCACCCCCGGCGTGGTGCCCTACTTCGACCTGTCGTTCCAGCACGCCAGCGCCGCGGTGCTGCGGCGGATGCGGCGCTTCGGCGACCCCGAGAGCTTCCGCGACCTCCTCGAGCGGATCCGCTCGCTCGCCCCGGAGGCGGGCGTGCGCTCCAACGTCATCGTGGGCTTCCCGGGGGAGACCGAGGACGACCTGCAGGTCCTGTGCGACTTCCTCGAGGCCGCGCGCATGGACGTCACCGGCGTCTTCGGCTACTCCGACGAGGACGGCACGGAGGCCGCGGGCTTCGCCGACGACCTCAAGCTCGACGAGGACGAGATCCGCGCCCGCACCGAGCACGTCACCACGCTCGTGGAGGAGCTCAACGCCCAGCGGGCGGAGGAGCGCGTCGGCCAGCGGGTCGTGGTCCTCGTCGAGTCCGTCGAGGACGGCGTGGTCGAGGGACGCGCCGCGCACCAGGGCCCCGAGGTCGACGGCACGACCCTGCTGAGCGGTGCGGGCGCCGCCCGGGTCGGCGACCTGGTGGGCGCCACCGTCACCGGCACCGACGGCGTCGACCTCATCGCCCGAGCGGACGGGGCCGGGGCATGACGACCCAGCACCAGCAGGCCTCCAACTTCAACATCGCCAACGTGCTCACGACACTGCGCATCGTGATGGTGCCCTTCTTCGGGTGGGCGCTGCTGCACGACGGCGGCAACGACCCGCTCTGGCGCTGGGTCGCCTTCGGCCTGTTCGCCGTCGCCATGATCACCGACAAGATCGACGGCGACCTCGCGCGCAAGCACAACCTCATCACCGACTTCGGCAAGATCGCCGACCCCATCGCCGACAAGGCGATCACCGGCATGGCCCTCATCGGGCTGTCGGTCGTGGGCGACGTCTGGTGGTGGGTGACGATCCTGGTGCTGCTGCGCGAGTGGAGCGTGACGCTGCTGCGCCTGTCGGTCCTCAAGGACGTCGTCATCCCCGCCGCGCAGAGCGGCAAGATCAAGACGGTGCTGCAGGCCTTCGCCCTGTCCGGCCTGATCTGGCCGCTGCCGCACGGTGACGCGCACGGCGGGGCCTTCGACTTCTGGCCCGGCCCGCTCGGCGAGGTGCTCTTCTACCTCGCCCAGGCGATGCTGGCCGCCGCGGTCGTCATGACGATGTGGTCGGGGTACGAGTTCTTCCGTGACGTGAGGCGTCAGAGGGCCTCGCGGGGCGCCTGAGCGGCCGACCACAAGAGGCCACAACTGCGCGAGTGAAGATTTGGCAACACTCGCGCGAAAAGGTCCCTCTGGGGGAGGGGATTCCGGGGCTCTGTGGGTGAAGATGCGTCGGTCAGCATCCACCCCAACACCCGGAGCACACATGCGCACACCCGCGCTCTCCTCGTCGCGTCGCATCGCGGCAGGAGCCGGTCTCGCCATCCTGACGGCGAGCCTCGCCCCCCTGTCAGCGGCCCCGGCCCACGCCGCGAGCACTGGTCTGATCATCAACGAGGTCTACGGCGGCGGAGGCTCGACCTCCGCGTCGGCGGCCTACAAGGTCGACTTCGTCGAGCTCTACAACCCGACGGCTTCCGCGAAGTCCCTGAGCGGGATGAGCCTGCAGTACCGCAGCGGCACCTTCACGACCGGTACACCGAGCGTGCTCACACTCCCCGACGAGACCGTTCCCCCGAACAGCACCTACCTCGTCCAGACCTCCTCACGAACCGGCTGCACAGGTGGTGCCGTGTGCGGCGGCGCCGAGCTGCCCGCGCCTGACTTCGAGGCGACCTCGAACTTCCTGAGCATGGCTGCCGGCAGCGGCCAGGTGATCCTGGCCGAGGCTGCGACCGCCATCACGGCGACCGGCACGACCATGCACACGGTCGCCGGCGTCGTCGACTTCGTCGGATACGGGACGGCGACCTCGTCGGAGACCGACAACACCGGCACAGCGCTGACGAACACGACATCGGCCTCGCGTGCGACGGCGACCGACGGCGACAACAACCGGACAGACTTCGCCGCCCCGGCGACGCCCAGCCCGACGGCCGCGAGCGACGGCGAGCCCGCAGCGCTCGAGGCCACCCCGCCCGGCGACAAGTCGGGTCAGGTCACCGTGCCGATCACCCCGTTCACCCTGGCCGCGAGCGGAGGGACGTCGCCCTACACCTGGACCGCGACCGGCCTCCCCGGTGGCGTCACCGTCGCCAGCAACGGCGCCGTGTCCGGCACGCCCACCGAGTCGGGCACCTTCACCGTCACCGCGACGGCGACGGACTCGGCCACGCCGACCGCTGCGACCGACGACATGACCTTCACCTTCACCATCGCTCCGGCGCCGTCGCTCATCCCGATCTCCGACGTGCAGGGCACCGGAGCGGTCTCACCGCTGGTGGGCCAGCAGGTCAAGACGCGCGGCATCGTCACCGCGACCTACCCCAGCGGCGGCTTCTTCGGGTTCTACATCCAGACCCCCGGCACCGGCGCCGCCGACATCGACCTCGCGACCCACACCGCGTCTGACGCCGTGTTCGTGCGCCAGACCAGCGGGACCGTCACGACGACGCCCGGCAGCTACGTCGAGGTCACCGGCAAGGTCACCGAGTACGCCGGCGCCACCCAGGTCGAGGTCGTGCCGTCCGGCATCACGGTGCTCTCCGAGACGCCGGCCGACATCGTCACCACGACCACGGCGACCTGGCCGCGCACCGCGGCCCAGAAGGAGTCGCTGGAGGGCATGCGCTACCGCCCGACCGGTGACTTCACCGTCAGCAACACCTTCTCGACCAACAACTTCGGCGAGGTGGGCCTCGCCCAGGGCACGAAGCCGCTGATCCAGCGCACCGAGGTCGAGCTGCCCGGACCGGCCGGAGCCAGCGCGACCGAGGCGGACAACCTGGCCCGAGCGGTCATCCTGGACGACGGTGCGTCGACCAACTTCCTGCTGACCGGCAACGCCGCGGAGTGCAGCCCGCGACCGACCGGCTGCCTGGTCAACGGCGACCTCACCCCGCCCTACATCTCCACGACCGACCCCGTTCGGGTGGGCGCGAAGGCGACGTTCACCGCCGACGTGATCTTCACCGAGGGCGGCTCGCCGAGCGCGCCGACCTACCGGTTCCAGCCGTTGACGACGGTCGTCGGCCCAGGCAACGCGGGGTCCCCGGCGACGTTCGAGGACACCCGGACGGTCGCTCCGGACGAGAGTCTCATCAACGAGGTCGGTCAGGCGGACATCAAGGTCGCCTCGTTCAACGTGCTCAACTACTTCACCACCCTCGGTGACGCCGACGACGACAACACCGGCGACGGCGGATGCTCGCCCTTCCGTGACCGCGCCAGCGACGGCAACACCGTCAACGGCGGCTGCGACCAGCGAGGTGCCTGGGACCCCCAGGACTTCGAGCGGCAGCAGTCCAAGATCGTCGCCGCGATCAACGCGCTCGACGCGGACGTGGTCGGCCTCCTCGAGATCGAGAACTCCGCGACGCTGGGGGAGACGCCCGACGAGGCGACCAACAGCCTGGTGACGGCGCTCAACGACGACGCGGGCGCCGGTACCTGGGCGGCCAACCCCTCCTCGGCCGCGCTCCCGGCCGACGGCATGGACGTGATCACCAACGCGATCATCTACAAGCCCTCGAGCGTCGACCGCGTGGGCGAGTCCCGTGCACTCGGCACCCTGAGCGACGCCGGCCAGGCGTTCGACAACGCGCGCGAGCCGTTGGGTCAGGTCTTCAGGGCGGACGCGGGCGGTGACCCGTTCCTGTTCGTCATCAACCACTTCAAGTCCAAGGGGTCCGCCGGCCCCAATCCGGGCGATGTCGACAGTGGCGACGGGCAGGGCGCGTCCAACGGCTCCCGGGTGCTCCAGGCGACCGCGCTCCGCGACTGGGTCGCCGGGCTGCAGACCGAGACGGGCGTCGAGTCCGTCGTCCTCGGCGGTGACTTCAACTCCTACGCCATGGAGGACCCGCTGCGGGTCCTCTACGACGCCGGGTTCACCAACGTGGAGCAGCACTTCGCCAACGGCGAGTTCTCCTACTCGTTCTCCGGGCTCTCGGGATCGCTCGACCACATCCTGGTGAACGACGCCGCGTTGGCGCGCTCGACCGGTACCGACATCTGGAACATCAACGCCGGTGAGTCGCTGGCGCTGGAGTACAGCCGTTGGAACTACCACGGCACGGACTTCCACGCGGACGGCCCGTACCGTTCCTCCGACCATGACCCGGTGCTCCTGGGGCTCCGCAAGCAGGCGCCCGCCGCGCCCGCGCCCGTCGTTGTCGACACGTCCGTCAAGGGCACGGCGGCCCGCATCACCTACGGCAGCGTCGGCACGCTGGGCGTCGTGGTCTCGCCGACCACGGCGACCGGCAAGGTCACCGTGTCCAAGGACGGCTCCGTGCTGGGGGCGACCACGCTCACGGCAGGGGCGGGCTCGCTGTCGCTGCCCGCTCGATCTCTTCCGGTCGGCACCCACCAGCTGACGCTCAGCTACGCCGGCGACGCCGGCCACAAGGCGTCGACGGCGACAGTGGCAGTCCGCGTCACCAAGGCCCGGGCCCGTCTCCGGACGACGGTCAAGCCCGCGAGGATCGTGGCGGGCAAGACCCGTGCGCGCATCGTCGTGAAGGTCCGGGGCGACGGCTACGCGCCCACGGGTCAGGTGCGGGTGCGGGTCGCGGGCAAGACCTATCGGGCGCGCCTGGACGATGGTCGCGCCGTGATCCGGCTCAAGTCGTTCGCCAAGCCCAAGGTCCACCGGGCCTCGGTGCGATACCGCGGGGACGACAGCACCCGCGCCGACTCGACCACGGTGAGGCTCAAGGTGATGCGACGCTGACCGATCCCCACCCCGGCCAGCGGGTGTCCCGGCCTCCCCCGAGGTGGCCGGGACACCTCGGTCCCGCACAGACTCCCGCGCGCTGATCGACCCGTCGTCAGGGCTAGGGTGACCCGATTCACAACCCACCGAACGAAAGGCCACACCTCGTGCCAGCATCACGAACAGGTCGCAGATTCGCCCTTGCGACGTCACTGACGGGGCTGCTCGCAGCACCGCTTGCCGTCATCGCCACCGCCGCGCCGGCCAGCGCCGCGCCGGTCGACGTCCAGATCCTCGCCACCAACGACTTCCACGGCCGGCTGCTCGCCAACGGCGCCGAGGCAGGGGCCGCCCAGTTCGCCGGCGCCGTCGCCCAGCTCGAGGCCGACCACACGGGCCCGACCATCTTCGCCGCCGGCGGAGACCTCATCGGAGCCTCCACCTTCGACTCCTTCATCCAGAAGGACAAGCCCACCCTCGACGCGCTCAACGCCGCCGGCCTGGACGTCTCCGCGGCCGGCAACCACGAGTTCGACGGTGGCTACGCCGACCTCGCCAACCGCGTGATGGCGCCCTTCGACGCCACCGCCAACCCCTACGGCGGGGCGCTGTGGCAGTACATCGCCGCCAACGTCCGCAAGAAGTCCGACAGCTCCTACGCGCTGCCCGACATCACCGCGCGCACGCCCGACCCGGCCGACGGCTCGGACGGCGGCACCTGGACCACGACCGTCAACGGGGTGAAGGTCGGCTTCATCGGTGGCGTCACCGAGGAGCTGTCCTCCCTGGTGAGCCCCACCGGCATCGCCGACCTCAAGGTCAGCAGCATCATCGCCGAGACCAACGCCGCGGCCGACGCGCTCAAGGCGGGCGGCGCCGACCTCGTCATCCTGCTCGTCCACGAGGGCGCCCCGACGACCCGCCTGGCCGATGCCCAGAGCAACGACAACGCATTCGGCCGGATCGTCAACGGGGTCAACGACGACGTCAGCGCGATCATCTCCGGTCACACGCACCTGGCCTACAACCACACGATCAACGGCCGTCCGGTCGTCTCGGCCGGCCAGTACGGCACCAACCTCAACAAGCTGGTCTTCAGCGTCGACCCCGACACTGACGCGGTCAGCGTCGTGAGCCAGGACGTCGTCGCGGCCAGCACGCTCGCGCTCACCGCGCAGGCCGCGATCGACCTGAAGGCCGAGGTCAAGGAGACCATCGTCGACGAGGCCGTCGCCCGTGGCAACGTCCTGGGCGCCGCCGAGCTCGGCTCCGTCGCAGGGTCGTTCGACCGGGCACGCCTGGCGAGCGGCACCGAGAACCGGGGCGGCGAGTCCACCCTCAGCAACCTGGTCGCCGAGGTCCAGCGCTGGGCCACGTCCACGCCCGAGGCGGGCGCGGCTCAGATCGCGTTCATGAACCCGGGCGGCCTGCGCGACGACATGCGCGGCCAGGCCGGCGGCTACCCCGCCAAGCTGACCTACAAGCAGGCGGCCAACGTCCAGTCGTTCGCCAACACGCTGGTCAACATGAAGATGACGGGCGCGCAGATCAAGACGCTCCTCGAGCAGCAGTGGCAGACCAACCCGGGCGGCCCGGTCCCGACGCGACCGTTCCTGCGCCTGGGCGTGTCGAAGGGCTTCTTCGCCACCTACGACCCCACCCGCGCCGAGGGTGACCGCGTCACCGGCATGTGGCTCGACGGCAAGCTCATCGAGCCCGCCACGCAGTACTCGGTGACGGCCAACTCGTTCCTCGCGGGCGGTGGCGACAACTTCCGTGCCTTCAACCAGGCCACGGGCAAGCGCGACACCGGCAAGGTCGACCTGCAGGCGATGGTCGACTACATGGCGCAGTTCGCCGCCAAGGCCCCGCTGGCCGTCAACACCAACCAGCAGCACGTCAACGTCATCTGGCCGGCAGGCGCCCCGCGCTTCTACCGGCTCGGCCAGACGGTGGACCTCGCGCTGTCGTCGCTCGCGATGACCGGCCCCACCGACCCCAAGGACGCCAAGCTCAACGTCAAGGTGGGCGACAAGACGCTCGACCCGCAGGCCGTGGACAACACCCTCGGCTCGGCCGTCTACGACGACTACGGCACCAGCGCGGTGTCGGTGAAGCTCAAGGGCAAGGTCCGGACCGGCAAGCAGGTGATCACCTTCACCGGCCCGACCACCGGCACGTCGTTCTCGCTGCCGATCGACGTCCGCAAGGCCAAGGGCGCGCTCAAGGTCCGCACCAAGCCCGGACGCGTCGTCCGTGGCGAGACCCGCACCCGGCTCAAGATCAAGGCCTCCGCGCTCGGCATCTCCGGCGTGAGCGGCAAGGTCGTGGTCAAGGCCGGCGGCAAGAAGTACACGGTCAAGCTCAAGAAGGGCAAGGCGTTCGTCCGCCTCGACCGGTTCGCCAAGGCCGGCACGAAGCGGATCGTCGTGAAGTACGCCGGGAGCCGCAAGGTCCGCGGCGCCCGGGAGGTCATCAAGGTCAAGGTCCGTCGCGGCTGACGGCTGACACTCCTTGCTCGCGGCCCTCGTCCTGCTCAGCGCAGGGCGAGGGCCGCTTGCACGAGGGCCAGGTGGCTGAAGGCCTGGGGGAAGTTGCCCGCCATCCGGTGGTGAGCGATGTCGTACTCCTCCGAGAGGAGGCCCACGTCGTTGGCCAGCGCGCAGAGGCGATCCATCAGCGCGTGCGCCTCGTCGCGGCGCCCGGCGGCCGCAAGCGCGGAGACCAGCCAGAACGAGCAGGCCAGGAACGGGTTCTCGTCGCCGGGGATCCCGTCGACCCCCGTCTCGGTGCGGTAGCGCAGGAGGAGGCCGTCGACCGACAGGTCGGCGCGCACCGCGGCGATCGTGCCCAGCACCCGCGGGTCGTCACCGGGCAGGAAGCCGACGAGCGGGATCGTGAGCAGCGACGCGTCCACCTCGGTGGTGTCGTAGTGCTGGGTGAAGGTGCCGCGCTGGTGGTCGAAGCCCTTGTCGAGCACCTCCTCGCGCACCCGGTTGCGCAGCTCGCGCCACCGCTCCAGCGGGCCGTCGAGGCCGTGCCGCTCGATCGCCCGCACGCCGCGGTCGAAGGCGACCCACACCATGACGCGCGAGTGCGTGAAGTGCCGCTGGGGACCGCGGATCTCCCACAGGCCGTTGTCGGGCTCGTCCCAGTGCTCGGCGAGCTCGTCGACGAGGGCGCGCTGGAGCGCCCACGAGTTGGGCGTCTCGTGCAGGCCCGCCTCGCGGGCCAGCTCGAGCGCGATCATCACCTCGCCCAGCACGTCGTTCTGGCGCTGCGACACGGCGCCGTTGCCGATGCGCACGGGCCTGCTGTCGGCATACCCCGGCAGGTGCGGCACCTCGCGCTCGGGCAGCTGGCGGCCGCCGTCGACGGCATACATGATCTGCAGGTCGGCCGGGTCGCCGGCCACTGCCCGCAGCAGCCAGTCACGCCACTGGAGCGCCTCGTCGGGGTATCCGGCCCCGAGCAGCGACTCCAGGGTGAGGGCCGCGTCGCGCAACCAGCAGAAGCGGTAGTCCCAGTTGCGCTCGCCGCCGAAGTGCTCGGGGAGCGAGGTGGTCGGGGCGGCGACGATCCCGCCCGTCTCGTCGTGCGTCATGAGCAGCAGCGTGAGCAGGCTGCGCTGCACCAGGTCGGCGTGCGCGACGTCGCCGGGCGCGTGGTCGGACCAGGCACGCTGGTCGGCGATCGTGGCGGCGATGCGCCGATCAAAGTCCAGGGGCTCGGGCACGTCGTTCCACGAGTGCACCCAGGTGGTGGAGAACGTCACCTCGTCGCCGGCCGAGAGGTCGAACTCGTCGCTGTGGTGGCCGTCGTGGCCCCGGGGCAGGTGGGGCCCCCGGAGGACGAGCTTGTCGGGACCCGCGACCGCCACCACCAGCTCGTTGCCGTGCGCGCTCTCGCGGCTCACCCACGGCCGCACCTGGCCGTAGTCGGTGCGCACCACCCAGTCGTGGCGGATCCGCACCGTGCCCCGGGTGCACGTCAGGCGGCGCACGACGTCCGCGCGGCCGTCGCGGTCCGGCATCACGTCGAGCAGCACCACCTCGCCGCCCGCGGTGGTGAACGTCGTCTCGAGCACCGCGGTGCCGTCCACGTAGCGCCTGCTGGTGGCGACGACCTCGTCGGCCGGCGCCAGCAGCCAGCGGCCGTTCTCCTCGGTGCCCAGCAGGGCCGCGAAGCACGCGGGGGAGTCGAAGCGCGGCAGGCAGAGCCAGTCGATGGACCCGTCCTTGCCCACCAGTGCGGCCGTGCCCCGGTCGCCGATGAGTGCGTAGTCCTCGATGGGAAGTGCCATGCGGCTAGTCTCGCCGACATGTGGTCAGGGGATCGGGCAGGCGACGTCGCCGCGCGCGTCCTGGCCTCCCTGGCGCGTCGCGAGGAGACACTCGCGACGGCCGAGTCGCTGACCGGCGGGCTGCTGGCGGCACGGCTGACCGACGTGCCGGGCGCGTCGCGCAGCTTCGTCGGGGGCGTGGTGTCGTACGCGACGAGGGTGAAGGTCTCGACGCTCGGCGTCCCCGCCTCGGTGGTCGAGGAGCACGGCGTGGTGTCCGAGGAGTGCGCGCTCGCGATGGCGAGCGGCGTCCGCGACCGGCTCGCGGCCACCTGGGGCCTGGGCACGACGGGCGTCGCCGGGCCCGACGAGCAGGAGGGCCGCCCGGTCGGGACCGTGTGGGTGGCGGTGGCCGGTCCGGCCGGGTCGACGGCGCGCCTGCTGGACCTCGACGGCGACCGCTCGGCGATCCGGCAGGCCACGTGCGCCGCGGTCCTCGCGCTCCTCGACGACCAGCTGGCCGACCGGCCGGGCGAGCGGCCGGGCGGCTGATCGACGCCGAAGTGCGGGTAACCGGCCGGGAAGAAGGAGCCCTCGGGTAGCGTTGGACCAGAGACTTCCCTCACCCACGCAACTCCGAGAGCAAGGACTCACGCATGGTGCTCTTCCGACGACTGCTCGGCGACGTGCTGCGGCGTGCGCGGATGCAGCGCGGGATGACCCTGCGGGAGCTGTCGGCCGAGGCTCGCGTCAGCCTGGGCTACATCTCCGAGATCGAGCGGGGCCAGAAGGAGGCGTCGTCCGAGCTCCTGGCCTCGCTGTGCCAGGCGATGGACCTGCCGCTGTCCGAGGTGCTGCGCGAGGTCGCCGACGCGGTCTCGATCGAGGAGGCGGCCCTGGGCATGGTCGTCAGCGCGCGCCCGACCGGCGACGTGGTGGCCTCCGCCGCCTGACCCCGTCTCACCGCGCGGGCTGGCAGCTCGGGCACCAGTAGGCAGCGCGTTCGCGCCCCGGCTCGCCGAGCATCGTGACCGCGATCGGCGTGCGGCAGCGACGACACGGCGACCGGTCGCGCCGGTAGACCCACATCCGCTCCCGCTCGCGGAGGTCGCCGGTCGTGGTCTGGATCGCCCGCTCCTTGTTGACCTCGAGCATCTGCCTGCCGCGACGCACGAGCCGGGGGAGCTGGTCGACCGTCGACACGGCGTCGGCGGGGTTGACGCCCATCGTGAAGCAGAGCTCGGCCATGTACATGTTGCCGATGCCCGCGAGGTTGCGCTGGTCGAGCAGCGCCTCGCCGATCGGGCGGGCCGGCTGGGAGCGCAGGTTGGCCACCGCACGGTCGGCGTCCCAGTCGGGCCCGAGCAGGTCGGGGCCGAGGTGCGCCACGAGCCCGGCCTCCTGCTCACGGGGCACCAGCTCGACGACGCCGAGCTGGAAGCCGACGGCCGTGCGGCCCTCGATGCCCAGCACGAGGCGGACCTGGGTGTCGGGGCGGCGCCACCGCTCGCCGTGGGGGTAGACGTGCCACGAGCCCTCCATCTTGAGGTGCGTGTGGATCGTCCAGGCGCGCTCGTGGTCGACGCGGGTGAGCAGGTGCTTGCCGCGCGACAGGGTGCGGATGACGGTGCCCTCGCGGAGGTCGACGGTGGCGAGGGCCGGGACGCGGAAGTCGGTGAGCGTGAGCCGGTGGCCCGTGAGGGCGCGGTCGAGCTTGGCCGCCGCCCGGTAGACGGTGTCGCCCTCAGGCACGCAGCCTCAACCCCTTCGGTGTCGCCACGAACCCAGCCGCCGTCAGCGCGAGCCGGATCGGGGTCTCGCCGCCGCTGCCGATGAGCGCCTGCCCGTCGGCCTTCTCGACGGTGAGCCGGCCGAGCGCGCCGCGCCGGGCGGCGTCGGCGAGCGCGGCCATCGCCGGGGTGAGCACGTCGACGTCCTCGCTCCAGGTGAGCAGCGTGCGGCCGCCCCGCTCGACGTAGACGGTCAGCTCGCCGTCGACCAGCACGACCAGCGCGCCCGCCTTGCGGCCCGGCCGGTGCCCGGGTCGCTCGGGGTCGCCCGCGTCGGGCCACGGCAGGGCGGCGCCGTAGACGTTGGCGGGGTCGGTGGCCGCGAGCGCGACGACGGTCGGCTTGGTGCCGGGCCGGGCGCTGTCGGGCTCGGCGAAGGTGCGCAGCCGGTCGATCGCGCCGGCGCTGCCGAACTGCGCCGCTCCCAGGCCCTCGATGAAGTAGCCCCGACGGCAGCGGCCGGTGTCCTCGAAGGCGCTCAGCACCTTGTAGACGCCGGCGAAGCCGCCGGCCACGCGCTCGCTGACGACGGCGCCACGGGTCACCACGCCGTGCCGCTCGAGGAGGTGCTCGGCGCGGGCGTGCGCACGCCGGGTCGGGTCGTCGTCGCGCTCCGGGAGCAGCGCCCAGCGGCCGGCCGTCTCGGGCGGGCCGGTGCGCACGGGCATCCGGCCCCGGGTCGTGCGCCCCATCCGCGGCGGCGTGCGCCTGGTGCGGTGGGAGGGCGTGCCGCTGCGGACCAGGGCACGCAGCGGTGCGAGCGTGTCGTTGGTGACCAGGCCCTTCCACACCAGCTCCCACAGGGCGGTGCTGAGCTCGGCGTCGGTCGTGGAGCCCACCCGGTCGGCCAGCTGGCGGAAGAACCACGCCCCTCCCGGGTCGAGCGCGTCGAGGACCGCCCGCTGGAGGCCGTCGGGCTCGTCGCCCTCGACCTCGGGCAGCGTCAGGTGCGCCTGGTCGGCGAGGTGCAGGCTGACCCAGCCGTCGCTGCCCGGCAGCGGCGCGTGGCCGGTCCAGATGACCTCTCCGGAGGCGGTGAGCTCGTCGAGCATCGACGGCTCGTAGTCGCGGACGCGGGCCGCGAGCACCAGAGGCTCGAGGGCGCTGGCGGGCACCGGACAGCCGGCCAGCTGGTCGATGGCGGCGACGACCCCGTCGACGCCGCGCAGCGAGCCGCCCACCCGCTGCCACGCGGGCAGGAAGCGGGCGACCGCGTCGTGGCCGACCGGCTCGATCTCCTGGCGCAGGCGGGCGAGCGAGCGGCGGCGCAGCTTGCGCAGCACCTCGGCGTCGCACCACTCGGTGCCCGACCCCGAGGGCCGGAACTCGCCGTCGAGCACCCGACCGCGGTGCGCGAGCCGTTGGAGGGTCTGGCGCGCGACCGCCTCGCCGAGGCCGAGCCGGGTCGCCACCTCGGCGGTGGTGAACGGGCCGTGGCTGCGGGCGTAGCGCGAGACCAGGTCGCCGAGCGGGTCGTCGGGCAGCTGGAGGAACGCGTCGGGGGTGCCGACGGGGACGGGCACGCCGAGGCCGTCGCGCAGCCGGCCGATGTCCTCGATCGCGGTCCACCGGTCCTCGCCGGCCATCCGGACCAGCGCCACCCGGCGGTCGAGGGAGGCCAGCCACCCCTCGACGTCGGCGCCCTCGACCGACCTCGCGCGGATCTCCGCCACCGACAGCGGCCCGACCAGGCGCAGCAGGTCGGCGACGGCCTCGGCGTCGCGGGCGCGACGGTCGGGGGCGAGCCATTGCAGCTCGGACTCGACCTCGGTCAGCACCTCGGGGTCGAGCAGCTCGCGCAGCTCGGCCCGGCCGAGCAGCTCGGCCAGCAGGCCCTGGTCGAGCGCCAGCGCGGCGGCGCGGCGCTCGGCGATGGGGGAGTCGCCCTCGTAGACGAACTGCGCGACGTAGCCGAACAGCAGGCTGCGCGCGAACGGGCTGGGCTGGGTGGTCGCGACGTCGAGGACGGTGACCTCGCGGCGCTGCACGCGACCCAGCAGGGTGACCAGTGCGGGCAGGTCGTAGACGTCCTGGAGACACTCGCGCACGGCCTCGAGCACGATGGGGAAGGCGGGGTAGCGGCTCGCGACCTCGAGGAGCTGGGCGCTGCGCTGGCGCTGCTGCCACAGGGGGCTGCGCCGCCCCGGGTCGCGGCGGGGGAGCAGCAGGGCGCGCGCGGCGCACTCGCGGAAGCGGCTGGCGAACAGCGCCGACCCGCCGACCTCCTGGGTGACGAGCTGCTCGATCTCCTCGGGCTCGAAGACGATGACCTCGCCGGTGGGTGGCTCGGCGTCGGTGTCGGGGATGCGGATGACGATGCCGTCGTCGGAGGCGACCGCCTGCCCGTCGATGTCGAAGCGCTCGCGCAGGCGTGCGTTGATCGCCAGCGCCCACGGGGCGTGGACCGGGGTGCCGTAGGGGGAGTGGACGACCAGGCGCCAGTCGCCGAGCTCGTCGCGGAACCGCTCGACCACGATCTGGGCGTCGTTGGGCACGACCTGCGTGGCCTCGCGCTGCTCGCCGAGGTAGGTGACGAGGTTGGTGGCGGCGTTGATGTCGAGTCCGCGCTCGCGGACGCGCTCGATCGCCTTCGCGGCCGGCGTGGCGGCCAGCTCGCGGGTGAACGCGCCGACGGCCGCGCCGAGCTCGGCGGGCCGGCCGAGGGCGTCGCCCTTCCAGAACGGCAGGCGGCCCGGGATGCCCGGCGCCGGCGTCACGAGCACGCGGTCGTGGGTGATGTCCTCGATGCGCCAGCTCGTGGCGCCGAGGGCGAAGACGTCGCCCACGCGCGACTCGTAGACCATCTCCTCGTCGAGCTCGCCGACGCGACTGGCCTTCTCGCCGACCAGGAAGACGCCGAACAGCCCGCGGTCGGGGATGGTGCCGCCGCTGGTGACGGCGAGCCGCTGGGCACCCGGGCGTCCGCTGAGCTGGCCGGTCACCCGGTCCCACACGATGCGCGGGCGCAGCTCGGCGAACTCGTCGCTGGGATAGCGCCCGCTCAGCAGGTCGAGGGTGGCGTCGAAGGCCGAGCGGGGGAGCTGGGTGTAGGAGGCGGAGCGGGTGAGGAGGGCAAAGAGCTCGTCGACGTGCCACTCCTCCATCGCGAGCGCGGCGACGACCTGCTGGGCGAGCACGTCGAGGGGGTTGGTCGGCACCGCCATCTTCTCGATGGCGCCCGAGCGCATCCGCTCGACGGACACGGCCGTCTGCGCGAGGTCGCCGCGGTGCTTGGGGAACAGCACGCCCCGGCTGACCTCGCCGACCTGGTGGCCGGCGCGGCCGACGCGCTGGAGCGCGCTGGCGACGCTCGGTGGGGACTCGATCTGGATGACGAGGTCGACCGAGCCCATGTCGATGCCGAGCTCGAGGCTGCTGGTGGCGACCACGCAGGGCAGCCGCCCGCGCTTGAGGTCGTCCTCGATGACCGCGCGCTGCTCCTTGGAGACCGAGCCGTGGTGGGCCTTGGCGATGATCGTGCCGGCGCCGCTGCTCTGACCCGACTGGGCCATGACCTGGGCCGGCGGCCCGCCGGGTGCCGCCGAGCTCCGACCGGGGCCCTGCGCCCCGCCGTCCGCCTCGCCGGTCTCTGCGCCGTCCGTCTCGGCCCGCTCGGCCCGCGCGGTGGCGATCTCGTTGAGCCGGGCGGTGAGCCTCTCGGCGAGGCGGCGCGAGTTGGCGAAGACGATCGTGGAGCGGTGCTGCTCGACGAGGTCGACGACGTGCTCCTCGACGTGGGGCCAGATGCTGGTCGAGCGGCCCGGGTCGCCCGACTCCTCGTCGTACTCCTCGGGCATCGTCATGTCCTCGACCGGCACGACGACCCGCAGGTCCCACTCCTTGGTGCTCGGCGGGGCGACGATCTCGACCGGCTGGGTGCCGCCGAGGAACCGGGCCACCTCCTCGAGGGGGCGCACCGTCGCGCTGAGCCCGATGCGCTGGGCGGGCCGGTCGAGCAGGGCGTCGAGGCGCTCGAGGCTGATGCCGAGGTGGGCGCCGCGCTTGGTGCCGGCGACGGCGTGGACCTCGTCGATGATCACGGTGTCCACGCCGCGCAGCGTCTCGCGGGCCTGGCTGGTGAGCATCAGGAAGAGCGACTCGGGCGTGGTGATCAGGATGTCGGGTGGCGCGGTGCCGAGCTTGCGCCGCTCGGCCGGGCTGGTGTCGCCGGAGCGGAGGCCGACCGTGAGGTCGGGGACCGTGGTCTCGAGGCGCTCGGCGGTGTGGCGGATGCCGGTCAGGGGGGCGCGGAGGTTGCGCTCGACGTCGACGCCGAGCGCCTTCAGCGGGGAGATGTAGAGGACGCGGGTGCGCCGGGTCTTGTCGTCGGGTCGCTCCGAGCCGAGCAGCCGGTCGATGGCGTGGAGGAACGCGCTCAGCGTCTTGCCGCTGCCGGTGGGGGCGACGACGAGCGCGTTCTTGCCGGCGGCGATGGCGTCCCACGCGCCCTCCTGCGCCGGGGTGGGGCTCGCGAACGACGCCTCGAACCACGCGCGCGTGGGCGCGCTGAAGCGGTCGAGGGCGGTCATGGCTCCAGTCTCGCACCGGGGTACGACACCGCCCCCGCCCCGAGGGATGGCCGCGGCCGTCCGGCACCGACCCCACCCACCGACCCCACCGACAGACCCCACCAAATGGAGGATGTTCGCGCCGACAGCCGCCCGGGCGACGTCTCCGCGCGCAGGGTGGGGTCATGACGGCAGTTCTTCTCGACGAGACGGCCGCGGTGGTCCGTGAGCTGGCCCTCGCTGCCGACTCCTTCGCCGCGCGGGCCGAGGAGCAGGAGCGCTGCCGCGACCGGGCGCGGCCCGGCACCGCCGTCCAGCACCGCCACGCGCACTCCGCGACCCTCTGGCGCACCGCCGAGCGGTGCCTGCGCACGCGGATCGCGGAGCTGGAGTGCGCGTTCACCGGGTGAGCGACACCGTGCCGTGCCGCCGCAAGCGGCCCACGCGTCGGAGGTCGGCCACGTCGTCGGCACGCGTCGTCGCCGCCACGGCGAGGGCGGCGGGATCCGGCCATACTGTGCGCATGTGGGTCCAGGACTTCGAGGGGCCGCGGGGGCAGCGGCCCGACCCGCGGGTCTGGACCCACGACCTCGGCGGCGGAGGCTGGGGCGACCGGCAACGACAGGTCTACACCGACGATCCGGCCAACGCTGCGCTCGACGGCGCCGGACACCTCGCGATCACGGCTCGGCGCGAGGCCGACGGCACCATCACCTCGGCGCGCCTGACGACACGGCACGGCTTCGCCACGACGTACGGGCGGATCGAGGCACGGATCAAGGTGCCGGGCGGGCGCGGCACGTGGCCGGCGTTCTGGATGCTCGGCACCGACATCGACGAGGTCGGCTGGCCCGCGTGCGGCGAGATCGACGTGATGGAGCACGTCGGAGCCGACCCCGGCCGCTCGCACGGGACGGTCCATGGTCGCGGCTACAGCGGGCTCGCCGGGGGCGTCGGCGCGGCGATCGATGCAGGTGCCGACCTGTCCGAGGAGTTCCACGACTACGCCGTCGTCTGGGACGAGTCTGCGATCACGTGGCTCCTCGACGACCGGGAGCACCACCGGGTGGGACGGTCCGACGTGCCCGGACCCTGGCCCTTCGACCATGCGTTCTTCCTGCTCCTCAACCTGGCGATCGGGGGCGACTGGCCGGGCCACGACACCGACGACCCGGAGCTCCCGGCGGTGCTCGTGGTCGACCGGATCCGCGTCGCGACGCTTCGCTAGGCGCCCGTCCCGGCACCGCCACCGGATCCCCGGGAGCGCGCATCGATGCGCGTCCGTGCAGCGCACGAGCCACGGCAGGTCCTAGGGTCGGCTCATGCCCGACTTCACCTGGCTCCCGGCCAACCGAGCGACGGCCGAGGACGTCGAGGCGGTTTTCGCCACTGGGGGAGCCCGGAAGTGCCGCTGCCAGGCCATGAAGGTGCCGGGCTGGATCTGGCGTGACACCACCCAGGAGCAGAGGGACACCGCGCTGGTCGAGCAGACCGCCTGCGGCACCGCCGGTCCCACGTCCGGGCTGATCGGGTACGTCGACGGCGAGGCCGCCGGCTGGGTGGCGGTCGAGCCGCGGGAGAACTACCCCAGGCTGTGGAGCCGCAAGCAGGCGTGGATGCGGATGGACCCCGACCTCGAGGGGGTCTGGTCGGTCACCTGCTTCGTCGTGCGCAAGGGCTGGCGACGTGCGGGACTGACCTACGAGCTCGCCGCCGCCACCGTCGACTACGGCCAGCAGGTCGGCGCCCGCGTCCTGGAGGGCTACCCGATGGAGCCGCCGGCCGGCAAGACCGTGATCTGGGACGAGGCCTCGGTCGGGCTGGTGCAGGTCTTCCTCGAGGCCGGCTACGAGGTGGTGGCCTCGCCCACCCTGCGGCGGCGCGTGGTGCGGCGGGTGCTCGACAGCGCCCCGTGACCTGCTGGTTTGCATGACCCGCGCGTGCGAGCAATGGTGGAGCGGACACATTCTCCCTACGGAAGGAGAGCCCGTGCTTGCTCTCACCGAGAACGTGACCGACATCGTCAAGAGGCTCGCCGAGGAGGTGCCGGAGATCTCCGCGCTCCGCATCGCCACCGAGGCGGACGGGCAGTCCCTGTCCGTGAGCCCCGCCGACCACGCGGAGGCCGACGACCTGGTCGTCGAGCAGGACGGGGCCACGATCTACGTCGACGCGCCGGCGTCGGAGTTCCTCGCCGACAAGGTGCTCGACGGGGGCGTGGACGAGGAGGGCAACATCCAGTTCGCCCTCGGCCAGCAGGCCTGACGACCCCGGCCGACACCGGCCGACACCAGTACCGGCGGAGTCCTGGGCCCATGGGGGCCCAGGACTCCGTTGCATCCGGGCCCGCGCACCGGCCCACCCGGCGGGGCGGGCGTCGGTGACAGGTCGTGGCGCGGCTGGCAGCATCGGTCGGCATGAGCGACCACGCCCCGCAGCTGCCCGACCAGACCCTGACCCTGAGCGGCGGGGCGCGCATCCCGCTGCTCGGCTTCGGCACCTGGCAGATCACCGGCGACGACGCCGTGCGCGCCACGTCGGCGGCGCTCGAGGCGGGCTACCGCCACCTCGACACCGCGACGGTCTACGGCAACGAGGCGGAGGTCGGCCGCGCACTGGCCGAGAGCGGGGTCGCGCGCGACGACGTGTTCGTCACCACCAAGTGCCCGCCGGGCCGGAGCGGGCGCGAGCTGGAGACCCTGCGCGAGAGCCTCGAGCTGCTGGGCACCGACCACGTCGACCTCTGGCTGATCCACTGGCCGGGCGAGGGCTCGACCAACAGCGCCATGTGGAGCGCGTTCGTCCAGGCCCGCGAGCAGGGCCTGGCCCGCGAGATCGGCGTGAGCAACTTCGACGCCGCCCTGATCGACGAGGTCACCGACGCGACCGGCGTGCGGCCCGCGATCGACCAGATCGAGTGGAGCCCGCTGCTCTTCGACGCCCGGACGCTCGCCGAGCACCGCGAGCGCGGCGTCGCGGTCGAGGGCTACAGCGCCCTGCGGGGCGGCACCCTCGACCACCCCGAGGTCGTCCGGATCGCCGAGCGCCTCGGGCGCACGCCGGCACAGGTGATCATCCGGTGGCACCTCCAGCACGAGGTCGTGGTGATCCCGAAGTCGGTGCACCCCGATCGCATCCGGTCCAACGCCGACGTCGCCGGCTTCGTCCTCGACGAGGACGACATGGCGGCGCTCGACGCGCTCGGGGCGCGCTGAGGTCGAGCGACCGACCCGCGGGCGCCGCACTGGGTAGGCTCACCGCTGTGGCAGACCAGCTCCGTCCCGTGACGGTGGTGGGTGCGTGGGGCGTCGCGCTGGTCCTCCTCCTCGGTGTCGTGGTGCTGGGGTCGTCGTCGCCCGGATCGCTGGACGGCCAGCCGGCACCCACGGCGGCCACCTTCGTCGTGGGGCTCGTGGCCATCACCGCCCAGGCCGCCGTGCTGCTCCGGGGACCCGCTCGCCGGCGTACGTCGGCGTCGTCGGCGCTCCTCGCGGTCTGCGCGATCGTGCCTCTGGCGGCGGTCGCGGGGCTCGGGGCGGCGACCGGCGCGACCACGGTGGCGGCGCTGGTCGCGGCGTACGCCGTCGTGCTCGCCACCCCGTGGCAGCGGGCCGTGCCGGTGCTGGCGGGAGCGGGCCTCCTGATCGCCCTCGGCGAGGTCGTCCGCGCGAGCCGGGACGAGGGGCTCACGGCCGGATCGGTCGGGCTCGCGGTGGCGCAGGGCCTGGGGACGGTGGTGACCGCCGGGGTGGTCGGGGCGGTCGTGGTCTCGCGGCGTGACGCCGTCGTGGCCCGCGCCGCGCAGGCCCGGGCCCAGGCGGGCGAGCAGGCGGCGCTCACCCAGGCCGCGGTCGCCCGGCAGCGCACGGCGATGGCCCGCGAGCTGCACGACATCGCCGCGCACCACCTCTCCGGCATCGCGGTGATGACGGCCGCGCTCGACCGGCAGATCGACACCGACCCGGCCGGGGCCAAGGTCGCGGTGCGCCAGGTCCGGCAGCAGAGCACGGCGATGCTCAAGGACCTGCGACAGCTCGTGGCGCTGCTGCGCGACGACGACGGCGCCCCCGACGGGATCGGCGAGGTCGCGAGGGACGTGGAGCCGGAGACCCTGGACGGCGTCGTGCGCCTGGTGCGAGACGCGCGCGCCGCCGGTCGTGACGTCACCCTGACCGTGCTCGGCGCGGCGAGCGACCGCCTCGCCGAGCTGGACGTCGGGCCGCTGGCCCAGCTGGCGGCCCACCGCACGGTGCAGGAGGCGCTGGCCAACGCGGCGCGCCACGCGCCCAACGCAGCCTGCGACGTCGTCGTCGACGCCCGCGACCCGGCGGCGCTGGTCCTCACCGTCCGCAACGTCGCGCCCTCGTCGGCGCCCTCACCTGCGCCGTCGCCCGGTGCAGGTGGGGGCTTCGGCATCCTCGGGATGCGCGAGCGGGCCGAGCTCACCGGCTCGGACCTCGTCACCGGCCCCTCGCCCGACGGCGGCTTCGTGGTCACCCTGACCGTGCCGCGCGAGGAGGAGACGCCGTGACCGACGCAGTGATCCGCGTGGTGGTCGCCGACGACCAGCCGCTCGTACGGGCCGGCCTGACGACCATGATCGGCGCCGAGCCCGACCTCGAGGTGGTGGCCGCGGTGGCTGACGGGCGGGCCGCCGTCGACGCCGCGCGGTCGCTCGCCGCCGACGTGGTCTGCATGGACATCCGGATGCCCGGCACCGACGGCATCACCGCCACGGCCGAGCTGTGCGGACCCGACGTGGCCGACCCGATCCCGGTGCTGGTCATCACGACGTTCGACGTCGACGACTACCTGTTCGGGGCGCTCGAGGCGGGCGCCTCGGGGTTCCTGCTCAAGGACGCCGAGCCGGAGACCGTCGTCGACGCCGTCCGCGCGGTCGCCGGCGGGCACGGCACGCTCGACAACACCCTCACCCGGCGGGTCGTGGCGGAGATGGTCACCCGGCGACGCACCCAACCGGTCGTCGCCGCACGCGCCACCGACCTCCTGACGCCGCGAGAGCTCGACATCCTGCTGCTCCTGGCGCAGGGGATGTCGAACGACGAGGTCGCCCGCGCGCTCGTGCTGGAGACCTCGACGGTCAAGTCCCACCTCGCGCGGATGCTGCCCAAGCTCGGGGTGAAGTCGCGGCTGCAGGCGGTCGTGTGGGCCTACCAGAACGGCGTGGTCGAGGTCGACGGCTGACCTTGCACCCAAAGGTGCAAGCCCACGAGTTGCATCCTGCGCGGCTCGTGGCCGGGCCGCATCCTTCCTAGCGTCGTGGTGACCCACCCACCCGAGCGATGGAGCACCACGATGACCGTCACGACACCCCCACGCACGGGGACCGCGATCGAGCTGCACGACCTGCACAAGAGCTACGACACCGGTCCCGAGCCGACCCCGGCCCTCCGGGGCATCTCCCTCACGCTGAAGGCCGGATCACTCACCGCGATCGTCGGCCAGTCCGGCTCGGGCAAGTCGACGCTGCTCAACTGCGCCGCCGGCCTGGACCGGCCGACGAGCGGCAGCGTCGTGGTCGGCGGGCAGGACATCAGCACCCTGTCGGACGACGCGCTGACCCGGTTCCGCCGCGAGCACGTCGGGTTCGTCTTCCAGTCCTACAACCTCATCGGCCACCTCAGCGTGCGGGACAACCTCGAGCTGCCCCTCGTGCTCGCCGGTCACCGGCCCGACCCGGCGTGGACCGACCACCTCGTCGCGCGCACCGGCCTCGGGCAGATGCTCGGGCGCCGGCCCGGCGAGCTCTCGGGCGGCCAGGCCCAGCGCGTGGCGATCGCCCGCGCCCTGATCACCCGGCCGACCGTGGTCTTCGCCGACGAGCCGACGGGCGCGCTGGACTCGGCGACCGGAGCGGCCGTGCTGGAGCTGCTGAGCAGCACCGCCCGCGACCTCGAGCAGACCGTCGTGGTCGTCACCCACGACAGCCGGGTGGCGGCGAGCGCCGAGCAGGTGCTCGTCCTGGCCGACGGCCTGGTCGTCGACGCGCTCGTCGCGCCGAGTGCCGAGCAGGTCAACGCCCGCGTGCTGGAGACGAGCCGATGAGCGCGCTGCGCCTGGCCGCCTCGGGCGCCCGCGCCGACGTGCCCGGCTCGATCGGGACCGCACTGGTCGTCGCGCTCGCGTCGGCGCTCGTGACCGTCACCGGGGTGCTCATCGAGTCGGGGCTGCGGCTCCCGGCCCCCGAGGGCGGGCTGCTGGTCGCCCTCGGCACGTCGTTCGCCGGCACCGCGCTGGTCCTCGTCGTCCTCGTCGTCGCCGCCACGACGACCCTCGCGCTGCGCAGGCGGCGGCACGAGTTCGCCCTGATGCGCGTCGTCGGCGCCACCCGCGCCCAGGTGCGCCGCCAGGTGTCCACCGAGCTGCTGCTCCTCAGCGCGGTCGCCGCGCCGGTCGGCGCGGTCCCCGGGATGGTCCTCGCCCGCTGGCTCGACGGGGCGCTGCGGGACGCCGGACTCGTCGACCCCGGCTTCACCTCGAGCCTCTCGCTGCTCCCGGTCCTCGCGGCCGTCCTCGTCGTCGTCCCGACCGCGCTGCTCTCCGGGCGGCTCGCCGCGCGCGAGACCGTGCGCACGGCGCCCACCACGGCCGTACGCGACAGCGCCGCCGACTCGCGCCGGGTCGGTCCGGTACGCCGGGTCGCCGCCGTCGTGACCGCAGTCGCGGGGCTGTGCGCCGCGCTGACGCCGGCAGTGCTGCCCGGAGCCATGGGCGGCGCGCTCGCCGCCAGCTCGGCGTTCCTGCTGATCGGTGCCGCCGCGCTGGCCGGCCCGCTGCTGGTCGAGTGGACCTTCGGCCGGGCCGCGGCCGTGTCCGGTGGCCGCGGCAGGGCCAGCACCCGCCTGGCCGTCGGCAACCTGCACGGGTTCTCCCGCCGCCTGACCGCGGTCGTCGTGCCGCTGGCGCTCGTGGTGGCGGTCGGCACGACGCAGACCACCGTCGACCGGGCCCTGCAGGAGGCGGCGACCCAGCAGCTCGGGGACGCCATCGGCACCGGCCTGGTGGCGACGTCCGACGCGGGCCTGGGTCCCGACCAGCTCGCGCGGTTGGCCGGAGCCGACGGCGTCACGGGCGTCGTCCCCCTCGCGGACGCCGCGGCCGAGGTCCGCGTCGACGACGAGGGCCCCGAGTCGCTCGCCTGGGAGGCGACCCGGCTGCTGGTCGTGCCGCCGGACGTCGAGCGCGCCGACCTGGACCCCGGCGTCGTGCGCGGGGACCTCGCCGACCTGGCCGAGCCGCTCACCGTGGCCGTCAGCTCCGACAGCGGCTTCGAGACGAGCACCGGCGTGGGCGACACGCTCCGGGTCCGGTCGGACGGGCAGGAGACGGATCTGCGCGTGGTCGCGGTGTACGACCGCGGCCTCGGGCTCGGACCCCACATCGTCGGCCCGGCCACGCCTGCCGAGCTCGGCGTGGACACGACGACCCACCTGGCGCTGGTGTCCGCGGAGGCACCCGTGCAGGTCGACGGCGTCGACGTCGTGCCGACGGCGAGCCACGTGGAGACGGCCGCCAGCGCCGACTCCGGCGGCCAGCGCCTCTCGACGCTGCTCACCCTGCTGCTGCTCCTCTTCGTGGGGCTCGGGTCGTTGAACGCCCTGGTGCTCCTCACCGCCGGACGTGGCGGCGAGTTCCGCCTCCTGCACCGCACCGGCGCGACGCCGCGGCAGCTGCTCGCGATGACCGGGGCCGAGGCGGTGCTCACCGGGCTGGCGGCCTGGGCGATCGGCACCGTGTCGGTCCTGCCCGCCGTCGTCGGCACGAGCGTCGGTCTCGTCGGCTGGGGGGTCCCCGTCGTCGACCTGCCGGCCTACCTCGCGCTGAGCGCGGGCGTCGTGGTCCTGGCGGTCGCCGCCACCGTCGTCACGGCCGGCCGGACCGTGCGCGGCGCGACCCGCGCGGCGCGCTGAGGGCGGCTTGGTGGCCGAGCCAGGCGGGACGTCATGAGGATCCGCGGTTCGAACCGGCGGGACCCATGACGTCGTACGCGGGCCCGCCGGGTGAGGTCTAGGCTCGATGGGTGCGCGCGTCCGGCGACCGGCTGAGGCTCACGTGGTTGGGCCACTCGACTGTGGTGATCGACCTCGCGGGCTGCCGGCTGCTGACCGACCCGCTGCTGCGCCCCCACAACAACGTCCTGCGCCGCAGGGGCGTCGTGCCGACACGTGAGCAGTGGGCGCACCCCGACGCCGTCTTGCTCTCCCACCTGCACCTCGACCACGCCGAGCTCCGGTCGCTCCGGATGCTGCCGCGGGTGCCCGTCCTGACCGGCAGTCGCAACGCGGACTGGGTGCGCACGCGGGGCCTCCTCGGCGTGCCGGCGGAGGAGTGGACCGACGTGGGCGCCGTGCAGGTGCGGCTGGTGCCCGCGGTCCACCACGGCCGCCCGATGCCGCACCGCCCCAACGAGGCGCACGGCCACCTGGTGCGCACGGAGGCGACCACGCTGTGGGTGGCCGGCGACACCGCCCTGTACGACGGCATGGCCGAGCTGCCCGCGCTGGCCGGGACAGACCGGCTGGACGTGGCGATCGTCCCGATCGGCGGGTGGGGGCCCCGGCTCTCGGCCAACCACATGGGACCCGCGGAGGCGGCGCAGGCGTGTGCGATGACGGGCGCACGCCACGCCCTGCCGGTGCACTGGGGCACGCTGCACGCGCCCCTGATGACGATCTTCGGCGACTGGTTCGAGCGTCCGCTGGCCGCCTTCGAGGCGGAGGTCGCGGCCGTGGCGCCGGACTGCCGGGTGATCACGGTCGAGCACGGGGAGCCCTGGTCGCCCGACGGCGCGGGCGAAAGCCCTGACCGCGACCCCTGACCCGGGCGTACGGCCTGGCATCGGGCCTGGCGTCGGGTCGTGTCGGGTTGTGTCGGAGTCCCCGCTCGAGCGGGGACTCCGCCACTTGGAGGCCGTTGCAACCCCCTCCAGGTGTCAGACTTCCCCGCCGAGTTCGCTGCGGTGGCGCGGCTCCGACTCGAGGCGCTGACCGGACTGCCGGAGGAACCCGAGCAGCACCTGGTGGAGCTGCTCGGCGCCCTCGACGTGCTCCGGCACGGAGACGGCGAGGTCCATGGGCGCGAGGAGGACCGCGCTGTCCTGCCAGCCGCCCAGGCCGCCGTGGGCCCCGACCAGCTCCTCGAACGCCGCGATGTCGAGGGTGTGGTCGTCCACCGAGCTGTTGACGTAGAGGTCGGGGGCCCGCGGGTCCAGCACCGCCCGCAGGACCACCCGCCGGGCGTGCTCGCCGAACCGGGCCAGCGGGTCGGTGCCGGTGACCGCGCCGGAGGCCAGGTCGACCCGGCAGCCGTCGCCGTGGGCCCACGGAACGCCGCGCTCGTCGATCCCGGCGACGAACCCCACCCCCGGGTGCTCGCACAGCCCGGGGAGCAGGCGCGGCCAGCGGGCCGCCAGCGCGTCCAGGCTCTGACGCGTCTGGCCAGGCACGTAGAACAGCCCCAGGTTGCCCGAGCCCAGGACCACGGGCTGGCTGGGGGCACGGTCGCGAGCACGCCCGCCGTCGCGGCCCTCGCCCTCGCGCTCGACCCGGCGGCGGGCCGGCGCCGTGAGCCGGCCCGCGACCCCCTGCGAGCCGATGTCCTGGACCAGCGCGTCGGCCCTGCCCCAGCCCTCGTCGCTCTCCTCGTAGTCGTGGACGTCCTCGCCCATCAGCCGGGTGCAGAGGGTCGGCAGGTCCACGCCGTGGCGGTCGGCGAACGGCTGGCCCTGGGCCTGGCCGTGGTCGGAGACGACGACCAGGCGGTAGCGCCGGGCGGCGTTCTCGGCGAGCAGCTCCAGGTTGCCCAGCACCCGGTCGAGCCCCTCGAGGGCGTCCAGGGACTCGTGCCGGAAGAGGCCGGCGTGGTGCGCGACCTCGTCGTAGTCGACGTAGTCGACGTAGATCACCTTGCGGCCCGACCGCATCTCCTCGGCGATCAGCGCGGTGTTGAGGTCGCGCAGCAGGCCGTTGGTCACGGACCGGAGCAGCGCGAAGGTCCAGTTCCTGGGCACCCGGGGCACCAGGTCGTGCCGCACCTGGGCGCGTGCCTGCCACCGCTCCTTCACCACCTGGCCGAGCGTGCGGGAGAGGCTGCGGGCGAAGCCCGTGGGGGTGACCATGAACCAGGCCACCGCCCTCCTGGTCTGGGCCGAGCCGACACGGGGGCTGGCCCGGCTCATCGTCAGCAGCGCGTTGTCGGCGTCTCCGGAGAAGAGGTTGGAGATCGACACGCCGTCCTCGCAGAGCAGGCCCCGGCCGTTGCTCGCGCGCTCCTCGATGATGCGCGCGTCCGCGGGGTGGTTGGCGACCAGGACGCGGCCGAGCTCGCGGTCGTACCACCGGAAGCCGGGGATGCCGGCGACGGTGCCGTGCAGCAGGCCGAGCTGGCTGGCCGGGGTGGTGCACGGCAGCTGGGGGGTCCACTCGCGGAGCTCGTAGGCGCCGGAGGTCACCCACCGCCGGATGGTCGGCACCCCGCCGGCCTGCACGGCCCACCGCAGCACCGGGAACGGCACCCCGTCGAGCTGCACGACGACGAGGCCGTCGACGTCCGGGTCGGGCGGCCGCACCGCTCGGCCTCGACGGGCGAGGGCGGTGGTGAGCGACTCGTCGGTGCCGGCGGTGAGGAGGTAGGCGGCGATCGTCCCGCCGGCGGCGCACAGCCAGCTCGCGATGAAGGCGGCCGGCCAGGTCGCGGTGATCGCCGGGACGAGGAGGATCGCGAGGTGCAGCACCACTGCCTGGGCGCAGAAGGCCAGGGGGAGCACCGTCAGCCAGCCGAGGCGGACGCTGACCTCCACCAGCAGCGGACGCACGAGGGAGCCGACGACACCGCTGCCCGCCGCGACCGCGGCGAGGCTCCCCAGCGAGGAGGCCTCGAGGTCGGGGAGCAGCGCGGCAGCCGTCCACAGCAGGGCGGTGGAGACCAGCCAGGTCGCGAGCAGGCGCGCGAGGTCGGCGACGACGAACCAGCCTCGACCGCGTCGGCGCGCACGCCGGGAGACCGGTGCGTCGCTCGCCATGGCGCCTCCCACCCGGGTCGTCCGAGCCCCGGGTCGTTCCATCATGTCCCGCTGCGTGCCCCAGCGGAACGCCCTCGCCGGGCCGGCGTCACTCGACCGCGCGCGCCTCGTTGTCCTCGGCCCGCGCCAGCAGCACCCGGCGCTCGCCCTCGTTGCGGGTCAGCGAGGCCGCGCGCGCGAACGCCTCGGCCGCCTCGGCGTGCCGCCCGGCCAGCTCGAGCAGGTCGCCCCGCACGCTCGGCAGGAGCGGCGAGTCGCCCAGCGCCGACCGGTCGACGGCGTCCAGCACGGCCAGGCCGGCCGTGGCGCCGTGGGCCCGCCCGTGGGCGACGGCCCGGTTGACCTCGACCACCGGGCCGGGCGCGGCCTGGGCCAGGACGTCGTACAACGCCGCGATCCTGCCCCAGTCGGTGTCCTCGGCCCGCGCGGCGCTCGCGTGCTCGGCGGCGATGGAGGCCTGCAGGAAGTAGCGGCCGACCGGCCGGCCGGCGGCGGCCAGGCGAGAGGCGGCCCGCAGGGCGGCCAGCCCGCGCCGGACCATCAGCTGGTCCCACTTCGTGCGGTCCTGGGCGTCGAGCAGCACCGGCGTGCCGTCGGGGGAGACGCGCGCGGCGGTGCGCGACCCCTGCAGCTCCAGCAGCGCCTGGAGGCCGAGCACCTCGGGCTCGTCGGGCGCGAGGTCGGCGAGCATGCGGGCCAGCCGGGTCGCCTCGGCCGCCAGGTCGGGGCGCATCCAGTCGTCGCCCGCGGTGGCGGTGTAGCCCTCGTTGAAGATCAGGTAGACCACGGCCATCACGTCGTCGAGGCGCGCCGTCCGCTCGGCGCCCGTGGGCAGCTCGAGCTCGGCGCCGGTCTCGGCGAGCGTCCGCTTGGCGCGCGAGATCCGCTGGCCCATCGTGGACTCGCTGGTGAGGAAGCCGCGGGCGATCTCGGCCGTGGTGAGCCCGCCCACCAGGCGCAGGGTGAGGGCGGCACGCGACTCGGGCGTCAGCGAGGGGTGGCAGGAGAGGAAGACCAGCCGCAGGACGTCGTCCTCGATGTGGTCGACCTGGTCGTCGAGGTCGGGCACCTGTGCCTCCTCCCCGCCCCGCGCGTGCTCGAGCTCGGCGACCTTGCGCCGCAGCGTGTCCGCACGGCGGAAGTGGTCGACGCCGCGGCGCTTCGCCGTCGTCATCAGCCACGCCGACGGGTTGTCCGGGATGCCGGACACCGGCCACTGCTCCAGCGCGGCCACGAGCGCGTCCTGCGCGAGGTCCTCGGCGAGGTCGACGTCGCGCGTCATCCGGGTGAGGGCGCCGACGAGGCGGGCCGACTCGGCCCGCCACGTGGCGATCACGACCCCTTCCGGCCCCGGGGGGCCCGAGGGGTCGTCGTACGTCGGTGCCGGCACGCGGCCAGCGTAGTGAGGTCCGCTCAGTCGCCGGGAGCCTCAGGACCCTCGGACACCTGCCGCAGCGTCGCCACCACGGTGGCGTTCGGCCAGTGCTTGGCGTGCAGCTCGGCGAAGAGGCGCTGGTCGGCGACGGCCTCCTCGAGGCTGGCGTACTCCATGAGCGACCAGCCGCCGACGACCTCCTTGCCCTCGGCGTAGGGCCCGTCGACGCGGGTCACCTCGCCCGAGCGGACGACGAAGTTGACGGCGTCCTCCGTGCCGTAGAGCCCGCCCCCGTCGAGGAACGAGCCGTTGGCGGCCCGCTCTCCGATGTAGACGTCCATCGCGTCGAACAACGACTGCGGCGGCATGTCGATGTTCTCCTCCATCCTGACGAATCCCATGAATCGCGGCATCGTGATCGCTCCTCCTGTGGTGCGGGTCGGTGTGTTCTCGCACGTACGTCGAACGGGCGCGACGCGCTTCGACATCGGTGTCCCACATTTTTCCGCCGTGCCGCCGGCCTGCCAAGAGGCGTCAGCGCGGACGCGGGGTGGCCGCGTCGGCAGGCAGCGCGAAGTCCGCGTGCACGCCCGGGCTGAAGGCCACGTGGTCGGGCGGGCGCGAGGCGAGGCCCGAGAGCCCCAGCGACGCCATCAGCCCGTCGTCGAGGGCGAGCACCTCGGCGTCGTGCAGGGGCCACGGCTCGTGCCGGTTGGGGACGTGGAGGGTGCGTCCCCACCACCGCGTGTGGAGTCCCCACCTGGCGGTGAGGAAGTGGTCGAGGTCGGTGGGCGCGCGCTGCGCCCCGGCGCGTACGACGACGTGGCTGGCCGGCCGCGCACCGGCCCCGCGCAGGCGCGCGTCGTAGGTGTGCACGTCGCCGTCGCGGTGGTGGCGCATCCGCGCCCAGCGGTAGGGCAGGCCCAGGGCGGAGCGGGCCCCGAGCACCACCGCGGCCCGCTCGGCGGCGAGGCTGAGGAAGACGACGCCGCGCCGCCCGGTGCGGTCGACGGAGTACAGGCGCACGTTGGTCTCGAGGAAGGTGCCCAGCCACGGGACCGCCGGCCCCCGCCCCGCTCCGGCGTCGACCAGGCGGAACGGGACGAGCCCGACGTAGGTCCGCCCCTGGAAGGTGTCGGGCCGGACACCGGGCGGCATCCGGCGGGCCACGGCGGCGGGGTCGAGCGCCCAGTGGAGGAAGGTCAGGTCGCGCCACTGCTGGCTCATCATCACGGTGCCCGCCAGGGCCGGAGCCTCCGGCGACACGGGCTCGACGCCGGCCTCGTCCACGTCCACACCCTAGGTGTGGCGGTGGACCGCATCCAGGCGTCCGGCGCAGATCCGACCGCGGCAGGCGTCGAGCAGCAGTGACCCGGAGGCGCGACCTGTGGGTGACGGGTTGGTCGGGCGGGCAGGTGCTGATCTAGGGTCGACCCCTGTGACAGAAGCCATGATCTCGGCGCGGGGACTGCGCAAGTCCTTCGGTGACTTCGAAGCCGTCAAGGGCATCGACGTGGAGGTACGCAGGGGCGAGGCGTTCGGCTTCCTCGGCCCCAACGGCGCCGGCAAGTCGAGCACGATGCGGATGATCGCCTCGGTCAGTCCCGTGAGCGGCGGCGAGCTGCGGATCCTCGGCATGGACCCCGCCACCGACGGTCCGGCCATCCGCGGGCGGCTGGGCGTGTGCCCGCAGGAGGACACGCTCGACAACGAGCTCAACGTCTTCGACAACCTCTACATCTACGGCCGCTACTTCGGCATCGACCGGGCCACCTGCCGCGAGCGGGCCAACGAGCTGCTCGAGTTCGCGCAGATCACCGACAAGGCCAAGGCGAAGGTCGAGAACCTCTCGGGCGGCATGAAGCGCCGGCTCACCATCGCCCGCAGCCTCATCAACCGGCCCGACCTGCTGCTGCTCGACGAGCCGACCACGGGCCTCGACCCGCAGGCGCGCCACGTCCTGTGGGACCAGCTCTTCCGGCTCAAGCAGGCCGGCGTCACCCTCGTCATCACCACCCACTACATGGACGAGGCAGAGCAGCTGTGCGACCGCCTGGTCGTGATGGACAAGGGGCGCATCGCGGCCGAGGGGTCGCCGCGCGAGCTCATCGACGCCCACTCGACCCGGGAGGTGGCCGAGCTGCGCTTCGGGGTCGGCGAGCACGAGGCCCTCGCGGAGAAGATCGAGGACCTCGGCGAGCGCATCGAGGTGCTGCCCGACCGGCTCCTCGTCTACAGCGACCACGGCGAGGAGGTCGTCTCGGCCGTCATCGACCGAGGTCTGCACCCCATCGCGACGCTGGTGCGCCGCTCCACCCTCGAGGACGTCTTCCTGCGCCTCACCGGCCGGAGCCTGGCGGACTGACGTGACGACACCGCACACCGCCCCCGACGGCGCCGCCGCGACCACCGCCGCACCGACGACCCCGGGCGCCCTGTCGGCGTGGGAGGGCATGGCCCGCCAGTACGACTACTGGCTCACCGTCCTCAAGCGCACGTGGCGCGGGGGAGTGGTGAGCAGCTTCCTCACCCCGCTGCTCTACGTCGTCGCGATGGGCGTGCTGCTCGGCGGCTTCATCGAGGCCGACCCCGACCGGCTCGACGGCGCGACGTCCTACCTCGCCTTCGTCGTCCCCGGCCTCGTCGCCTCGCACGCCATGACGATCGCGGTCAACGAGTCGACGTACCCCGTCATGGGGGCCATCAAGTGGCACAAGACCTTCTACGCCCAGCTGGCCACGCCGCTCGCCGTGCGCGACCTGGTCAACGCCTTCGTCGCGTTCGTGGTGTTCCGCGTCGCCTCGGCGTGCGCGGTCTTCATGCTCGTCCTCGCCCCGTTCGGCGTCTTCACCACCTGGTGGGGGCCGATCCTCGCGTGGGTGTCGCAGGTGCTGGTCGGCTGCGCCTTCGCGACCCTGGTCTTCGCCTACAGCGCGCGGCTGCGGTCGGAGGAGGGGTTCGGCCTGCTGTTCCGCCTCGGCGTGATCCCGCTGACGCTGTTCTCCGGGGCGTTCTTCCCGATCAGCAACCTCGGCCCGGTGCTCGAGTGGGTCGCCAGGCTGACCCCGCTGTGGCACGGCGTCTCGCTGTCGCGGATGTTCTGCGTCGGCCAGGTCGACTGGTCGCTCGTCGCCGTGCACGTCGTGGTCCTGGTCTCGCTCACCGTCCTCGGCTGGTTCCTCGCCGTGCGCCACCTCGACCGCCGGCTGGAGGTCTGAGATGGCACTCGTCGAGCCGATCCCCGCCCCGCTGACCCCGGCAGCGGCCACCAAGGTGCTGGTGCTGCGCAACTACGTCGTCTACAAGGACGCGTGGAAGCTCTTCATCACCGGCTTCCTCGAGCCCGTCTTCTACCTCTTCTCCATCGGCATCGGCGTCGGCAAGCTCATCGACACCTTCGAGTTCCACGGCGAGGCGATCCCCTACGCCGAGTTCGTCGCACCCGCCATGCTCGCCACGTCGGCGTTCAACGGCGCGCTGCTCGACTCGACCTACAACGTGTTCTTCAAGCTGCGCTACGAGAAGCTCTACGACCAGATGCTCGCCACGCCGCTCTCCACCGGAGACATCGCGCGGGGCGAGATCACGTGGGGCCTGATGCGCGGCTCGGTCTACTCCGCCGCGTTCCTCGGCGTGATGGCGCTGATGGGCCTGACCCACTCCTGGTGGGCCGTCCTCGCCCTGCCGGCCGCGATCCTCATCGCGTTCGCGTTCTCGGCCGTGTGCATGGCCCTGACGACGTGGATGACGTCCTGGCAGGACTTCGACAAGATCCAGCTCGCGCAGATGCCGCTGTTCCTCTTCTCGGCGACGTTCTTCCCCATCGAGGCGTTCGGCGGCGGCGTGCTGCGCTGGATCGTCGAGGTCACCCCGCTCTACCGCGGGGTGGTGCTGTGCCGCGAGCTCACGACCGGCGTGGTGACGTGGGAGTCGGCGGTCTCCGTGGTCTACCTCGTGACGATGGGCATCGTCGGGCTGCTCGTCGTACGCCGCCGGCTGGACAAGCTGCTGCTGACCTGAGGCGCTCCGCCGGGCTAGGTTCGGACGATGGACGCCTACACCCGCGGCGAGACCACGCCGGCCCTGCTCGAGGAGACGATCGGCGACAACCTCGCGCGCACCGTCGCGTCGTACGCCCACCGCGAGGCGCTGGTCGAGTGCGCGACGGGCCGCCGGTGGACGTGGGCGCAGCTCCAGGCCGACGTCGACGCCGTCGCCCGCGGACTGATCGGCGCCGGGATCGAGAAGGGCGACCGGGTCGGCATCTGGGGGCCCAACAGCGCCGAGTGGACCCTCGTGCAGTTCGCCACGGCGAAGGTCGGCGCGATCCTGGTCAACGTCAACCCCGCCTACCGCACCCACGAGTTCTCCTACGTCGCCAACCGGTCGGGCATGCGGCTCCTGGTCGCCGCGTCGTCGTTCAAGACCAGCGACTACCGCACGATGGTGGCCGAGACCGCCATCGGCACCCCGACCCTGGAGCGGGCGGTCTACCTCGACGACGAGCAGAGCTGGGCCGCCCTGCTGGCCGACGGCAACGCCGTCCCCGACGACGCCCTCGCCGCGCGCGCGGCCGGCCTGTCGCCCGACGACCCGATCAACATCCAGTACACCTCGGGCACGACTGGCTTCCCCAAGGGCGCCACCCTCAGCCACCGCAACATCCTCAACAACGGCTACCTCGTCGGCGAGGTGTGCCGCTACACCGAGCTCGACCGGGTGTGCATCCCGGTGCCCTTCTACCACTGCTTCGGCATGGTCATGGGCAACCTCGCCTGCTCCTCCCACGGCGCGACGATGGTCATCCCGTCCCCGGGCTTCGACCCGGCGCTGACGCTGCGGGCGGTGGCCGAGGAGGCCTGCACGTCGCTCTACGGGGTGCCCACGATGTTCATCGCCGAGTGGGCGCTGCCCGACATCGGGTCCTACGACCTCTCCTCGGTGCGCACCGGGATCATGGCAGGGTCCCCGTGCCCCGCGGAGATGATGAAGAAGCTGATCGCGGCGGGGATCGAGGAGATGACGATCGCCTACGGCATGACGGAGACGTCGCCGGTCTCGATGCAGACCCGCACCGACGACTCCTTCGAGCACAAGGTCGCCACGGTCGGGCGGGTCTGCCCCCACCTGGAGGTGAAGATCGCCGACCCGGTCACCGGGGCGACGCTCCCGCGCGGTGAGGCCGGCGAGTTCTGCACCCGCGGCTACTCGGTGATGCTGGGCTACTGGGACGACCCGGAGAAGACCGCCGAGACCGTCGACGCCGACGGGTGGATGCACACCGGCGACCTCGGCGTCATGGCCGAGGACGGCTACGTCCAGATCACGGGGCGGATCAAGGACATGGTCATCCGCGGCGGGGAGAACGTCTACCCGCGCGAGGTGGAGGAGTTCCTCTACACCCACCCCGACATCGAGGACGTCCAGGTCGTCGGGGTGCCCGACGAGAAGTACGGCGAGGAGCTCTGCGCGTGGGTGCGGATGCGGCCGGGCGCCGAGCCGCTGGACGCCGACGCGGTGCGCGCCTTCGCCGACGGCAGGCTCGCGCACTACAAGGTGCCGCGCTACGTGATGGTCGTCGAGGAGTTCCCGATGACCGTGACCGGCAAGGTCCGCAAGGTCGAGATCCGCGAGGTGTCGGCGCAGCGCCTCGGCCTCGGCTGAGCGCCGCTCAGCCGAACACCTGGCGGTAGACCTCGTCGAGCGCCGCCCCGTCCAGGCCGGTCACCACCCGCACCGGCCCGTCACCCGTGCGCCGCAGCCGGCCACGGTCGGTGGAGACGTCGACCGACCACGTGCCCGTCTCGGTGGTCGCGGCCCCCGGCTCCACGAAGACGCCGGCCGTGGGGAGGTCCCAGAAGGCGGGCGACGCGAAACCGGGAACCCGGCCCAGCCCGCCCACCACGGGACCGGCCAGTCCGTCCGGCGCGCCGCGCTCGACCGGGTCGTCGGGCAGCAGCGTCACCGGCACCGGGCCGGCGAGGACCTCCGCGAGGGGCACCGGGTCGGCCGCCGCGTTCCACTCCGCCACGCCGTCGGCGTGCGACTCGGCGGCCACGCTGCCGGCCATCGCGGTGACGCCGGCCAGCCGGCGGTAGGCGCCGGGGTGCTCGCGCAGCAGCGCCGCCACGTCGGTGAGCGGGCCCAGCGCGACGACGTGCAGGCCGTCGTGCTCGCGCGCCAGCCGGGCGACGAGGTCGTGCGAGGCGGCCCGCACGGTGCGCAGCTCGCCCGGCGTCCCGTCGCGCGGGAGCCCGCTCATCGTGAGCGCCCCCGCGCCCCACTCGGGCGGGAACGCGATCCCCTCGACCCCACGCGGGGTGGCCCCGCACGCGACCGGGGGAGGAGCCGTCGCGAGCGCCTCGAAGAAGTCGGCCAGCAGGCCGGTCCCGCGACAGTCCAGCTGTCCGGTCGCAGGCACGGTCACCGCCACGACGTCCACGCGCGGGTGACGCACCAGCAGCGCGAGCGCGGCGAGGTCGTCGGGCGCGAGGTCGGTGTCGACGACGACCGGCACCGCGTCGGGGTGCGTGGGCGCCGCGGCGCTCATCGGGCCGGCGGCGAGCACCTCGCCGTCGGTGTCGGCGGCGGCGCTGCACCCCGCCAGGGCGGCCGCGAGCACGGCCACCACCGCCACCGTCGCGTCCCGGCCCTTGACGCGGCGTCTCACGGGATCACCCGCGCCTGGGCCACCGCGCTGAGGGCGGCGAGCGCCACGCCCCCCACGACCAGCACCCGGCGGGCCCGGCCGGCTGGCGCGGCCGCGGCGAGCAGGACCGCCGCCAGGCCGAGCAGCCACCCGCAGTGCCACCAGGCCAGCTCGGTCGAGACCAGCAGCCGCGTCCAGCCCTCCTGGTGCTCGCCCGGTCCCTCGAGCAGCCACGACGCCGGGAACGACAGCGGGTCGGCGGAGGCGGGACCGACCGGCACGGTCACCGGCTGCACCTGCACCACCGCGAAGGGGGCGACCCGCCGGCTGCCGAAGAGCCAGTAGAGGCCCGACACCGCGAACCACCACACGAGCAGGACGGGCAGCGCGAGCACGAGGCGTGGCACCCGGCGTCCCAGCGCGGCGCCGAGCGCGACGGCCAGGACGCCCAGGGCGAGGTGCTGGGCCAGCTCGGGCAGCGAGTGCATGGCCTGCGTCGTCCGCCCCGGCTCGACTCCGAGGGTGAGACCGCCCAGGTCGTGCTGGCGCCACGCCACCAGGGCGGCGAAGGCCACGGTGAGGGCGAGGAGCGGGAGGGCGGCCAGCGTGCGCGCCGTGGCGCGGAGTCCCTCACGGACCGGCGCGGCGAGCGCCACGGCGCGCCGCTCCCGGTGGAAGGAGCGCGCGGCCACCCACGACAGCACCGCGAGCAGCGGGGTGGAGGCGATCGCCATCTCGCTGTAGGCCGCGCCCGACCACTGCTCGGTGGCCGGTGTGATCGTCCAGAGGTACCAGGCCGACGCGACGAGGGCCACGGGCACGAGCGGCGTGCGCAGCGTGCGCCGCAGCTCGGTCGCGGCCAGCGCGCGCACGACGGCGTACGACGAGCGCCGCGCGTGCAGTCCCGCCGGGGCCGCCACCGCCGCGCTCATCGCCGGCCCCCGGCGAGGCAGAGCACGACCGCGACGGCGAGCACGGGCCACGGGTCGGTGCGCCACCAGCCGAGCACGTCGCCGACGGCGCCGCGCCCTCCCACCACGCGGTCGCCCGCGTACCAGACCAGGGGCAGCGCGACCCCGGCGAGCAGCGACCACCGGCGCGGGCCGCAGACGGCCACCGCCACACCGCACGCGGCGACGGCGACCAGCGAGGCGGTGGCGGGACGCGCAGTGTCGCCGAGGACGCGCAGTGCACACCACGCCACCAGCACGGGTGTGCCCGCCAGCGCGAGCCGCAGCGCTCGGCGCCGCCCGAGCGTCACCGGCAGCGCCTCGAGCGTGGTCGCCGCGTCGTCGCGCAGTGCGCCGACGACCAGCGCAGCGAGGGCGACGGCACCGAGCAGCAGCACCGGTCCGGCCGGTCGATCGGCGCCGCGCGCCATGAGCACCAGACCCGCCAGCGACCCGGCCACGGCGGCCAGCGGCCACCACCGGATCGTGCGGGCCGTGGGCAGCGCCGCCTGCGCCAGGGTGCTCACCGCGCCCGCCCGGTCACGAGCAGGTAGCCGTCGTCCAGGGTCGGGGCGACGGTGGGCGTCCCGGCCGGCGGCGTGCCGAGGTGTCGCCGCGTCCCGGCGCCGGTCACCCAGCTCCGCAGGGCGGTCGGCTCGTCGCCGGCCGACTCCCACGCCATCCCGTCCGCGGTCGCGGCGAGCCCGGCCGGCGTGCCGCTCCAGCAGATGCGGCCCCCGTCCATCACCAGGACGCGGTGGCACAGCGCCGCGACCTCGGCCGTGTTGTGGGTCGAGAGCACCACGGTGCCGCGCTCGGCGGACTCCGCCAGCACCGAGCGCAACGTGATCCGCTGCTCGGGGTCGAGGCCCGTGGCCGGTTCGTCGAGCACGAGCAGGTCGGGCGCGCCGATCAGCGCGGCGGCCAGCGCGACCCGCTGCTGCATGCCCCCGGAGAGCGTGCGGATGCGGCGGTGCATCGAGTCGCCCAGCCCCAGCGACTCGAGCACCCGGCGGGCCTCGCGCCGGCGCCAGGCCCGGTCGGTGTGCTCCTTGAGGATCGCCACGTAGTCGACCATCTCCAGCGGGGTGAAGCCGCCGTACAGGTCCGGCGACTGCGGCAGGTAGCCGAGCCGTCGGCGGATCTCGAGGCGCTCGGCGGGGACCGATGGGTCCAGACCCAGGACGCGCACGCCGCCCTCGTCGGGTGCGAGCACGGTGGCGAGGATGCGCAGCAGCGTGGTCTTGCCCGCTCCGTTGGGCCCCAGCAGGCCGACGACTCCGCGGCCGACCTCGATGTCCGCGTGGTCGACGGCCACGCGCGGGCCGAACCGCTTGGTCAGTCCCGAGGTGGTGATGCCCGCCGACCGCGGGGCTCCGAGCGAGCGGGCCGGCCCGGCAGGGCTCGCGGGGGTGGCGGGGCTGGTCATGCGGTCCTCCGGTAGGCGACGGCGTCGCGGCGGGCGACGGTGACGGCGGCGGCGCCGGCGGCGATGGCGAGCGCGACGAGCTGGACGGGCGGCGAGGCCACGAGGTCGACGACCGCGTCGGCCGGGACGCGGTCGACCGCTGCGGGCAGGGCGAGGGCCACCGCCCACGCGGCACCGAGGCTCCCCGCCACGAGGGCGGGGTCCGCCCGGGTGGTGCCGCTCAGCAGCACCAGCGCGCACAGCGCCGCGCCGGGCACCAGCCACCCGAGGGCGACGCCGAGCGGGAAGCCGGCGACCAACGCGGCGATGACACCGATGGGCACAGCGGGCACCGCGACCAGCAGGGCGCGTGCGGACACCATCCGCAGCCCGGCGCTCGGCGCGGCCACCGCGATCTCGCCGGCCGGCTCGACGGACCGGCCGAACGCCAGGGCCACCGACGCCAGCGGGGCGAGCGGTGCCACCGCCAGCACGAGCGGCACCCGGCCGCCCAGCGCGGTCGCGACGACCGGCAGCGCGAGGAGGACGAGCAGGGCGCCGAGCCACGCGACCCGCAGTGCTGGGGTGGACAGGCCCAGGCGCGCGAGGAGCCGGCGACGGGGCCGGTCCACCTCGTCGGCCAGCGCGTCCCAGCGGCGTACGACGTCGCTGGCGGGCGAGGCGGGGCCGCGGCTCGCCATCCGGCGCCGGCACCCGTCGCAGCGGAGCAGGTGCGCCTCGAGCGAGGCGGCCAGCACGGGCGGCGCCGAGCCGTCGGCCCACGCACGCAGGGTCTGCTCGTCGGCGTGCCAGGTCTGCGTCACAGCAGGGCCCCCCTCAGCTCGGTGCGAGCGCGGCTCATCCGGCTCTTGACGGTGCCGCTCGGGATGCCGAGCAGCGCGGCGGCCTCACGGGTGGTGAGGCCGTCGAGGACGGTCGCCTGGACGACCGCCCGGAGGTCGGGGGACAGGCGCGCGAAGGCCAGGCCGACGTCGCTGTGCTCCACCCGGGCCAGCACCTCCTCCTCCGCCGACGTCGCCGGATGGCTGCGCAGGTTGCGCAGCCGCTCGACGACGTTGGCGCGGGGGCGGAGCTGGCGCAGGAGCGAGCGCACGGCGATCCCCCAGAGCCACGCGGCCACGTCGCCCTCGCCGCGCCACCCCTGCGGCCTGCGCCACACGGCGAGGAACGTGTCCTGCACGGCGGTGTCCACCACTGCCGTGTCGGCGCAGCGCCGCGACAGGCGCGTGGCCAGCCACGGCTCGTGCCGCACGAACAGCTCGTGCAGAGCGCCCCGGTCGGCCGCCCCCACGGCGTCGACCAGCTGCGCGTCGCTCCAGGCCGAGTAGCCCGCGTCGGAGCTCCACCCGTCGTGCACCTGTCCCATCAAGCCCTACTGTGCCGCCGATGTGGCTCAGCGGTTCACCGTCACGGCGGAGACGCGCGGGTGGTCTGGACCGATCAGGTCAGCCGAGGACCCGCTGCAGCCACGCCAGGTCGATCCACCGATCGTGCTTGCGCCCCACCTCGCGCATGACGCCGACCTCCTCGAAGCCGCAGGCGCGGTGCAGGGCCAGGCTGGCGGGGTTAGGCAGGGCGACCGCGGCGACGACTAGGTGCACCCCGTCGTCGGCCAGCTGCGCCAGCAGGGCGTCGTACAGCTGCCGACCCACGCCGCGGCCCTGCTGGCCCGGCGCGACGTAGACCGTCGTCTCGCGGGTGTGGGCGTAGGCCGGCTTGGGCCGGAACGACGACGACGTGGCGTAGCCGGCCACGGCGCCCTCGTGCTCGGCCACCAGGAAGTGCTCGCCGGCCCCGGCAGCGGCCAGCCGCTCCTCCCACAGCTCCATCGGACGGGGCTCGAGGTCGAACGTGGCGTGGCCTCCGCGGGCCTCGCGGGCATAGATCTCGGCGACCTCGGGGAGGTCGGCGGGAAGTGCACGTCGGATGTCCATTCCGGTCATTGTCCCAGCGCCCGCGACTGGTTTGATGGCGCGCATGAGCATCGCGCCCGACGCCAAGGACTGGACCTGGGTCCTGGAGCGGCCGTGCCCGGAGTGCGGGTTCGACCCCGCCGCACAGGCGCTGGCCGACCTCCCCGACCTGCTGCGGGGGACCGCCGCGGAGTGGGCGCGAGCGCTCGCCCGCAGCGACGCGCGCCTGCGTCCGGCCGCCGACGTGTGGTCGGTCCTCGAGTACGGCTGCCACGTCCGCGACGTGCACGTGCTCTTCGGCGAGCGGGTGCGGCTGATGCTGACCGAGGACGAGCCGACGTTCGCCAACTGGGACCAGGACGCCACCGCCGTCGAGAGCGACTACGCCGGGCAGGACCCCGCCGTGGTGTCGGCCGAGCTGGTGCTGGCCGCATCGGTCGTCGCCGACCTCTACGCCGGCGTGAGCGGCGCCAGCGCGGACCGGCCCGGCCTGCGCTCCAACGGCGACCGGTTCACCGTCGCCTCGCTCGGCTCCTACCACCTGCACGACGTCGTGCACCACCTGCACGACGTGGGGGCCGGACGCGGGTGAACGAGACGGTCCGCGCCTACGACCTCGACGCCGAGGCGTACGCCGACGCGTCGTCAGTCATCCCGGCCTCCGTCCGTGCCGACATCGAGGACTTCGTCGACCGGATTGGTCCGGGCGCCAGGGTGCTGGAGATCGGGTCCGGCGGGGGTCGCGACGCGCGCCTGATCGAGGAGCTCGGCCTGCGCGTGCGGCGTACCGACGTCTCGCAGGGCTTCGTCGACCTGCTGCGCCAGCGGGGGTGGCAGGCCGAGCTCCTCGACCCGCTCGTCGACGACCTCACCTCGCCGGAGGGCCCGTACGACGCCGTGTGGGGCAACGCCTCGCTGCTCCACGTCGCCCGGGCGGACCTGCCGACGGTCCTCGGGCGCCTCGCCGAGGTCACCCGGCCCGGTGGGCTGCTGCGGATCTCCCTCAAGGAGGGTGACGGCGAGGGGTGGTCCACGCACGGGTCGATCCGCCACCGGCGCCACTTCACCTACTGGCGTGCCGACGCGCTGCGTCCGGTCGTCCTCGGCGCCGGCTGGACCGAGGTCGAGGTGCGCGCCGAGATCTCGGGCAAGCGGTCGGAGTCCTGGCTCGAGGTGTCGGCGGTCCGTGATGAGGTGTGGGCATGAGGCACACGGAGTTCTGGGCGCGGCTCGACCAGGTCCTGGGGCGCGACTACTCGCGCACGTGGGCCGAGCTGACCGTCGTGCGTGAGCTCGACGGGCGGACGACCCGGGAGGCGCTCGACGCGGGCGTCCCGCCCAAGCAGGTCTGGTCCGCCGTGCGCCGCCACCTCGAGCTCCCGGACAGCGAGCGGTGAGCACCCGGCTGGAGGCGGGCCTCACCGTCGCGGACGTGCAGCGCCGCACGGTGCGCACCCTCGTCGTCTCGCAGGCCGTCGGCGCCGTCGGCGTGACCATCGGAGTGGCGACGGCCTCCCTGCTGGCGCGCGACATCTCCGGCAGCGAGACGATGGCCGGCCTCGCCCAGACGTTCCAGGTCCTCGGCACGGCCGCCGCGGCGTACTCGCTGGCGCGGGTGATGCGGCGTCGCGGGCGCCGGGTCGGGCTCGTCCTGGGCTACCTCGCGGGCGCGACGGGCGCGGTGCTGGCGGTCGTCGCCGGCGTCGTGGACTCGATGGCGGTGCTGCTGCTCGGCGCCGTGCTGCTCGGCGCGACGACGGCGGTCAACAACGGCTCGCGCTACGCCGCCACCGACCTCGCCACCGAGGAGCACCGGGCCCGCGCGCTCTCGGTCGTGGTGTGGGCCACGACCCTCGGGGCCGTCGCCGGGCCCAACCTCACCGGGGTGGGCGCGAGCGTCGCCCGGTCGATCGGCGTGCCCGAGCTGACCGGCGGCTTCGCCATCGGCGCGGTCGTGCTCGTGCTGGCGGCGGGGTGGGTCTGGTGGCGGCTGCGTCCCGACCCGCTGCTGCTCGCGCAGCGCGAGGCCGGCGCCACGCCCGACCGGGACGAGCCGCGCGGGCGGTCGTGGCGTCGCTTCGTGGTCGTCGTGCGCGACGTGCCGGCGGTGGGTGCCGCCGTCGTGGCGATGGCGTGCGCCCACGCCGCGATGGTCACCGTGATGATCATGACGCCGCTCCACATGGAGCACGGCGGTGCGCACCTCGAGGTCATCGGGTTCGTGATCTCGGTGCACGTGCTCGGCATGTTCGCCTTCTCCCCGCTCGTCGGCTGGGCCGCCGACCGCTACGGCCGGGCGACGGTGCTGGTCGCCGGGGGAGTGGTGCTGCTGGTCTCGCTCGCCCTGTGCGGGCTGTCGCCGCAGGGCACGTCGTGGCAGATCTTCGCGGGGCTCTTCCTGCTCGGCCTCGGCTGGTCGTGCGCCACAGTTGCTGCGTCGACGGTCATCGCCGACCGCACGCCCATCGACGCGCGCACCGACGTCCAGGGCACCTCCGACATGGCGATGTCGCTGACCGCGGCCGGGGGCGGCGCCCTCGCCGGCGTCATCGTCGGCTCGCTCGGCTACCCGGTGCTCGCGATGTTCGCGGCCCTGCTGGCCGGTGCGGTGGTCGTCGCGGGCGCGGTCACCCGGCGTCACGCCTGACGCGGCGCCCGACGCGTCCAGGACGCGTTCACGACCGGGGCGCGACACGCCGCACCCGGAGCCGCCGTCGAACAGGTGTTCGGGTTACTGTTCTTCCACAGGTATGACGAGGGGCGAGGTTGTCCACAGCGTTCGACCGTCCTGATCAGGGACTGTCGGTGGCTCGCCCTAGCGTCGCAGACGTACCTCTCACGACACGACGACAAGACGGGACACTGCAATGGCTGGTGCAGACCGCGAGAAGGCCCTGGATGCCGCGCTCGCTCAGGTGGAGAAGCAGTTCGGCAAGGGCTCGGTCATGCGACTGGGCGACGAGACGCGTGCCCCGCTCGAGGTGATCCCCACGGGGTCGATCGCCCTCGACGTCGCACTCGGCCTGGGCGGCCTGCCGCGCGGCCGCGTCGTGGAGATCTACGGTCCGGAGTCCTCCGGAAAGACGACGGTCGCCCTCCATGCGGTGGCCAGCGCGCAGGCGGCCGGCGGCATCGTCGCCTTCATCGACGCCGAGCACGCGCTCGACCCCGACTACGCCAAGGCCCTCGGTGTCGACACCGACGCGCTCCTGGTCTCCCAGCCCGACTCGGGTGAGCAGGCGCTCGAGATCGCCGACATGCTGGTCCGCTCGGGCGCGCTGTCGCTGATCGTCATCGACTCGGTGGCCGCGCTCGTGCCCCGCGCCGAGATCGAGGGCGAGATGGGCGACAGCCACGTCGGCCTCCAGGCCCGCCTGATGAGCCAGGCGCTGCGCAAGATGACCGGTGCCCTCAACAACTCCGGCACCACGGCCATCTTCATCAACCAGCTGCGCGAGAAGATCGGCGTGATGTTCGGCTCGCCGGAGACCACGACCGGTGGCCGGGCGCTGAAGTTCTACTCCTCGGTGCGCCTCGACGTGCGTCGCATCGAGACGCTCAAGGACGGCACCGACATGGTCGGCAACCGCACCCGCGTCAAGGTCGTGAAGAACAAGGTGGCCCCGCCGTTCAAGCAGGCCGAGTTCGACATCATGTACGGCAAGGGCATCAGCCGCGAGGGCGGCCTGATCGACGTCGGCGTGGAGGCGGGCATCATCCGCAAGGCCGGCGCCTGGTACACCTACGAGGGCGACCAGCTCGGCCAGGGCAAGGAGAACTCGCGCAACTTCCTCAAGGACAACCCCGACCTCGCCAACGAGATCGAGAAGCTCATCCTCGAGAAGCTGGGCGTCACTCCCGTCGTCGACAAGCCCGCCGACGACCTGAGCGACGAGCCCATCGGGGTCAATGACTTCTGACCGGGCGCCCGGCTCTGCATCCGGACCCTCGTCCGGTGCGGTCGGTCCGGAGACCCGGCCGGCCCCCTCGTGGGTCGGTGACGTGGGCCTCGGCGTCGAGGCGTGGGTGGGGAAGGTCCCACCCACGCCCGCCGAGACCGGTGCCGAGACCCCGGAGCCCGGCACCGATCGCCCCGCCCGAGCCGGGCGCGGCGGACGTGGCGGGCGCCGCTCGGGTGGTCGCGGGCGCACCCGCACCTGGGGGGAGCGCGAGGCGGCCAGGGTCGCCCGCGCGGAGGCCGCTGCCGCGGAGGTCGAGGCCGACCCCGAGGCGGTGGCCCGCAGGATCCTCCTCGACACCCTCACCGGGCAGGCCCGCTCGCGCCAGGAGCTGGCCGACAAGCTGGCCAAGCGCGGCGTCCCCGACGACCTCGCAGCCGGCCTGCTCGACCGCTTCACCGAGGTCGGGCTGATCGACGACGCCGCCTACGCCAGGCAGTGGGTCGAGAGCCGCCACCGCAGCCGCGGCCTCGCCCCGCGCGCCCTGGCTCAGGAGCTGCGCCGCAAGGGCGTCGGTGACGACGATGCCAAGGCGGCGCTCGAGCAGATCGACGAGGACGACCAGCGCACCGCCGCCCGCGCGCTCGTCGACAAGAAGCTGCGCTCGATGTCGGCGCTCGACCCCCAGGTCGCCACCCGCCGCCTGGCCGGCCTGCTGGCGCGCAAGGGCTACCCCGCCGGCCTCGCCTTCTCCGTCGTCCGCGAGGCGCTCGCCGGCGCCGCCGAGGTCGACGAGCCCCACCCCGACTTCTGACCGGGGCCGGGTGGCCGCTCGCTCCGGTCGGCGCGCGTTGCGTCATACGAAGCCGCACCTATGCGTTACCGATGTCCTGAGACTCGACACGCACCTATGCGTTCGCCTTCGTATGACGCAAGGAGCGGGCGGGCGGGGGCGGCGCAGTCCCCGGGCCGCCTTCCCCGGGAGTGGAGGACTCTGGTGGGATAGGTGGGTGAGCGAGCGCGAGGTGCTGACCTACGACCTGTTCGGCACGGCGACGCGTGAGCTGGCCCAGGAGGTCGCCGCCTCGGGGTTTCGTCCCGACATGATCCTGGCGATCGCCCGGGGCGGGCTCGCGCTGGGCATGGGGCTGGGCTATGCGCTGGCGGTCAAGAACATCTCCGTTGTCAACGTGGAGTTCTACACCGGCGTCGACCAGCGCCTCGACGTCCCGATCATGCTGCCGCCGACCCCGGCAGCAGTCGACCTGTCGGGCCTGAAGGTGCTGGTGGCCGACGACGTCGCCGACACCGGGCGCACGCTCGAGCTCGTCCACGAGTTCTGCGAGGGACACGTCGCCGAGGTGCGCACGGTCGTCATCTACGAGAAGCCCCAGTCGGTCATCCGGCCCGACTACTCGTGGCGGCTCACCGAGCGCTGGATCGACTTCCCGTGGTCGGTACTGCCCCCGGTCATCGATCCCGACGCGATGGCGCACTGACGCGCACGCGACCCGCGCCCGACGCGTACGCCGCCGGACTTCGTCCGGCCGCGTACGCTGCCGGTCGGCGCCGGTGGGCCATGATGGCCCCATGAGTCCCGCCATCGCCGACGCGCTCCGCCTTCCGGACGGACCCGTCGACCTGACCACGATCGCGACCGACGCGGCGCCCGGCTTCGAGGGCAGCAAGAGCGAGGGCCGGGACGCGCTCGCCGAGATGCAGGTCGAGCTGGCCGACCTCCAGGAGCGACTCTGGGCCGAGCGCACAGCGGGCTCCCAGCGTCGCATCCTGATGGTGCTCCAAGGCATGGACACCAGTGGCAAGGGCGGGGTGCTGCGCCACACGATCGGCCTGGTCGACCCGCAGGGCATCCGCATCACCAGCTTCAAGGCGCCCACCGAGGAGGAGCTCGCGCACGACTTCCTGTGGCGCATCGAGAAGGGGCTGCCGGACGCCGGCTACATCGGGGTCTTCGACCGCTCCCACTACGAGGACGTCCTCATCGGGCGCGTGCGCTCCTTCGCCGACGCCGCCGAGATCGAGCGTCGCTACGGCGCGATCAACGACTTCGAGGCCCGGCTGACCGACCAGGGCGTCTCGGTCATCAAGTGCATGCTCCACATCAGCGCCGCCGAGCAGAAGAACCGCCTCGCCGAGCGGCTGGCCAACCCCGACAAGCACTGGAAGTACGACACCGGCGACCTCGACGAGCGGGCGATGTGGCCGGCCTACCGCGAGGCCTACGAGATCGCCCTCGAGCGCACCAGCACCGACGCCGCGCCCTGGTACGTCGTGCCGTCGGACAAGAAGTGGTACCGCAACCTGGCCGTCGCCCACATCCTCCTCGACACCCTGCGCGGCCTCGACCTGCACTGGCCGACCGCCGGCTTCGACGTCGAGGCCGAGAAGCGGCGGCTCGCCGAGGAGGCACCGGTCCGGTGACGAGCACCGCAGTCACCGGACCCCTCCCGACGGTCCAGGTCACCCGCTACGTCACGCCGCTGCGCGAGGGCGGCAGCCTGCCCGGCGTGGTCGAGGGCGACGACCTGGGCACGTACGTGTGCAAGTTCCGCGGCGCCGGCCAGGGCGCCAAGGGGCTGGTCGCCGAGGTCATCGTCAGCGGCCTCGCCACCCGCCTCGGCCTGCGCACCCCGCGCCTCGTCGTGCTCGACCTCGACCCCGAGCTCGCGCGCTACGAGGCCGACGAGGAGGTCCAGGACCTGCTCAACGCCAGCGTCGGTCCCAACCTCGGCATCGACTTCCTCCCCGGCTCGTTCGGCGTCGACGGCCAGGTCAGCGCGGCGGACGACGAGGGCGCGCGGGTGCTCTGGCTCGACGCCTTCACCGCCAACGTCGACCGCTCGTGGCGCAACCCCAACCTGCTGCTCTGGCACGGCGACCTCTGGGTCATCGACCACGGCGCTTCGCTCTACTTCCACCACGGCTGGCGCTCGGGCGTCACCGACCCCGCGCGGTTCGCCGCGCAGCCGTGGGACGCCAGCGGCCACGTGTTCGAGGCGTGCGCGCGCCGGGCCCGCGAGCTGGACGACGAGATCGCCGCCCGGCTCGACCGCGACGTCTTCGTCGAGGTGCTGGCCGCGGTCCCCGACGTGTGGCTCGAGCCGGTGCCCGGCGCCGAGACGCCGGACGCGCTGCGCGAGGCGTACGTCGAGTTCCTCATCGCGCGCCTGGGCACCCGCCAGTGGCTGCCGGAGGCCGCGCGATGACCGCCCACCGGATGGCCTACCAGTACGTCGTGCTGCGGTGCGTGCCCCGCCCGGAGCGCGAGGAGTTCCTCAACGTCGGCGTCGTGCTCCACTGCCAGGCCGCCGACTTCCTCGACGCCGCGTGGTCCGTCGACGCCCACCGGCTGCGCGCCCTCCACCCCGGCATCGACGTCGACCAGGTGTGCGAGGCCCTCACCTTCGCCGACTGGGTGTGCCGAGGCGACGAACGCGCGGGCGAGGCCGCCCGGCAGTCGCTGGGGCAGCGCTTCGGGTTCCTCAAGGCGCCGCGGAGCACGGTGCTGCAGCCCGGCCCCGTGCACGGCGGCCTCACCGCCGACCCGGCGCGACAGCTCGCCCACCTGCGCGAGCGGCTCGTCGGCTAGCCCATGACGTACGTCGGTGCGGTGCGGGCGGCCCTCGCCGAGGTCGGCGACCCGGTGCGCGCTGCCCAGCAGCAGGCGTACATGAAGTCGGAGATGCCGTTCGTCGGCCTCGGGGCCCCCGCGCTCAGGGCCCTGCTGCGACCGCTGCTGGCCGAGCACCGCTTCGTGGACCGGGCCCAGTGGGAGGCCGCGGTGCTCGAGCTGTGGGAGGACGCCGAGCACCGCGAGGAGTGGTACGCCGCGGTCGCGCTGCTGCGCGACCCGGCCTACCGCGCGTGGCTCGACCCCGACCTGCTGCCCCTGCTCGAGCGGCTCGTCCGGCTCGGGGCCTGGTGGGACGTCGTCGACGAGATCGCCTCGCAGCCGGTCGGCCAGGTGCTCCTCGACCACCGAAGTGCGGCCACGCCGGTCGTCGAGGGCTGGTCGGTCGACCCCGACAGCCTGTGGGTGCGGCGTACGGCCGTGCTGGCGCAGCTGCGCCACGGCGAGCAGACCGACACCGACCTGCTGGAGCGGGTGCTCGTCGCCAACCTCGACGACACGACGTACGGGCGCGAGTTCTTCGTCCGCAAGGCGGTGGGGTGGGCGCTGCGGCAGCACGCGCGCACCGACCCGGCGTGGGTCCGCACCTTCGTGCAGGACCACGCCGACCGGCTCAGCGGGCTGTCGCGGCGCGAGGCGCTCAAGCACCTGACCTGACACCACCCAGCCGGCCGCCCGAGCGACCGGCCGCGACGACGTCGTGCCGGATCAGACGGGGACGAGCTCCACGGCGCCCACCGCGTAGCGGGCCAGGATCGCGCGGGCGACCGCCGGGTGCGCCCCCAGCGGGTCGGAGACCGCCACGGCACCGGCCTCGACGGCCAGCTCGGTGGCCCGGTCGGGCAGCCGCCCGGGAGCGAGGAAGAACGACGCGACGGCGATGTGGCGCTTGCCCTCGGCGCGGAAGGCGCGCACCGCCTCGCCGGCGGCCGGGGGAGCGGCCGAGGCGAAGGCCGCGGTGACCGGGAGCCGGTGGCGCGCGCCCCAGGTGCGGGCGATGCGGGCGACCGCCTGGTTGGCGAGCGGGTCGGACGACCCGGCCGCCGTCAGCACCAGCGCGTCGAGCTCGCGCACCCGCGCGGCCTTGAGCGCCTCGCGCAGGCGCAGGTCGAGCACCTCGAGGAAGGCGGCCTCCATGCCGAGGATGCGGCTGGCCTGGATGCGGACCCCGTCGTGGCGGGCCATCGCAGCGGCGATGGCCTGCGGCACGTCCACCTTGGCGTGGTAGGCCTCGGTGAGCAGCAGCGGGACGACGACGATCTCGTCGTGGCCCGCCTTCACCAGCCTGTCGACGACCGTGTCGAAGCTCGGCTTGGAGAGGTCGAGGAAGGCCGTCTCGATCTTGAGGTCGGGTCGCATCGCCTTGACCTCGGCGACGAGCGCCTTGATCGTCGCGGCCGAACGCGGGTCCCGGCTTCCGTGGGCCAGGGCAACCAGAGCAGGAGCAGCCATCAGGGGTGCCTCCGTTCGTGAGTGGTGCGGTGGTGCATCAGGGGGTGGTGCTGCGGCGGGACGACGTTGTCGCGCTGCGTCGAGCGGGAGATCTTCTCGAGGGTGGGTGACGTCATGCGTGGATCCCGCACTCGGTCTTGCTGGTGCCTGCCCACCGGCCGCTGCGCGGGTCGTCGCCGGGGGCGACGCGGCGCGTGCACGGCCGGCAGCCGATGCTCGGGTAGCCGTCATGGACGAGCGGGTTGACCAGGACGCCGTGGTCGAGGACGTAGCGCTCCACCTGCTCGTCGCTCCACCGGGCCAGGGGCGAGACCTTGACCTTGCCCTTGCGCGCGTCCCAGCCGACGACGGGTGCGATGACCCGGTTGTGGGTCTCGGCGCGGCGCAGCCCGGTGGCCCAGGCGTCGTAGCGCGAGAGGGCCTCGTTGAGGGGGGCGACCTTGCGGAGCGCGCAGCACAGGTCCGGGTCGGTGCGGTAGAGGTCCGTACCGTGCTCGGCGTCCTGCTCGGCGACGCTCTGGACGGGCGTGATGGTCAGCAGGTTGACCGGCAGGGTGGCCTCGACGGCGTCGCGGGTGCCGATGGTCTCGGCGAAGTGGTAGCCGGTGTCGAGGAAGACCACGTCGATGCCCGGAGCCACCGTGGAGGCGAGGTGCGCGAGCACGGCGTCGCCCATCGAGGAGGTGATGGCGAACCGCTCGCCGAAGGTCGCCACGGCCCACTCGATGATCACCTCGGCGGGAGCGAGCTCGAGCTCGGCGCCGACGTGGGAGACGAGCTCGCGCAGCTCCTCGGGCGTACGCCCCTCGGTGTGGGTGCCCTTGAACGCGCGGGCGGCGCGGGTCGACAGGCTCATGGCGCTCCTCCGTCGGTGCCGGGGTGCGGGATCATCCCGGTCATCTGCACGGTGAAGCTGCGCAGGCACGAGCGGCACTCCCAGGCGCCTGCACCCTCGCGAGGGAACAGGTTCTCGTCCCCGCAGTAGGGGCAGTGGAAGGGCACGGCTCGCTCCGACATCAGGACGCCACCGGCTCCCCGCGCAGCAGGACCTCGTCGGCGCGGGCGACCCAGGCGGCGAAGCGCTCGCCGTCGGTGCGGTCGCGCAGGTAGGCCGAGACGACGGCTGAGACGTAGTCGTCGAGGCCGGCGCTGGTGACCTTGTGGGCGCGCAGCTTGCGACCCATCGCCGGGTTGAGCCCCAGGGCGCCGCCGAGGTGCACCTGGAAGCCCTCGACCTGGCGGCCGTCGGCGTCCATGACGAGCTGGCCCTTGAGGCCTATGTCGGCGATCTGGGTGCGCGCGCACGCGTTGGGGCAGCCGTTGACGTTGATCGAGATGGCGCTGTCGAGGTCGGGGAAGCGCTTCTCGAGCTCGGTGACCAGGCGGCGGGCGCGCTCCTTGGTGTCGACGATGGCGAGCTTGCAGAACTCGATGCCGGTGCAGGCCATCGTGGAGCGGCGCCAGTTGCTCGGGCGCGCGGTGAGGCCGATCTTCTCCAGGTCGTCGGCGAACGCCTCGGTGTCCTCGGCGCGCACGCCGATCACCACGAGCTTCTGGTAGGCGGTGAGCCGGGCGCCGCGGGCGCCGTAGCGCTCGACCACCTCGGACAGCGCCGTGAGGGTGGTGCCGTCGATGCGGCCCACCACCGGCGCGGCGCCGATGTAGTACCGGCCGTCCTTCTGCTCGTGGATGCCGATGTGGTCACCCTGCACCACGGGAGCCGCGGGGGAGGGGTTGTCGACGAGCGCGCGGTGGAGGTACTCGTTCTCCAGCACCTCGCGGAACTTCTCCTTGCCCCAGTCGGCCAGGAGGAACTTCAGGCGGGCCTTGGAGCGGAGCCGGCGGTAGCCGTAGTCGCGGAAGATGCCCGCCACGCCCTCCCAGGCGTCGGCGACCTCGTCGAGGGGGATCCACACGCCGAGCTTGTGCGCGAGCATGGGGTTGGTGGACAGGCCGCCGCCGACCCAGAGGTCGAAGCCCGGGCCGTGCTCGGGGTGGACGGTGCCGACGAACGACACGTCGTTGACCTCGGGGGCCACGTCGTGGCTCGGGTGCCCGGTCAGCGCGGTCTTGAACTTGCGGGGCAGGTTGGAGAACGCCGGGTTGTCGAGCGCGCGGCGCTTGATCTCGGCGAGCGCCTCGCTGCCGTCGATGATCTCGTCCTTGGCGATGCCTGCGACGGGGGAGCCGAGGAACGGTCGCGGGCTGTCGCCGCACGCCTCCAGGGTGCTGAGCCCGACCGCCTCGAGCCGCTCCCAGATCGCCGGGACGTCCTCGATCTCGATCCAGTGGTACTGGATGTTGTTGCGGTCGGTGATGTCGGCGGTGTTGCGGGCGTAGGCCGTCGACACCTCGCCGAGCGCCCGGAGGGCGGCCGCGTCGAGGACCGCGCCGTCGGTGCGCACGCGCATCATGAAGTAACGGTCGTCGAGCTCCTCCTCCTCGAGCTGGGCGGTCTTGCCGCCGTCGAAGCCGGGAGCGCGCTGCGTGTAGAGGCCCATCCACCGGAACCGGCCGCGCAGGTCGGCGGGATCGATCGAGTCGAAGCCGCGGCGCGAGTAGGTGTGGAGGATCCGGTCGCGCACGTTGAGCGGGTCGTCGTCCTTCTTGGACTGCTCGTTCTTGTTGAGCGGCTCGGTGTAGCCGAGCGCCCACTGGCCCTCGGCGCGCTTGGGGCGCGGGATCTCGGTGTGCTGGGCGGCCTGTGGCGTGAACCGGAGGTCGGGCATGTCAGGAGAGTCCTGTTCGCTGATGGTGCCGCGCGCGACGGTGAGCGCGGAGGGGGATGTGCTGGGGCGGCGTTCAGCGATGCCAACAGGTCGCGCTGCCCACGCGCATGAGGTCGACATGACGTCGGACCACAAGGTGTGCGTGGGTGGAGGCGGTGACCATGTCAAGAAGTCTCAGGGCTTGGACAGCCGTTCCACAAGGCGGAATCTTGCTATGCGAGATGAAGCGCCACGATGTGAGACGTGCGGCGGGCGGCCCCGCCGGGCTCCGGGTCCGGGTGCGACCCAGGTCACACTGGTGGTCGCGAGAAGAGGCCGGGTGCGGCGGCTTGGTCGACTACCCCCGGGCGGGCACGGTGATGTCTCGCTTCACCAGCAAGCTGGGCGTTGAATCGTCGTAGCGAAACGATCGGGCGCGCGGCGTCTCCTGGAGGAGGCGCCGCGCGCCGCCCCGACCCGCTGCAACGCGACCACCTCGCGCGGCTTCGACGCCGAGACCCGAACCGGAAGGCCCGCCCATGGCGACGAGACCACCCAGCACGACGCGCTTACGCCCGACCAGGAGGCTCGCGCCCCTCGTGCTCAGCCTGAGCGTGCTCGCCTTCGTGGCCTGCTCCGAACCTGAGGAAGGGCAAGAGCAAGAACCCAGCTCGACCGGACCACTTTCCACGACACTAGGCTCTGGCGGCGTCAGCGTGGATCGCCCACCTGACGCTGGGCCCCGCTGGAGCGCGACGTTCGGGAGCCTGATCATCTGCACCACGGAGCCCGTGACGCTCCTCGGGGCCGAACCCCACATCACCCAAGGCGCGGGGAACGTGGACTTCGCGTTACGCACGGTGCCCGTTCCGGAGCAGCGCGAAGGGCCAGACATCGACTGGGCTCCGGTCGGGTCGCAGCTCGGCACCCCCCTCGAGCTGCGTGAGCGCGGCGAGCTTCGCTGGCAGTCACTCACCGAAGTCGAAGGAGCACGGTTCGACGAGTCTCTGTGCGGGTCGGGCAAGAGCGAGCCGTTCACCGAGATCATCACGACTGTCGAGACAGGGAGCAGCGGAGCCCTGATTGACGGCGTGGACGTGAACTACGAAGCCGGAGGTCGTCAGTTCACACTCCCGGTCACCTGGTCCTACGTCGTGTGCGGCGAAGCCATCACCGACAAGAACATCTGCTGACCGGCGCTGACGCCACCAGCCGGCGCGTACGAGCAACCAGGAAAGCCGTCCCACAGCGCCCCGTGCGCACAGGCCTCCCGTCCTAGCGAGGTTGACGATGCCGCGGCGCAGGTACGCCGGAGGGTCGTCGATCAGTCAGCCGCGGCCCGCGCACGAGGCGACACTGAGCCAGGTGTGGTGGTTGCCCCACCAGCACCAGCCCAGCTTGGTCGCGCCGCGGCGTTCGGCGCCGTCGCGGCCGGTGCCGTTGCCGATCCACAGGGCGGGCGCGCGGGCGTCGTACGAGCCGTTGTCCGACGCAGGCGCGAGCCGGGCGTCATGAAGCAGGCGTTGCGCTCCAGCACGCCGGGCTCCGGCAGCACCCAGTGCAGGCCCTCGGCGAGGGTGAGGGGCGAGCGGCCCGCGGCGAGGATCTCGGGCACCGACTCGGCGGGGGTGCGCCCGAGGAAGGCGTCGCCGCGGTCGAGCCCGACGACGACGTACGGCGTCGGCGGCACCTCCTCGACGGGGGCGAACGCGTCGACGTCGGTCATGTCCTCGACGACGAAGCCGTCGCGGTCGGCCCGGCGCAGCAGCGGGGCCAGCGCCGAGGCCGGGGCCGACGTCACCAGGAGCGCGCCCGCCGGCGCGTGCGCGGCCACCTCGCGCAGCCGGTCGGGGGCGGTCCCGGAGAGCTCGTCGACGCCGAGGTGGACGAGCCGCTCGGCCTGGTCGGTCGGGGAGGGGAGGGGCATGCGGGTCCAACGCACGACCCGCCACCGGGGTTCCCGTCCGCCGGTGTCCAGCGCGCGCGGGTGGCCGCCATCCGGCCGCGGTCGGGCTCTAGGCTGTCGCCATGACGGACTCCCTGATCAGCAGTGCGTACTCCCAGGCTCTCGAGGTCATCGCCTCGGTCGAACCCCGCATCGCGGAGGCCACCCGGCAGGAGCTCGCCGACCAGCGCGCCTCCCTCAAGCTGATCGCCTCGGAGAACTACGCCTCGCCCGCTGTGCTGCTCACGATGGGCACCTGGTTCAGCGACAAGTACGCCGAGGGCACCGTCGGCCACCGCTTCTACGCCGGCTGCCAGAACGTCGACACCGTCGAGTCGCTGGCCGCCGAGCACGCCCGCGAGCTGTTCGGCGCGCCCTACGCCTACGTGCAGCCCCACTCCGGCATCGACGCCAACCTCGTCGCGTTCTGGTCGATCCTGGCCAACAAGGTGGAGACGCCCTACCTGGAGAAGATGCAGGCCAAGAACGTCAACGAGCTCAGCGAGTCCGACTGGGAGCAGCTGCGCCACGAGTTCGGCAACCAGCGGCTGCTCGGCATGTCGCTCGACGCCGGCGGCCACCTCACCCACGGCTTCCGGCCCAACATCAGTGGCAAGATGTTCCACCAGCAGCAGTACGGCACCGACCCGGAGACCGGGCTGCTCGACTACGACGCCGTCGCGGCCAAGGCGCGCGAGTTCAAGCCGCTGGTGCTCGTCGCCGGCTACTCCGCCTACCCGCGCCGGGTCAACTTCGCCAAGATGCGCGAGATCGCCGACGAGGTCGGCGCCGTGCTGATGGTCGACATGGCCCACTTCGCCGGCCTGGTGGCCGGCAAGGTGTTCACCGGCGAGGAGGACCCCGTCCCCTACGCCCACATCACCACCACCACGACCCACAAGTCGCTGCGCGGCCCCCGCGGCGGCATGGTGCTGGCGCAGCAGGAGTTCGCCGCCGACGTTGACCGCGGCTGCCCCATGGTGCTCGGCGGCCCGCTGTCGCACGTGATGGCGGCCAAGGCCGTCGCGTTCGCCGAGGCGCGCACCACCGACTTCCAGGACTACGCGCAGCGCATCGCCGACAACGCCAAGTCGCTGGCCGACGGGTTCCTCACTCGCGGCGCCACGCTCGTCACCGGCGGCACCGACAACCACCTCGTGCTGCTCGACGTGTCGTCCTACGGCCTCACCGGCCGCCAGGCCGAGTCCGCGCTCCTCGAGGCAGGCGTGGTCACCAACCGCAACTCGGTGCCCGCCGACCGCAACGGCGCCTGGTACACCTCCGGCGTCCGGCTCGGCACCCCCGCCCTGACCACTCGCGGCTTCGGCCACGACGAGTTCGACACCGTCGCCGAGCTGATCGTCGACGTCCTGTCCAACACCACGGCCGGCACCACCAAGGCCGGCGCGCCCAGCAAGGCGTCGTACGTCCTCGACGACGGCGTCGCCGACCGGGTCACCAAGCGGTCGGCCGAGATGCTCGACAAGCACCCGCTCTACCCGGGCCTCGTCCTCAGCTGACCGCTCGCCTCGTCGTGACGCTCGGGGTCGAGTGGGCTCGTTGTAGCGCTCAGGCGGGGTCGAGTGGGCGCGTCGTGACGCTCAGGCGTGGTCGAGTGGGCGCGTTGTGACGCTCAGGCGTGGTCGAGTGGGCGCGTTGTGACGCTCAGGCCGGGTCGAGTGGGCGCGTTGTGACGCTCAGGCCGGGTCGAGTGGGCGCGTTGTGACGCTCAGGCCGGGTCGAGTGGGCTCGTCGTGACGCTCGGGCGGGTCGAGTCGGCTCGTCGTGACGCTCAGGCGGGGTCGAGTGGGCTCGTTGTGACGCTCAGGCGGGGTCGAGTGGGCTCGTCCTCACGCCCTCGACATGCCAGCTCGAGCGGAACGACGGTCAGGATGCGCCGACTCGACCCGATCTGGCGGTCAGGACTCGCCGACTCGACCCGATCTGGCGGTCAGGAGGCGCCGACTCGACTGGAGTCAGGTCAGCGAGCGGTACAGCTCGAGCGTGCGGGTGGCGATGGAGCCCCAGCTGAAGTGGTCCTCGGCTCGGCGACGGCCGGCGACGCCGAAGGCGCGGGCGCGGTCCGGGTCGCTGACGGCGTCGGTGAGCGCGGCGGCGAGGTCGGCGACGTAGCGCTCGGGGTCGAGCGGGGTGCCGGTGCCGTCGGTGGCCTGCTCGATCGGCACCAGCCAGCCGGTCTCCCCGTCGACCACGACCTCGGGGATGCCGCCGGTCGCGGTGGCGACCACGGCGGTCTCGCAGGCCATCGCCTCGAGGTTGACGATGCCGAGCGGCTCGTAGATCGACGGGCACGCGAACACGGTCGCCGCGGTCAGCAGCGCCACGACGTCGGTGCGGGGGAGCATCTCGGGGATCCACACGACACCCGAGCGGGTGGCGGCGAGGTCCTCGACCAGCCCTCGCACCTCGGCCTCGATCTCGGGGGTGTCGGGCGCGCCGGCGCACAGCACCAGCTGCACGTCGGGCGGCAGCGCGGCGGCCGCCCGCAGGAACAGCGGCAGGCCCTTCTGCCGGGTGATCCGTCCGACGAAGACCACGCTCGGCCGGTCGGGGTCGACGCCCAGCTCGCGCACCCGGCGGGGGTCGTCGAGCGGCGCCCACTCCGTGGTGTCGATGCCGTTGTGCACGACGTGCACCTGGTCGGGGTCGACGGCCGGATAGCTGCGCAGCACGTCGTCGCGCATCGCCGCGCTGACCGCGACGATGCCCGCCGCTCCTTCGTACGCCGTCTGCTCGACCCAGCTCGACAGCGCGTAGCCGCCGCCGAGCTGCTCGGCCTTCCACGGCCGCATCGGCTCGAGCGAGTGGGCGCTGACGACGTGGGGGATGCCGTGCATCAGCCCGGCGAGGTGGCCGGCCATGTTGGCGTACCAGGTGTGCGAGTGGACCAGGTCGGCCCCGGCGCAGTCGTCGACCATCGCGAGGTCGACGCCGAGCGTGCGGATGGCGGGGTTGGCCCCGGCGAGCGACTCGGGCTCGGCGTACGCCGTCGTGCCGGGCTCGGAGCGGGGCGCGCCGAAGCAGCGCACCCGGGCGTCGACGTCGGGCAGCACCCGCAGCGCTCGGACCAGCTCGGCGACGTGCACCCCGGCGCCGCCGTAGACCTCCGGTGGGTACTCCCTGCTCAGGACGTCGATGCGCATGACGTGAAGGTAGCCCCCGCGGGTGGTCGACCGCGCCCCCGCGGAGGGCTAGTTTCGGTGCATGGCCATCACGCCCGCGCGCAAGAAGGTCCTCGCCGTCGTGCTCGCCGGGGGTGAGGGCAAGCGTCTGATGCCGCTGACGGCCGACCGAGCCAAGCCCGCCGTCCCGTTCGGCGGCATCTACCGGCTGATCGACTTCGCGCTGTCCAACGTCGTCAGCTCCGGCTACCTCAAGGTCGTCGTGCTGACCCAGTACAAGTCGCACAGCCTCGACCGGCACGTCACCACGACCTGGCGGATGTCCAACCTACTGGGCAACTACGTCACCCCGGTGCCCGCGCAGCAGCGCGTCGGCAAGCGGTGGTACCTCGGCAGCGCCGACGCGATCTACCAGTCGCTCAACCTGCTCACCGACGAGCGGCCCGACATCGTGGTCGTGGTGGGCGCCGACCACGTCTACCGCATGGACTTCGCCCAGATGGTCGCCGACCACGTCGAGTCCGGCGCGGGGTGCACGGTGGCGGCGATCCGCCAGCCGATCGGCCTGGCCGACCAGTTCGGCGTGATCGACGTCGACCCCGCGAGCCCGTCGCGGATCCGCGCGTTCCTCGAGAAGCCGACCGACCCCGTCGGCCTGCCCGACGCGCCCGACGAGGTGCTGGCGAGCATGGGCAACTACGTCTTCGACGCCGACGCGCTGCGCGATGCCGTGACCCGCGACGCCGACCGCGACCAGTCCAAGCACGACATGGGCGGCGACATCGTGCCGTGGTTCGTCGACAAGTCGGAGTCGGCGGTCTACGACTACAGGGACAACGAGGTCCCCGGCGCGACCGACCGCGACCGCGGCTACTGGCGCGACGTCGGCACGATGCGCTCCTACTACGACGCCCACATGGACCTCGTCTCGCCGCTGCCCGTCTTCAACCTCTACAACACCGCGTGGCCGATCTACACCAGCTACGGCCCGCACCCGCCGGCCAAGCTGGTCGAGGGCGCGAGCGGCTCGCGGGTGTCGACCTTCAACTCGATCCTGTCGCCGGGCGTCGTGGTCAGCGGCGGCCGGGTCAACCGGTCGGTGCTCTCGCCGGCCGTGTGGGTCAAGGACGGTGCGGAGGTGTCGGACTCGGTGCTGATGGACGGCGTGTGGGTCGGCGAGGGAGCGGTCGTGCGCAACGCGATCATCGACAAGGGCGTCATCGTGCCGCCCGGCGTCCAGATCGGCGTCGACCACGACGCTGACCGCGCACGCGGGTTCGTCGTCGACGACGGACTCACCGTCCTCGCCAAGCAGCAGCCGGTCCCGGAGGGCTAGAGCGCCTCGCGCTGGGCCACGAGGAACGCCAGCTCGACCTCGTTGCGGCAGGCGGCGATGGCCTGGTCGTACGCCGCCCGCGCCGCGTCGGTCTCGCCGGCGCGGGAGAGCAGCTCGGCACGCACCGCGGCCGGACGGTGGCTGGCCGGGATCTCCAGGCCCTCGAGCGCCTCGAGCCCCGCGGCCGGGCCGTGCTGCTCGGCGACCGCGACCGCGCGCGCAAGCCGGGCCGAGGGCGACGGCGCCACCTGCAGCAGCAGGTCGTAGAGGTGCAGGACGCGGTCCCAGCGGGTGTCCTCGGTGCTGGGCGCGGTGGCGTGCTCGGCGGCGATGCGCGCCTGCAGGACGTAGGACGCCGCCAGCGCGGTCAGCGGGCCCGTCAGGTCGGGGTGGGCGAGGAGGCGTGTCGCCTCGGCGATGTCGTCGTGGTGCCAGCGGCCGCGGTCCTGGTCGGCGAGCAGCACCAGCCGCCCGTCGCGCACCCGGGCGTCGCGCCGCGAGTGCTGCAGCAGCATCAGCGCGAGCAGCGCGACGAGCGCGGGCTCGCCGGGACGCAGGCCGAGCACCACCCGCACCAGCCTGATCGCCTCGCCGGACTGGTCGGCGCGCAGCAGGTCGGGACCGGTGCCGGGGGCGTAGCCGGCGGTGAAGGCGAGGTAGGCGGTCTGCGCGACCATGTCCATCCGGTCCGGCAGCACGGAGGCGTCGGGGACCGCGAAGGGGATGCCGGCCCCCACGATGCGCTTCTTGGCCCGGGTGATCCGCGCGGCCATCGTCGGCTCCGGCACGAGGAAGAGCCGCGCGATGTCGGGGGTCGGCACGCCCAGCACCAGCCGGAGGCTGAGGGCGCTGGCCGCCTCCGGCGACAGCGCCGGGTGCGCGCACATCAGCACCAGGCGCAGCACGTCGTCCTCGACGTGGGTCCCCGCGTCGGCCATCGTGCGTGCTCCCATCTGGTGGTGCTCGGCGTCGACGAGCAGCAGCTGCTCCTTGCGGCGGGCCACGTCCTCGGTGCGCAGCCGGTCGATCACCCGGCGTCGGGCGGCCGTCATCAGCCAGGCGGGCGGGTTGGCGGGGACGCCGTCGAACGGCCAGGTGCGGCTGGCCGCCTCGACGGCGTCGCCCAACGCGTCCTCGACGAGGTCGAGGCGCCGGAACTGCGCGAGGAGCAGGGCCACCAGGCGGCCCCACTCCTCGCGCACGACCTCGGCGAGGGCGTCCTGGGGGAGGGTCATCGGGGCGCTCAGCCCATGTCCACCGCGGGCTGCACGTGCAGGTCGTAGGCGGGCAGGGCCGCGAGCACCTCGAGGAGCACGTCGAGGTCGGGCGCCTCGATCAGGTAGAAGCCACCCATCGCCTCGACCGCCTCGGCGAAGGGGCCCTCGCTCACCTGCAGCCGGCCGCCGCGCGGGCGGACGGTGGTCGCCGCCTCCGGGCCGGCGAGCGCCTCGCCGGCGAGGATCTCCACGCCGTCGCGCGCCGCGCAGGCCGCGTCGAACTCGCCGAACTTCGCCATCGTGGCGGCCTTCTCGTCGTCCGTCTGCTCGTCCCACGGCTTCTCGTCGCCGTCGTCCATCAACAGCACCAGGTACTTCATCTCTCGTCCTCTCCTTGTCGTCGCAGCGTGTCGTCGCAGCGGTCAGCCGATGGTGATGGTGGGTCGGATCTCGACCGAGTAGGTGGCCGGTAGCAGCGCCGCGGCCCGGACGGCGTGGTCGAGGTCGGGCAGCTCCACGTCGTAGTAGCCGCCCAGCTGCTCGGCGGTCTCGGCGAACGGGCCCTCGGTCACGACGACCTCGCCGTCGCGGGTGCCACCGCGGTGGCGCACCGTCGTCGCCCGGTCGGCGTCGGCGAGGGCACCCGAGGCGTGCTCGGTGCCGTGCTCGGCCACGAAGGCGGAGAACGCGTCGTGGTCGCGGTAGTAGGACTCGCGGACCTCCTCGCTCGCGGCGTCCCACTCCGAGGACTCGTAGGCGATGAACAGCACGTAGCGGCTCACGAGGGCTGCTCGGTGATCTTGCGGTGCACCTCGACGGCGTCGCCGGTGGCCGAGAGGATCGCGCAGACCTGCATCAGGTCGTCGAGGTCGTCGGTGCGCACCTCGTAGTAGCCGCCCAGCTGCTCGGTGGACTCGGTGAACGGACCGTCGATGACGGTGTCGGAGTGCGGTGCCAGCGACTTCGCCTCGGACGCGCGGGGGAGCTCGGCCCCGCCGATGATCGTGTGGCCGCGGCGCTCGAGCTCGGCGGTGAAGCGGCCGTGCACCGCGTAGGTCGCCTTCTTCTCCTCCTCGGGCGTGTCCCACCACGCCTCGGTGTCGCCCAGGAGCAGGACGATGTAGTCGGTCATGCCGGTCTCCTTCACTCCGCCATCCGGCGGAACTCGATGTGCTCGCCACGCGCGGCGAACCGCTCACAGGTGGCGCGCAGCGCCGTCTCGTCGGTGGACTCGACGAGGTAGAAGCCGACCACCTGCTCGGTGGTCTCGCTGAACGGACCGTCGGTGACCAGCGCGCCCCCGGCCCCGTCCGGGCGCATGGAGGTCGCCAGCACGGACGGCTCGAGCGGTCCGCCGGTGACGAGGGTGTGCCCCTCGGCCTCGAGGTCGCGGTGGAACTCGCCGTGCGAGCGGTGCCCCTTCTCGTGCTCCTCGGGCGGCAGGTCGTCCCACTCCGCCTCGGGCGCGGGCAGCAGGATCAGGTATCGGCTCATCGCCGGTGGCTCCTTCGTGTCGTGGGCCGCGGCTGCGGCCTCACCCCTCTGACGGGTCCAGACTGCCGGAATCGACACGAGGACGGGGGCTTTCTCGACGGGGCTCGCCGGACCCAGCAAGATGGGGCCATGGCCACCCACGAGAGAGCCGGACAGCCCGCCCGCACGGAGGACCTGGTGGACGTCTCCCACCTCGTGACGGCCTACTTCGACCTCGAGCCCGACCCCGACGAGGTGTCGCAGCAGGTCGCCTTCGGCACCAGCGGGCACCGCGGCACGTCGCTCGCCACCTCGTTCAACGAGGTGCACATCGCCGCGACCACGCAGGCGATCTGCGACTACCGCCGCGAGCAGGGCTACGACGGGCCGCTGTTCATGGGACGCGACACCCATGCGCTGTCCGAGCCGGCGTGGGCCACGGCGCTGGAGGTGCTGGTCGCCAACGACGTGACCGTGCTGGTCGACGACCGCGACGGCTTCACCCCGACCCCGGCGGTCAGCCACGCGATCATCCGGGCCAACCACGGGCGTACGACCGGCCCGGGGCTCGCCGACGGCATCGTGGTCACCCCCTCGCACAACCCGCCCCAGGACGGCGGCTTCAAGTACAACCCGCCCCACGGCGGCCCGGCCGACTCCGACGCCACGAGCGTGATCGCCGCCCGCGCCAACGAGCTGATCCGCGGCAACATCGCGGGCGTGCGCCGGGTGGCGTTCGCCAAGGCGCGTGCCGCGGCCGAGCCCTACGACTTCCTGGGCACCTACGTCGACGACCTGCCCAGCGTGCTCGACCTCGACGTGGTCCGCGACGCGGGCGTGCGGATCGGCGCCGACCCGCTCGGCGGGGCGAGCGTGGCCTACTGGGGCGAGATCGCCGAGCGGCACCGGCTCGACCTGACGGTGGTCAACCCGCTGGTCGACCCGACCTGGCGCTTCATGACGCTCGACTGGGACGGCAAGATCCGCATGGACTGCTCCTCGCCCTACGCGATGGCGTCGCTGGTGGGCCGCAAGGACGAGTACGCCATCGCCACGGGCAACGACGCCGACGCCGACCGGCACGGCATCGTGACCCCCGACGCGGGCCTGATGAACCCCAACCACTTCCTCGCGGTCGCCATCGCCCACCTCTTCGGCGGGGCACGTCCCGGCTGGCCCGACGGCGCCCGGATCGGCAAGACGCTGGTCTCGAGCTCGATGATCGACCGGGTCGCTGCGTCGATCGGCGCGCCGCTCGTCGAGGTGCCCGTGGGCTTCAAGTGGTTCGTGCCGGGCCTGATGGACGGGTCGTTCGGGTTCGGGGGAGAGGAGTCTGCGGGGGCCTCGTTCCTGCGGCGCGACGGCTCCACCTGGACCACCGACAAGGACGGCATCGTGCTGGCGCTCCTGGCGAGCGAGATCCTCGGCGCGACCGGCCGCACGCCCAGCCAGCACTACGCCCAGCTGGTCGAGCGCCACGGCGACCCGGCGTACGCCCGCATCGACGCGCCCGCCGACCGCGAGCAGAAGGCCCGGCTGGCCGCCCTGACCCCCGACGACGTGGCCGCGACCGAGCTCGCGGGCGAGCCGATCACCGGCAAGCTCACCGAGGCGCCCGGCAACGGGGCCAAGATCGGCGGGCTCAAGGTGACGACCGAGTCGGCCTGGTTCGCGGCGCGGCCCAGCGGCACCGAGGACGTCTACAAGATCTACGCCGAGTCGTTCCGCGGGCCCGAGCACCTCGCGCAGGTGCAGGAGGAGGCCCGCCAGGTGGTCGGCGCGGCGCTGGGCTGAGGAGCACCCGCGCGGCGAGGTCAGCCGCCGACCGGTCCCGCCTCGATCGGGTCGCGGCGGCGACGCCCGTGCGCCCGCGCGTCCTTGCCGTCCTCGCCGTCCGTGCTGTCCTTGCCCTCAGGGTCGTCGATGTCGGAGCGGGAGAAGCTGACCGCCACGATCGCGTCGAGGCGGACGAGCGCCTGCTGGGCGTTGCCGTCGTCGAGCACCACCCCGTGGCCGTCCGCGCCGACGATGCGGCCCTCGAGCCACGTGCCCTGGACGAGGAGCCGCACGGCGGCGCCGGCGTCCTGCGCGTGGCGCAGCAGGGTCCCGACGGTGAACAACGTGCTGCCCTTGGCCGACATGGCCTCCCCCTCCCGATGTGCACACGCTCCGCGCGCGGACCCGGCTCAGGCGCACCGACGGGCGGGTCCGGACGGTGCGCGCGACGAGCCTGTCACAGCACCGGGGTGGCCCGCTGGACAACAGCGCGGAGAGAGCCGCTCTCCAGCATCCCGAACGTGCCGCCGTACGACGTCCCGAACCGGCTGCCGCAGAAGGCGTCGGCCACCTCGCCCGGCGCGAAGCGCACCAGGAGGGAGCCCTGGAGGCAGGCGGCCATCTGGCCGGCCAGCCGCCGCGCGCCCGCCTCGGCACCTGCGGCCTCGCCGAGCAGGGCGAAGGTGTCGTCGACCGCCCGGTCGAGCCGGCTGTCGCCGCCGCGTGCCGCACCCACCTCCGTGATCCAGGCCTGGAGCACCTCGGGCTCGCGGCCCAGGGCACGGAGCACGTCGAGCGCGTTGACGTTGCCCGAGCCCTCCCAGACGGAGTTGAGCGGCGACTCCCGGAACATCAGCGGCAGCCCGGAGTCCTCGACGTAGCCGTTGCCGCCGAGGCACTCCAGGGCCTCGGCCACCATCGCCGGGGTGCGCTTGCACACCCAGAACTTCGCCAGCGGGAGCGCGATGCGGCGCAACGCCACCTCGTGCGGGTCGTCGGGCCGGTCGACGGCCGCGGCGAGGCGCATCGCGAGCGCGGTGGCCGCCTCCGACTCGACGGCGAGGTCGGCCACGACGTTCTGCATGAGGGGCGCGTCGGCCAGCAGCCGGCCGAAGGCCGAGCGGTGCGCGACGTGCCAGGACGCCTCGGCCAGCGCGTGGCGCATGAGCGCCGCCGAGCCGAGCACGCAGTCGAGCCTGGTCGCGGCCACCATCTCGATGATGGTCCGCACCCCGCGGCCCTCGTCGCCCAGGCGCTGGGCCAGCGTGCCCGCGAGCTCGAGCTCGCTCGAGGCGTTGGACCGGTTGCCGAGCTTGTCCTTGAGCCGCACCACGTCGATCCGGTTGCGGGTGCCGTCGTCCAGCACGCGCGGCACGACGAAGCAGGTCAGGCCGCCCTCGGCCTGCGCGAGGACCAGGAAGACGTCGTTCATCGGCGCGGAGGTGAACCACTTGTGGCCGTCGAGGCGGTACCACCCGTCCTCGGCGGTCGGGGTCGCCCGGGTCTGGTTGGCCCGCACGTCGGAGCCGCCCTGCTTCTCCGTCATCCCCATCCCGGCCAGCGCCCCGGTCTTGGTGGACCGGCTGCGCACGCCCGGGTCATAGGAGCGGGAGGCGAGCAGCGGCGTCCACTCCTTCGCGACCGCCTCGTCGGCCCGCAGCGCCGGCACGGCGGCGTACGTCATCGAGATCGGGCACCCGTGGCCGGGCTCGGTCTGCGACCACGCGTAGAACCCGGCGGCGCGACGCAGGTGGGCGTGCGGGTCGCCGGCCTCCTGCTGCTCCCACGGGGCGGCCTGCAGGCCGTGGCCGACGGCCCGCTCCATCAGCCAGTGCCACGACGGGTGGAAGGAGACCTCGTCGATCCGGTTGCCCCAGCGGTCGTACGGCACGAGCTCGGGGTGGTGGCGGTTGGCGAGCATGCCGTGCTCGCGCGCCTCGGCGGTGCCGGCCTCGGCCCCCAGCGGGGCGAGCTCGTCGACCAGTCCGGCGGCGCCGTGGCGGGCGAGCGCCTCGGTGAGGGCGAGGTCGGAGGTGACCACGTTGTGCCCGACGAGGGGCGGCGCCTGGTTGGTCGCGGTGCGGGCGTCGACGGTGGGGCGGTCGCTCATGGGGCCACGGTAGGGCCCTTCGCGTCCCGCCTCGAGGGGTCGGTCACGTCGGAGGCGGAACCGCCGCGCGGGTCCGGCGACCGGGCGGGCCGGCTCGATAGCGTGGTCACATGGTCGAGGCGCGGGAGGACACCCCTGTCCGGCGCCGCGTCGAGGTCCTCCTCCGCCGGTGGCGGGAGCAGCTGTGGCGCATCATCGTCACGAGCGTCGGCTCGTGCCTGCGGCAGCGGGTCACCGGCCTGGCCGCGGAGGCGGCGTTCTTCGCGGTGCTGTCGGTGCCGCCCCTGATCTTCGCCCTCGCGGGCGCGGTCGGCTTCGTCAGCGAGCGGTTCACCGACACCCAGGTGGAGGACGTGCGCAACGCCGTCCTCGAGATGTCGCGGCAGGGCCTGACCGAGAGGGCCGTCGACACGATCATCCGCCCGACGATCGACCAGGTCCTCGACGGCGGGCGCTACGACGTGATCTCGATCGGGTTCATCCTGGCGCTGTGGTCGGGCTCGCGCGCGCTCAACGTCTTCGTCGACACCATCACGATCATGCACGGCCTCGGCGGGCACCGGGGGATCGTCGCCACCCGCGCGCTGTCGTTCGTGCTCTACGTCCTCGCGATGGTGACCGGCGCGGTGAGCATCCCGCTCGTCGTCGCCGGCCCGAGCCTGGTCGACCGGGTGGTGCCCGAGCGCCTCGACTTCGTCAACAGCCTCTACTGGCCCGTCGTGCTCGCGGTGTGCATCTGCTTCCTCGCCACGCTCTACCACGTGTCGGTCCCGGTGCGGACCAACTGGAGCTTCAACCTGCCCGGCGCGGTCTTCGCGCTGTTCTGCTGGATCGCCGGGTCCTACACGCTGCGCTGGGTGCTCACCGTCACCGCCGCGGAGTCGCGGTCGATCTACGGGCCGCTGGCGGCGCCGATCGCCGTGCTGCTGTGGCTCTACCTGCTGGCCCTCGCCGTGCTCATCGGGGCGGCGGTCAACGCGGCGTTCGACACCGTCTACCCGCAGAAGAGCACGACGCGCGCGCGGCTCGAGATGGTGCAGCGACTGCGGGAGCGGAGGAGCGTGCGAGACTCCTGATCGTGTCTGCTGACAGCGTGGAGCCCGGCGTCGGCCGGGTCTCCCTCCCGGAGACCGAACGCTCTCCCTGGTGGGAGCTCGGCCGCCGGATCCTGCTGGCGGCCGGGATCCTGTTCGGCACCATGCTGCTCGTCTACCTCGACCGCGAGGGCTACAGCGACAACGCGCACCCCGGCCGCGACCTGACGCTGCTCGACGCGTTCTACTACACGACCGTCACGCTCAGCACGACCGGCTACGGCGACATCGCACCGGAGTCGGAGCAGGCCCGGCTGGTCAACGCGCTGGTGATCACCCCTGCCCGCATCGCCTTCCTGGTGCTGCTGATCGGCACCACCCTCGAGGTCCTCGCCTCGCAGGGACGCGAGATGTTCCGGGTCTCCCGGTGGAGGAACAAGAAGATGGACCAGCACGTCGTCGTCGTCGGCTACGGCACCAAGGGCCGCAGCGCGATCGACACCCTCGTCAGCAACGGCTACGACCGCAGGTCGATCGTGGTCGTCGACCCCGAGCCCGTGCCCGTCGAGGAGGCCAATCGCGACCGGCTCGTGGCCATCGTCGGCGACGCCACCCGCCGCGGGGTGCTGCGCCAGGCCGGGGTGGAGAAGGCGACCCACGTCATCATCACCACCGACCGCGACGACTCCAACGTGCTCGTCACCCTCACCGTGCGCCAGATCAACCCCGACGCGTGGATCGTGGCGTCGGTGCGCGAGCAGGAGAACGTCCCGCTGATGCGCCAGTCGGGTGCCAACTCGGTCATCACCTCCTCCGACGCCGTCGGGCGACTGCTCGGCCTGTCGTCGATGTCGCCGATGCTCGGCTCGGTGATGGAGGACCTGATGACCTATGGCGAGGGCCTCGAGGTCGCCGAGCGCGACCTGCTCGTCGCCGAGGTCGGCAAGCAGCCCCAGCGGCTGCCCGACCAGGTCATCGCGGTCATCCGCGACGAGAAGGTCTACCGCTACTTCGACCCCGTGGTGTCCCTGCTCGCGCGCGGCGACCGGCTCATCGTCGTACGCCCGGCGAAGGAGCTGCCGTGGGCGCCGCGCCCGGGCACCCACGGCGAGGAACTGGCCGACGAGGAAGACTGAGCCGTGATCGCGTCGCACCGACACCGCTTCGTGTTCGTCAAGACCCGCAAGACCGCCGGCACCAGCCTCGAGATCGCGCTGTCGCGCCACTGCGGCCCCGACGACATCGTCACCCGGATCAGCCCCGAGGACGAGGAGCTGCGCGCCGCCGCCGGGGGAGTGGGCCCGCAGAACGACGACACCGAGCCCAGCTCGTACGCCCACATGGGCGCACGCCGCGTCATCGAGGTGATCGGGCGCGAGACGTGGGACGACTACTTCACCTTCGCGGTGGAGCGCAACCCGTTCGACGTGGTCGCCTCGTCCTATCGCTACAGCGCGCGCAAGCCGTCGTTCACCAAGACCTTCGCCGAGTTCGTGCGCACCCCGAAGCGGATGGAGCGCCTCGCCCTCAACGAGCGGCTCTACCGCCTCGGCGGGCGGGTCGTCGTCGACCGGGTCTACCGCTACGAGGAGCTGCCCGCCGCGGTGGCCGACCTGTCCTCACGCCTCGGCCTCGAGCTCGACCTGCCCCACGCCAAGCAGGGGAGCGGGCCCCACTACCGCGAGCTCTACGGCCCCGGCGACGCCGACATCGTGGCCGCCCGCTTCCGCCGGACGATCGAGGAGTTCGGCTACGAGTTCTGAGGTGGTCGGGTGGGCCGGGTGGGCTCGGTCGGGCCGTTCCCTTGTCGGAGTCCCCGCTCGAGCGGGGACTCCGACACTTGGAGGGGGTTGCAACGGCCTCCAAGTGTCAGACTCGCCCACCAAGTGCGGTCGCGGAGCGTCGACAACCGGCTCCACAGAGGGCTGTCCCCGCTCAGGGCCACGAATTACACGGTTGATCTTCATCCATCGGCGTGGCGGGCTTGACAGATGACACATACGATCTCCTCTCGTGCACCAAAAGCCCCATGAGTCCCAGACGTCACACCCCGACCTCCCGCGCCCGACCGCCCTGCGGAGCGTCGTCGGGCGGGGTCTCGGGACGGCGAAGGTGCTCACCGGGGTGCTCGTCCTCCTCGCCCTCCTCGTGCCGACCACCGCGGGTCGGATCAGCCTGTCGTCGTCGACGTACCTGTGCACGGGCTACCAGGGCTGCGCGGCCAAGGGGTACGGCGACGGCGGCTACCGGCAGGCCTCGTCGAAGCAGTACTGGCGCATGTTCGCCGGGCACAACTGCACGAACTACGTGGCGTACCGGCTCATCCAGTCGGGCATGCCCGACGTGCGGCCGTGGGAGGGCAACGGCAACGCGTCGAACTGGGGCGTGGCGATGGCCGCCATCACCGACCAGACGCCCACGGTCGGCTCCGTCGCCTGGTACAGGCCGCACGTGACGCCGGCCGGCGGGAACGGGCATGTCGCCGTCGTGGAGCAGGTCATCTCCGACACCGAGATCATCGTCTCCGAGGACTACTGGGGCGGCGACTTCTACTGGCGCCGCATCACCAAGTCCGGCGGCGGCTGGCCGAGCGGGTTCATCCACTTCAACGACCGCGTCGTGCAGCCCACGTCGCCCCCCACCATCGCCGGCACGCCCATGGTCGGCGCGCCGCTCGAGGTCGCCGTCGGGGCGTGGACGCCCGCGCCGTCCAGCATCACCTTCCAGTGGCTCGCCGACGGTGCCGCCATCCCGGGCGCCACCGGCGCCGGGTACGTGCCCACGCCCGACGTCAAGGGCAAGACACTGACCGCCCGGGTCACCGCACAGCTCGACGGCTACACCCCCGGCGCCGCGACCCTGGCCACGCCTCCGGTCGCCCCCGGCACCCTCGAGCGCACCCAGCTGCCGACGATCCAGGGCGAGCCCCAGGTCGGATCGACCCTGACGCTCACCCCGTCGGCATGGTCGCCGCAACCGAAGAAGTCCACGACGCAGTGGTACGCCGACGGGAAGCCCCTTGCGGGAGCCACCGGCAACACGCTGACCCTCACCCGCGACGAGATCGGGCAGCAGATCAGCGCACGTCTCACGGCGAGCGCGAAGGGCTACCGCAAGTCGAGGTCGAACGCACCGGCGACCGCGGCCGTCCAGGCCAAGCCGGTCACGCTGCTCAGCCCGTCCAAGGTCACAGGCAAGGCACAGGTGGGGCGCCGGCTCGTCGTGAAGCCCGGTCGTGTCCGGCCCGTCGACGCATCGGCCACCTACCGGTGGCTCCGCGACGGCCGACGCATCGCCAAGGCCACGAAGCGCACGTACACCGTCCGCAAGGGCGACGTCGGTCACGCGCTCGCGGTCGAGGTCACGATGACGCGCCGCAACTTCCGCGCCACGACCGAGACCCTCACGGTGGCGTCGCCCCTCAGGGCCGTGCCCACCATGCGGGTCCGCCCCGACGCCAAGCGGGGACGTGTGGTCGTCGACGTGCGCGTCAAGGCCGTGGGAGCACCGAAGCCGTCCGGCGCGATCACCGTGACCATCGGGCGGCGCACGGTCGAGGGCGAGCTGGTCCGCGGGACGGCCCGTCTCGTCGTCCGCGACGTCGCGCCCGGCAAGAGGCCCCTGGTCGTCCGTTTCGCGGGCACCGACCTCGTGCGGCCGGCGGTCTCCACGTCGACGCTCGTGGTGCCGCGCGGCAAGGCGTGACCCGCATGGCCCGACTCTGACTGGGTGTGTCCCTATTGTCTCGACGAGTGGCGTCGTCACCGTGCGGGGCATGCCGTATCCAAGTGATCTGACCGATGGCAGGCCCTGACGGTCCAACACCCGAGAACCGCGCCAGCGACCTGATGCTCGAGCACCTGACCCAGCAGGGCGTCGCCGGACGGCTCGAGCTCGTCCTGGTGGACCGCGGGGTCACCGCGGCCGCCGCGCGGAACCTCGGCCGGGAGCACGACCTCGAGGTCCGCCGGGTCGGGTGGAACGACGAGCAGCCGGTCTTCCGCCCGATCCGGCACGCCTGGCGCGTCGAAGGTCGCCCGCGGCCGCCTGGGGCGCTCCCGCCGGTTGGCGAAGTCGTTCGAGAACACGACGACCTCGGCGACAGGACGACCTGAACTGAGCACCGTTCGTGGCCGACGCGCGCACATGTCGGTGCGTCGTTGCAGACTGACCGACATGACGAGATTCGAGGACCAAGACCTGACAGGTGCCGAGTTCCGCGAGTGCGACCTGACCGGGGCCCGTCTGATCGGGGTGGTGATGCAGGACGTGATGATCGACGGCTTGGTCAGCAATCTGGTGGTCAACGGGGTCGAGGTGATGTCATACGTCGAGGCGGAGCTGGACCGCCGGTACCCGGTGCGGCCGCTGATGCGATCGACCGACCCGGCTGACCTCCGAGAAGCCGAGCGGCGTCTGAGGGCGACCTGGGTGGCGACGGTCGCCCGCCTCCGCGGCGCAGCCCGAGGGCTGGAGCACCAGCGCGTCGGAGCCGAGTGGTCGGCGGTGGAAACGCTTCGTCATCTCGTCTTCGTGCACGACTCGTGGTTTCGCCGCTGCTGCCTGGGATCACCTGGAACGTTCACCGCACTCGGCTTGGCACCGGACTTCGTACCTGACCAGGAAGAGCTGGGTCTGGACCGATCGGCGCGGCCAAGCCTCGATCAGGTGTTGACGGTGCGTGACGAGCAGGCCGACGAGCTGGAACGTTGGTTGGCCAGCGTGACTGCTGATGAACTGTCGGAGGTTGCGCCGGTGCCTGCAGGGCTCGGCTGGCCGCCGTACGCCGAAGGGAAGACTGTGAACGAATGTCTTCGCGTGGTCCTGAACGAGGAGTGGGCGCACCACGGGTTCTGCGTACGCGATCTCGATCTGCTGGAGGGGTGATCGCACACCCCGCACTTCGAGCGGATCGCGGCAGATCCGGACGTTGGGTAAGACCGGCTCAGCGCACTAGCCGGACTGAGCGACAGTCCACTGACGCAGCCCCTCGAAGCGCTCACGGCAGTCGGGCGGAGCGGGCCGCGAGGCATCAGCCCCTCCGCCGCCTAGGGCGATGCTGTCGCCGTTGCTGTACGTCCAACCGCCATAGTGAAGTCCCTCCTTGCTCCACTCAACCTCGTCCTTCGGGAAGTAGACGAGGAAGCGCTCGGCCGCGCTGGTTTCGACGATGAAGCAGCCGTCGTCCAACCGGACTGTTCCCTCCAACATCGCCCCGTCGCCACCTTTCCCAATGGCCTTGTACGTGCCGACATGACGTGGCGCCTCGTCAGACGTGCCTGCGCTGCAACCGGCGCCCGCGGCGAATGCGATGGTCAAGGCCACTCTGGCAGGGATCCGGCGCATACCCGTACGACGCTTACCGGTCCCGAATCGTTGCTCGACCCCGACGGCCACCCGCCCTCACAGCGGTGCGGGCTCAGGCGGTCAATGCAATGCTTGGATGTCAACGTGACCGCGACGCTGGCCGACCTCGTGCGCGACAGATGGTCTCCTCTGCTCGACGGCGACTTCACCGTCGCGAAGGAGGAGGACGGTCTGGTGCTTCTGACCTCGCCCGAGGTTCGGATAGTCGCGACACACAGTCCCCGCGGGGAGGTGTCGGTCGCAGTTCACCGTCACGACCAAGAGCCCTGGCACGGGTGGTCTTACGAGGGCTTGGCTGGTGCTGTGTCCATCGGTCGTCTCCTAGAAGTGGCGCTGGACAAGATGCGTGAGGACCCGCCTGTCCTACATGGAGAGCAAGCCCGGTTCGCGGACCTGCAGGAACGTGCCGTCGCCAACGCCGAAGCCTGGACTGCCTACTACGCGGGTGAGGCGCCGAGGCCCGAGCGCGGTCAACCGCTTCCATAGCAACATCCGCACATGCCGCTGATGGTGCGCGGATCTGCCGATGTCCGTGCCCACGGTCTGGGGCGCCGCCTGAGTTCATTGTGGTTCGATACAGAACTCGTTGCCCTCGGGGTCACGCAGGGTCACCCAGCCGCGATCCTCTGGACCCCTGTGATCCTCGTGGATCGTGGCGCCGAGGCTGACCGCCCGCTCGACCTCCTCGTCGCGGGAGCGCCGGTCGGGCGCCCAGTCGAGGTGAACCCGGTTCTTGGCCGATCGCGGCTCGGGGACACGGACGAACAGGAGACCCGGCACTTGGTCCGGCGCTTCGACTAGCACCTCGTCGTCGCCGGCTTCATCGATGTCGGAGATCGGCCAGTCGATCAATCGGCTCCAGAACGTTGCCAGCTCGTAGGGGTCCGCGCAATCGATCGTCACGTGACGCAGTCTCATCCTCAGCACCGTAGTCCGTGTTCGCATGAGCCGCACGTCCGCAACATCTCGATCCGAGTGTCCGCTCTTGCGCCGAGTGACGGCCAGGTGTGCCGCGTTCAGAGCGCGGATCTGCCGATGAGCGAGCGTTGCGTCAATGCTCGCGTCAGTCGTCGTTGGTGGCGACGACGAGCATGGCCTCGTGGTCACCCCGCCCACCCACGCACCGTCGCCACTCAGTAGGCGCACTCACGCCTACCGCTCTCCAGACGTCTTGCACCCAGCCCGACAGTTCGACTGAATCCCCGACGTCGAAGGAGTCGTAGCCCCCGGTCAGACGGATGCGTGGGGACTCTGTGAACCGCCCCGGCGTGTCCGGAGACTTTCTAGTTTGAGACTCCAACGGTTGTCGGGGCCTGCTTGTGGTGAGCGTAGTGAGCCTGCTCGGCCTCGATGGGCGTGAGGTCGTCGCAGTACTCGAACGGGCGGCGGTGGTTGAACCAGTCGACCCACTCGGCGGTCGCGATCTCGAGGTCGTCGAAGCCCTTCCACGGCCGTCGTGGCTTGACCAGTTCGGTCTTGTAGAGCCCGATCACCGACTCGGCCAGGGCTTGTCGTAGGACGAGCCCACCGCACCGGTCGAGGGCTTGATCCCGGCAGCGTCCAGGTGCTCGGAGTAGGCCACGGACAAGTACTGGACTCCGTGGTCATGGTGCGCGATCAAACCGGCCAGGTCCTTGCCTTCACGCTGCCGGGTCCAGATCGCCTGCTCCACGGCGTCGACGACGAGCTGGCTGGTCATCGTGGTCGCCACTGACCAGCCCAGGATCCTGCGGGCGTAGGCATCGATGACGAACGCGGTGTAGCACCAGCCCGACCACGTCGAGACATACGTGAAGTCGGCAACCCACAGCCGGTCCGGTGCCAGCGGCGCGAAGTTGCGGTCCACCAGGTCGAGCGGCTTGGGCGCCTTCGGATCGCTGATCGTGGTGCGCTTGACCTTCCCGCGCACCGCACCGGCCAGCCCCATCTCGCCCATCAGCCGCTCCACGGTGCAGCGCGCGATTGGAGGCTCCTCGGCAGCGCGTTCGCGGTTCAAGGTCAGCCACACCTTCCGAGCACCGTAGACGCCGTAGTTCGACGCGTGGACCGCGGCGATCTTCGGCTTCAGCTCCTCGTCGCGCTGCTCGCGGGCCGACGGCCTCTTGGCGCGGTGCTCGTAGTAGGTCGCGGGGGCGATCTTGCAGCCCAGCTCAGTGAGCTGCTCGCAGATCGACTCGACACCCCATCGCAGACCTGGCCCGTCGGCATCCTCGTGGCGCACACCGACGTGCTCGTCGATGTAGGCCACGATCAACGCTGTTGGTGGCGGGGCCGGTCGAGTTCGGCCGCGAAGAAAGCCGATGCGCTCTTGAGAATCGCGTTGGCCCGCTTCAACTCGGCGTTCTCCCGCTTCAACCGCTTCAGCTCCGCGGACTCCTCCGAAGTCATCCCGGGCCGCCGGCCGGCATCGACCTCGGCCTGACGACACCACTTGCGCACCGTCTCCGGCGTCCCGACCCCGAGCAGCTCGGCGACCTTGCTCATCGCCGCCCACTCCGACTCGTGATCGGCCCGGATCTCGACGACCATCCGTACCGCCCGCTCACGCAGCTCGACCGGGTACCTCTTCGACGTACTCCCTGACATGACTCCATCCTTCCCAAGGAACGGAGTCTCCGGACTTGCCGGGGCGGTTCAGTATGTCGGAAACCAAGCGCGTACAAGACTGTTGATGTGCGACTGCCGGGCGTAGCGTATAGCGCTGCCCTCCACGACCGCCTTCCGGAGCCAACATGAACCGTCAGTTCGAGTCCCTCGAGGAACTGGCAACGGTCATCGCCCGTGGTGAGTTTCTCCCGGTGTTGGCGGGTCCCGTGTTAGCGGTTGGACCTTTCGAGCTGGTGGTAGAGGTGCTGGCTGATGACACGCGCCTGGCTCAGCAGACTTGCGACAACAACCCCGTCTTTATCGGCACCGAGAGAGCCTCCATCCGTCTTCGATCAGTGTCGGACCTCAAGCGAGGTGCGGTCGGTCCGAAGGCGGGAATTTTGCCAAACGGAGATCCACCGCCCCTTGCAGGGCGTTTGGTTGCCGACGCGGCCGAACGAGCCCGGGCCGCGGGCTGGCGCGTCGTCGTATTCCCCGTTGACCAGGCCCTTCTCACCGCGAGCCTTGATCTGCGTCGTCTAAACCTCGTCGTAGACGACGGCGGAGTGGTGGTGCGCTCGTTCGTCGGATGAGCACGTCAGATTTATCCCTGCACTCCGGTGCGCGGCCCGGCTGTGGCCGCGCTCCGCGCGAGGACAGGCTCACGGAGCGAACCGATGCGGGATGGGCTCGCGGAGCGACCCGGTGCGGGATGGGCTCGCGGAGCGACCCGGTGCGGGATCGCTCTTCGGAACTACGCCGACCGAAAACAACCTTTCCGGAACGCGCTCATCGCGGCAGCCCTCGGGACGTTCGCACTGGGACGACTCGCGGACGTGGCGAGGGTCGAGATCGGAACGCAGGCTATACAGGCGTCATGGGACGCGGCTCTCGGCGGCCTGGGCTCGCGTTCAACGGCGCCCGCCATCTTCCCGGGCCCTCACCTCACGGCGTATGAGCACTACAGCAAGAGGGAGCAGCACAGCGATCGCGACAAGGCCCACAACTAGCTTGCTAGCCCCAGCGGCACTAAGTCCGTAACCGATCGCCACAGCCAGAACGATGACTATCACCCAAAGGGTCGACGTCTTCAACGGTCAGTTCTTCTTCCTGTAGTTCTCGATCGCGACTGATACGCCGACGACGGTGCCGATCGCGCTGCCGATCCCAGCACCGACCCCAGCACCGCCTGGGCATCCAGCGGTAGCCACGACACAGCCGACCGTTGCACCAATCCCGGCCCCAGCACCCGCGAAGGTTCCGATGGTGGTCGCAGCATCCTCGATATCTTCGAGAATGTCTCGCCCGGTGGGGTCGGTGTTGCTTATGGGGTCGCCGCCAGCGAACGCGTAACGGTTCGCGTTGGCGGGGTCGAGGGGTGCGTCAAGGTCGTCTTGTTGGGTCCAGGTGCCGGTGGCGGGGTTGTAGTAGCGGTTGGCGTAGTGGACCCAGCCGGTGGTGCGGTCCTTCACCCCGGTGCCAGCGAAGGTGTAGGGATTCTGTGGGACGGCTTGGCTACCGGAGTTCTGGGTGATCGTCGGGACCCCGTAGGGGTCGTAGTCGTATCCGAACTGCTGGATCGAGGCTGACGAGACCAGGGCGATGGGCGCGCCGGGGGTGCCGTCGTAGACGTACATCGACTGAACGCCGTTGTCGGTGCGCAACATCAGCGGGGTGCCAGTGACGGGGTCGGAGATCACGGCCGTGTTCTTGGTGGTGGTGCCGTCGTTGACGCTGGTCTGCTCCACGACCGGGACACCGGTGGGGGCGGTGCGGCCGTACGTGGTGGCGTGGGTGCCACTCGGGCTGGTCTGGCGGAGCAGCTCGACGTTGTCGACACCGGCGTGGAGGTAGGTGTAGGCGGTGCCGGCCTTGGTGACGGACTTGAGCTGGTCGGCTCCGGTGTAGGTGATCGCGCTGGTGCTGGTGGAGGGGTCGTTCTTCTGGTTACCGGTGGCGTCGTAGGTGTAGCCGGTGGTCGAGATCTGGTTGGCCTTGTTGAAGTTCAGGCTCTGGCTGGTGGAGCCGTTGCTGGCGGTGAGGCGGTTGCCGTTGGCGTCGAACGTGTAGGCGAAGGTCGCTCCGCCGCTGACCTGGGCTTGGGTGAGGCGGCCGGCGGTGTCGTAGGTGTAGGTGGTGGCTTTGCCGGTGAGGTTGTCGCGGCGCCACTGCACCTTGTCCCGGTCTGCGGTCGCCGGTCCTGTGCAGGCCCCCGATCCCGGCGCTGCCGGGGTGGTGCCGGTGGTGTAGCAGTAGGAGAGGTCGACGATGTTGGCGGTGCTGGGCCCGGTGTCGGCCTGGACCCTGGTGACCCGGCCGCTGTTGTCGTAGGTGTTGCGGGTCCGCGAGGCCCAGATTGAGAGGGTGGCGTTGGTCTTGAGGTAGGTGGCGGTGCGGCGGCCCTGGTCGTCGTAGGTGAACCGCATCAGCCCGGGTGTCCCGGCCGCGGGGTCGGGGTAGGTGAGCGAGGTCGGGAGACCGGAGGAGTCGTAGGTGTATGTAACGGTCCCGCCGACGCTCGACGTGGAGGAGGCGAGATTCGAGGCCTTGTCGTAGGTGTAGGTGATTACACCACCACCCCCGCCGCCGGAGCCGGCGGCGACGGTCGTCTGACGGGTCAGCAGCCGGCCAAGCTGGTCGTAGCTCCAGGTGGTGGTCGCGGTCGTGGCGCCGCTGGTCGAGTCGGTGCGTGAGGCGAGACGACCGGCAGTGTCGTACCCGTAGGTGGTGGACTGGGCACCAGAGCCGGTGCCGGTGAAGGTGACCTGGGTGACTTGGTCGTTGAGGTTGTAGGTGGAGGTACGGGTGATGCCGCGGCCGTTGGAGGCGGTCTCGAGCCGGCCGAGGTCGTCGTAGGTGTACTCGCGCTCGCCCAGACTGGGGTAGGTCACCGGGGTGATCCCGGCGAGCCGCTTGTCGACGTACCAGTAGTCGGTCGCGTAATCGCCATTGCCCGGCGCGAACGCCTCGGCCACGGTGCCGTCCGGGTTGTAGGTGAGCTCGGCCTCCTCCCCGGCGGTGTCGGTCGCGGTGAGCTGGTTACCCGCGCCGTTGTAGCTGTACGTCGAGGCATTGCCGGCGTCGTCGGTGCTCGAGGTGGGGTTGTACTGAGCGGCACCCGTCCCCGTGTAGGCCAGCTGCTGGGACGACCCGGTGGCCGAGGTTGTCTTGGTCAGTGAGGTCCCGTTGTTCGCGCCCCACGTGTTGGTGCGGGTGAACCCGGTTCCTGTGGGGCCCTGGGTGGAGGTGGCGGTGTCGAAGTTCGCGGTGTAGCTCCGTGAGCGGCTGCGGCCGGCAGCGTCGACCGCCGTGAGGACCCGCTGCGTGGAGTCGAGGGTGTAGGTCGTGTGCGGCACCGCGGACACGGCCTGCGACTGGTTCGTGTCGGGTGCGGCAAGCAGCGTCTGGGTGGCCGAGGGATAGGCAAGGCGGGTGGTGGAGTCGCCCGGACCACCGACCGACGTCTCGTCCTGGGTGATGGAGGTGACCCGCCCGCTGGTGTCGTAGGCGACGTCGGTGGTCACCGACCCTGGTGCGCTGACCCGGGTAATCAGCCCCGCGGTCGTGTAGTCGAAGGAGGTGGCGCGGCCGCGGGCGTCGACGAACCGCATGGTGTCGGCGTCGACGGGCTCGAACTTCACCATGCGCAGCGGACTGGCCGGGTCGCCGTGCACGACTTTCGTGGTGCCCGAGGTGGTGGTGACCAGCGCGTCGTGGGACCAGCCGTCGGTGTCCACCGGGGTGGCGACCTCGATGTTCTTGAACGTGCCCGTCCCTGACGCGGTCACCGTGGTGGTGTTGGCGTTGCGGTCGGCGACCGAGGCCAGAGCGCCGGCAGTGGTGAACGTCAGCTTGTCCTGGGAGGCGTTGTCGGCGAGGGTCCACCCCGACCCGGGAACCTTGACGAGCTGCACTTTGAATCCGGGCGCGGGCGTGTAGTTCGTCGTGGACCCACTGACCAGGTCGAACACCCCGGTCAGCCCCCGGCGCCGTGGTAGGTCACCGACCCGTCGCCGTTCTCGACCAGCCGCACGTCCGGGGTATTGGTCAGCCCCCATCCCTTGCCCAGCCGCGACACCGGGGTGAGCCCGACCGCGGCGGAGTTGTAGTACGCCCCCACCTGTAGCTGCCGGTTCACGCTGGGTAGCGAGATGCCGCGCACGGTCAGCAGCAGGTTGCCCGACCCCACATCGACTTGCGCGCGAACGCTGTCACCGACCGTGAACGAAAGCCGGGTCGCTCCCGGCCGTTCGCCAGCACCGGCCAATGCACCGATCGACGGACCAGCCGATGCTGGTGACGCCGGGAGACTGAGTACGGACCCGATCAGAACCGTCAAAACAAATGCAGCCGAAACTGCGCGACCGATGCGCATGATCTCCCCCGAGAATGAGCCGCATCCGATCCCCAAAATGGGGTATGCGGTCGAACGACTGTGACTCACGGCGCCCTACCACACAAGGGACCATGCTGAGTGGTCCAGACCAGCATGGGGCAGCTCTCCGCGCCCACCCCCGATGGTTAGATCCCCGCAGATCTAGGACGCGCAATCATCTCCACTAGTCTGTCCCGCAAGCCGAACCTTCTGCGGCGACGCTCGCGTGGGGAACAGGGGAGGATGAGCCGGTTGTTTCGGTAGCCCTGTCCGGAGGTGTTCCCGGGACGGGGGCGTCGCACGGAACATGCAGCAGCCAGAATGCGGGGCCCACCTGTCGGGTCCGCTGCCGGAAGATCGGACTTCCGGTACTAACGGTCGAGCCCGACCTCGTCGATGAGATGGAGTACGCGGCCGAGTGTCGAAACCTCGAGCCCGACGTCTCCAGTCAGACCCGTTACCGCTTCTTCTCCGCCTCATCGGCATGCGATGACGAGGAGTGACGAGTCCCAGATCCGCTCCCTTGAACGCCTCCGAAGACCTTCAATATTGAGCGGCACGCATGCTACGAAGGTCCGTAGATCGGTCCGCCCCTCGGGGCGGGCCGAGCGTCATTTCAAGGCTAGATGACGAGTACTGACGGGCGGTGACGACGCTGATGCACGGTGGAGTGAAGTTCTACCGCGGCTCCGCGTCCGCCGCGCGCTCCTATGTCGAGGCGGACCGCTCACGAGTCGACGACTACTACCTCGCCGAGGGCACCGGGGTGGCCGAGCGATACGTCGCCACCGGTCCCAGTGACGCGGCGGGGGGACGCGGTGTTCCCGCAGTTCAGGACGGGGGGACGCTGGATGGGGACGCGTACGAGCGGTGGGTCGCCGGCTACGACGTCGTGACGGGGATGCCGAAGGGCCGGCTGCGTGACGACACCCACGCATTGCGGTTCGTCGAGGTCGTCGTCAACGGGCCGAAGTCCTGGTCGCTCGCCGCCGCGCTCCACCCCGACGTCGCGACGGCGTACGACGCGGCGATGGACCGGGCCGCTGGCGAGGTGATCGGGTGGGTGGCCGAGCACGCCACCACGCGGGTCGGGCCACGTGGCCGGCAGGTGCAGGTCCCGGTGGAGAAGGTCGAGGCCGCTGTCGTGCGGCACTACACCTCCCGGGCCGGTGACCCGCACCGCCACCTCCACGTGCAGATCAACGCACGCGTCTTCGCGCGCGGCGCTTGGCGGGGCCTGCACTCGGTCGGTGTCGTCGACAGCATCGAGGCGCTCAACGGGATCGGGCACGCAGCTGTGATGTGCGACCCCGAATTCCGAGCCGCGATTGCCGCGCGGGGGTACACCCTCGACGACGGCGGCGAGATCGCGCAGCTCGCGCCGTACGCCGGACGGTTCAGCCAGCGCGCCGCGCAGATCGGTCGCAACGTCGGTCGGTACGAAGCCGCCTGGCGTGCCGAGCACCCCGGCACCGAGCCCGGGCCAAGTCTGCGCCAGACCTGGGACCGACGCGCCTGGGCCGACGCACGACCGGACAAGGTCGTGCCCCGCAGCGGCGCCGACCTTGTCGCCGCATGGAACCGAGAGCTGCGCGACCTCGGCTTCACCCCACCGACGCCACCGACCATCTCGCCGGCAGAGCTAGGCCTGCAGATCGGTCGGCTCAGTCGGGACGTCGCCGCCGACCTCGTGCTCACCCGGCTCGGCGCCAAGCGGTCGGCGTGGAACACCGCCGACATCCGTGGCGAGGTCGAACGACTGGTCGCCGCCGTCGGCGTGGTCGCCGAACGACCCGTCCGTCAAGAGTTGGTCGAAGACATCGCCGAGCGGGCCCGGGCACGGTGCGTGCCGTTGCTGAACCGCGACGACGTCCCCGAGCACGTCCGCAGCCTGACCTCCGAACGGGTACTCGCCGTCGAAGCCGACCTGGTCAACACCCTCGCCGCGCGCGCCTCGCAACCTGTGACCACTGCGGGTCGGCTCCGCGGCAGCCGGCACCTCGACCCGGCGCAGCAACGCGTCGTCGCGGCGCTGGCCGGCGGCGCAGGTCTGCTCGTGATCGAAGGCGCCGCCGGCACGGGCAAGACCACCACCCTCGCGGTCGCGCGCGACGTCCTCGACGCCTCCGAGCGTCGCCTCGTGGTCGTCACCCCCACCCTCAAGGCTGCCCAAGCGGCACGGCAGCAGGTCGGCGCCGACGCGTTCTCCGCCGCCTGGCTCATCCACCAGCACGGCTACCGCTGGGACGAAGACGGTCACTGGACACGCGTCGACACGGGACCCGACGCCGCACCCGAGGCTCGTCCCGATGCGCGAGCCCGCCTGCTCCCCGGTGACGTCCTGCTCGTCGACGAGGCTGGCATGCTCGACCAGGACACCGCCCGCGCGCTGTTCGCGATCGCCGACCGAGCGCACGCGAGGGTCGCGCTCCTCGGTGACCGCCACCAGTTGCCCGCAGTCGGTCGCGGCGGCGTCCTCGACCTCGCCGCACGGTGGGTACGACCCGCAGCGCACCACGAGCTCGAGTCGGTCCACCGGTTCAGCGATCCCGCGTACGCCGACCTCAGCCTGCTCATGCGCATCGGCGAGCGATCTGGTGAGGTCTTCGACAAGCTTCACGAGCGCGGACAGATCGTCCTCCACGCCAGCGAGGTCGAACGCACAGCCGCCCTCGCCGCCATCGGCGCCCACAGTCTTGATGACAGTGACCAGCTGGTCATCGCAGACACCCGCGATCAGGTCGGTGCGCTCAACGCAGCCATCCGCGACCGCCGCCAGCACGTTGTCGAACCACCAGAGGATCAGGTTGGTGAGCGGAATGGTGAGCCCATCACGCGTCGTGGTGAGCGGATCGGTCTCGGTGACCGAGTCGCCACTCGGCGCAACGACCGCGACCTCGGGGTCGCCAACCGGGACACCTGGACCGTTGCCGGGATCGATGAGGACGGCAGCCTGGTCGTCGCCGGACGCGCCGGCCAACGTACCCTCCCGGCCGGGTACGTCCGCGAGCACGTCGAGCTCGCATATTCCACCACCGCCTACGGAGCCCAAGGCGAGACCGTCGGCACCGCACACTTCGTGCTCGGCGAGACGACCGGTGCCGCCTCGGCCTACGTCGCCATGACCCGGGGCCGCCACCACAACACCGCTCACCTCGTCGCCGAATCCATTGACGAAGCCCGCACCCAATGGGTCGACGTCTTCAGCCGCGACCGCGCCGACCTCGGACCACGCCACGCCGCACAGAGGGCCGCCGACGACATAGACCGGTACGGAGCGAACGACCGTCGGACCTCGGCGGCCATGCAGGCGGCCGCGCTACGCGACACCCCACGCCGCCCACCCCAGCCGATCCCGACCTCGTCGCCGACTTCTCACGGCATCGGCCGCTGACCAACTTGCTCGTGTCCAGTGACCGCCCGGAGGTGCCCGGACGACATAGGTGACCAGGAGACGCTCCGGTCTCGACAGCAACGGCCACAGACGTCCGAACCGCCGAGCACGAGGTTGCTTCTCCAGATCGGTTGCCGAACCCGTCGGCGGCCACGACGAGAGGCGACGTGATGGTGACACCCATCGGCATCCCAGACGACTGGGACGACAACAACCTGATCCTGTTCGAGGAGTTCTGCGACCTCATCCGCACACCACAGCGCACCGTCCGCGACTGGCGCCAACGCGGCGTCGGCCCACGATGGACCCGCTTCCAGGGCGTCGGCCGGCTCTACATCACCGTCGCGGAGGCCCGACGCTTCCTCGCCTCGGCAACCGCCACGCGGGCGGAGGTGCGTTCCGATGACTGAGCGGCGCGCTACGCCGGTCTACCTCAGCCTCGAGGAAGCGGCCAAGTGCATGTCGGTCTCGGTCAAGACCATCCGGCGCTGGATCGCAGCCGGCACCCTCCCGGCCTATCGATGCGGCAAGCGAGCGATCCGGATCAAGCTGGACGACCTCGAAGCCGCCCCACGGAAGATCCCCGCCGGGCGAGTCTGATGTCCGTCAAGGTCGTCCACGCGACGCCTGTGGGTGGCGAATTGATGCGAGACATCCGTACATGGCTCCATGAGGACGTGGGCGCATGCCGGTAAGCGTGCAGTCAGGTGTCGGCCATCCAGACAGCGGCACGCGTCGAGCACTTAGCCGTCGAGCGGCTCCTGTCCTGGATGACCAATCTGCTCCTCGGTGTTCTCAAACCGGCGAACGAGGCCGACGACCTTGCCGTGTAACCACCACTGAGCCTGAGCCCAACTGAGCAAGGCAAAGAAGATGGCGACCCGATTGCCTTCGGTGATTCGCTCTTCGAGTCGCACTGCTTCACGGAGGAAGAGGCCCATCACGATCAGGGCCGTATAGATCGTTACAGCGGTCGCAACGAGCTGCGCCTTGTCCGGCACAATCAGCCCCGACTCAGTCGTGAGCCACCCCGGCGCCGGCCCTTCGGAGATGGCGTCTCCACGGGTCTGGCCCAAGGTCGGATCGGCCTCACCGAGGAGGCCGTCCAGCAGGCTCGTGTTCCGGCTGCCAAAGAGGATGCTCAGCGAACTGGTGTCGACCAGGTCGGCCAGCCCCAGCGAACCGAACGCCGCCTCGTTCCGCCGGTTCCACTCGGTCAGGCTCGACTTCGCCGTGGCAGCGATG